>NZ_OZ034915.1:0-717136 GCF_964030655.1 Spiroplasma endosymbiont of Poecilobothrus nobilitatus | reverse complement strand
ACTGTTGTATCATCGCCCATTAAAACGGCCCCAACAGCACCTTCTTCTAAGTTTAATACCATTCCATAAATTTCATTCGGAAAAATTATCAATTCACTCATCATTGCATTGTCAAGACCATCAATTAAAGCAATTCCATCACCAACTGTCACAACAGTTCCTTCTTCATGAATTTCAATTTTTTTACCATATTCTTTAATCTGTTTTTTAATTATTTCGGAAATATCATTTACATTTAAAGCCACTTTTTCACCCCATCTTCTATTTATTATGTATTGCTTTTTGTCGCATTGTTTCTAATTGTCCCGCAATTGAACTATCAATAATTTCGTGCTTAATTTTAATCCGAACTCCGCCTAATAAAGATGAATCAATTTTGTTAATTAACTCAATATGATAGCCAAATTTTTTACTTAATTTTGTTTTAATTGTTGTAATTTGTTTTCTTGTTAATGGTTGGGTTGAATAAATATTTCCATATTGAACATCATAACTAATATTTATTAATTTTCTTAAACTTTTAAAAATTCTTCTAACATAACAAAAAGCTTCGCGATCAATTAATAAAAAAAGGGCATTTAAAATTAACGGATCAATAACTTTTTGAAATGGTTTTGCTAAAATGTTCTTTCGTTCTTCTTTTGTAATGTCAGCATTCACCATTAACTTAATATAATCTGGTTCTTGTTTAAATAAATCTACGATTATATTGCTAACTTCTAAAAAATGATCAATTTTTTTTGTTTCAAGCGCCAATGCCATTAAAGCAGCTGCATAATTATCAATAAATTTTTCACTAATTAACATAACCTACTACTCTAATTCTTTGATGAACTCTTCTACCAATTTTTCATTTTTTTCTTTATTAATTTCTTTACTTAATAATTGCTCAGCTGCATTAAAAGCAACATTAATAATTGATTTTCGAATATCATCATAATATTGCTCTTTTTCTTTTTGAATTTCTTTATGGGCCTGTTCGTTTAGCTGCATAACTTCAGCTTTTGCTGTTTCTAAAACTTGATGACGTTTTGCCTCTGCTTCAGTTCGGGCCGCAACAATAATACTATTTGCTTCTACCTTCGCTGTTGTTAACAATTTCGATGCTTCTTTTTGATCAATTGTTGCTTTTGCTTGTTTTTCAGCAGCATCTTGAATTAATTCTCGAATTTTATTGCGACGAGCACGCATTGCTTTTCGAAATGGATTATAAACTCATTTTGATAATAAAATTAATAAAATAATTGTCGCAATAACATGAGCAATAAAAACCCATATATTAGGAAATAATTGATTAATAATTTCTGCTGGTTCAATTGGTTTTGACATTAATCACATTGTCATAGACATCTAAGCCTTCTTTGTTTCCAATTTTTTACTTTTCATTAACCAGTAACAAATGCTAAAATAATCGCAATAACTAATGCATAAATTGACCCTGATTCAGTAATCGCAGCAGCAATAATATATTGTGTTCGAACTTTACTTTCAACTTCTGGGTTTCGAGCAATTGCTTCAACAGCTTTTCCGCCAGTATACCCTTGTCCAATTCCTGAACCACAACAACCAATGGCAGCTAATCCTGCTCCTAATAATGACATTCCCTTTGTAAAACCATCATTAATTCCGGCCATGAATCATATTGTCATCATATTCGATAGCAAATCTATTGTCATAAAATTTATCATATTATAATTCTCCTCTTCCTTAACAAATATATAATTTTATTTTAATCCTTTTTTATCCATTTAAATTAACATTTTTAATTTTTTGTTCTTTTTTTAACTTAATTATCTTTTCGTTTTTTTCTTTGGTTTCTGTTTTCATTTCCATTGCCCAATAAGCAATTGTTAAAATTGCAAAAATATATGCTTGAATTAAACCATCAAAAACATCAAAATAAATACTTAAAAAAGGTAAAAATACACCAGCTAATAAATCAACAGGCCCAATATAAGGAATATGTCCTCAAATAAAGCTCATTAAAGCTGTGAACAAGGTAATAATAACTGTTCCTCCCAAAATGTTTCCAAATAAACGGAATGAAATTGAAATCAAAGGAACAAATTGGGTTAATAATTCTAATGGATTGATAAAAAACTTTTTAAAATATACTAGTTTTTGATATTTAATCCCAAAATAATATATTCCAAAAAAGGTAACCAATCCCATTGATAATGGGACAGTATAAGCGGTTGCAAGTGATTCAAACCCAACAACACTCATTAAATTTCCAATCCCAATATACAATAATAAGTATATAACATAAACTGTTAAAAATTTATATTTTGGTCCCATCAAATCAACAACTTGTTTTTCAACTCACTTAATTGTAATTTCAGCAAAAAGTACTAAGCCAGTTGGAATATCGGTTGGACCAAGTTTTTTTAAGCGTTTATAATAACCTATTGATAAAAGCATAATAATAAAGGTAGTAATAACTATCGTTACTAATTGCGGTAATAAAATTGTATAACTTCATGCATCCATTCCACTTTTATTTGGATCAGGGATTAAATCCATTGCAAGAAATTGACCAAAGTTACTATTCATTGCCATTTTTTCCTTCCTTTCTGCGTTGATGAATGGGAAATTTAACATTTGCAAATAACGATGAAAATGGTCATAAACTAATTCCAATAATTATTGTGTAGATACTAAAAAAACTAGTATTCTCAGCATAAATAACTATAGGTATAGCATAAATCACTAAGCGAACTAGGTACAATAAGATAAAAAAGTACTTATTTAAACTTATACTTAACAATCATCCAGAAAAGCAAATGATTAAGAAACCTATAAGAGAAAACAAATACCCCAAAACTAATCCTGTGTATAAAGTTCAATCTCGTTTTAATGTCAAATATATCATCGTCAATACTATTAGTATTCCCAAAAACATTACTAAACTTATTATTGACAATTTATATTCTACACCTTTAAAATGGTTTTTTCAATTTAATTTATTTTTTTTATTTAGTTCCAAAAATACGGTCTCCTGCATCACCTAGACCAGGAATAATATAACCATGTTCATCTAAACGTTGGTCTAACGCAGCAACATAAATATCAACATATGGATGATGCTCTTCAATACATTTTTTTCCTTCAGGTGCAGCTACCAAACATACTAATTTAATATTAGTTGCTCCTCATTCTTTAATTTTTTTAATTGCCACATTAGCACTGCCCCCTGTCGCTAACATTGGATCTAAAACTAAAACATTTGCTTTATTAATATTTTCTGGTTTTTTGGCAAAATATTCATGTGGCTCTAAGGTTTTTTCATCTCGGTATAATCCAATATGTCCAATTTTAGCATTTGGGACTAAATTAATAATTCCATCAACCATCCCCAAACCTGCTCTTAAAATTGGAAATAAAACAATATCATTCGCAATTTTATATCCCTTTGTTTTTGCTACTGGTGTTTCAATTTCAAATTCATTTAATTCAATATTTCGAAATATTTCATACGCCATTAATTGCGCAATTTCATCTAAATTTTCTTTAAAGACCTTTGAATTACTCTTCTTTTTGCGCATTCTTGTTAATTTATCCAAAATTAACGGGTGTTTTATTACAGTAAATGACATTAATTACTTTTCCTCCTTAATTTATTAGATTTTAACATAATTATAAAGATAATACCAAGATTTAATTTGGAATTACTTCTTTAATTTTGTAGAAAACTCTTGATATTTATAAAATATACCTAATTTTAGGTATATTTTATAAATATCAAGAGTTTTCTACAAAATTAAAGTTATTTTCTTACCACTTGTAATGTTGAACCTGATTTTATCCTTAGATTAATGTAATTAGAAGATTAAGGTGTTTCTTCTGTAATCTCAAAACTATAAAATAATTTTAAATATAAAATTCCAGTGTTGATATCTTTTCAAACAACTCCCTTCATATAAAAATAACCCTAATATCATTCTTTATTAATAGTTGTTCTAAAATCATTTTTATTATCTAACATTACCCAATCAAATTAATTCGTAAGTACTTTTAAATCACTTGTAGGAATAAATAATGCAAAATAATTTGGATTATCAATCTTATTATCATTAACTGTTATTTCAAAGTCAGGCAAACAAACGACAGAAAATGTTTTTAACTCATTTAAATTATTAATTCCTAACGCTGTTAAATTAACTTTTTCTGTTTGATAGTTAATTTTTGCTATTATTAATGCTTTATTTCAAAACACTTCAGATTATATTAAATAAGTTTTATCTTTTTGTTGACTATTATTATTTTGTCAAGGCTCTTGTACCTTATTAGCTGTAACAATAGAAGCGCCATTATCAAACATTATTATTGCTCCTAATAAACTTAAAATTTTTTTCATAACTTAATAACTCCTTTCTTTAAAATAATAAGAGTTAATAAATTAATAACTATTTATTTAATATTGCAATATTATTTTTTATTTTTTAATTATATCCCTCAAAATAAGAAAATAATTTTAATATTATAAAAGTCATTTCAAAATAAAAAAGCCATAGGTTTTAACTACAACTTTTTTAACTTAAATTAAATCTAAATTCTTGATTTGGTAATAAACAATCAACAATTTTTTGTTCATTTTCGTCTAATTGACCAAAAAGGTTACGAATACCATCGTTTATCATCCGTTTTGTAATAATTTGAACTTCACCTTTATAATTTTGTGCCTTATTATTTAAAATAACAATATCACCTTTTTCAAAATATTTACCACTAAGGGGGCGGGCAGGCAAATCACAATCTTGATATTTAATCCGAGCAAATGTACTACGAATCATGTACTCTGCTAAATTCTGGGCGAACAAAATTAATTGTTTTGTCAAGAAGTATCCCCTATCTGTTTTTAAACTTAATGTAATTAAATGTAAATTAATGTTTTGTAAAGTTGCAAATTCTTCATCATTTAAAAACTGCGTTGATACAATAATGTCGTCTACACATAAGGCCACAAAATGAAGAATTTGAAAATCTAATGTTAAATCACGATGCATTTCAATGCTTGGTAATTTATTATTATATTGCCAAGGTCCTTGTGCATCATTCCGTTGCAAAGCAACAAAAACTTGTAATCGAATTCCTAACATTTTATAAATAGATTTTTTTTTCAATAAAATGCATTAACGAACTAGCAGTATAACGTTGTGGATAAAAATTCCAACATCCAACCAAATTATTTTTATTTGCATTTAATGATAATAAATATTCTAATTCTTGGGCAGGACTTGATGCATTTAAAATGATTTTAATATCTTCTTTATTATGTGTTAATTTTGCAACATCTTCGCCACTAATTCCTTCATCAAAACGAATTCCTTTTAATCCTAATTCAGTCATAAAAAAATTCATAACTTGTTCACGATTATTTTTATATAATTAAAATTCTTCATAAACAGCACCATTGACATCACCATAAACATCAATTCCTAATTTATTAGCTGTTTTTGTTAATTGTAAAAAGCGATTAAAATAAGACTGCGCCCCAAAAAGTAAGTAAAATAAAAAAAGATTTTGTTAAATTTTTATAGGGGGTGAATTTTTATATGGCAAAAAAGGGCAAAAATATAACAAATATACATCAGAATTTAGAACAAAAATCATTGAGGAAATTAAACAAAAAAGTTGTTGAATAGTAGCAAAACAATATAATATAAATGCAAATACAGTAGAATCTTGATGAACAAATCATAAAAAAGGAAAATTAAACAATCCTAAAGGACCTAAAATTTCTTTTGGCAAAAGAAATTTATAATATTATAAAACAAGGTATGAATTATTAAAAAAGCTCCATGACTTTTGCAATTAAGCAAACTAAGAATAGTCTCTTTTATTAAAAAAATTGTCGTGAATATTAAATAAAATTATTACTAGAAGTAACAGGGTTAAAACGTAGTTATTGAGATAAATATAAAAATTATGACAGTAGCAAAAAAGATAAAAAAGCAATAAATGATATTGTAAAAGTCTATGAAGAAAATTTAAAACAATTTGGTTATCGAATAATTACTAAATATTTAAAAGAAGATTATGGTATAAAATATAATTCAAAAAAAGTTTTAAGAATTATGCGTGATAATCAAATACAACCTGAATATGTAATAAAAATGAGAAGAAAAATAAAGTATAAACAGAATAAAGAAAAAAGCTTATTGCAATATCCTGATTTAATTAATCGTAAATTCAATGATATAAAAACAAGGTTTTCAGTACTATATACTGATGTAACATATTTAATTTGAAAAGGAGAAAGATATTATCAATCAACAATTATTGATGGATATACTAAAGAAATTGGATAGGCTACAATTATTAGGACCATAATTATATAGACTTCAAAATTAGATAAAATTATTAAGAAAGAAGGAATATAAAAATGGGAAATAAAACTTCATACTCTGAAGAATTTAAAAAACAAATTGTCATGCTATATAAAAATGGTAAAAGTGTTATTAATCTAGGGCAAGAATATAATTTACCAAAACCAACTATTTATAGTTGAGTTAAAAATTATAATAATTCTGGTTCATTTAAAGCAAAAGACAATCGCACACTAGAAGAAAATGAAATAATAACTTTACGAAAAGAACTTAAAGACTTGAAAATGGAAAATGACATTTTAAAGCAAGCCACACTGATAATGGCCAAAAAATAACAATAATTAACAACAACAAAACAAAATATTCAGTAAGAAAAATATGTAAGATTTTGGGTTTATCAAAATCAACGTATTGGATAGGCTATAATTATTAGGACCATAATTATATAGACTTCAAAATTAGATAAAATTATTAAGAAAGAAGGAATATAAAATGGGAAATAAAACTTCATACTCTGAAGAATTTAAAAAACAAATTGTCATGCTATATAAAAATGGTAAAAGTGTTATTAATCTAGGGCAAGAATATAATTTACCAAAACCAATTATTTATAGTTGAGTTAAAAATTATAATAATTCTGGTTCATTTAAAGCAAAAGACAATCGCACACTAGAAGAAAATGAAATAATAACTTTACGAAAAGAACTTAAAGACTTGAAAATGGAAAATGACATTTTAAAGCAAGCCGCACTGATGATAATGGCTAAAAAATAACAATAATTAATAACAACAAAACAAAATATTCAGTAAGAAAAATATGTAATATTTTGGGTTTATCAAAATCAACGTATTATTATCAAACTAATAAATGTATTAACAAGCAAGTTAATAATTATGAACAAGAAATTATCAGTGCCTTTAATAAAAGTCACAAAATTTATGGGGCTCGCAAAATTAAAGTTATTTTAAACAGAAAAGATATCATCTTATCGCGGCGAAAAATCAGATTCTTTATGATCAAAAATAATTTTGTTTCTAAATACACCAAATTAAAATATCATAATCATAAAACAACAGTCAATAATGACCAAATTAATAATATTTTAAATCGTCAATTTAACAACAAAAAACCTAATGAAGTTATTGTTAGTGATTTAACATATGTTCAATTTGGCGCTAAATGACATTATATTTGTTTATTAATTAACTTGTTTAATCGCGAAATAATTGGTTATAGTGATGGGCCGAATAAAACAGCCGAACTGGCCCAACAAGCTTTTCATAAAATAACACGACCATTAAATCAAATAACTCTATTTCATACTGATCGTGGTAATGAGTTTAAAAATAAAATAATTGATGAAATTTTAATAACTTTTAATATTAAAAGATCATTAAGCAATAAAGGCCGCCCTTATGATAATGCTGTGGCTGAAACAACTTACAAAACTTTTAAAACTGAATTTATTAAGGGTAAAAAATTTAAAAATTTAACACAATTAAAATACGAACTTTTTGATTTTGTGCATTGATATAACAATATTCGAATTCATGGCAGTTTAAATCATTTATCTCCAGTTACTTTTAGAAAACAAATGTCTATATAAAAAGTGTCCTAAAAAGTGTTGCCATTCCACTAGTACAAATCATTATGCTAGTTATCGGAAGTTAAATAAAATTAGTAAATTACAATCAAATCTTAAAGAATCCTTAATTCATTATCATGGCTTAGGTTTCACGAACATTCAAAATTATTTAAATCTCTGAAAATGAAAATACCAGCATAAAGGTTTAACGCCAAACCAACAATCATCGGTATTATATTTTAACGTATAAAAAAGTTAAATAACAATATTAAAAGTTTATATAATTTTCTTTTAAAGTTATCATATTAATGATTTTTTTTATTTTATCAAGAGTTTTCTACAAAATTAAAAAAAATTAATAAGATTTTTTAATTTTTTAAAATTTTATAACTATAGATTTTTCCTTTAATAATTAAATTATCTAATTCAATTAGTACACTGTTGTTACGATCAATAATTATAGTAAAAATTAAGTCACCACGATAAATTAATCTAGATATAATATTAATTTTATTTTTGTCTAAAAGTTCTCGTAAAAATACTTCATTTAATGGGCGCAATAAAATTCCAATTTTAATTTGTTCATTAATTTTTTCTAACTGAGCAGAATTTAAAATAATACGCGTAATTGTTGCATATCCATTTTTAATTCAATATTCGGGTAAACTGTAAATTGGATTAAAATACCGAAGAAATAGAACAATAATATTTGTTATATTTTTTTCAAGAATATTTTCTAAGATAGTTTTCCCTGCAATATGTCGTGTTTCACCATTATCGGTTTTGTAAATATTTTCACGACGATTCCCAATGACATATGCATATACATTATGGTTTGCTTTTTTATCTTTATACTTTTTTAAGAAGTTAATAACATCTGTTTCTGTTTGAACGTAACTAGCAAAACAAAGAAATTTAACATTACGAATTATTAATTCTTTAGTTAAAATTTTATTTTTCTTAACTATATATATTTTGTTATTCTTTTTCTATTTTTACTCCTTTGGGTACTACATATCTGTACCTAATATATTATATAATATAAAATTAATGATAAGATTTATTAACATAATAATCCTTTTTAAACTAACATCTTATTTGTTTTAATGTTATAAAAAATATGTTTTTAAGATGTAGGAATAATTCTATTTTTTAATTTTGTAGAAAACTCTTGATGAAATAAAAAAAATCATCAATATGATAACTTTAAAAGAAAATTATATAAACTTTTAATATTGTTATTTAACTTTTTTATACGTTAAAATATAATACCGATGATTGTTGGTTTGGCGTTAAACCTTTATGCTGGTATTTTCATTTTCAGAGATTTAAATAATTTTGAATGTTCGTGAAACCTAAGCCATGATAATGAATTAAGGATTATTTAAGATTTGATTGTAATTTACTAATTTTATTTAACTTCCGATAACTAGCATCAGGATTTGTGCTAGTTTTAGTTGCTAATAAAATAGAATTTGTTTGTTTTGCTACTAATAAATATAATGGTTGCATGTCAGAAATAATAATTGAATTTTCTTTGATTAATTGTTTATTAATATTTTCAATAATTCACTGTTTTTGTAATCTTTTTGTGTTGGTTGATTTAACATAAATATTATTATTGCTATCAACAGCCATTTGAATACAACATTTAGTGTTGGTTGAAAATGAATCAAGATGAATTTTTCTTTTATCAAATTTATCTTTAAAATTACCTTTGTGGATTTCTTTAATAAATGTTTCATCGATTTGAATTTGGCCATTTAACGTTTTAAATTTTAATTGGGTGTTTTATAATTGTTTTGATTTCATTATTTTTTAGCGATTATATCAAGCGGTTTTCGGTGATGTTTTAATAAAGTGGGAAATCATTTTACTAGATTGGCCTAATAATGAAATTTGAATCAATAAATTTCACTGTTCATAATTTAAATGACTTCAATACGTAAAATGATCACGAAAAGCATCAAAACTAGCACGACATTTTTTGCATAAATATTTTTGTTTTCCTTCAGGATTATGACCATTTTTAACATAATAAAAAGATTGACAATTAGGACATTTAATACCTTTATCCCTAAATTTTTGATCAATTTAATTTAAGCGTTTTTGTTTTTTAATTAATTCTGCTTCTTTTTTGACTTTTTCATGAAATTCTAAAAATTGATCATCTGTTAAACTATTTATTAATTCTTCAATTATTTTTTCCATTAATTATTCACATCTTATATTAAGAATATACCTAATTTTAGGTATATTTTATAAATATCAAGAGTTTTCTACAAAATTAAAGATTCTATTTACATTTTTTTGTTTTAAGTTATAATAAATAAGGTTATTTATATAATCAGATATGGCGGTTGTGGCGAAGAGGTTAACGCTCCGGATTGTGGCTCCGGCATTCGTGGGTTCAAGTCCCATCATCCGCCCCATTTTTAACTACAAAAGTAGTTTTTTTGTAAATTGTAAATGCAAATGTAGCACTTTATTGAAAAAAATAAAGTGCTACATTTGCATTTACAATTTACAAAGATAATAAATATGATGCTAAATTAGCACACGAAAATTATTTACAAAAACGACAAAAATGTTTTAAAAAATCATCATTATTGTTAAATATTTTAGAATGATTAGATGAAAAATATAACAAATTTCATGATTCACCAGAACAAATTTGTAAAAAATATGAAAAAGAGTTTAGTATTAAATTTCCGGTATCTTTTAAAACTTTATATAAATATATTAATTTGGGATTTTTAAATTTCAATAAGTATAATTTGTATTTTCATGGCAAAAAATATAAAACGAAAAACAGAATTGATAATCGCGGAAAAATAAAAAATTTTAGAACTATTGACCAAGCAAAACATGATAAATATGAATTTGGTTGATTTCAAATGGATACTATGGTTGGTAAAAATAATAGTGTTTGTTTAGTTTTAATAGAATAATTAACCCAATTTAAAATCATTGAACCATTAAAAGAAAAAACAACAAAAGAAGTTACAAACGCAGTAAAACGAATTTTTTCTAACAGATTTTTCAAAGATAGATGCAAAGGAATAATAACAGATTAACAGATCAAGGAAAAGAATTTGCTGATTGAGAAAAAATTGAAAAAATAACAAATGCTAAAGTGTATTTTTGTGATGCTGGAACTCCAACACAAAAACCCAAAGTTGAAAGAGCAATCCGCGATTTTAGACATTGATTTTTAAAAGGTACTGATTTAAGTATTTATTCAATAAATTACTATCAAGAAGTTGCTAATATAATAAACTCTAAACTTAAAAAATCTTTACATTGACTATCTTCAAAAGAAGTTTTTATACAAATGTTTAAATTTTAAGTGATAGTTATCATAAATTTTAATCATTTTATTTTTCAGTGTGCCAAAATTCATAAATTTAAGACAAAACTAATAAATTTTTTAAAAATAAATTATATTGAACATTTATTTTATTGGTGTTATAATGATATCAAATAAGCTGCTACACTTCATAGTACAATTTACATTTTAAAAAGAAAAAAATATAATATAATATCCCCCCTATTAAAATTGTTAAACAAATAGGGGAGTTTTTTACTTAACTATAAGATCTTATAAAAAGCAATATATAAATTTATAATTTCCAAAATAATTTATTTACAATAAAAAAAATTCTAATTAGTTAAAGCCTGTCTATTTACTTAATAAATACAACTGATATAATGAAAATGTTGACGTATTTAAAATAGCATTTTATTTTAAAGTAATTAATATCAAAATAAAATTAAATATTATGGCAATTTAAATTTAATAATTTTACATAATTTTTTATTGTATTATTTTTAGTTGTTTTTTGCTGTAATTTTGAAAAAGTAAATTATGGGAGGTAACATTATGGACTCGTTACAAGTTGGAGTTAGTGTCTTAGTACATGCTTATAAACATAATGGTTCAGTTTACCGTAGTTGAGAATCGGCAGTTGTTTTATTACTAGAAGAAGAATATATTGTTTTAGTAAATGGAGATGTTACTGTTACAGAATTGAATGGTAGAAAATGAAAAACAAATGAACCAGCAATCTGGATTTTTAATCGGAAAAATTGAAGTAATATTATTTGTATGCTTAAAGATACCGGGATAAATTATTATTGTAATATTGCATCGCCATTTATTATGGATCAAAAAACAATTAAGTATATTGATTATGATTTAGACATTAAAGTTTTTGCCGATGGTAGTTATAAAATTTTAGATCTAAAAGAGTTTAATCGAAATCGTATTGCTTGAAAATATAGTCGTGATATTGTTAATGCAATTTGAACAGAAATTGATAATTTAAAACATTTAATTAAAAATAAACTTTTTATTTTTGAACATAGTCGTGTAGAAACGTTATGGCAACAATATTTAGTATTAAAATCCAAATTACTTAAATAATGTTTTATTGTTTATTCTCTAAATAATAGATATAATAAAAGTGTTTTAGAGAGGAGATTTCTAATGGGGCAGTATAATTTTAAAAAAAATTTTTTATTAGGCAGTGCTTTTTCTGGTTCGCAAACAGAAGGGGTATCTTTGGAAAATGGAAAATCTGCATCAAATTGAGATCATTTATTTAAGTTAGAAAAATACAGTTTTTTTAATCAACAACCTTGTTTAAATAATTTTTACCATCGTTATCAAGAAGATATTAAAATTGCAAGGGAGTTAAATTTTAATTCATTACGAACATGAATTCAATGAACTAGATTAATTCCTGATGGAAAAACAGTTAATCAAAAAGGAGTTGAATTTTATAATAATGTAATTAATGAAATATTAAAAAATAACATTAAGCCAATTATTAATTTATTTCATTTTGATATGCCATATTGAGCACAACAAAAAGGCGGTTGGCTTTCGCGATAAGTAGTTGATGCTTTTTTTTATGCAAAAACTTGTTTTGAATTATTTGGTGATCGAGTTGAAATGTTTACCACTTTTAATTAACCAATTGTTGTAATTGAAGGTAGTTATTGATATGATTGACATTTTCCAAATGAAGTTAATATGCAACACGGTATGCAAACCCAGTGGAATACTTTAATTTCTTTTAAATGAGCAATTAAAGTATTTCGACAATTAAAATTAAAAGGAGAAATTGTGTGCATTTTAAGCATTTCACCTTCAATTCCTCGTAGCAAAAATAAGGCTGACTTAGAAGCAGAAAAATGACATGATTTGTTTACAATTAATTGTTTTTTAGATCCAATGGTTAAAAATGCTTATCCACAAGAATTGAAATAAGTTGCTAAGAAATATAACTTTATGTGACAAATTGTTGATTGAGATGAAGAATTAATTCAAGATGAGAACTTAAAAATTGATTTCTTAGGAGTTAATTTTTATCAACCAGCTTGAGTAAAAGGCGTTGATTTTATTCCAGATTTTACTAATGGAGCAATTACACCACATTATTTTTACCAACCTTATGAAATACCAGGGCGTCGCATTAATCCATACCGAGGATTAGAAATTTTTCCTAAGGCAATTTATATCACATTAATGAATTTAAAAGAACATTATAATAACATTCCCGTTTATATTTCAGAAAATGGAATGGGAGTTGAGAATGAAGAACGTTTTTTAGAACATGGTATTATTAATGACCAATATCGCATTGATTTTACTAAAGAACATTTAGTTTGAGTTCATCAAGCAATTAAGGAAGGTTCCAATTGTTTTAGTTATAATTCTTGAGCTTACATTGACAATTGTTCATGAATGAATGCGTATAAAAATCGTTATGGATTTGTTCAATTAGATTTAACTAATAACGGCAAAAGGGTTTTAAAAAAATCAGCTAATTTTATTGCTGAAACTGCTAAAACAGGTGTATTTGAATATGAATCAGAATTAATTTAAGGATTTAAAATTAAAATTACAAATTCAGAGCGTCTAATTGCTTTACAAAAAGAATATGATGATAATCATAGCAAATTTAATCAACAAGTGTATGTTTCGCGGTATAGTGAAGCATCACGAATTTTAAAGTTAATTCTGGTAATTAAAGTTAAAAAAACATTAGGTGAAACTTTTCATATGTTTTTAACAATGTTGGCATATGATATGAATGCTAACCTAACCTAACATATGATGATTTAGAAAATGATGCTTTTTACCGAGCGGGAACAAAGGATAAGAAACGAGAAATTCATTTAGCTTGTTTTAATTAAAATGAAGAAGTAACACTAGAATGATTCACATCCGAAGCTTGAATTAGTAAAAATTTTCGTTTTCTTAGTAAAAAAAGTGGACAAGAAACAAAGATTATTTATTTAGAAATTGTTAAAAGTTTAAAAGCAAAAACAGGTTATTTAGAACAAATTATGCGGAATAATTATCTTAAAGCTGAGGTTATTCGCTTTTATATGCAAATGTATGAGTTAAAACGAAATTTAGACTTATTATCACCAAAGCAATTAGCTAATTATGAGATTAAAATGAGTAAATATAAAGAACGATTGTCAACAATTCGGTTATTTTCTAAATAAAAGATTAAAAGAAGATATATTGTAATATATCTTCTTTTTTAATAAAATTCTATTACTAAATCATATTGTTGTGGTTGGAATGGCAACACTTTTTAGGACACTTTTTATATAGACATTTGTTTTCTAAAAGTAACTGGAGATAAATAATTTAAACTGCCATGAATTCGAATATTGTTATATCAATGCACAAAATCAAAAAGTTCGTATTTTAATTGTGTTAAATTTTTAAATTTTTTACCCTTAATAAATTCAGTTTTAAAAGTTTTGTAAGTTGTTTCAGCCACAGCATTATCATAAGGGCAGCCTTTATTGCTTAATGATCTTTTAATATTAAAAGTTATTAAAATTTCATCAATGATTTTATTTTTAAACTCATTACCACGATCAGTATGAAATAGAGTTATTTGATTTAATGGTCGTGTTATTTTATGAAAAGCTTGTTAGACCAGTTCGGCTGTTTTATTCGGCCCAGCACTATAACCAATTATTTCACGATTAAACAAGTCAATTAATAAACAAATATAATGTCATTTAGCGCCAACTTGAACATATGTTAAATCACTAGCAATAACTTCATTAGGTTTTTTGTTGTTAAATTGACGATTTAAAATATTATTAATTTGGTCATTATTGACTGTTGTTTTATGATTATGATATTTTAATTTGGTGTATTTAGAAACCAAATTATTTTTGATCATAAAGAATCTGATTTTTCGCCGCGATAAGATGATATCTTTTCTGTTTAAAATAACTTTAATTTTGCGAGCCCCATAAATTTTGTGGCTTTTATTAAAGGCACTGATAATTTCTTGTTCATAATTATTAACTTGCTTGTTAATACATTTATTAGTTTGATAATAATACGTTGATTTTGATAAACCTAAAATCTTACATATTTTTCTTACTGAATATTTTGTTTTGTTGTTATTAATTATTGTTATTTTTTGGCTATTATCAGTGCGGCTTGCTTTAAAATGTCATTTTCCATTTTCAAGTCTTTAAGTTCTTTTCGTAAAGTTATTATTTCATTTTCTTCTAGTGTGCGATTGTCTTTTGCTTTAAATGAACCAGAATTATTATAATTTTTAACTCAACTATAAATAGTTGGTTTTGGTAAATTATATTCTTGCCCTAGATTAATAACACTTTTACCATTTTTATATAGCATGACAATTTGTTTTTTAAATTCTTCAGAGTATGAAGTTTTATTTCCCATTTTTATATTCCTTCTTTCTTAATAATTTTATCTAATTTTGAAGTCTATATAATTATGGCACTAATAATTGTAGCCTATCCAGAAAATTATATAAACTTTTAATATTGTTATTTAACTTTTTTATACGTTAAAATATAATACCGATGATTGTTGGTTTGGCGTTAAACCTTTATGCTGGCATTTTCATTTTCAGAGATTTAAATAATTTTTAATGTTCGTGAAACCTAAGCCATGATAATGAATTAAGGATTCTTTAAGATTTGATTGTAATTTACTAATTTTATTTAACTTCCGATAACTAGCATCAGGATTTGTACTAGTTTTAATTGCTAATAAAATATAATTTGTTTGTTTTGCTACTAATAAATATAATGGTTGCATGTCAGAAATAATAATTGAATTTTCTTTGATTAATTGTTTATTAATATTTTCAATAATTCACTGTTTTTGTAATCGTTTTGTGTTGGTTGATTTAACATAAATATTATTATTGCTATCAACAGCCATTTGAATACAACATTTAGTGTTGGTTGAAAATGAATCAAGATGAATTTTTCTTTTATCAAATTTATCTTTAAAATTACCTTTGTGGATTTCTTTAATAAATGTTTCATCGATTTGAATTTGACCATTTAACGTTTTAAATTTTAATTTGGTGTTTTCTAATTGTTTTGATTTCATTATTTTTTGGCGATTATATCAAGCGGTTTTCGGTGATGTTTTAATAAAGCGGGAAATCATTTTACTAGATTGGCCTAATAATGAAATTTTAATCAATAAATTTCACTGTTCATAATTTAAATGACTTCAATACGTAAAATGATCACGAAAATCATCAAAACTAGCACGACATTTTTTGCATAAATATTTTTGTTTTCCTTCAGGATTATGACCATTTTTAACACAATAAAAAGATTGACAATTAGGACATTTAATACCTTTATCCCTAAATTTTTGATCAATTTCATTTAATCGTTTTTGTTTTTTAATTAATTCTGCTTCTTTTTTGATTTTTTCATGAAATTCTAAAAATTAATCATCTGTTAAACTATTTATTAATTCTTTAATTATTTTTTCCATTAATTATTCACCTCTTATATTAAAAATATACCTAAAATTAGGTATATTTTATAAATATCAAGAGTTTTCTACAAAATTAAAGTTAATTTTTAATTAATAAGATTTTTTTATGATAACGTAATTAATTCTGGCAATTCTAAGATTTCTTTTAATCGTGTTAAGAAAATCCCCGCTTCTGCAGCATCAATAATTCGTTGGTCAATTGTTAAAGAAAGATTCATTATTGAACGAATTACTAGTTTATCCCCCTTTATGACAATTGGTTTACGAACAATACGCCCAACACCAATTACTGCTGAATTAGGATAAAAAATTGTTGGTGTTGCATTAACTGCTCCAACCATTCCATAGTTGGCAATAGTAATAGTACTTCCTTTTAATTCATAATCATATAATTCACCTTGGCGTAAACGTTCAATTGTTTCTTGAATGTTAATTGCAATTTGTTTTAAACTCATTCGTTCAGCAAATTTAATAACTGGAATAACTAATCCCTCACTAGTTTCTGTTGATAACCCAATATGTTGTGAATTTTTAATTACAATTTGATTTGTTTTTGAATCATAATATGAATTTAATTTTGGATATTCACTTAAAGCTAACGAAACTGCTTTTACTAAAAAACTCATTGTTGAAAATCGAACACCATGGTCAGCATTAGCATTTTTTAATTTTCGTTGTTGATCAATAATTGCTGACATATCAATTTCAGTATTAATTGTTAATGGTGGAACATGTGCTTGAGACATAATCATTGATTGAATCGCAGGATATCTTGTTGATTTAATTTCTTCTCTTGTTTCTAATCCCTGTGGTTCAATTTGACTATTAGTATTAATAATATTTAAATTGTTATTTAATGGTTGCACCAAGTTTCCATAAGTATTAGGAATTGTAGTTTCTGCGGAATTAAATTTTTTAACTTGTAAATTATGTGTTTCACAATTATGTTCAGTTCTTGATTCAGGCCCTTGTTTATTATTAAATTTAAATTCTTTTAACATCTCTTTTAAAACAGTATCTGATTCATTCATTGTTTTTAGCATTTGTTGCATTAACATATATTGCATCATTTTTTCAATGTTTGTTCCATCTGTATTATTATTATTATTATTATTATTATTTACTTGATGTAAACTTTGAATTTCTCGTAATAATTCATTTTGACGATTATTTTGTTCTTGATTAGCTAAACGTTCTTTTAAAATTGCCAATTCAATCATTACATTATTATCAATTGTGCCTTTTAAACTACAGTTACTTTCATCACTGTTTTCAAGTTGAGTTAGTTGCTTAGATGATTGTTGTTTTTCGTATGATAAAGATGGTTTAACTATATCATCATTTGTTTTTTTCTGCTGCGAATTATTATCATAATATTCATTATCTAATATTTTATATTGTCATTCGTCTTCTTCAAAAGAAGGACGCTGATAATTACTAATTCCTCCTAAAACAGAATCAACTTCAACATTTCTTTTTGCAATTTGTTCCATTCTTTTCTTAATTAACTCTCGTTGATTTCTTGTTTTTAAAATTTTTTCTCGTTGCCCATTATCATTTAATTTTTCATATAAACGATCACGATAAGATTTTAATGGGGAAAAATGTCCTTGTTTTTTTTCTTTCGCTTCATTTGACTCATTTGGATCAATTATGTAACCATCAGCAGAAATATAAGTTTCATCAGATAATTCTTTGTCATTTGTTTTAAAAGTATTAACATTGTCATTATAATTAGAAGCAGAACTACTATACCCAGTTTGTACTTCTGGTGATACATTTCTTTTAATTAAATCATTCATTCTTCTTTGGACAATATTACGTAAAATTTTAGGACGTCCATCTTCATCTAAAAAATCCATTGAATTTTTGGAATTATCACTTTCTAATGATAACTCATGAAAATCATTATTATTATGCAATTGCTCACAACGTTTATTTACAAGATTACGAAAACTAGTATTTTCATTTTGACAACCAAAAAATGCTGCTGCATTAATTGGTGCTTCATCTTGATGCTTTGTTGTATTAACTAAATATTTTGCATATTCTTTTGCTTGATTTTCTTCTGTTAATTTTGTTTGTCCAATTGGAATAGCATTCGTTATAATATTTTGGTTGGGAAGAGAAGGCGGCTGATTCAAACTATTTATTTGTGATTCAAAGTTACCTTCTTGAAACATATTACTATTCAAAACAGGAATATTAACCATTGTTGTCTTCGCCTCACTTTTTCTTTCTTTATTCATTGGGTTTTTAATTGTATCAATTGAAGGAATTTTTTCTCGATTATTAATAATATCATTATCATCAATTTTTAAATTTTTAAATGATAATCTTCGTGTTTTCTTAGGACCAAAAGATAATGCTGTTTCATCCCATCGTTTGTGTTCTTCTTGTTTTATTTTAGTGGGTTGTTCAAAAAGTTGTTTTTGTGATGATATATTGTTTTGTTGTTGAAAATTAATAGATTGATTTTGTTCAATATTTGTTGAAAAATAAGGACTATTATTAATAGCATTCTCTTCAGAAAAGGGACTCCCACCATTTTGGTTAAAATTTTGTGATAATATCGAAGTATCATATGGCTGTTGTTTATTAATTAATGCAGCTCTTGAATTAATAATGTTTTCATTATTGTAAACTTGTTGTTGATTCAATAAAGGCGGCGTAAAAGTTGGATGTAAAGTATTTTCGTTCGTAATACTAATTCCTGAATAATCATCTTCTTCAACATCATTTCATTTTGTCCCAAATTGACCATTTTTTGTTGTCGAAAATTTTACCCCTTTTTTATTTAAACGAGTAAATTCGTTATCTTCAAGGCGTTTGAAATAATACTTTTCAATTTCATCTTCAGTTGTTAGCAAATTAGCAATAACAGCATTGGGTTTAATTTTAGTGCCTTCTTTAATTGGCTTAACAATAATTCCATCCATTGGGGCTGTAATAATAGATTGACCATTTTCATTTTCAATTAAAGCAATTTTATCACCTAATTTAATTTCTTCATTCTGATACAAGAATTTTTTTAAAATTCCTTTTTTTTCTAACGTTAGTACTCTAATTTTTTTCATTGTTTCTGATTACCCCATTCAAAAAAACTTAATATGTTTTATTAAATTTAGTTTAGCCACTTTTATACTCATTTTATTACAAAGTAATTATATCATACATTCATTGTTTTTTAGTATTAAAATAAAAAATAATATTATACACAAAAAATAAAAAAATGCAAAATTTTTACATTTCTGGGCGAGTAACAAAGATACGGATTTACTGAAAAAGTAAATCTTTTTTATTTGTTAAATTGCAAGCTTGTTAATAACTAAATATTGATTTGTTGTGGTAAAAAAAATGCAACAAATGTTTTTCATTGTGCAATTTTAATTAATAACAACAAGTTAATTAACTAGTTTATTAACAAGTTAAGTAATAAGTTAAATAATTAGTTAAATAACTAGTTGTTTAACAAGTTTAGCACCTTGTTCAGGGCAAAATTGTTAGATTGGTGGTGTTAATATTTATAAAGAAAAAATTGGTTTATGTATATTTAAACAAAAATTATATTAGATTAATTGAATTTGATACATTAACTTGTAGAAATATAATTAGTCCAATTACGCCAGGCTGTAGCATATTAATTCCTAAGCAACTTATTTATAATGCAAAATATTCAAATCAATTAAAATTAGGGTTATTTCCAAGTCAAAAGTATGAAGAATTTATTATGGAAAATGGTGCAAAAATGATATTAGGATATATTGTTGGCATTGAATTGAAGAATGCAATAGAGGTTAGAGCGAAAAATAATATTAAAAACTACAATAATCAAGCAGAAAATTTATCAGTTTTAAATAAAAAAGAAGTTATTGATAACAATAAAACTAGTTTTACCAATTCAGAAGAAGAAAATTTATTTAATACAGAAGAAGAAAAAATAATATGAGATTAAATAATTATTTTTTGTAATTTATGACTGAGATGATAATTATTTAGGAACTTATAGTTCGTATGAAGAAATAATATATTTTTTGTTTGGAATTGGCCCATCAGATAAAAATTATCAATTTAAAAAAAGATATATAGCTAATATTATTGCTAAAACAAAGAAAAAAACCTTTAATAATCAGAAACTAAAAATATATAAATTTATAGATGATGATGATAAGTATGAATAGCAAAATTAAATGTAATTTTTGTAATAAAAATATTAATCATGGAAATATAGTAAATAAATATAATATGACACTACACTATAAATGTTTTAATTGGATAGGCTACAATTATTAGGACCATAATTATATAGACTTCAAAATTAGATAAAATTATTAAGAAAGAAGGAATATAAAAATGGGAAATAAAACTTCATACTCTGAAGAATTTAAAAAACAAATTGTCATGCTATATAAAAATGGTAAAAGTGTTATTAATCTAGGGCAAGAATATAATTTACCAAAATTAACTATTTATAGTTGAGTTAAAAATTATAATAATTCTGGTTCATTTAAAGCAAAAGACAATCGCACACTATAAGAAAATGAAATAATAACTTTACGAAAAGAACTTAAAGACTTGAAAATGGAAAATGACATTTTAAAGCAAGCCGCACTGATAATGGCCAAAAAATAACAATAATTAATAACAACAAAACAAAATATTCAGTAAGAAAAATATGTAAGATTTTGGGTTTATCAAAATCAACGTATTATTATCAAACTAATAAATGTATTAACAAGCAAGTTAATAATTATGAACAAGAAATTATCAGTGCCTTTAATAAAAGTCGCAAAATTAAAGTTATTTTAAACAGAAAAGATATCATCTTATCGCGGCGAAAAATCAGATTCTTTATGATCAAAAATAATTTGGTTTCTAAATACACCAAATTAAAATATCATAATCATAAAACAACAGTCAATAATGACCAAATTAATAATATTTTAAATCGTCAATTTAACAACAAAAAACCTAATGAAGTTATTGTTAGTGATTTAACATATGTTCAAGTTGGCGCTAAATTACATTATATTTGTTTATTAATTGACTTGTTTAATCTTGAAATAATTGGTTATAGTGCTGGGTCGAATAAAACAGCCGAACTGGTCCAACAATCTTTTCATAAAATAACACGACCATTAAATCAAATAACTCTATTTCATACTGATCGTGGTAATGAGTTTAAAAATAAAATCATTGATGAAATTTTAATAACTTTTAATATTAAAAGATCATTAAGCAATAAAGGCTGCCCTTATGATAATGCTGTGGCTGAAACAACTTACAAAACTTTTAAAACTGAATTTATTAAGGGTAAAAAATTTAAAAATTTAACACAATTAAAATACGAACTTTTTGATTTTGTGCATTGATATAACAATATTCGAATTCATGGCAGTTTAAATTATTTATCTCCAGTTACTTTTAGAAAACAAATGTCTATATAAAAAGTGTCCTAAAAAGTGTTGCCATTCCAGTCATGATGAATAACATCAATAATATTTGTCAAAATATCTTGATAAGTTCCAATAAAATAAAATCCGAGTTTGGGTCATCAAAACTATTAACAAAATAATTATCAAAAACAATTTTTAATTTTGTAGAAAACTCTTGATGAAATAAAAAAAATCATCAATATGATAACTTTAAAAGAAAATTATATAAACTTTTAATATTGTTATTTAACTTTTTTATACGTTAAAATATAATACCGATGATTGTTGGTTTGGCGTTAAACCTTTATGCTGGTATTTTCATTTTAAGAGATTTAAATAATTTTGAATGTTCGTGAAACATAAGCCATGATAATGAATTAAGGATTCTTTAAGATTTGATTGTAATTTACTAATTTTATTTAACTTCCGATAACTAGCATCAGGATTTGTACTAGTTTTATTTGCTAATAAAATAGAATTTGTTTGTTTTGCTACTAATAAATATAATGGTTGCATGTCAGAAATAATAATTGAATTTTCTTTGATTAATTGTTTATTAATATTTTCAATAATTCACTGTTTTTGTAATCGTTTTGTGTTGGTTGATTTAACATAAATATTATTATTGCTATCAACAGCCATTTGAATACAACATTTAGTGTTGGTTGAAAATGAATCAAGATGAATTTTTCTTTTATCAAATTTATCTTTAAAATTACCTTTGTGGATTTCTTTAATAAATGTTTCATCGATTTGAATTTGGCCATTTAACGTTTTAAATTTTAATTGGGTGTTTTCTAATTGTTTTGATTTCATTATTTTTTAGCGATTATATCAAGCGGTTTTCGGCGATGTTTTAATAAAGCGAGAAATCATTTTACTAGATTGCCCTAATAATGAAATTTGAATCAATAAATTTCACTGTTCATAATTTAAATGACTTCAATACGTAAAATTATCACGAAAATCATCAAAACTAGCACGACATTTTTTGCATAAATATTTTTGTTTTCCTTCAGGATTATGACCATTTTTAACACAATAAAAAGATTGACAATTAGGACATTTAATACCTTTATCCCTAAATTTTTGATCAATTTCATTTAAACGTTTTTGTTTTTTAATTAATTCTGCTTCTTTTTTGACTTTTTCATGAAATTCTAAAAATTTATCATCTGTTAAACTATTTATTAATTCTTCAATTATTTTTTCCATTAATTATTCACCTCTTATATTAAAAATATACCTAATTTTAGGTATATTTTATAAATATCAAGAGTTTTCTACAAAATTAAAGAAAACAATTGTCAAGTATCCATCATCAAAGTGCATTGTTGGGATTTTTGCTTCTTCTTTTGCTAACTCAATTAAATTAACTATTAATTTTGGTGTTAATAATTTTCGTATTAAAATTTGGTCATTTGCATTAACAGCAAACATTTTTTCAAATTATGTTGATTCTAACGTTGTATTATCTCTTGTTTTAAAAATTTTTAAGAAAGTATGCATTGTTTTAATTGTAGCAACTAATTCTGGCATTTGTTTAACATCAAGCGTTAAATGTGGATATCGCGCGTATAAGTAACTTCTTCATCTTTACCTCAACCAATCACTTCGCGTCGTGTTAATTTTCCAAATGAGTAATTAATATCATTTTCATAAAAATTAATAACATAGTCTTCTTTAATATCTTTCGTTTTAGGTACTCCCATGCGTGGAAAAAGATTAAATTTTTGAGTAATAGTAGCAATTTGATATTGTTTTTTTGCCAAAGTATTAAGACCAATTTGATAAAATTTCTCAAACGGTAGTTCTTGCATAATAATTTTTTGTAATTTTGCTGCTTGATAATACTTTTTAAATAATAAAATCCCTAAACTTAAAGTAACTAAACTACTAAAAACTAAAATAATTTTGCCAGCAATACCTATACCTAATAATTTTTTTAAAAAACTAATTGGCATTTGCATAATTATTGCTAATAATAAAAATCACAAGAAAAAAGTAATAACAACTAAGATAAAATTCAAAAAGATATACCGTTTTTTAAAATATTTAAAATTAATATTTTTTAATTTATGTTTTTGTATTAACATTTGAAAATCATGTTCAACAATTGTTTCTAAATCTTATTTAATCATTCTTATTTTATCCTTTTATATTTTTTTAATTAATTAAAAAATAGAATTAAACCAAAATAATTATTGGCCTAAATCTATATTAACATCTTGACGATCAGCAGCATTAGCTTCAAAATATAAGAATGTACTTAATTTTAATGAACTTGCTGCAACATTTGATGGCCATGTTTTTAAACTCGCATTAAAGTCACGAACTGCTGAATTATAAAAACGTCGTGCAGCGGCAATATTATCTTCACAATCTCTAATTCCTTCTTGTAATTCATTTACACTGTTATTAGCTTTTAAATCTGGATAATTTTCTAATAATACATTAATTTTACCAGCTTGACTTGTAACAGAATTATTAATTTGCTCTAATTCCTTAACATTTAAGTTTTTATTTGCTTGACTACGCAATTCAACAACTGCTGCTAAAGTATCTTTTTCATATTTCATATATTTCTTTGTGCTATCAATTAATTTTGTTAACATATCAATTCTTCGTTTTAATTGAACATCAATGTCAGAAGCTGTTTCTTCAATTTTTTCTTTATTTCTAATTAAATTATTTCTTGATAAAATAAATAAGAAAATTGGGATAATTAAAATAAATCAAATGTATACAAAGAATTTTCCTCAAAAAATACTTGTTGCTGTAACTTCCGCATTATTAACTGTTGGATTATATCCCATTGTTACTACTCCTCTCAGAACTTATCTAATATTATATAAGAAAAAAATATAAAAACAAGATTAATTATAATTAATAAAAAAATAACTCAAAGAGAGTTATTTTTTAATTTTATTATTTACTAATTGAAACAACTGTTCCGGCACCGATTGTACGTCCACCTTCACGAATTGAGAATTTTGTTCCTTCTTCAATCGCAACTGGGGCAATTAATTCAACTGTCATTTCAACATTATCCCCTGGCATAACCATTTCAACACCACTTGGTAATTTAATTGAACCTGTAACATCCGTTGTACGGAAGTAAAATTGTGGACGGTAGTTTCCGAAGAATGGTGTATGACGCCCACCTTCTTCTTTTGTTAAAACATAAACTTGTGCTTTAAACTCTTTATGTGGTTTAACTGAACCTGGTTTGGCAATAACTTGCCCACGTTCAACATCACTACGATCAACTCCACGTAATAAAACCCCAACATTATCTCCAGCTTTAGCATCATCTAATAATTTTCTAAACATTTCTAAACCTGTTGCAACAACTTTTTTAGTTTCATTTTTTAATCCAACGATTTCAACTTCTTCATTAACTTTAACAATTCCACGTTCAACACGACCTGTTGCCACTGTTCCACGACCTGTAATTGTGAAAACATCTTCAACTGGCATCATAAATGGTTTTGCAGTATCTCTTTCTGGTTCTGGAATTCATTCATCAATTGCGTTCATTAATTCCATAATTTTTTCTTCTCATTGAGCATCACTTTCAAGAGCTTTTAAAGCTGATCCTCTAATAACTGGTGTTTTTTCACCATCAAAACCATATTCGCTTAATAGATCTCTAACTTCCATTTCGATTAAATCCATCATTTCAGTATCGCC
This sequence comes from Spiroplasma endosymbiont of Poecilobothrus nobilitatus, assembly GCF_964030655.1. Classification (GTDB taxonomy): domain Bacteria; phylum Bacillota_I; class Bacilli_A; order Mycoplasmatales; family Mycoplasmataceae; genus Spiroplasma. Next base: position 691,272 of record NZ_OZ034915.1, on the reverse strand, counting down.
ATCCATCATATCACATTTGTTTAAGAAAACAATCATTTTTGGTACACCAACTTGTCTTGATAATAAGATATGTTCTCTTGTTTGAGGCATTGGTCCATCTGTTGCTGCAACAACTAAAATCGCACCATCCATTTGTGCAGCACCCGTAATCATGTTTTTAACATAATCGGCATGTCCCGGGCAGTCTACGTGTGCATAGTGTCTTTTATCAGTACGATATTCAACGTGTGAAGTATTAATTGTAATCCCACGTTCTTTTTCTTCGGGAGCTTTATCAATATTGTCATATTTTTGGGCTTCTGCAAATCCTTTTTTAGCTAATACAGTTGTAATAGCTGCTGTTAAAGTAGTTTTACCATGGTCAACGTGGCCAATTGTTCCAACATTTACGTGTGGTAAACTTCTATCAAATTTTTGTTTTGCCATTTTAATCTTTTCCTCCTATATTTTTAATTAATAGACAAATGTCATAACTATTGTAAATTAATTCTTTTTACTTTGCAATCTTTTTTTAGTAATGGTAGATTAAACAATTTTGTAATAATTAATCTGTTTATTTTCCTGCTTTTTTAATAATTTCTTCTGTAATTGACTTTGGTGCTTCTTGGTAATGTGTAAACAACATTGTATAAGTTCCGCGTCCTTGGGTAAAGCTTCGTAAGCCAGTTGCATATCCAAACATTTCTGACAATGGAACTTTTGCCTTTACAACTTGGGCATTTCCACGTTGATCATTTCCTTCGATTTGACCACGACGTGAAGATAAGTTTCCCATTACATCCCCATAGTATTCTTCTGGAACAGTAACTTCAACAGCCATAATTGGTTCTAAAATAACTGGTTTACATTTTTTAGCTGCTTCTTTTAAAGCTAAACTAGCCGCAAACTCATAAGCCATTTGTGATGAATCGACATCATGGTATGACCCATCATATAATGTTGCTTTAATATCAATCATTGGATATCCTGCTAATTTTCCTGTTTGCATTGACTCTTCTAAACCTTTTTTAACTGAACCAATGAATTCTTTTGAAATTTTTCCACCAACAATTGCGTCAACAAACTCAAATCCTTTATCATGATTTGGTTCAAACTTAATTCATACGTGCCCATATTGTCCACGCCCTCCTGATTGTTTAATGTATTTTCCTTCCACTTCAGCACTATCTTTAAATGTTTCGCGATATGAAACTTGTGGTGCTCCAACATTAGTTTCTACTTTAAATTCACGTTTCATTCGATCAACTAAAATATCCAAGTGTAACTCTCCCATTCCAGCAATTATTGTTTGTCCTGTTTCTTCATCTGTTCATGTTCAGAAAGTTGGATCTTCTTCTGCTAATTTTTGTAATGCTAAACTCATTTTTTCTTGGTCAGCTTTTGTTTTTGGTTCTAAAGCTAAGTTAATAACTGGTTCTGGGAAAACCATTGATTCTAAGATTACTTCATTTTTTTCATCACAAAGCGTATCTCCTGTTGTTGTTAATTTCAAACCAACTGCTGCTGCAATATCACCAGCATACACAGCTTCAATTTCTTCACGATTATTAGCATGCATTTTTAACAAACGGCCAATACGTTCTGTTTTATCTTTTGTTGAGTTTAATACAGAACTTCCTTTTTTTAACACTCCTGAGTAAACACGGAAAAATGTTAATTTTCCAACAAATGGGTCTGTCATAATTTTAAATGCTAATGCTGAAAATGGTTCACTATCATCAGCATGACGTTCAACTTCAGTCCCATCTTCTATAACACCTTTAATTGATGGAATATCAAGTGGTGAAGGTAAATAATCAATTACGCCATCCAACATTAATTTAACTCCCTTGTTTTTAAAAGCACTTCCACAAAAGACTGGGAAAAAATCACCAGTTAATGTTGCAGTACGAATTGCACTTTTAATTTCTGGAATTGAAATATCATTACCATCTAAGTATTTCAACATTAACTCTTCATCAAAGTTAACCGCTGCTTCAATTAATTTCATTTGGTATTCTTCAACTAAGTCTTTTAAATCATCTGGGATTGGAATTTCTTTTGCTTCTTCGTTTGCTGCTCCATCATAATGATAAGCTTTTCGTTCAACGATATCAATAATTCCTGTAAACTGGTCTTCAGCTCCAATTGGAATTTGAACTGGATGGGCATTTGCTTGTAAACGGTCATGAATTGTTTTTACTGAGTATAAAAAGTCAGCTCCAATTTTATCCATTTTATTAACAAAGACAATCCGTGGTACACCATATGTGGTTGCTTGACGTCAAACCGTTTCTGTTTGGGGTTCAACTCCTGATTGTCCATCAAGAACAGCTACTGCTCCATCTAACACTCGTAATGATCTTTCTACTTCAACAGTAAAATCAACGTGCCCTGGAGTATCAATAATATTTAAGCGCATATTTTTTCAAAACGCCGTTGTTGCCGCAGAAGTAATTGTAATTCCACGTTCTTGTTCTTGAGCCATTCAATCCATTTGGCTAGCTCCATCATGGGTTTCACCAATTTTATGAATTTTACCAGTATGGAACAAAATGCGTTCTGTTGTTGTAGTTTTTCCAGCATCAATATGTGCCATAATTCCAATATTTCTCGTATTTTCTAGAGAATATTTTCTTGCCATTTTTCTTTTCCTTTCTATTTTTTATCAACGATAATGAGCAAAAGCCTTATTAGCTTCCGCCATTTTATGAGTATCATCTTTTTTCTTAACTGCTCCCCCAATTCCATTTGAAGCATCAATAATTTCATTTGCTAAACGATCAATCATACTTTTTTCATTACGTAATCTTGCATAATTAATTAATCATCTTAATCCTAACGTAACTTTACGATCTTCATTTACTTCAATTGGAACTTGGTAATTAGCTCCCCCAATTCGGCGAACTTTTAATTCTAAATGTGGCGTAATGTTTTCAATTGCTTTATTAAAAGCTTCTAACGGTTCAGTCTTTGTTTTTTCTTTAACAATCTCAAATGCTCCATATAAAATTGTTTGAGCAACTCCTCTTTTCCCATCAATCATAATTTTATTAATTGCACGTGTTACTAATTTTGAACTATAAATTGGATCTGGTAAAACATCTCTTTTCTCTGCTTGGCGTTTACGCATCGTAATAATCCTCCTTTCTGTTTAATTAAGCTTTTGCAGCTTTTGGTCTTTTTGTTCCATATAGTGATCTTCCTTGTTGACGGTTATTAACTCCAGCAGTATCTAAAGTACCACGAATAATATGGTAACGAACCCCTGGTAAGTCTTTAACCCTTCCACCATGGATTAATACAACACTATGTTCTTGTAAGTTATGTCCTTCACCAGGAATATATGCTGTTACTTCTAATTTGTTTGTTAAACGAACACGAGTATAACTTCGTAATGCTGAGTTCGGTTTTTTTGGTGACATTTTTCCAACCCTTGTACAAACACCTCTTCTTTGTGGTGCCGTAACATTAGTAGGTTTTTTTTGTAAAGAGTTTAGCCCCCTGTTTAAAGCAGGAGCTTTTGTTTTTCACACTTTATCTTTACGTGGTTTACGCACTAATTGATTAATTGTTGGCATTAAACTTTCTCCTTTCTGTTTCACATATCCGAGTGTATCAAAGAATACAATCCATATATAATATTACATAAAACAAAAAATTAAGTCAAGATTTATTTTTAATTTTGTATAAAACTCTTGATGAAATAAAAAAAACATCAATATGGTAACTTTAAAAGAAAATTATATAAACTTTTAATATTGTTATTTAACTTTTTTATACGTTAAAATATAATGCCGATGATTGTTGGTTTGGCGTTAAACCTTTATGCTGGTATTTTCATTTTCAGAGATTTAAATAATTTTGAATGTTCGTGAAACCTAAGCCATGATAATTAATTAATGATTCTTTAAGATTTGATTGTAATTTACTAATTTTATTTAACTTCCGATAACTAGCATCAGGATTTGTACTAGTTTTAGTTGCTAATAAAATAGAATTTGTTTGTTTTGCTACTAATAAATATAATGGTTGCATGTCAGAAATAATAATTGAATTTTATTTGATTAATTGTTTATTAATATTTTCAATAATTCACTGTTTTTGTAATCGTTTTGTGTTGGTTGATTTAACATAAATATTATTATTGCTATCAACAGCCATTTGAATACAACATTTAGTGTTGGTTGAAAATGAATCAAGATGAATTTTTCTTTTATCAAATTTATCTTTAAAATTACCTTTGTGGATTTCTTTAATAAATGTTTCATCGATTTGAATTTGGCCATTTAACGTTTTAAATTTTAATTGGGTGTTTTCTAATTGTTTTGATTTCATTATTTTTTGGCGATTATATCAAGCGGTTTTCGGTGATGTTTTAATAAAGCGGGAAATAATTTTACTAGATTGGCCTAATAATGAAATTTGAATCAATAAATTTCACTGTTTGGAATGGCAACACTTTTTAGGACACTTTTTATATAGACATTTGTTTTATAAAAGTAACTGGAGATAAATAATTTAAACTGCCATGAATTCGAATATTGTTATATCAATGCACAAAATCAAAAATTTCGTATTTTAATTGTGTTAAATTTTTAAATTTTTTACCCTTAATAAATTCAGTTTTAAAAGTTTTGTAAGTTGTTTCAGCCACAGCATTATCATAAGGGCAGCCTTTATTGCTTAATGATCTTTTAATATTAAAAGTTATTAAAATTTCATCAATGATTTTATTTTTAAACTCATTACCACGATCAGTATGAAATAGAGTTATTTGATTTAATGGTCGTGTTATTTTATGAAAAGCTTATTGGACCAGTTCGGCTGTTTTATTCGGCCCTAGATTAATAACACTTTTACCATTTTTATATAGCATGACAATTTGTTTTTTAAATTCTTCAGAGTATGAAGTTTTATTTCCCATTTTTATATTCCTTCTTTCTTAATAATTTTATCTAATTTTGAAGTATATATAATTATGGTCCTAATAATTGTAGCCTATCCAGTTCATAATTTAAATGACTTCAATACGTAAAATGATCACGAAAAGCATCAAAACTAGCACGACATTTTTTGCATAAATATTTTTGTTTTTCTTCAGGATTATGACCATTTTTAACACAATAAAAAGATTGACAATTAGGACATTTAATACCTTTATCCCTAAATTTTTGATCAATTTCATTTAAGCGTTTTTGTTTTTTAATTAATTCTGCTTCTTTTTTGACTTTTTCATGAAATTCTAAAAATTAATCATCTGTTAAACTATTTATTAATTCTTCAATTATTTTTTCCATTAATTATTCACCTCTTATATTAAAAATATACCTAATTTTAGGTATATTTTATAAATATCAAGAGTTTTCTACAAAATTAAAGAGATTTATTCTCAATATTCCCAAGAAAAAAAGACCATTGGGTCTTTTTAGTATTCTTCAGATTTTGCTACAATTCCAGCCGTAATAATATCTTTGGGTTTTTTTAATCCTGTTCCAGCCGGAATTAAATGTCCTAACATAATGTTTTCTTTTAAACCTTCTAAACAATCAACTTTGCCTTTAATAATTGCTTTAACCAATACTCGTGTTGTATCTTGGAATGACGCCGATGATAAGAATGATTCAGATTCTAATGGCGCTTTTTTAATTCCAAAAATAACACGTTTTGCTGTTGGCGGCTTTTTCATTGAACGAACAGCGTTAATTGTTTCATTACGATAGCGTTTAATTGTTACAATTTCTCCTGGTAATAATTCAGTATCACCAGCATCAATAATTTTAACTTTATTTAACATTTGTTTAATAATAATTTCAATATATTTATCAGAAATTTCAATTCCTTGTAAACGATAAACTCGTTGTACTTCTTTTAAAATATAATTATGAACATCTTCAATTTTGGCAACTTCTAATAATTCTTTAATATTAATTGAACCTTCCGTCAATTTTTGACCACGAAAAACTTTGTCACCAACTTTAACTCTTAAAACAGCATTATATTGCGTTTTATATTTTCGTTCATCACTATCTGATTTAACATAAATGGTATGAATTCCACCTTCATCACGAATATCGCTAATTTTTCCATCAATTTCAGAAATAACAGCAATTGATCCTTTTGGTGTGGTTACATCTAATAATTCTTTAATCCGTGGTAGCCCTTGAGTAATATCAGTTCCCCCAGCAACACCACCAGTATGGAATGTTCGCATTGTTAACTGTGTTCCTGGTTCACCAATTGATTGTGCGGCAATTGTTCCAACTGCCTCACCAATTTCAACTTCCATTCCTGTAGCAAGATTTTTCCCATAACAACGTTGACAAACACCTTTTTCTGCTTCACAAGTTAAAACAGAACGGATAATAACTTCCTTAATATCATTATCAACAATTTTTCGACTATCTTCTTCAGTCAATAATGTATTAGCAGCAATAACTTCACCATTTTTTAATTTAATATCTTTTAAATTATAGCGACCAACTAAACGGTCAAATAATGGCACAATAATGTTAGCATGTTTTTGATCAATAATGTCTGATACAACAAAACCACGACGAGCATTACAATTTTTCATTGTAATAATAATTTCTTGTGAAACATCAACTAATCGTCTTGTTAAATATCCCGAGTCAGCTGTTTTTAAAGCAACATCAGCCATACCTTTTCGTGCCCCATGGGTTGAAATAAAGAATTCTGACACTGTTAAACCTTCACGGAACGAAGACTTAATTGGTAATTCAATAATGTCTCCTTTTGGATTATTCATTAACCCCCGCATCCCAACTAATTGGGTAAAGTTTGAAACATTTCCCCGCGCTCCTGAATCCGCCATCATAAAGATTGGATTTTTTGGGTCTTCACGTAAAACATGTTCTAATTCAGTTTGAATGTTATCTTTAACTTTTGATCATACACTAATAATGCGGTGTTGTTTTTCACGGCTTGTCAACATTCCCATTTTAAAGTAATCATTAATTTCTTTTACCTTTTGATCTGCCGCTTTAAATTCTTCTTGTTTTTTGTCGTAAACTTTAACATCGCCCGCTGATACTGTTACCCCTGATTTCCCTGAATATTTGAAACCAAGATTTTTCATGTTATCTAACATTTCGGCAGTCTTATTAGCTCCATATTGTTTAAAGTAGCGATCAATAATATTTGATAAATCTTTTTTCTTAAATGGTGGATTAACTTTTCAACTCGCTAAATATTCAACTAAATTAACATTGTCTTTAATTAATGAGCTAGCTAGTAATGCTGTTAAATTTTCAACATTTGGTTCATTTAAGTATGGAAACTCTTCTTTAAAAATTTGATTAAAAATAATTTTTCCTGGGGTTGTAATAATATAATCTTTCATTTGTTCTGGTTTGAATTTTTTATTTACAAAACCAACAACAGGAATAGCAACTAAAGCATGTAAGGCAACAGCTCCGGTTTCATATGCAATAACAGCTTCATTTAAATCTTTAAAGATTGTTCCTTCCCCTAATTGTCCTTTTTCTTCATATGTTAAATAATAATTCCCTAACACCATGTCTTGGGTTGGTGTAACAATTGGTTTACCATCTTTTGGCCCTAAAATATTTCGACTTCCTAACATTAAACTTCGTGCTTCAGCAACTGCTTCTTCTGTAATTGGTACATGAACCGCCATTTGGTCACCATCAAAGTCAGCATTAAAAGCAGTTGTTACTAATGGATGTAATCTAATTGCTTTTCCTTTGACTAATTTTGGTTCAAATGCTTGAATTCCTAATCGGTGTAACGTTGGCGCGCGGTTTAATAACACTGGACGAGTCTTAATAACTTCTTCTAAAACTTCTCATACTTTATCATCTTGATTTAAAATTAATTTTTCCGCAACTTTAATATTTGCTGCTAAACCATCTTTGATTAATTTGCTAATAACAAATGGTTTAAATAATGTAATGGCCATATCACGCGGCAACCCACATTGATACATTTTTAAGTCAGGTCCAATTGCAATAACTGACCGCCCTGAATAGTCAACTCGTTTTCCTAGTAAGTTTTGACGGAAACGACCTTGTTTTCCTTTTAAAATACTTGTTAATGATTTTAATGGACGTTTATCTTTTCCAGTTACTGGTCGCGCCTTACGTTCATTATCTAATAAAGCATCAACGGCTTCTTGTAGCATCCTTTTTTCATTATTAACAATAACACTTGGTGCTCCCATTGCTTTAACTTTTTTTAATCGTTCATTTCGAATAATAATTCGACGATATAAATCATTAATTTCTGATGTTGTAAAACGACCACCATCTAATTGAATAATTGGACGAATATCTGGTGGAATGACTGGCACTGCTCGTAAGATCATTCATTCTGGTCGTGAACATGATTTTTTTAATGAATCTAAGACTTCTAAACGTTTGATTAATTTATTTTGATCTAATTGTGTTTTTTTATCTTTTAAATCTTGCTTAATTTTTTTAATTTCATCATCAATGTTTAGATTTTTTAATAATGCTTCAACAGCTTCTGCTCCAATTCCAAATCGTGCATTAGTATGACAATTAATGAACTGAGCACATTCGTCCATTGAAAATGGCAATGAAGTATTTTTTAAATCTTCAATCATTGTTTCTCCCACTTCATAAGCAATTGTGTTAGGTTCTAGCGTATCTAAAATTTCACGCAATGTCTTTGTTAATCGTTGACGTGTTTGCGCTGATGTTTTAGCATTTCCTAAATCTAATACCATTTTTTGTTTTAATGATTTTGCATCACCAGCATCTAATACAATATATGAAACAAAGTAAACAACTTCTTCAAGTTCTTTTGTTTTCATATCTAAAATTAAAGCAATCCGACTTGGTGCTGCTTTTAACATTCAAATATGTGTTACTGGTTCTTCTAATTCAATATGTCCCATTCGTTCACGACGAACAATCGCTTCAGTAATTTCTACTCCACAACGTTCACAAATTTTTCCCTTATTTTTTGATTTTTTGTACTTCCCACAAGCACATTCAAAATTTTTGGTTGGGCCAAAAATCTTTTCATCAAATAATCCATCGCGTTCTGGTTTTAATGTTTTATAATTAATTGTTTCTGGTTTTTTTACTTCCCCATATGATCAACTACGAATATCATCAGGGTTCGCTAAGCCGATTTTAATCATACGATTATTTTTTTCATTATTTTCAATCATTTTTTCTTCCCCCTTAATCTAATTCATATTGATCATTAATTTCATCAAGTTCATCATCAATGTCATCTAACTCATCATCGTTTAAATTATCTACCAAGTCAAAACTATCTTCAACTTTAACAAATTCGTCTAAATTATTATTTTTTTGTGGCTCACGATTAGTACTTAAAATAAAGTTATCAATATCAAATTCATCTTCAAATTCATCACTATCTGTTAATAAGTCTTCATCAACATAATCTGTTTCATCATAACTCTTAATATTCTTAATGTTTCCTTTTTCATCAATCATATGAATATTAAATCCTAACCCTTGAATTTCACGGGTTAGCACATTAAATGATTCTGGAATTCCTGGTTCTGGAATCTTTTTATCTTTAACAATTGATTCATAAGCACGTGTTCTTCCTTTAATATCATCAGACTTAATTGTTAAAATTTCGCGTAATGTATGAGCTGCACCATAAGCTTCTAACGCTCATACTTCCATTTCTCCAAAACGCTGTCCCCCATTTTGAGCTTTTCCTCCTAATGGTTGTTGCGTAATTAATGAATATGGTCCAACATTTCTTGCATGTAATTTATCATCAACCATGTGTGATAATTTCAACATATACATTACTCCTACCGAAACTGGATTATCAAATTTTTCACCTGTTTGACCGTCAATTAAAACTTCTTTCCCAAAGTTTTTCATTCCTGCTTTATCCATAATTTCAATTAATTCTTCATTTGTCATTCCATCAAAAACAGGAGTTGAAATTTTTTGTCCCAACTTTTTCGCTGCCATTCCTAAATGAATTTCTAACACCTGTCCAATATTCATCCGTGATGGTACCCCTAATGGATTTAACATAATATCAATTGGTGTTCCATCTTCGATATGTGGCATATCTTCCAACGGTAAAATTTTCGAAATAACCCCTTTGTTTCCATGACGACCAGCCATTTTATCTCCTTCTTGGATTTTTCGTTTTTGAACAATATAAACTTTAATAACTTCTAAAACATCAGCTGATAATTCATATTTTTCTCGTGGAAAGCGTTTAATTACTTGAATAATTCCTTCACCACCATTTGGAACTCGTAATGAATTATCTTTAACATTTTTTGATTTTTCACCAAAAATTGCTTGTAATAATTTATCTTCTGGTGATAATTGGGTTTGTCCTTTTGGTGTTACTTTTCCAACTAAAATATCACCGGGCTTAACTTCTGTCCCAATAATAACTAATCCATCATCATCTAAAAATTTTCGTGCATTTTCAGAAATATTAGGAATATCACGAGTAATTTCTTCTGGTCCTTGTTTTGTTTGACGACGTTCAATTGTATATTCTTCAATATGGATTGATGTAAAAACATCTTCTGATACTAACCGTTCTGAAACAATAATCGCATCTTCATAGTTGTAACCATTTCATGTTGTAAAAGCAACTACTACATTTTGCCCTAATGCTAGTTCTCCTTTATCAATTGATGGCCCATCAGCTAAAACTTGTCCTTTTTCAACTTTTTGTCCTTGACGCACTAATGGCACATGAGTTAATGACGTTCCTTGGTTACTACGAACAAAAGTGTCTAAATTATAATTTTTTAACCCTTCTTTTGTTTTTAAAACAATTCTTGTTGCATCAACAAAATCAACAGTTCCATCATATTGTGAAACAATTGCTAATCCCGAGTCACGAGCAGCAGCATATTCAACTCCTGTTCCTACATATGGTGAATTTGGCGCAATTAAAGGAATTGCTTGTCGTTGCATATTAGCGCCCATTAAAGCGCGATTGGCATCATCATTTTCTAAAAATGGAATACAACTTGTTGCAATTGAAACAATTTGTTTTGGTGAAACATCAACATAGTCAACATCATTTCGTCCAGCAATAATATTTTCTCCTTGGAAACGTGCAACCACTTGTTCATCTAAAATTTCACCCTTATCACTTAAGCAAATATTAGCTTGTGCAACAACATATTTTTTTTCTTCATCAGCTGTTAAATAATCATTTTCCATTGTAACTTTGTAACCAATAACACGACGATATGGTGTTTCAATAAATCCATATGAATTAATTTTGGCATATGTTGCTAAGTTATTAATTAACCCAATATTAGGCCCTTCTGGGGTCTCAATTGGACAAATACGGCCATAATGTGAGTAGTGAACATCTCGGACCTCTAACCCAGCGCGTTCTCTTGATAATCCTCCTGGTCCTAGGGCTGTTAATCGACGTTTATTTGTTAATTCAGCTAAAGGATTTGTCTGATCCATAAATTGTGATAATTGTGATAAATTGAAAAATTCACCAATAATTGCTGATAATGGTTTATTATTAATAATATTTAAAGGTTTCATTTTAAATAAATTTGAAGTTGACATTTTTTCTTTAACATTTTTTTCAATTCTTAGTAAGCCAATTCGAAATTGATTTTGTAATAATTCCCCAATTGTTCGAACACGACGATTTCCTAAGTGGTCAATATCATCAACTTCCCCAATTCCATCTGTTAAATTTAATAAATATGAAAATGTCGCCAAAACATCGGGCACTGTTACATATTCATCAGTCGCATTAGGATCAATCCCAATAATATTTGCTACACGTGAACGAACTTCATTATCAACATACACTTTAATTTTTTGGATTTTATTAGAACAAATAATTTCATCACTAAATTTAACTTCTTGTAAACAAGCTCCTGCTTTTAAAATTCCTTTTAACTTGTTAATGGCTTCTTTATCCATTAACGTTCCTTCGGTAAAAACAACTTTACCATTTACACCTTTAATGTCTTCAGCTAATATTTTGTTATAAATTCGATTTTCAACTGATAATTTTTGAATTAATTTAAAACGTCCTGCTTTGGTTAAATCATATTTACGTTTATCAAATAATAATCCATATAAATATTTTGTCGCACCATCTGGGGTTGCTGTTTCTCCTGAACGAATTTTTTTATAAATTTCTTGAACAGCAATACTTTGGTCATATGAAATATCACCTGTGTATCGATCTAATTCATAGGTGATTTTTACTAATTTATTATCGCCAAAAATTTCTAGGGCATCTTCTTTAATAATTCCTAACGCCGTTAAGAAATTAGCAACCGACACTTTTCTAGATTTATCTATTTTTACATAAAAAACATTCTCAAATTTTTCTTCTTTTCCAACTTTAATTTTTTTATGATCTGATTCAAACTCTAACCATGTCCCTCGTGATGGAATTAAATCAACATAGTAAACATTTTCTCCATTTTTACGATTTAAATCAATTTTATAATATGTTCCTGGTGATCGAACTAATTGTGAAACAACGACTTTTTCTGAACCATTAACAATAAAAGTTCCTTTTCCTGTCATTAGTGGAAAATCACCAAAAAAGACTTCGCCTTCTTTTTCAATTGTAATATCAATAATTAGTTTATCATCTAATTTTTCTTTAATTGTTACTGTACATGTTGCTGTTTCATCGCCAGAATGAATATCATAATAAATAACATCAGTTGATTTTTTTAAAATTGTAATCATATGCCCAACACGCTCTTCAATTCAAGCTTTAATTAATTCGGGTTCTCCCTTAACAATTGCTTTTTCAACTTCTAAATCTTTTGAATTAATTGTTAATTTTAAATTTGAATAAATTGGTGCTTCAAAGATTTTTGACTCATCTTTTGCTTGAGAAATTGTTCTTCGTGGCTCTCTAAATTCTCAATCTAACATCTCTAAAACGATATTTCCTTCATGTCCAACAATCGGAAATACCTCCCCGAACACTTCGCTAATACCTGTTTTCTTGAATCAATCATATGTTTCAGTTTGAATTTCAATTAAGTTTGGTAAATCTAAATTCCCGCTTACTTTTGTGTAATCAATTCTTTTAGCGTAATGCCCAAATTCTTTTTCTTTTAATGCCATTAATTATTAACCTCACTTTTCACAATATACACTTATAGATTTTATATTGGTTTGACACAAAAGTCAATTCTTTTTATTAAAAATTAAAAAAAGCATAAACTGCTTTTTTCCTTATATTAATTCTTGCTTATGACGATCACAAATAAAAATTTAATCAGGCGGCCCCGTACGATGAACCGGCAAAAAACAATTCTTGTGAGATTGTTTTTTTATTTTTCTATTAAAAAAATAAATTTATTTGCATTATTCATCGGATAGTATCTTTAAATTTAGAATTTTTATCATAAAAACAGATGTTATTCTGTTTTCCCTACACAAAATAAATGATATTTTTATAAATTTCCTTTCAATAAAAGTATTATCCGATGAATAATTCAACGCTTAAAACTTAATATTTTGATGCTTAAAGATGGATAACTCATCTATGGCACGAAGCCTTAAAGAAAGTGTGAAAGCGAATGGATTTATTCCTATTTATTTCTTTAATTCTCGTCAAGATTAATCACTCGCGAAATGTCAGAGCGCGTTTTTTTTGGCTTGTTTTCATAAAAAGAGTGCTGTTAAACCGAAAAAACAATATCGGACACTAAAAAACAAGAGGGTTGGAGCTCCAAAAGGTTATTTTCTTTATATAAAGTTGTCTAGGGGTGGATGAAACGTAATTAATAACTGGGTAAACTTTTTTTGTTTATTTCCGTAGGGGGATAAACTCTGTCTAAATATCCTACCGCCCCCGCTCACCCCCCCAAAAAAAAAGTGAAGCGGGCGGCGAATTAAATAAATACTAAAATACAAAATACATTATTTACTAAATATCAAAATATTAACCAATAAAAAAATATTATTTTTTTACAGAAAGGAAAATATTTGATGAAAAAATGAAATAAAAAAATTGAAAGTAAATTACAATAATTAATGATACGAGCTTATCCAGTTTCAGTAGATGAAGTAACTGATTAATATTGAGCATTAGTCAAAACTAATTAATGAAAGGATTATTATAATGACATAATATAAAAGTTTGTATATTAATAAAACTTGAAATGAAATAACAACTTCATTTGATTGAATTAATTGTAACCTTGTTAATTGTCGTATTTCTCATAATAAAAATCATTATGATTTGCAATGTTTATAATGAACAAAAATGTACTTAAATTTATTTAAAAACAAATGAGATGTAATTGCTTCTTATATGCAGCATTACAAAATTAACGATATTTTAGATTTGGCTTCCGATGGATGAAAAATATTACAAATTGACAAAAAAATAAACTAAATAAATTAAAATATATTATTGCAATTGACCCTGCTGGAAGTGGGCAAACTGGTATTATTATTTATAATGTTTTGCAACAGAAAATAATTAATAATATTACTTTTCATTCTAAAAACGAAGAATAAGCAATAAATAATATCTATTTAATATTAAATATTAAACAACTTTCAAAAGCAAACTTGTTCTTATTTAAATAAAGTTCTTGTAATAATTGAAGATTATCAACTTCATAAGGGATTAAAAATAATAAACCCACTATCTACACCTAAATTTATCGGTGGTTTAAAAGTTTTATGCAAATACCTATTTAATTTAAAATATGTTTTACAATCACCAGTTGCTAATAAAAATTATAGATATAAAGGAAATATTAAAATGACAGAGCATGAACACGATGCATGAAAACATTTACAATATTTTTCTTTAATTTTGTAGAAAACTCTTGATATTTATAAAATATACCTAAAATTAGGTATATTTTTAATATAAGAGGTGAATAATTAATGGAAAAAATAATTGAAGAATTAATAAATAGTTTAACAGATGATCAATTTTTAGAATTTCATGAAAAAGTCAAAAAAGAAGCAGAATTAATTAAAAAACAAAAACGCTTAAATGAAATTGACCAAAAATTTAGGGATAAAGGTATTAAATGTCCTAATTGTCAATCTTTTTATTGTGTTAAAAATGGTCATAATCCTGAAGGAAAACAAAAATATTTATGCAAAAAATGTCGTGCTAGTTTTGATGCTTTTCGTGATCATTTTACGTATTGAAGTCATTTAAATTATGAACAGTGAAATTTATTGATTCAAATTTCATTATTAGGGCAATCTAGTAAAATGATTTCCCACTTTATTAAAACATCACCGAAAACCGCTTGATATAAATATAATCGCCAAAAAATAATGAAATCAAAACAATTAGAAAATACCCAATTAAAATTTAAAAAGTTAAATGGCCAAATTAAAATCGATGAAACATTTATTAAAGAAATCCACAAAGGTAATTTTAAAGATAAATTTGATAAAAGAAAAATTCATCTTGATTCATTTTCAACCAACACTAAATGTTGTATTCAAATGGCTGTTGATAGCAATAATAATATTTATGTTAAATCAACCAACACAAAACGATTACAAAAACAGTGAATTATTGAAAATATTAATAAACAATTAATCAAAGAAAATTCAATTATTATTTCTGACATGCAACCATTATATTTATTAGTAGCAAAACAAACAAATTCTATTTTATTAGCAACTAAAACTAGTACAAATCATGATGATAGTTATCGGAAGTTAAATAAAATTAGTAAATTACAATCAAATCTTAAAGAATCCTTAATTCATTATCATGGCTTAGGTTTCACGAACATTCAAAATTATTTAAATCTCTGAAAATGAAAATACCAGCATAAAGGTTTAACGCCAAACCAACAATCATCGGTATTATATTTTAACGTATAAAAAAGTTAAATAACAATATTAAAAGTTTATATAATTTTCTTTTAAAGTTATCATATTGATGATTTTTTTTATTTCATCAAGAGTTTTCTACAAAATTAAAAAATTTTTCAATAAAATTTGGTTCATTAATTTTAGTTAAATCAATCTCCATAATTTCTTTCTCTGGTAAAGGCAATAAGCCAATAAAAGTATATAAATCAGCAAAAGTTATATTTACTCCTTTTACTAATGGTGGTAATGGTAAATTAATATTTTGTAATTTATCACTCATATTGTCAATTTTATTGACAGTATTTTTTAAAAGAATTAACTCATTTGTAACTCATTGAATTTTAACATTGAATTCTTCTTTATCTTTTTTTTAAAATACTAACACTAGCAGTTCCATTAACAACATCTAAACATTTTTTAGGGTCTTGTTGTTGTAAAATAGTTGACATATTAGCTTGTACTATTTTTTCATCTGAATGATTATTATCAATAATTTTTGGTTGCACAAATGTTGCATCATTTTTAACAGTTAATTTATAACTGACTAAATTAAGACGACTACTTAACATTGCTGCGAACTGTTCACTTGTTGCATTTGATGATAAAACAAAAATGGT
Organism: Spiroplasma endosymbiont of Poecilobothrus nobilitatus; assembly: GCF_964030655.1. Taxonomy (GTDB): domain Bacteria; phylum Bacillota_I; class Bacilli_A; order Mycoplasmatales; family Mycoplasmataceae; genus Spiroplasma. Next base: position 674,834 of record NZ_OZ034915.1, on the reverse strand, counting down.
GTTTCAACATATTGTGACAATTCTCGCTTAATATTTTCAAGATTTGCATCTTCTTTTTACTATTACATGCTGTCATCAAAGCAGAATTTGACCCAACTAATGAAATAGTTTCTAAAAATGCTAGTAACTTTTTCATTTTCTTTTCTCCTTATTGTAGTTCAGTTTTAAATAAAACAAAATATAAACTTAATATTCATTTAAATTATAGTTAAAAAACCGTATTGTTATTTAAATATAACAAAGTAATATATCTACCTCAACTAAAATTTTAAACTCTTTTTTATCTAAACAAAGGATTAAGAAAATTTATCAGAATGACTTTTAAGAGTTGCTAAAAAATTTATACAAAATTAATGTGCTCATTTGAGGTATATTAATTTTACTCTTTTAAAATTTATTATGCAAACATTTAACATAACTAAATTAATCACGAATTACTAATTCATTTTGAAGCTTCATTACTTTTTCTGCTCCTAAAACTTGATCAGCAATTGCTAAAGCAAAATTCATGGTTGAACCAACTGAGACCCCAGTAATAATGTGACCATCAGTAATAGCGGCCATTTCATCATTATAAATTGCCTTTTCCATCCCTTCGGTACATCCCGGATAACTTGTTGCTTCTTTATTGTCTAAAATTCCTAAATGCCCTAAAATTTGGGGCGCTGCACAAACTGCGGCAATTGTTTTTTGATCATTGTTGGCTTTTAATAACCAATCTTTTAACATCTCATTTTTTGCAAGATTATCAACACCAATTCGACCACCCGGTAAAATGAAACCATCATAATCTTCATATTTAATATCTTCAATTAATTTATCAGCTTTAATCGTAACATCATGTGATGAAACAACTTCTAATGCTTTAGTAATACTAATTAATTCTAGCTTAATGCCTCCTCGTCGTAACACATCAGTTGTAATAATTGCTTCGCCTTCTTCAAAACCTGTTGCTAAAAACAATGCAAATTTCATAAATAACACCTCTTTTCTCTTGGTAATTATAATATAATTTTATATAATTGTTAAAAAAAAGGAAAAAGGTGTTATGCATGGGATTTTTCTCAAAAGTAGTTTATAAATTTCATCGGATAAAACATAAACGAATGGAATGGCAACACTTTTTAGGACACTTTTTATATATACATTTGTTTTCTAAAAGTAACTGTAGATAAATAATTTAAACTGCCATGAATTCGAATATTGTTATATCAATGCACAAAATAAAAAAGTTCGTATTTTAATTGTGTTAAATTTTTAAATTTTTTACCCTTAATAAATTCAGTTTTAAAAGTTTTGTAAGTTGTTTCAGCCACAGCATTATCATAAGGGCAGCCTTTATTGCTTAATGATCTTTTAATATTAAAAGTTATTAAAATTTCATCAATGATTTTATTTTTAAACTCATTACCACGATCAGTATGAAATAGAGTTATTTGATTTAATGGTCGTGTTATTTTATGAAAAGCTTGTTGGACCAGTTCGGCTGTTTTATTCGACCCAGCACTATAACCAATTATTTCACGATTAAACAAGTCAATTAATAAACAAATATAATGTCATTTAGCGCCAACTTGAACATATGTTAAATCACTAACAATAACTTCATTAGGTTTTTTGTTGTTAAATTGACGATTTAAAATATTATTAATTTGGTCATTATTGACTGTTGTTTTATGATTATGATATTTTAATTTGGTGTATTTAGAAACCAAATTATTTTTGATCATAAAGAATCTGATTTTTCGCCGCGATAAGATGATATCTTTTCTGTTTAAAATAACTTTAATTTTGCGAGCCCCATAAATTTTGCGACTTTTATTAAAGGCACTGATAATTTCTTGTTCATAATTATTAACTTGCTTGTTAATACATTTATTAGTTTGATAATAATACGTTGATTTTGATAAACCCAAAATCTTACATATTTTTCTTACTGAATATTTTGTTTTGTTGTTATTAATTATTGTTATTTTTTGGCCATTATCAGTGCGGCTTGCTTTAAAATGTCATTTTCCATTTTCAAGTCTTTAAGTTCTTTTCGTAAAGTTATTATTTCATTTTCTTCTAGTGTGCGATTGTCTTTTGCTTTAAATGAACCATAATTATTATAATTTTTAACTCAACTATAAATAGTTGGTTTTGGTAAATTATATTCTTGCCCTAGATTAATAACACTTTTACCATTTTTATATAGCATGACAATTTGTTTTTTAAATTCTTCAGAGTATGAAGTTTTATTTCCCATTTTTATATTCCTTCTTTCTTAATAATTTTATCTAATTTTGAAGTCTATATAATTATGGCCCTAATAATTGTGGCCTATCCATATTATTATAAAACTAATAAATGTATTAACAAGCAAGTTAATAATTATGAACAAGAAATTATCAGTGCCTTTAATAAAAGCCGCAAAATTTATGGGGCTCGCAAAATTAAAGTTATTTTAAACAGAAAAGATATCATCTTATCGCGGCGAAAAATCAGATTCTTTATGATCAAAAATAATTTGGTTTCTAAATACACCAAATTAAAATATCATAATCATAAAACAACAGTCAATAATGACCAAATTAATAATATTTTAAATCGTCAATTTAACAACAAAAAACCTAATGAAGTTATTGTTAGTGATTTAACATATGTTCAAGTTGGCGCTAAATGACATTATATTTGTTTATTAATTGACTTGTTTAATCGTGAAATAATTGGTTATAGTGCTGGGCCGAATAAAACGGCCGAACTGGTCCAACAAGCTTTTCATAAAATAACACGACCATTAAATCAAATAACTCTATTTCATACTGATCGTGGTAATGAGTTTAAAAATAAAATCATTGATGAAATTTTAATAACTTTTAATATTTAATATTAAAAGATCATTAAGCAATAAAGGCTGCCCTTATGATAATGCTGTGGCTGAAACAACTTACAAAACTTTTAAAACTGAATTTATTAAGGGTAAAAAATTTAAAAATTTAACACAATTAAAATACGAACTTTTTGATTTTGTGCATTGATATAACAATATTCGAATTCATGGCAGTTTAAATTATTTATCTCCAGTTACTTTTAGAAAACAAATGTCTATATAAAAAGTGTCCTAAAAAGTGTTGCCATTCCATTAATTGTTTGATTCATCTTTTCATTATTAATCATCATATCATTTTGATTAAGAATATCAAAATATGTTTTCTTCATTAGACTCTCCATATTTTAAAAATCTAATGATTTAATTTCAATATCAGCAGCAATCGCAATTAAAAAGTCTCAATAACCATTAATTTGCATTTTTCGTAACAAACCATATATTGCACTATAACCAGTATTTACTTACTGCGCTAAAACTTCAATATTCATTGTTGTTATTTCTTTCATATTTTCTTTAATATATTTAATAATTTCATTTTCTTTTTTAGTAAAATTATTTGAATCGAATGTTTCTAATTTTAATAAAAATGATGCCATTTTATCTAATCTCCTTTTATGTTATTTTCCAGTATTTCTTGCGCTGCTAACCGAGCAATCATTGCAGCATTATCCGTACAATATTCTAATTTTGGAATAACTATTTTTAAATTTGGTGTTGCTAAATTTAAAATTGCTGCTCGTAATGCGCTATTAGCTGAAACTCCACCGACTAACGTAACCATTTGCGGTTGAAAATTTTGAATTGCTAATTTTGTTTTTCGCATAATAATATCAACACATGTTTTTTGAAATGTCGCACAAAAATTAGACAAGTTAATTTTAGTATTACGTTGTTCTTTTGCAATTAAATTAGCCACAGCTGATTTTAATCCGCTAAAAGAGAAATTATAACTTTGATCATTTAATGGTAATGGTAAGTTATATTGTGTTGTTGTCCCTGTCGCTGCGAGCTTATCAATAACAGGCCCGCCCGGATACCCTAAGTCCAACATTCGAGCAACCTTATCATAACATTCACCAATTGCATCATCCAATGTTGATCCTAAAATTTCAAAATTCAAATGTTTTTTCATTAATATTAACTGAGTATGACCGCCACTAACTAGCGCTGCTAAAAGAGGAAATAAAAAATCATTATCGATTGCACTAGCATAGATATGACCATATAAATGGTTTAAAGGTAAAATTGGAATTTCTAAATAATTAGACAATGTTTCTGCTATTGTTTTCCCAATATGTAGTGCTCCAATTAAACCTGGTTTTGCTGTGTATGCAATGTATTGTAATTCTGTTATATGAATATTAGCTTTTTGCAAAGCTTCAAGTAGAACATAAGAAAAGTTTTTTAAATGTAACCGCGAAGCAAGTTCTGGCACAACTCCGCCGTACTTTGTATGTTCTTTAATTTGTGATGAAATAATATTTGCTAAAATTTTTCCATTCTTAAAAATAGCAATACTAGTTTCGTCACAGCTTGTCTCAATTGCAAGAATTACCATTTCATAAACCTCCTCATTATTATATAATAATTTTCCCTTAAAATACTAAGAAAGAAACAAGTAACAAAAATATACAAAAAAATAATAGATAAATCTATTATTTTTTAATTTTTGTATATTTAATAAAATTATCCTAAATAACCTTGTTATCCTTCATTACTTTTTCAATCCCTGCAATTGCAGCGTATTCATCAGAACCAGTTGCAACAATTTCTACTTCTGCACCTTGATGAATTCCCAATGCAATAATAGTCATGATTGATTTTAAGTTACCATTTTTTCCTCCTGAGAAAATAGTAATATCTGACTGGTATTTTCCTGCTTCTCCTACAATTAATGCCGCTGGACGTGCATGCATCCCAACAAGATCAGCGATAACAGCTTTAAATGATGCCATTAAATTTCCTCCTTTAAAATATACTCACTCATTATATCAAAAAAACAAAAATAAGTATATTATCCCTTAACAATTTTTTATGTTTTTAAATAAAAATTTCAAATATTTGGCATTGTTATTTTCTTTTATTATTCCACTTTTTTAATTGCTTGACTATCTTCTGAAATAATCTTAACATTATAAGGACTCGGAAAAACAATTTGGATATTTTGCGCAATGATTTTAACAACAACTCCAATTCCAAATAATTCATGACTAACTGCATCATTTACTTTTCATGGATTAGTTTTAAAAGATGACTCAATGTTTTTTTTAAGATTAAAGGCAGCTCGTGATTGTTTTTCACTTTGATTACTATAAGAAATAGTAATTGACTTTGGCTTACTAAACAATCTTTCGCTATTAACTTTTTCATAAAAATCGCTATCTAACTCTTTAATAAATCGTGATTCAAAGCGTTCATTACCCGTAATATATGAATAACCATCAGCATAACTAATAAACAACAATTCTTCTGCTCTTGTAATGGCAACGTATAAGGTTCGGCGCTCTTCTTCTAATTGTTCGGTTCCCATTTTAATAGCTTGTGTTGTTGGAAAGATTCCTTCATTTAAACCAACAATAAAAACAACCTTTTTTTCTAATCCTTTTGCATTATGAATTGTCATTAAAGAAATAGTATTATCAGTTAAATTATCACTATCACTATCACTATCAGTTTGTAATGAAATTAATTGTAAATATTCACTTAATAATTCTGTTCCTTCTAATTCCTTATTTTGCTGATCAAATTTAACAACTGACGCAATTAATTCTAAAATATTTTCTTCTCGTTCTTCTTCATAGTTATCTCGTAAACGCTTCAAATAACCTGTTTTATCTAATAGAAGAACTAATAAACTTTCAATTGACTTAGCAGTTGGTAATTGTGCTAATGCTAGGACAATTGCTTCTCGCACTTTATTTAAACTATGTTGAAGATTTAATGGCAATAAATCAAAATGTTGATCTAATAATGTTGTAAACATTATTTGTTGTTCTTTTAATATTTGCATAATTTGTTCAAATGATTTTGGACCAATTTTTGGCGTTAACAACAAAATCCGTTCAATGGCTAAAGGATCATTATTCATAATTATTTTTAAAAAAGCAAGCGCATCTTTAATTTCTTTTCGTTCATAAAATTTAAAAGCACCAAAAATACGATATGAAAGACCATAATCAGCAAGAGCCACCTCTAAATCACGCGATAAGTAATTGGAGCGATATAAAATTAAAATATCATTATAAGCATAATTTTCTTCTTTAATTAAAGTTTTAATTTTACGAGCTATAAAATCACTTTCATCACTACTATTAGCACCGTGATATAAAATTGGTAATTGCCCTAAAACTTTGATAGTAAATAAATCTTTTTCAATGCGATTTTTATTATGAATAATCAAATTATTAGCTAATGATAAAATGCTTTGTGTTGACCGATAGTTTTCATTTAAAAAAATTGTTTGTGTATGCGGAAAATACTTATCAAAATTTAAAATTAAATTAATTTTTGCTCCTCGTCACGAATAAATTGTTTGATCAGGGTCCCCAACAATAGTAATATTGTGATTGTCACCAACTAATCATTTAATAATATCAAATTGCAATTCATTGGTATCTTGAAATTCATCAACTAAAAAATAATCAAAACGATTTTGTCATTTTTTCAATACTTCCCCATTATTTTTAAATAACTTATATGTTAATAAAATTAAATCATTAAAATCAACGCTTTTTATCTCTCGTAAACGTTTTTCATAAGTGTCATAAACTTCTGCTCACCGCACTTCATCGCCATTTGCTGATGCTTTTGCGCTATTAGGGCTAATAAAGTCATTTTTTCATTTGGAAATAAAATTCTTCACCATTTTTGCTTCTTGTGCATCATATTTCACAAGTAATGTTTTATAAATATTACGAATGATACCATCTTGGTCTGCCATATCAATAATATTAAAATGACGATCATAATTTAAATGAATAATATCTTCTCGTAAAATACGAACACATAGGGCATGATAAGTTGCAATCATACAACGCTGACCACTATTTCCAATCATATCAACAATAATGGTTTTTATTTCATTAGTAGCTTTATTAGTAAATGTAACAGCACAAATGCGTCATGGTTGCAAATTAGCATATTTAATTAAATATGCAATTTTGTTAGTAATAACGCGTGTTTTGCCACTTCCAGCTCCAGCAATAATTCGCACTGGTCCAGTAATTATTAAAACAGCTTCGCGTTGATTTGGATTTAAACTTTCAATAAATTCATTGACCATGATATTCTACCTTTCTTTACAAACAATTACATTTTACCCTATAATTCATCAATTTCTTTTAAAATTTCATCAGAAATATTTCCTGGTTGGTTTTCTTGTAAATGAATATGTTTTGTTTTTCTTGTTATTAATTCTTTTGGTACTATTGGTTGTTTTTTAGGAATTGGATTTTTCTTTACAGTAAATAAATGAAAATGACGATCAAATAAAATTTGATGATTTGGATTTAACACTAAACCAAAGATTAAACCAAGGTATCATAAAAAATAAATTGTTGTGATAGTTCGAATAATAATTAATGCGATTGGATTTTTATTAGTTGTCCGAAACAAATAACTTAAACTAACTTCAAAAATTAAATTTAAACTTAAATTTGTCAATAAAACAACAAATCAAGGTAAAAATGTAATAAATAATTCACGAGTAAAAATAACTGCTAATTTTAATTTTGCCTCACTCGTAACTAATTTAATTTGAAAACAAAATTTTCCAATTGTTTTACCATCTCAAAAATAAGGAATAAGAACAAAATAAAGAAAGAAAAGAACAAAAGTAACGGCAATAACTAAAATAGGCGCTCAAATTGTTCGAGCTTGATCTCAATACTTCATCGTTAAAGTTAATACTAAGGGAATTAAACTCGCTAAAATAATATCGAAGAAACGAACAAAAATCACACGAACTGGACGCGCTAATTGATGAAGCTGATATTCTTCTTCTGGTTTTGACATCATAGTAGCAGCTGAATTTTTATTGTTTGCTAACTCTTGCATTATTTATTTTGTATTTTCTAGTTTTCAATGTTTAATAAAACCTTTAATATCAGCAACAATCATTTTAAATTGTGGTTCTTTTACATTTTTAAGATATTTATTTTTCATAAAACTTTTATAACGACGTTCTAGTTTATTTTCGGCACTATGGATAGCTTTAATTGATAATCTTTTATTGTTTTGTAAACTAACAATTTCTAAAAATGTTACTAAGCAAAAGCGAATAAAAGCATATTCTAATTCTTCTTGATATTCACGATATAAATTTAAATCACGATATAAATTAAAAATATAAATTCATTGTTTAATTAAATCAAAAACACTATAATTAACAATTCCTAATTCATAATCAACTAGCACATCTTTAATTGCAACAAATCCCCCAGTATAAACTAATGCGTTATAAATAAAGAAAGTATCGGTACGACGATAATCAAGTAATGTAATATTTTTTTGTAAAATAAGGTTTCGACGAAATATCTTTGTAAAAAGTGAGTAATTAATATATGCTAACACTTCTTTATTAGTTTTAGGTGATAGTAAAACATTACATTTATTTCAAATTTCGCTTTTTTCCTTTGAATTCGCATAATGTAAACGAAATTCAAGCATATCAACTTTTTTATGTTCAACTTGATATGTTTCAACTTTTTCTTTTAAAACTGCAACTGCTGTTTTATGAATTGTCTGTCCTTCATCAACAATCATAAAAAAATCTCCTTGTGCAATTGAAATAGCGGTATTAATACCATATGAAAATCCTTGACTTCGTAAATTTGTAATTATTTGAATTTGTTTACCAATATTATAAAAGCATTCATTCATAAATTCTAAGAGTGGTGATTTTGGTTGGAATCCATTATCATCAATTAAAACAATTTCATAATCGTCACTTGTTTGTTCTTTAATTGATAGTAAAGTTTTCATTAATTTTGTCTGATTATTTTGCGCTACAATAAGAAATGATAAAAACATTCTAATTCCCTCTCTCAATCAATTCTTGCCATAATTATAACATTTTAATATCTTTTTAGTATAATTATTATATTAGAAAAGTAAAATAATTTACAAATTTAAAAAGAAAGATTCATCAAATGACAAATGAAACATTACAAAAAATTTTGCAACAAAAATAAATTACAACTGATGATAAAATAATATTTCGAACAATTTTTGTTGTCTTGAGCACCTTATTTACTGATGAAAATCAGCTTTTAACTTTAGCAAGTGGCTATAATATTAATCATTATCAACAAGTTTGATTTCCTAATATTGTTTCTCTCGCACAAAAAGAATTAGCAATTAAAAGGGATATGCAAATTATATGTCCGATGACTGAAATTATATTTATTATTTTAATGACACAAATGATCAGACAAAACAACAAAAATTAGGAGAAAAACAATTAGAACGTCAAACCCAATTAATTACTTTTGCAAAATTAAATGAAAAAAATAGGTATTGGTTATCATTTTGTTGGTGTTTTTACATTTATTGGATTTCTTGATAAAGACTGCAAAACAATGATTTATCAAAAAATTAAAAATAGTTATCAACTTAATAAATAATTTAAAAAACCATACTTTCTTAGTATGTTTTTTTAAAATTGATAGTTATTATTTTTATTTGCTTTTGCTTCTAATCGTTGTTTTTTAATTAATTCTCGTGTCATTTTTTTAACTCGGGCATAATCAAACGGATTTCGTTTTCCTGCTCCAGCTTTAATATGTTTGCCAAAAATATTAATTTTTCAAACTCAATTTCTTTGTTTAAATCGCATAATATCTCCCTTCATGTTAAACATAAAGCCCTACTAATTTATGGTACACAATAATTACCAATTTTTCAATTCATTAACAAGAAAATTAAAAAATGGTTCAAATACCTTATTAAGCATTCGGCACCATTATTATTTTTAAAAACAATTAAGTTAAAACTTCATATCCAGTCGTAGTAATTAAAATTGTATCTTCAAAATGTGCACTACATAAGTGTAAAGCTGACACTGGCGTTCAATTATCATCTAACATTTTAATTGCTTTAGTCCCAATTTGAACCATTGGTTCAATACAAATCGTCATTCCAGCTTGTAAGCGCATTCCTACCCCCGCTGTTCCAACATTAGGAATCATTGGTTCTTCATGTAATTCACGCCCAATTCCATGGCCAGTAAATTCAGTTGGTAAGAAAAAACCTTCTCCTTCAACATATGTTTGAATTGTTTCACCAATATCACCAATTCGTACTACTGGTTTTAAAATTGCGGTTGCTTTTGCTAATGCTGTTTCAGTGACAGTTAATAACTTCACATGTTCTGCTGTTCGAGGTTTTCCAACAATTACAGTAAAAGCACCATCACTATTATAACCTTCATATGAACAACCTGCATCAACAGAAACAAGGTCACCTTCTACAAATGGCGTATGATTTGGAATTCCATGCACTAAAACTTCATTTAAAGAAACACAAATGGCAGCGGGAAAACCATATAAACCCTTAAAATTTGGTTGGCAATTATTTGCTCGAATAATTTCTTCTGCGCGATGATTAAGCATTACGCCTGTTATTCCTGGTTTAATCATCGCTTTTAATTCTTGATGAATTTGTTTTAATGTTAAACAAGCTTTGCGCATATATTCAATTTCTTGGTCTGTTTTAATTGTAATCATCGTTAAATTCCTTTCAGGTTTTATTTTATCATAAAAAGAAAAAAAACTAACGACACAACAGTTAGTTTTTTGGTTAGACTAATTCAATAATCACCATCAGAGCATTATCTCCTTTACGATTATCTAATTTTAAAATGCGTGTATAACCACCATTACGAGTTTTATATTTTTTGGCAATGCCATTAAATAATTTTTGTAATGCGGTTTCCTTTTCATTTGCATCAATATCACGTAAAAAACTAGCAGCACGACGACGAGCATGTAAATCTTGTCGTTTTCCTAGTGACACTAATTTATCAACATGACGGCGTAATTCTTTTGCGCGTGTTTCTGTTACTTCCAACCGTTCATTAATAATTAATTCGGTTGCTAAATTACGCATTAAGCCATTTCTTCATGCAGTATTTTTCCCTCTTTTTTGTTGGTATGACATCCTTTTTCACCTCTCTTAATCACGTCGAAAGTGTAAACCTAATTGGGCCACTTTATCTTTAATTTCTGTTAATGATTTTTTTCCTAAGTTTCTAATTTCTTGAATTTGATCTTCTGATTTTGAAACTAAATCACGCAAAGTATCAATTTTTGCTCTTTTTAAACAATTTTGTGAACGCTGCGTAAACTCTAGTTCATCAATGCTACGATCTATTTCATCTTCTTCAGCTTCTGCTTCAGATGAAATAATTTGGGTTGCTTTAATTGTTTCATTCAAGTTAACAAATAATTCTAAATGCTCAATAATAACTTTTGCTGCCATTGTAACAGCATTAACTGGCGTAATTGAACTATCAGTTTGAATTTCTAATTCTAATTTTTCTAAGTCAGCATTTTTCCCAACCTTTGTTGGTTCAACATTATATGCCACACGCTGAATTGGACAATAGTTTGAATCAATTACAATTAAATCAGCATATTTTTTTTCTTTTTTATTATCTGTAAATGATTTATACCCACGTGAATTACGAGCATGTAGCTCCAAGTCTAATTCTCCACCTTTAGCAATTGTTGCTAATAATAAATCACCATTAATAACTTCTACTCCAGTTGGGACAACTAAATCTCTTGCGTAAATTTCTCCTTCTTTTGAAGAAACCACTTTTAAAATTACTGACTCTCCATCTGGAATAATATCTCGATTAATTTTTAATACTAAATTTTTAATATTTAAAATTATTTTTGTAACATGTTCAACAACACCGGGAATAGCAGTAAATTCATGCGAGGCACCTTTAATTCGAACAGCAAAAACAGCGGCTCCTGGTGTTGCTGATAGTAATGTTCGACGTATCGCATTTCCTAATGTAACACCAAATCCTCGTTCTAACGGCTCAACTAAAAATTTTCCGTAATTATTGGTTTTATCTTCTGCTTGTAATTTAAATTCTGGTCTAATAAATTGTTTCATCGCCTAATCTTTCTCCTATCCTCTTGGTCTTTTTGGTGGACGTGCCCCATTGTGAGGAATTGGCGTTACATCTTTAATTGAAGTGATTTCTAATCCAATTGCTTGAATGCTCCGTACCGCAGCATCACGCCCTGGGCCTGGCCCTTTTACTTCAACTTGAACACTACTCATTCCGTGTTCTTGGCTTGCTTTTCCAGCTGCTTCAGCAACCATTTGGGCAGCATAAGGAGTTGACTTCTTACTTCCTTTAAAACCCATTGCTCCTGCTGACGCTCATGAAATGACATTACCCGCTTCATCAGAAAGGGTAACAATTGTATTATTGAAAGTTGAATGAATATGTGCAATTCCTTTTAGGACATTTTTTTTAACTTTTTTCTTATTTGTTTTTTTTCTAACAGCCATAATTGTTCTCCTTATCTACTATTTTTTCTTATTAGCAACTGTTTTACGTGGTCCTTTAACTGTTCGTGCATTTTGCTTTGACGACTGTCCGCGTGCTGGCAAACTTTTACGATGACGCATTCCACGATAACTACCAATTTCCATTAAACGTTTAATATTCAAGGCAACTTCGCGTCGTAAGTCTCCTTCGGTTTTTAATTTGGCAATTTCATTTCTAATTGTTGTTAATTCATCTTCTAATAAATCTTTCACCCGAATATCTTCTGATATTTTTGCTTCTTTTAAAATTTGTTGTGATTGTGGTTTTCCAATTCCATAAATATATGTTAACGCAATTACTACGCGCTTATCATTTGGAATATCTACTCCGCCAATACGTGCCATGTTCTTTTCCTCCCTTTTTAACCTTGTCGTTGTTTATGTTTTGGATGTGAACAAATTATCATCACGCACCCTTTTCTTCTAATTACACGACATTTGTCGCAGATTTTTTTAACTGATGATCTTACTTTCATCGTGTATTCTCCTTTACCAAAATTTTTGTTATTTTGTTTATTTATGTCTAAAAACAATACGCCCACGTTCTAAGTCATAAGGTGACATTTCAACAACTACTGTATCGCCGGGTAAAATGCGAATGTAATTCATCCGGATTTTACCCGAAACGTGAGCTAAAATAGTTGCACCATTTTCTAATTGCACCTTAAAAATTGTATTTGGCAATACTTCTAAAATTGTTCCTTGTACTTTCAATAAATCAGTTTTAGCCATTTTATCTATTACCTCCAATCCCCGTTATTTTAAAACTGCCATAATTTGGTCTCAGACAGCATTTCCTTCCATATCAGCATCAATAACGGTTAATACTTGCTGATTTAAATAATATTCAATTAACGGTGCAGTATCAGCATGATATGCCGCTAATCTAATTTTAATTTTTTCTTCATTATCATCTTTTCGTTGTACTAATGGGGTTTGATCATCATCACAAACTCATGCTACTTTTGGCGGCAATGCTGTTTTATGATATGTTCGTCCACAAGTTGGACAAGTTAAACGCCCCGTAATTCGTTCGATTAACTTTGCTTCATCAATTTCAAAATATAATGTATGATCAACCTTGCTATTTAGTTTTTGCAATAATTGATCTAATTTTTTTGCTTGCGCAATTGTGCGCGGAAAACCATCTCAAATTAAATCACCAGTTACTGTTTCTAAATGATTTTCAACCATTTGAATCATAATATCATCAAGAACTAATTTTCCCTGGTCAGCATACTGTTGACATAAAATACCTAATGGTGTGTTTTGCTTAATATTATCGCGAATAATATTACCGGTTGAAATATGCGTAAAACCAAACTTTTTGACTAAATGGTCTGATTGGGTTCCTTTTCCACTGCCAGGAGCTCCTAACAAAATAAAATTTCGCATCAACTTTCCTTTGGCTTTCTATCATAAATATGAATCTTTAGTATCATCCGTTAATTGTTGTGACTTTTTATCAATAAACGCTCGTTGCATAATTCGCCCTTTAACTTGACGCATTGTTTCTAATGCGACTGATACCATAATAATTAACCCTGTCCCTCCAATTGCTAATGCACTTGGTAAAGCTGTTAATTTACTAATCACATAAGGTAAAATTGCAATTGCCGCCAAAAAGACTGACCCCAGAATACTTAAACGGTTAATTGTTTCCTTAATGTATTTTTCAGTTTCTTTCCCAGGGCGGACACCAGGAATAAAGGTTCCGGCCTTCTGAAAATTCTCAGCAATTTTTTCAGGATTCATTTGTACTTGCGAATATAAGAAAGTAAATAAAATTGTTAAAATTGCATAAATAATAATTCCTGGTCATGTACTAAACGATAAATAATTATTGGTAAATTGCACAAAACCATTATTTGGATTACTTACACTAATAATCTGTGCAACAGTAATTGGGGCTGAAATTAATGCCGAGGCAAAAATTACGGGAATAACTCCAGCGGAATTAATTCTTAATGGTAAGAAAGGGCGGGTTTCTTCATTTCCGGATACAAAACCACTTCCTGTTTGCTGAATTGGCAATTTACGTTCTGATTCATTTAACATTACAACAAATAAGACAACCAATAAGAACATTACAACATACACTAAGAATTTTAAAATTCCATCAAATAATAAGTTAATGTCTTCTTGTCCTGAAATTCAGAATTTAAAGGTTGTTTGTAAATTATTTGGTAATTGCGCAACAATTCCAGCAAAAATAATTAATGATACCCCATTACCAATCCCTCTAATTGTCATTTGTTCTGCTAATCAAAGCATTAACATTGTTCCTGCAATTAAGGCTGTTGGAACTAATGTATAATAAAAGATCGTACTTCCAGTTCCAAAATCAGATGAATTTCATTTTGGAGAAATAATGCCTTGGTTTGCCATAGTAAAAATTGTGGCAATTCCTTGCATAATTGCAAATGGAATTGTTAATCACTTTGTTAAGCGATCTATTTTTTTCCGCCCACGTTCTCCACTTTTTGCTCAGCGTGATAAAGACGGAATTACATCGGTTGATAATAACTGCACAATAATCGAAGCAGTAATATATGGTGATACTCCTAAAGCTAAAATTGAAAACTTTCCAAGCGTTCCTCCTCCTAACATTGAAATCAAACTAAAGAACTGATCATTGTTTGATAAATCTTGAAAGTCAGGTGAAATTTTTACGCCTGGGACTGTTAAATAACTACCTAAACGAATTAAAACTAAAATTAATAAAGTAAAACAAATTCGTTTAATCAAATCTTTATTTTTAACAAAAAAATTTGATGATTTAACAATTTCAACCTCGCGATTACGGCGAGTAATTTTTCTTTTTTTCGCTTTAGTTTTCACTATATTACCTCCACTTTTCCTCCAGCTTTTTCAATTGCTGTTTTTGCAGTTTGCGAAACTTTGTTTACTTTAACATTAATACTCTTAGATATTGTACCATTACCTAATATTTTAATTAATTCTTTTTCATTTTTTAGCACTTTTTTGGCAACTAATGTTTGATGGTTAATTTCATTTAATCCTAATTTTTCCAAATCACTTAAGTTTAATAAGACATATTTTTTGGTTGTTAAATTAGTAAAACCAACCTTTGGTAAACGACGGAAGATAGGAGTTTGTCCCCCTTCAAATCCAGGGCGAACACCACCACCGGTGCGGGCATTTTGCCCTTTATGTCCTTTACC
Organism: Spiroplasma endosymbiont of Poecilobothrus nobilitatus; assembly: GCF_964030655.1. Taxonomy (GTDB): domain Bacteria; phylum Bacillota_I; class Bacilli_A; order Mycoplasmatales; family Mycoplasmataceae; genus Spiroplasma. The sequence goes on along the minus strand of NZ_OZ034915.1, from coordinate 659,207 downwards.
GGCTGTTTTTCCTAATCCTGATGAAGTTCCTCGTCCTAGTCGTTTCTTACTATGACGGGCTCCATCAGTATACTGTAATCCGTTTAATTTCATTGTCCTGTCCTCTTATCCTTGTAACTCTTCTGCGGTTTTACCACGTAATTTTGCAATTTGATCAATTGTTCGTAAATTACTTAAACCATCTAATGTTGCACAAATCATATTAATTGGGGTATTTGATCCTAATGATTTTGTATAAACATCTGCTAAACCTGCTAATTCAATCACAGCTCGGGCTGGTCCTCCAGCAATAACTCCTGTCCCTTTGCGAGCTGGTTTAATTAATACTTTCCCTGCTCCAAAATGACCAATAACTTCATGCGGAACAGTTGTTCCCACCAGTGGCACTTTTACTAATTGTTTTTTTGCCTCTTTAATTGCTTTTTTGATTGCATCAGGAACCTCGTTTGCTTTCCCAGTCCCAAAACCAACGCGGCCTTTTTTATCACCAATCACAACAACTGCTGCAAAGCGGAAATGACGCCCTCCTTTTGTTACTTTAGTAACCCGACGAATTTTTACGACTTTTTCTTCAAACATATTTTCATCACCACGACGATCATTATTACGTTCAAAACGTTGATTGCCTTGACGAAAATTATGTTGTGGTCCTTCTTTTTTTGCAGCTAATTGAGCTGAGTTTCCTGTAATTGGTTTTAAATCTGTTTTATTCTCTGCCATTTTTTCTTATTGCTCCTTTTAAAATTTCAGTCCTGCTTTACGAGCAGCCTCTGCAAATGCTTTTACTTTGCCATGGTATAAATATCCACCGCGATCAAATACTACCGTTGTAACTTTTTTTTCAAGTGCTTTTTTTGCAATTTCAGCGCCAACTTTTTCTGCTGCCGCGATATTGCTTGTTGATTTTAAACCAGCCATTTTTAATGTTGAGGCTGCAACAATTGTTTTTTGCTTAACATCATCAATTAATTGGGCATAAAAATGCCCATTTGATTTAAACACATTTAAACGAGGAAGAGCTGTTGTACCATTAATTTTGGCACGAACACGAAAATGTCTTCTTTTTCGTTTTGCATTACGACTTTGACTTTGTAAATTTGCCATTGTTGTTATTCCTTTCTTCTGCTATTTACCAGCAGATTTTCCTTCTTTACGGATAATGTGTTCGTTTTTGTATTTAACTCCTTTGCCTTTGTAAGGTTCTGGTTTACGATAATTTATGATGTTTGCAGCTACTTCACCAACTAATTGTTTTGAAATTCCTTCCACAATAATTTGTGTTGGTTTTGGAAGTGTAATTGTAATTCCTTGCGGAATTTTATATTCAATCGGATGGGAATATCCTAAACTTAACGTTAACTTATTACCAGCTAACGCCGCACGATACCCTACTCCATTAATTTCTAATTCTTTTTTGAAACCTTTGCTGACACCTTCTAACATTCCTTGAATTAAAGAATTAATTGTGCCATGTAATTGCTTACTATGTTTCACATCATTTGTTCTAGTTGTTGTCACAACACCTTCTTTGGCGGCAACAGTAATAACACTTGGAATTGCTTGTTCTAATTGTCCTTTTACGCCTTTTACAATAACATTATTTGGTTGAATTGTTACTTCAACACCAACTGGAATTTTTAACTCTCTATTACCAATTCTAGACATTGTTTTGCTCTCCTTTAAATATTTCTATCACACATAAGCAATAACTTCCCCACCTAAGTGAGCTTGTTTTGCTGCTTTGTCTGTCATAATTCCTTGGTTTGTTGAAATAATTGCAATTCCCATCCCATTTAAAACTTGAGGTACTTCTTCAACGGTTACATAAACTCTTAAACCTGGTTTTGAGATTCGTTTTAATCCTGAAATAACTTTTGTTTTACCTTTATACTTTAAAGTTAACGTTAAGTCTTTTTTAATATCTCCTGATACTTTAAAGTCTTCGACATAGCCTTCTTCTTTCAAAATCTCAGCAATTCTTACTTTCATTTTACTTGACGGCATTTTTACACTTTTGTGCAAACGTTGATTAGCATTGCGAATTCTTGTTAACATATCAGCGATTGTATCAATCATCATAATTAATTAATCTCTCTTTCTATCATGAAGCTTTTCTAACCCCAGGAATTTGTCCTTTACTTGCTAAATTTCTAAAGCATAAACGACATAAATCAAATTTACGTAACACAGCATGAGGTCGCCCACAGTTTCCACATCGAGTATAACCTCTTACCTTGAATTTTGGATGGCATTGTTGTTTAACTTTTAATGATTTTTTGGCCATATCTTCTTTCCTCCTATTTTTTAAATGGCATTCCCATTTTGCTTAATAATGCTCGAGCATCAGCATCATTTGTTGCACTTGTGACAATTGTAATATCCATTCCCCGTACTATTTTAACTTTATCATAGTCAATTTCAGGGAAAATAATTTGTTCTTTAATTCCTAAGGTATAATTTCCACGCCCATCGAAGGCATCTTTATTAAGCCCGCGGAAATCTCTTACTCGTGGTAAAGCAATGTTGATTAGTTTATCTAAAAACTGATACATTTTTTTCCCACGCAAAGTAACTTTTGATCCAATTGGCATTCCTTCACGTAATTTAAAGGAAGCAATTGAACCTTTAGCTTTGGTAACAACTGGTCGCAGCCCAGTTATTAATGCTAATTCATTTGTAATATCTTCAATTACTTTACTATTTTGTGTTGCATCCCCAGCTCCCATGTTAACAACAATTTTTTTAACAACAGGAACTTGCATTATTGATTGAAAACCTTGCTCTTTGAATAATTCTTTAACAATTGTATTCTTATATTTTTTTTCTAAATTAACATTCATTATTAATCATTATTCCTTTCTACGCTAAATGCGCTTTTGATTTACGAGCAATGCGAACTTTTTTACCATTATCAGCAATTTGATAACTAATTTTAGTAATTTCTTTTTTATTTTTTGGATCAATTAATGCAACATTTGAAATATGAACTGAAGCGGAAACTTGTTGAATTCCTCCTTCAGTGTTATCTTGTGAAGGTTTAACATGTTTAATATTTGTAATTCCTTCGATTACCACGCGACTTTTTTCACGTAAGACACGAATGATTGGTCCTTCTGTTCCTTTATGTTTTCCGGCTATAACTTTCACTAAGTCACCTTTTTTAAATTTAACTTTATTCATAATATAGCCTCCTATAATACTTCTGGTGCTAATGATGCAATTTTTACAAAACCAGCATCTTTAACTTCCCGGGCGATTGGCCCAAAAATCCTTGTTCCTCGTGGGTTTTTATCATCTTTAATTAATACTACAGCATTTTCTGAAAATTGAATTTGTGTTCCATCACTTCGTTTTAAACCACGTTTAGTACGCACGATAACCGCTTTAACAACTTGTCCTTTTTTGACAATTCCACCAGGGGTTGCTTTTTTAATTGTACATACAACAATATCCCCAATATTAGTAAACTTTCGTCATGAACCACCCAAATTTTTAATTACTAACACTTCTTTTGCCCCAGAGTTATCAGCAACTTTTAATCTTGATTCTTGTTGGATCATTTTTTTATCCTCTTCTTACTAACCAATTGCTTTTTCAATAACTTCAATTAGACGAAAGTGTTTAGTTTTTGATAAAGGACGCGTTTCCATAATGCTTACTTTATCTCCAATGTGGGCTTGATTTTGTTCATCGTGTGCTAAATATTTTTTTGAATACTTTACACGTTTTTTATATAAGGGGTGATTTTTATATGTTTCAACTAAAACAGTAATTGTTTTTTCAGCTTTATCTGAAATAACACGCCCTTGTAAGACTTTACGACTATTTCTTTCCATTATTTTTTCCCTGTCCCTTTCTTAGTTGTTTTGTCATCGGCTTTTTTTGTTGTTTTACCAGCGGTTAAGATTTTATCACGATTTTCTTTTCAATTTGTACCATAAGTATATTCTTTTGCGTTAGGGTCTTTTGCTTTTAATTCTAAATCAATTTTAACTCCTGAGCCACGCCCTTTTGCAGTGCCACCCATCGCAACAGAACTTTTAATTGCTGCTAATTTTTCTTTTGTATTAAGTTCAGTTGTTTTTTTATTTTTTTTTGTTGGTTCTGCTTTTTTTGTTCCTTTTGGTACTTCAATATCTGCTTTAGCCGAAGTAACTGATTTAACAGTTACTGTTGTTTTGCCGCTTGGTGTTGTTGTTTTACTTTTTGCTGCTGGTTTCTTTGCCGCAGCTTTTTCTTTAATTAAAGTTTTTAATGTTGCATTCTTATCAGTTTTAGTTTCTTGTGCAACATCTTTTTTAGCCACTGGGGCTTTTTTAACAGCTGATGTGGCTGCTTTTCCAGTTGCCGGTTTTTCTTCCCAAACAACTTTTTTCTTAGGAGAATCTTTAACACCCGCTGGTTTCTTTGCAGCAACTGGTGTTTTTTGTTCATCAATAACATTCGCTTCTCCTGTTGTTGAAGCAACAGCTTCTTCTGTTAAGTACATTGCGTCATTTAATGGTAAATCCATTAAATTTGTCATTTCTCCTTCAGCAGCTTGTTGCTCAGCCATCATTTGCTCAATTTTTGCCTTGCGTTGTTTTGCAAATGCTTGTGATTCTTTTTCAATTTTCGCATATGTTTCATTTAAATTAACTTTAACATTAATTGCAGTGTTTTCCCCATCTTTTTTACGAGCAGATAAGATTGTTAAAATGCGAGCAATTTGCTTTTTTAATTCCCCAATGCGATGTGGTTTTTCTAAATTCCCCATTGCTGATTGGAATCGTAACGCAAATAATTCAGCACGCGATTCTTCTTCCAGTTTTTTCAATTCTTCAACTGATTTTTTGGTTAAATCATTCATCTCTTACTCTTCTCCTTTTTTAACAATCTTACATCTTACTGGTAATTTATGCATTGCTAATCGTAATGCTTCACGGGCAGTTTCCTCAGAAACACCTGCTACTTCAAACATAACAGTTCCTGTTTTAACAACTGCTACTCATTCTTCGGGCGAACCTTTTCCTGAACCCATTCGAACTTCTAATGGTTTTTTTGTTTTTGCCATATGAGGAAAAATTCTAATTCAAACTTTTCCTCAACGTTTCATATAACGTGTCATTGCAATCCGCGCTGCTTCAATTTGGCGGTTTGTAATTCACGCTCCATCTAGTGATTTTAATCCAAATTCTCCAAAATCTACTTTCGTATTTCCTTTTGCTTTTCCTTCATATTTAATACGATGCGGACGACGATATTTTGTTCTTTTTGGTAATAACATTATTTTGCCTCCTTAGCAGCAGGGTGTGATTTTGGCCCTTGATCACGACGATTATTGTTTAAACGATTAAAGTCTCGTTTTTCAAACTTTGGTTTTTCATCACTTGTGGAAACTAATTCTTTGCTTAAGATTTCTCCCTTACAAATTCAAACTTTAACTCCAATTTGACCATAGGTTGTTAAAGCTTCTGCTAAAGCATAATCAATATCACTACGTAAAGTTGCTAATGGTACGGTTCCTTCAGTATATCCTTCTGTTCGCGCCATATCTACGCCACCTAAACGTCCTGAAACGGAAGTTTTAATTCCTTGTGCTCCAGCTTTCATTGCTTTTTTAATTGCTAATTTTTGGACACTTCTAAATGATGCACGATTAACAATCTGTTCAGCAATGGTATTTGCCACTAATTGTGCATCAGTGTATGGGTTTTTAATTTCAACAACATTAATTTTTACTTCTATTTTACGATCGCCAATTGTAACATTTACTAATTTTACTAATTTTGCGATATTTTTTCCTTCTTGTCCTAAGACAACACCAACACGAGCAGTTCTAATAAAGATAACAATTTCTTTTTTTGTTCGTTCAATTTCAATTTTAGAAACACTTGCTCCTTTTAATTTTTTCATTAGAGCTTTTCTAATCTTTATATCTTGATGCAATCATTTGACATATTCTTGCTTTTCAGCGTATCATCTTGAATCTCACGTTTTAATAACTCCAACGCGTAATCCTGTTGGACTAACTTTTTGACCCACCTCTTGTTATCTTCCTTTCTTATTGTTGTCCATCACTAACAGTAACTGTGATGTGACTTGTTCTCTTCAATATTTCATATGCTCGCCCATGTGCACGCGGACGGAAACGTTTTAATGTTGGTCCTTCGTTAACGAATATTTCTTTAATAAATAAGCGATCAGCATCCAATCCATTATTATTAACGGCATTTGCTACCGCTGATTTAACTAATTTTTGAACTGGAACTGATGATTTTTTGTTTGTGTTGTTAAGAATAACTATTGCGTCTCCCACTTTTTTATTCCGAATTAAATCGGTAACTAGCCTTACTTTTCGTGGCGATATTCTAATACTTCTTAAGTTTGCTCTTACATACATTTATATAATACTCACTTTCTGAATTTAATTATTTTTTCTTCTTCTTATCATCGCCATGTCCACCAAATTTTCTTGTTGGTGAGAATTCTCCCAATTTATGACCAACCATATCTTCGGTAACATAAACTGGAATATGTTCTTTTCCATTGTGGACAGCAAAAGTATGACCAATAAATTCTGGGAAGATAACGCTTCTTCTTGATCAAGTTTTAACAACTTCTTTTTTATTCGCAGCATTCAACGCTTCAACTTTTTTTTGTAAATGTTTATCAACAAATGGCCCTTTTTTTAGACTTCGTGACATTGTTTTGCCTCCTATATATAATCTCTCTAATTTTGATTTTTACTTTCAACTATTATTTGTCGGATTGACCCTAATTAGTAAGATTATTTAGTACGTCTTCTAACGATTAATTTAGTTGAAGCTTTTTTCTTGTTACGAGTTTTCACTCCTAATGCTTTTTTACCTCATGGTGTCATTGGTGCTTTTCGACCAACCGGAGCTTTACCTTCTCCCCCACCATGTGGGTGATCATTTGGGTTCATAACTGACCCACGAACAGTTGGACGAATTCCACGTCAGCGGTTTCGTCCTGCTTTTCCTCAATTTACTAGGGCGTAGTCTTCGTTTCCAACTTCACCAACTGTTGCTCGACATTCTCCTAAAACTTTACAAACTTCACCTGATGTTAATCGAATTGTGACATATTTACCATCTTCATCTTTCCCTAATAATTGCACTGATGAACCAGCCGAACGAGCTAATTGACCACCTTTGCCTGGCCGTAATTCTAAATTATGTAGAACAGTCCCTTCTGGAATGTTTTTTAATTTCATGCAGTTTCCAACTTTAATATCCGTTTTCTCGCCGCTAACAATTTGCATTCCAACTTTGATGGTTTTTGGTGCTAAAATATATCTTTTTTCACCATCAACATAATTAACTAAACAAATAAAGGCATTACGATTTGGATCATATTCAATTGTTGCAATTTTTCCAATAATATTATCCTTATTACGTTTAAAGTCAATAATACGATATTTAACTTTGTGGCCGCCACCTTTATGTCTTGTTGTAATAACTCCTTGGTTATTACGACCAGCATGTTTTTTTCGAGTTTCAATTAATGATTTTTTCGGGCGGTCAGTTGTCAACACGGAATAATCTAATGACGTCATATTGCGACGACTCGGTGTGACTGGTTTAAAACTCTTAATTGGCATTTTTATTTATCCTCCTATTTCGCCAATAAACAGTCCCAGATAGTGTATCCTGGAATTATTTATCTTCTCCTAATAAATCTAATTTCTCACCTGGTTTTAATTTAATAATTGCACGTTTTGTATATGTTGTCTCTCCAACAAATTTTCCCATTTTCTTTTCTTTTGGGTCATAATTAATAACATTAACTTTTTCAACCTTTACTTCAAAGATTTTTTCAAAAGCTTTTTTAATTTGAACTTTATTTGCTGTACGCGCAACTTCAAAAGTATAAACCCCATTTGCCATATTATGATATGTTTTTTCTGATAAAATTGGCTTTTTTATGACATTTGTAATATGCATTATGCGTACACCTCTTCAATTGCTTTTATTGCTTTTTCTGTTACTAATAATTTGTTTGCATTTAATAAATTATATATATTAATACCAGCTGATGTAATTATATTTACCTTTTCAATATTACGTGATGATTTAAAATTAACTTCATCACCTTCTGTGGTAATAATTAATAGTTTTTCACCATTAACTTTTAAATTATTTAAAACTTCAACCATTGCTTTTGTTGAAGGTTTGTCAATTCCAAATTGATCAATTATCATAATATTTTTTTCTTGAACTTTCAACGATAATGAAGATTTAATTGCTAATTTTCTGACTTTCTTATTGACATGTTTTAAATAATTTTTTTCTGGAGTTGGACCAAAAACAACCCCCCCCCCTTTTCATTGCGGTGCTCTAATTGAACCTTGGCGAGCACGACCAGTTCCTTTTTGTCTTCAAGGTTTTCTTCCCCCACCAGATACTTCAGTTCTTGTCTTAGTTTTGTGTGTGCCTTGACGCATTGCGGCCTGTTGCGCAATAACAGCATCAAACATTGCTTGCTGATGTGGCTCAATTCCTCAAATGTCATCATTTACACTAATTTCTTTAACGCTTGTTCCCTTCGCATCAAGTACTTGTAATTTCATTTTAAAATTCCTTTCTACAAAACTATTCTGTCTTTGATGCTGGCTGGTGTGCATCAGTGACTGCCGTTGGGGTTGTATCAACTGTTGCATCAACAACTCCTTCAACTGGTTTTTCTTCTTTTGCTGTGGGCTCTGGTGTTTTTGTTTCAATAGTTCTTTTAACTAGTTCTGTTGGTGTATTTGGTTTTAAACCTTTAATTGCTTCTTTAATAACTACAAACTGTTTTTTTGGACCTGGAATTGAACCTTTTACCAATAAAGCATTTTTTTCAGTATCAATTGCAATAACTTCTAAATTTTGAATTGTTACTTTTTCGGTTCCCATATGTCCAGGCATTTTTTTAGATTTTAAAATTCGATTTGGGGCAATAGCTCCCATTGACCCAACACCACGGTGATAACCTGAGCCATGTCCCATTGGCCCCTGTGAATAGTTATGTCTTTTAATTGAACCGGTAAATCCTTTCCCTTTTGAAGTTCCTGTAACATCAACGAATTCCCCAGCAGTAAAAATATCAGCTTTAATAATATCGCCAGGATTATAACCATCCATATTTATGATTTCTTTAACGAAGCGCTTAGGTGTTGTATTCGCTTTTTTGAATTGTCCTTGGTCTGGTTTTGAAACCAAGCTAATTCTTTTATCTTCGACAGCTAATTGAAGCGCTTGATAACTATTTTGTTCTTTTGTCAACACTCGTAAAACAACATTAGGTTCTACTTCAACTACTGTAACTGGTATTAATCTACCATCGGTAGCAAAAATTTGTGTCATACCAATTTTGCGCCCTAAGATTCCTTTCATTTCTTTCCTCCTTGAAAATACGTCATGTATATCTTGTCTATAAATTAAATTTAAGAATGGTTATTTATTTCATTTCAATTTCTACACCACTTGGTAACTGCACTCTTTTTAAAGTGTCAATTACCTTTGAACCATCAGGATTAATAATATCAATAATTCTTTTATGTGTTCTCATTTCAAATTGTTCTCTTGAATCTTTATATTTATGAGTTGCTCTTAAAATAGTAATGATATTACGATCAGTTGGTAAAGGGATTGGTCCTTTTACCTCTACTCCTGCTGCTTGAGCTGCTTCAATGATTTTTTTAATTGATTGATCAACCACACGGTGATCAAAACCTTTTAATTTAATTCTCATTTTAGTTTGAGCCATTATTTTTCCTCCTAATTTATTCATATTTTTTGTGTAAACATTTGCAACGCCTATCAGTGTATCGGTGATAGACCACAAAAGATGTCTACACAAAATATACATGCTTATTTATTTTATTGGATAATAGGCAATAATGCAAGTCTTTTTTAAGAAAAAAATTAAAATATTTCTTTAATTTTGTAGAAAACTCTTGATATTTATAAAATATACCTAAAATTAGGTATATTTTTAATATAAGAGGTGAATAATTAATGGAAAAAATAATTGAAGAATTAATAAATAGTTTAACAGATGATCAATTTTTAGAATTTCATGAAAAAGTCAAAAAAGAAGCAGAATTAATTAAAAAACAAAAACGCTTAAATGAAATTGAACAAAAATTTAGGGATAAAGGTATTAAATGTCCTAATTGTCAATCTTTTTATTGTGTTAAAAATGGTCATAATCCTGAAGGAAAACAAAAATATTTATACAAAAAATGTCGTGCTAGTTTTGATGCTTTTCGTGATCATTTTACGTATTGAAGTCATTTAAATTATGAACAGTGAAATTTATTGATTCAAATTTCATTATTAGGGCAATCTAGTAAAATGATTTCCCACTTTATTAAAACATCACCGAAAACCGCTTGATATAATCGCCAAAAAATAATGAAATCAAAACAATTAGAAAACACCCAATTAAAATTTAAAACGTTAAATGGCCAAATTCAAATTGATGAAACATTTATTAAAGAAATCCACAAAGGTAATTTTAAAGATAAATTTGATAAAAGAAAAATTCATCTTGATTCATTTTCAACCAACACTAAATGTTGTGTTCAAATGGCTGTTGATAGCAATAATAATATTTATGTTAAATCAACCAACACAAAACGATTACAAAAACAGTGAATTATTGAAAATATTAATAAACAATTAATCAAAGAAAATTCAATTATTATTTCTGACAGGCAACCATTATATTTATTAGTAGCAAAACAAACAAATTCTATTTTATTAGCAACTAAAACTAGTGCAAATCCTGATGCTAGTTATCGGAAGTTAAATAAAATTAGTAAATTACAATCAAATCTTAAAGAATCCTTAATTCATTATCATGGCTTAGGTTTCGCGAACATTCAAAATTATTTAAATCTCTGAAAATGAAAATACCAGCATAAAGGTTTAACGCCAAACCAACAATCATCGGTATTATATTTTAACGTATAAAAAAGTTAAATAACAATATTAAAAGTTTATATAATTTTCTTTTAAAGTTATCATATTGATGATTTTTTTTATTTAATCAAGAGTTTTCTACAAAATTAAAATAATATTCTGAATAATCTAATAGTTTTTTTATTACTAATGCTGTTTGTTCATTAATTGTTACTTGTTTATTATTATTATTATTATTATTATTAACTTCTTTTAATTCAATAATTTCTAATTTTGCATAATGCTTAATTCGTTCAAGAAAAGTTTCATAGCCCATTACTAGATACTTTTTATCTAATGAACCAATTGCCAGAATTTTAATATCAATTATTTATATTGGTCAGTAATTGAATCAACATTAATTTTTCATTTTAGAGCTGGGAAAGTATAATCTGTTTCTGGTGTTGGGAATTGACCACTTTTGCCAACTTCCTTATCTTCCTCCTCTGTTAAAATTCCTTTATAATCATTTTTTTTAACAAATCCTAATGCAATTTTAATATTTTGATCAATCTTAACATCATCTGGAATAGCATTAAAATTATAGTGATGATAATCATCATCATCTTTTAAACTCTCAAAGTCATAAAAACCATAACTTAGGAAAAATCATTGATGACCATAAGTTGTATTATCTTTTGTACTATTTGGATTTTCGTAAACAAGATAATTTGCATAACCTACTAATTTATCAATTGTTACTGTAAAAGTAAAACGATTATGTTCTCCTTGAAACTCAAAGCGAATTGTCACATTAGGAATAACAATTGCAATATAACGTGCTGATTGATATCCGCGATTTTGATCAATTTGATCATAACCTTGATTATAGCCATTTTTTGGATCATTTAATCATTCAAGAATCGTTGCTATAGGTGATAATACTTTTAATGATGAAGGTGTATAAGGAGTTTTTTTGCCATCTGGCCAAGTTTGTTCTTTAACTCATTCTTTATTCTTTGTATTTTCTGCATTCCCAGTCATTGTAACCAAATTATCATTTGTTTTATTTAAAATTGTTTTATTTTCATTTGCAAGGAAAGCAACTTGGCTATAGTATGAGTCATAACTAGTTGAATAATTGTTAAAAAATTCTTCTCATAATACTTTTTGATTATTTTTTTTACTACTATCAAAAGGATCTTGCGCATCAGTTTTTGCAGTTTTAATTAGTTCATCCTTTTGCCCTTTTAAGCCAGCTGCAATTTGCTCATCAGTTCACTTTGTTCCTTTACCAGTTGTTACACTATTATCTTTTGTCAAATTTATACCATGTAAAATAGATTTAATTGCATTATTAATTAAACCCAATTGCCCACCCTGTAAACTGTATTCATAAGGAGCACCATTTTCATCTTTTCCTGATTGTGTTACATCATCAATTCCATTTGTTGATTTACCAGTTGCTGTTGGGGCATGACTAAATTTTTGATTTCCATTATACATAAAAGTAGAAATAGGTTTTCCTTGTAGTGCACCACTACAAGCGACAGCTGATGCTGATGATGCTGTAACCAAAGTTGTTGCTGCAAAAATTGATAATAACTTACGCATTATAGTACTCTTTTCTTAAACACTAATTTATTTTTCACTAATTAATATAGTATCCTAAATTTTTGTATTTTGCAAACCATAATCAGCAAATGAACCGTGTTTTTTTACAAATAATAATTCAACACTCCCAGTTGGGCCATTTCGATGCTTTGATAAAATTAATTGTGCCTTTTCTGTTTCTAACATTGGTCCTTCCATTTTATTTGAATCGTTAGCAGTATAATATTCTTCTCGAAATAAAAACATAATAATATCCGCATCTTGTTCAATTGCCCCTGAATCACGTAAGTCAGACATAATTGGCCTTTTGTCTTCTCGTTTTTCAACTAACCGTGATAATTGGGATAAACAAATAATCGGAACCTCTAATTCACGAGATAATACTTTAAGTTGCCGGGAAATTGTTGAAACTTCTTGTTGACGTGAATCGCCAAAATGAGTTCCAGTGCTAAGTAATTGTAAATAATCAATAACAACTAAGCCAACTTCGTTTTCACGACATAATTTTCTTAACTTTGACTGTAATTCAATGACTTTCAAACCTGGCGTATCATCAATAAATAATTTTGTTTGTTTTAAAAAATCTGCCGCCTTGGTAATATTTTCTCAATCACGCGTTTGTAACCCTTTACCAGTTCGGACTTTAACAGAATCAACTGTTGAATAACTTCCTAGCATTCTTTGAATTAATTGTTCTGCTGGCATTTCAACTGAAAAAATAGCAACTGCTTTTTTTGATTGAGCAGCTGATTTAACAGCAAAATTTAAAGCTAATGCTGTCTTTCCCATTGAAGGACGTGCCGCTAAAATAATAAAATCCCCTTTTTGAAAACCTGATGTCATACGATCTAAATCACGAAAACCACTTGGACTTCCTGTTAACATTTCGCAGGAATTTTCTAACAATTCAATTTTTTGTAGTACTTTATCAACTTCGTCATATGAAGTTTTAAATAAATTCCCTTTTCGCTCCTTTTTAACATCTAAGATTTCTTTTTCTGCGTGACTAACAACTTCATCAATTGGCTGATGAGCATCAATCTGACGATTAATACTATCAACAACAGCCTTTAATCGACGTGAGGTTGTATTTTTAATAATAATATCTAAATATTCAGATAAATTAGCATCTGTTGTATATGATTGAAATAAATCAGTTAAAAATTCAATGCCACCAATTTTATTTAAAATATTATTTTTTAACATATAATTGCTTAATGTTGTAATATTAATTGCAACCTTTGCTGAAAATTGTTCTTGTAAAGCTTTGAAAATTACTTTGTAATTCATTACAGTAAAATCTTCTTCTGTTAAAATTAAAAAAACTTCTTCAGCCGCTGTAATGGAGTGTGCAATTATTGCTAAAACATTTTTTTCCGCATCATTAATAACATTAAGTTTATTTAATTCTGTTTTATTGATGTTTTCCATTAATTAACTCTCCTTTTTTTCTACCATCACTTTTAATGTTGCAATTATATTTGGAGCTAATTTAATTTTTAGGTAATGTAACCCAAAACTTGTTAAATTATTATTATCAATAAATTTCTTTTTATCAACTTTTAAGTTAAATTCTTTCGCTAATCGATCTTCAATTTGTGTTAAAGAAACAGAACCAAATGTTTTATTATCATGAACTTTTAATTTAAAATTCAATGTTAATTCTTCTAATGCTGCTTTTAATTCTTCTAAATAAGCTTTTGTTGTTGCTTTTTGTGCTGCTTGCTGTGATAAAACAACATTTAATTTAGCCAAATTAGCAGAAGTTGTTAGAATTGCAAAACCTTCTTTAATTAAATAATTTTTTGCATAACCATCAGCAACATCAATTACATCATTAACTTTTCCTTTTCCTTTAACATCTTTAATTAAAATAACTTTCATCATAATCACCTACTACAAATTATAACGGAAAACTTCTTAAAATAATTTTAATAAATAAAAAACGAATTATTTTAGAGTGCACCCATTTTAGTAAGTACTAATAAAAAGTATTGGAATGGCAACACTTTTTAGGACACTTTTTATATAGACATTTGTTTTCTAAAAGTAACTGGAGATAAATAATTTAAACTGCCATGAATTCGAATATTGTTATATCAATGCACAAAATCAAAAAGTTCGTATTTTAATTGTGTTAAATTTTTAAATTTTTTACCCTTAATAAATTCAGTTTTAAAAGTTTTGTAAGTTGTTTCAGCCACAGCATTATCATAAGGGCGGCCTTTATTGCTTAATGATCTTTTAATATTAAAAGTTATTAAAATTTCATCAATGATTTTATTTTTAAACTCATTACCACGATCAGTATGAAATAGAGTTATTTGATTTAATGGTCGTGTTATTTTATGAAAAGCTTGTTGGACCAGTTCGGCTGTTTTATTCGGCCCAGCACTATAACCAATTATTTCACGATTAAACAAGTCAATTAATAAACAAATATAATGTCATTTAGCGCCAACTTGAACATATGTTAAATCACTAACAATAACTTCATTAGGTTTTTTGTTGTTAAATTGACGATTTAAAATATTATTAATTTGGTCATTATTGACTGTTGTTTTATGATTATGATATTTTAATTTGGTGTATTTAGAAACCAAATTATTTTTGATCATAAAGAATCTTATTTTTCGCCGCGATAAGATGATATCTTTTCTGTTTAAAATAACTTTAATTTTGCGAGCCCCATAAATTTTGCGGCTTTTATTAAAGGCACTGATAATTTCTTGTTCATAATTATTAACTTGCTTGTTAATGCATTTATTAGTTTGATAATAATACGTTGATTTTGATAAACCCAAAATCTTACATATTTTTCTTGCTGAATATTTTGTTTTGTTGTTATTAATTATTGTTATTTTTTGGCCATTATCAGTGCGGCTTGCTTTAAAATGTCATTTTCCATTTTCAAGTCTTTAAGTTCTTTTCGTAAAGTTATTATTTCATTTTCTTCTAGTGTGAGATTGTCTTTTGCTTTAAATGAACCAGAATTATTATAATTTTTAACTCAACTATAAATAGTTGGTTTTGGTAAATTATATTCTTGCCCTAGATTAATAACACTTTTACCATTTTTATATAGCATGATAATTTGTTTTTTAAATTCTTCAGAGTATGAAGTTTTATTTCCCATTTTTATATTCCTTCTTTCTTAATAATTTTATCTAATTTTTAAGTCTATATAATTATGGTCCTAATAATTGTAGCCTATCCATTATTTTAAACAGAAAAGATATCATCTTATCGCGGCGAAAAATAAGATTCTTTATGATCAAAAATAATTTGGTTTCTAAATACACCAAATTAAAATATCATAATCATAAAACAACAGTCAATAATGACCAAATTAATAATATTTTAAATCGTCAATTTAACAACAAAAAACCTAATGAAGTTATTGTTAGTGATTTAACATATGTTCAAGTTGGCGCTAAATGACATTATATTTGTTTATTAATTGACTTGTTTAATCGTGAAATAATTGGTTATAGTGCTGGGCCGAATAAAACAGCCGAACTGGTCCAACAAGCTTTTCATAAAATAACACGACCATTAAATCAAATAACTCTATTTCATACTGATCGTGGTAATGAGTTTAAAAATAAAATCATTGATGAAATTTTAATAACTTTTAATATTAAAAGATCATTAAGCAATAAAGGCTGCCCTTATGATAATGCTGTGGCTGAAACAACTTACAAAACTTTTAAAACTGAATTTATTAAGGGTAAAAAATTTAAAAATTTAACACAATTAAAATACGAACTTTTTGATTTTGTGCATTGATATAACAATATTCGAATTCATGGCAGTTTAAATTATTTATCTCCAGTTACTTTTAGAAAACAAATGTCTATATAAAAAGTGCCCTAAAAAGTGTTACCATTCCATTTTAACCCTGTTACTTCTAGTAATAATTTTATTGAATATTCACGACAATTTTTTTTAATAAAAGAGACTATTCTTAGTTTTCTTAATTGTAAAAGTCATGGATCTTTTTTAATAATTCATACCTTGTTTTATAATATTCTAAATTTCTTTTGGCAAAAGAAATTTTAGGTCCTTTAGGATTGTTTAATTTTCCTTTTTTATGATTTGTTCATCAAGATTCTGCTGTATTTGCATTTATATTATATTGTTTTGCTACTATTCAAAAACTTTTTTGTTTAATTTCCTCAATGATTTTTGTTCTAAATTCTGATGTATATTTGTTATATTTTTGCCCTTTTTTTGCCATATAAAAATGCACCCCCTATAAAAATTTAACAAAATCTTTTTTTATTTTACTTACTTTTTGGGGTGCAGTCTTATTTTTTTCTTCGTTTTTTAACCAATATCTAATAAATATAACGATAGCATCGCTTTTTTAAAAACTTTATCCAAACATTTTTCAGCTTCGCTATCTTCTTGATATGTTAAAGAATTACGATATTTTGTATGTTGTAAAAAACTAAAAATATCATATTCTAACTTAGGATTAAAATCTTTAATTTCAGCTCGTTTTTCTTCTAACAGTGGTAACAACTTATTTAAAGCAATTAACTTAGCACTAATATTACCATTATTTGCAAAATACTCAGTAAAAATTATTTCTTTATTAATTTTGTTATCATCATTATCAATATTTTTTAAAGTTTTGTTTGACATTAATCTTGGTTTTCTTCTTATCTTGCTATTACTACCAGCGCTATTGTCTTTAACACCAAAACGTTTTACTTTTAATCCGTTATTAATTGCATCAACAATTTCAATACCAAATCAATCTAATAATTCATAAATTTTTGTTGGATAACTATTAAAAGCAACTGATTTGTAATTATTCAAAGCACTAATTGTTGGTCCATCCGTTTCCATTGATAAATTAGTAATATTTAATGTATATTCACAAAATTTCAATAATTCTGAATCTTCAATAAAAAAATTATCAATTTGTTTATAAATTAAATCATAATTTTTTCCTTCGTTTTTCTTATTTATTTTTTTCCCTAAATTCAAATCTAAATCATTTTTTAAATCAATACTATAACTTTCTTTAATAATCCCTAATTCATGTAATTCATTATTTGAATCTAAATTAATATCAAAAAATAAAATTGCTTTATCAACATTCATTCCAAATAATTTAGTTGATGAATTATCTAATGATGACTTAATAAATTGACCATTAATCATAACTACTCAATATGCAAGTATTTCTTTAAAATTCGTTAAAAAATATGCATATCTTTCGTTTTCATTTTTATCAAAAATTGACATACTTCACCCCTGTTTATATTCTGTTTTGCATTAGATATATTATACTAAAAAAGCAATTATATTAAACTTTCCCCCACAAAAATTAAGGATAATAGCAACAAACAACCTTTAAATTCAATTAAAAAAGCATATTAATAATTTAATATGCTTTTTTAATTAATTTTTTAAATTTATTTTGAAATGGTGAACCCGAACGGGATCGAACCGTCGACCCCCTTCCTTGCGTGCAAGGCGGGTGCTTTCCCAGCTGAGCTACAGGCCCAAAATTCTTATAAAAAATGGTCGGGCTAAATGGACTTGAACCATCGGCCTCACCCTTATCAGGGGTGCGCTCTAACCAACTGAGCTATAGCCCGAAAACCTAAATCATTATAACATTAATTTTATTTAAAAAACAACCATAAATCTTTAATTTTGTAGAAAACTCTTGATATTTATAAAATATACCTAAAATTAGGTATATTTTTAATATACGAGGTGAATAATTAATGGAAAAAATAATTGAAGAATTAATAAATAGTTTAACAGATGATCAATTTTTATAATTTCATGAAAAAGTCAAAAAAGAAGCAGAATTAATTAAAAAACAAAAACGCTTAAATGAAATTGATCAAAAATTTAGGGATAAAGGTATTAAATGTCCTAATTGTCAATCTTTTTATTGTGTTAAAAATGGTCATAATCCTGAAGGAAAACAAAAATATTTATGCAAAAAATGTCGTGCTAGTTTTGATGCTTTTCGTGATCATTTTACGTATTGAAGTCATTTAAAATATGAACAGTGAAATTTATTGATTCAAATTTCATTATTAGGCCAATATAGTAAAATGATTTCCCGCTTTATTAAAACATCACCGAAAACCGCTTGATATAATCGCCAAAAAATAATGAAATCAAAACAATTAGAAAACACCCAATTAAAATTTAAAACGTTAAATGGCCAAATTCAAATCGATGAAACATTTATTAAAGAAATCCACAAAGGTAATTTTAAAGATAAATTTGATAAAAGAAAAATTCATCTTGATTCAATTCATTTTCAACCAACACTAAATGTTGTATTCAAATGGCTGTTGATAGCAATAATAATATTTATGTTAAATCAACCAACACAAAACGATTACAAAAACAGTGAATTATTGAAAATATTAATAAACAATTAATCAAAGAAAATTCAATTATTATTTCTGACATGCAACCATTATATTTATTAGTAGCAAAACAAACAAATTCTATTTTATTAGCAACTAAAACTAGTACAAATCCTAATGCTAGTTATCGGGAGTTAAATAAAATTAGTAAATTACAATCAAATCTTAAAGAATCCTTAATTCATTATCATGGCTTAGGTTTCACGAACATTCAAAATTATTTAAATCTCTGAAAATGAAAATGCCAGCATAAAGGTTTAACGCCAAACCAACAATCATCGGTATTATATTTTAACGTATAAAAAAGTTAAATAACAATATTAAAAGTTTATATAATTTTCTTTTAAAGTTATCATATTGATGATTTTTTTATTTCATCAAGAGTTTTCTACAAAATTAAAACCATAAATTTAAAATATTTTAAAAAAATAAAAAGCAAAATTAATTTGCTTTTTATTCTACAATTGGGTATAATTCCTCAATATCAAGCGCCCCTTTACGCTTTGCTTTTTTATGATTCTGTTTTTCTAATTTTGCTTGCATTTTGGCTGCTTTTAATTCTTCTTTCATTAAACGTTTTGTTTCTTTTTTTGAAATTTTGGAATTGTTATTAAATTCTTGTTCATTAGCAAAATTAAATAATTCATCATCATCAGCTACATTAATTGGTTTTGCCACTTGTTTTGGTTGCTCATATTGTTCTGGTTGTTCTGATTGTTGATTAAGAAAAACCGGATTAGAAACAAAAGCTTGTTCATAGTATGGTTGATTGTTGGTTGGTTGGGAATGATTTCCTTGTTGTTCTAATTCCTTTGAATAAACATTTGGAGTTATTACAGGCTCTGGATTAGTAACTGCAACATCATTATATTGATGTCCTAATATTTCATCAGTTGAAACCGGATTATTTTGGCCTTGATTAATAACTGTTTCAGGATTATATTCTTTAACAGGAGATTGAACTAGTTGTTCTTCATACCCATTATTTGAATATTCATCATTTTTCTGTATTCAAGGAAATGTATCATCTTTTAATTGATTATTTTTTTTTATGCGCAAATCATTGCTGTCATTATTTCAACTTGGTTTTAAACCTTCATTATTTTTAATGTGAGGATTTTTTTCAAAATGTTCATTATAATCTGAATTATTTTGCCCACAAGTACAACCTCATGGTCCATAAGGATTATTTTGTGGCCCATAATAATTTAGATACATACCATGACACATTCCTCCCATTTGCGAAGTTGGTGGCATCATCGAATAAAATGGATATGGCGATGGGGCTACTTGTTGTGCTGGAGCTGGTTGTTGAATAAAAAAAACTTGTGGTGAAGCACCATTCGTCGGATATGGCGTAATAATTTGCTGAGGTTGCGATGAATATTGGGGAATTGAAGTTCCTGATGAATAATTATTTGAAAATGAAGGGGTTGGTGATAATGTTAAAGTGCTAATAAACACTTCTGCATCACGACGACTTCTAAATAGCGCAATTTCGCTATTAGTATCATGTGACTTTACTAAATATCCTTCTTCATTTGGTAAAATATAAAAACTATTATTCATTTTTGCACCTCATTTTGCCCTATTTTCTACCCATACTTGTTATTATAAATTATACCATAAAAAAGCAAAATAATATATAGTATCACATTTATTTTTTAAAAAAAAGCATACTAATTAAAATTATGTTAATATTTAATTTTTTTCAAACATAAACCATATGGTTTTGCACAATATTTTGTTATTGTTCCTTTAGGGGGGCAGTTTAATTGTGCTTGTAATTCATTTAAACTAACTTTGCCAGCATAACAAGCTAAAATATTTTGTGTCAACATTCGAATTTGATAACGAATAAAACTTTTTCCCATGAAATGAATTTCAATTTTTTTTGCTTTGTTTCGTTTAACCCAAATTTTGTTAATTGTTCGTGCTGTTGCAATATCCTCGGTTGGTTTAATCCCTGCAAAATAAGTAAAATTGTGTGTTCCAACAAAAATTTGACTAATTTGATGTAACTTTCTAACATTTAATGGTGCATTAACTTTAAGTTCATAACGGTGGTTAAAAAGATCATACTCTTGATCATTAATTGTATAAACATATTCTTTTACTTTTGCAGTTCGAACACTAAAATTTTCGGCTACAAGCTGATATCCTTTAATATTAATATTTGGTGGTAAAGTTTGACTAACGGTTTTAATAAAAAAAGCTAAATGTCGTGGTTGGAATGGTAGTTTTACTAATACCTTTTGATCACAAGCGTGCACACCAGCATCCGTTTTACTAGCTCCTAAAGTTCAAATTTTTTGATGACAAATACCAAAAAATGCTTTCTCCAATTCGCCTTGAATTGTTCGAGCATTTTTTTGTTTAACTCAGCCGCTATAATCATAACCATCATATTCAATACTTAATAATAAATATAACATTATCATTCTAAAACAAATTCATCAATATGTGGAATCCGAATTTGTAAAAATCCTGTTTTAATTTTGCCAAATATTCATCTATTAGAATTGTTATCTCAATGTCAAACTTCATAAAAGGTTTCATATTGTCCCATTGTTACTGATTGAGCAATAATAATGCTAGCAATTCCAACCCCAAAAATAAATAATAACACATCAGAAAAATGAATCCGATAATGACGATAACGTGTTCGTTTGGCATGGGGGTCATAACCACGAGCATCCATTGCATATGCTAAATCTTCAGCTTTTTGAAATGCTGATACTAATAACGGAATAATTAAAGCTGTTGTTGACTTAATTTTATCTTTAAAATGGCCATTTTTAAAATCAACCCCACGTGAGGATTGCGCTTTCATAATCCGTCCTGCTTCTTCAATTAAAGTTGGAATCATTCGTAAGGAAATTGAAATAATTGTTGATAAAATATGAACTGGAAAGCGAACTAGTTTTAATGGACTTAATAAATCTTCTAATGCTAAAGTTAAATCTAATGGGCGCGTTGTTGCCGTTAAAATTGTTGTAATTAAAATCATTAAATAAATCCGGCATGCCATATAAAGGGCATTAAAAATAGCTTTTTCAGAAAAAGCAAATCAACTTTTTCCTCCCGCAGCAACAGGCCCTGTTGCTGTTGCTTTTCCACCTCAATGTCATCCAATATAACCATCCGTAACTAAAAAGCAATTAATTAACAACAAAATAATAAACATAAATAAGATTGGTTTTAGTAATGCTCGTAATAACCTTGGCGGTAATTTCGCTAAAAAGAACAAACTAAAAATTGTTATTCCTAAAATGGCATAACCGGTAAAACCAGTTGAAAAAAAGATTGATATCATTAATGATAACAACATAAATAATTTTACCCGCGGATCCATTCTATGAATTGGGGAATTATAAGCAATATAACGTCCAAATGATAAGCGCATCTCTTTTATCCCTTTCTTTTTTGTTCTTTATGTTGAATAATTTCTTTTGCTAATTGGTCAATATTACGAATATTAACATTTGTTAAATCAAGACCTTTTTCTTGCAATTGATAAATCAAATGATAAATTTTTGGTGGTTCAATTAATAATTCTTGTAATAAATTTTTATCCTTAAAAATTTCAAATGGTGTTCCAACTTTTAAAATTCGGCCTTCTTTTAAAGCGATAACTTCATCAGCATTTTCTAAAACATGGTCCATATTATGCGTTACTAAAATAATCCGTTTATTTTGTTCCTTATTAATCCGTTGAAATAACTTAATAAAATCCTCTTCACCTTCAGGATCTAACCCAGCGGTTGGTTCATCTAAAATTAGAGTATTACCCTCCATTGCTA
Source organism: Spiroplasma endosymbiont of Poecilobothrus nobilitatus (assembly GCF_964030655.1). GTDB lineage: Bacteria > Bacillota_I > Bacilli_A > Mycoplasmatales > Mycoplasmataceae > Spiroplasma. The sequence continues at coordinate 636,488 of NZ_OZ034915.1, read as the reverse complement.
AAATTCCTGCAATCGCAACCCGGCGTTTTTGCCCTCCTGATAAATCAAACGGTGAACGCTCTAAATAATTTAATGGTAAACCAACCATTTCTAAGTATTTTTTAGCATTTTCTCGAGCAACTTCTTTACTTTCACCCAAGTGAACTGGACCAAACATAATATCTTTTTCAATTGTTTCTTCAAATAATTGATATTCTGGAAACTGGAACACTAAGCCAATTGATTTTCGTAATTGTTTAATATTTTTAATTCGTTTTTGTTTTGCTTTAATAATAAAACCATTTGCATCAACAACTCCTGTGGTTGGAATTAATAAACCATTGATATGTTGAATTAAGGTTGATTTGCCACTTCCTGTTGATCCAATAATAGCAGTAATTTTCCCAGGTTTAATAACAACATTAATATCTTGCAAGGAAGTATATTCATAAGGTGTTTTAGGAGCATAAACATAAGACACATCTGTGAATGTAATATCAACATTTTGTAATGCTTCAATTTTAGGTTGTTTTTTTACTTTTGACATATCTCATCCACCAACTCTATAAGATCTAGTGTATTTTTCACTTTTAAACCATTTAAGCGTAAACTATCAACGACTTTTGAAACAAAAGGAACATCTAAATGAATTGATTTTAAAAACTCTTCATCATACAAAACTTCATGTGGTTTCCCACATTTAACCATTTGGCCTTTATTCATAACAATCACTTTATCAGCATTTAAAATTTCATCCATATCATGCGTAATTGAAATAATTGTTTTTTCGCGTGATTCTTTTAAATCCACCATAATTTGTTTAATTTCTTTTCGTCCTTTTGGATCTAACATACTTGTGGCCTCATCAAAAATAATAATATCTGGTGATAATGCTAGTGCTGAAGCAATTGCAACCCGTTGTTTTTGGCCTCCCGATAGCATTAGTGGTTCATGGTCAAGAAAATTATTCATACCAACTTTTGCAGCAGCTTTATCAATAATTGCTTGCATTTCTTTTTGCGGAATTTGGCGATTTTCAAGCCCAAATGCAATATCATCACGAACTGTTGATCCAATAAATTGATTATCTGGATTTTGGAACACAATTCCTAAAAATTTTCGAATTCCCGTAATTGTTGATGAATGAACTTCATTACCAAAAACTTTAATTTTCCCTTTTTGTGGGCGTAAAACACCAATAATAATTTTACTAATTGTTGATTTTCCACTACCATTATGTCCAATTATTGTAACATATTCCCCATGGTTAATTTCAAAACTAACTCCATCAACAGCATTAGGATGATTTTCCCGATAGCGAAATTCAACATCAGTTAATTTTAATGAAATATCATTTAGTTTCTTTAACTTTGCATTTATTTTTTTTGTTTTTTTTGCCATTTCTTCTCATCCTTAATGTTTTTTACATAATATTTTAATTATATACTTAATATTTAAAAATATTAATTGAAATTTTATCTTTCCAATTATACCATTAATTATATATAAAAATTATAAATAAACAATAAATCATTGTTTTTTTGTAAATTATCTGCGCTCTATTAATAACCGCCATCATTAAAAGGATTATCATCTAAGTCAATATTTTGAACATAGACATCACGTGGTTTTGCTCCATTTTGTGGACCAATAATCCCATTTTCTTCTAAAGCATCAATTAAACGACTAGCACGATTATATCCAATTGAGAATTTTCGTTGAATTAAAGATGTCGAAGCTTTTTGATTTAAAATCACAAAACATTTAATTTCTTGATACAATGAATCAATATTATCGTTTTCATTGCTACTTCCTGTTTCACTATTTATTTCAATATTTAAAAACTCTTCATCATAATCAGGTTCTTGTTGAGCACGACAAAATTCAACTAATCGTTTAATTTCATCATCAGAAATAAAAGCTCCTTGCGCACGGGTTGGAATATTTTGCCCGGCAGGAGCATATAACATATCACCATACCCAATTAGTTTTTCGGCCCCACCTTGGTCTAAAATTGTGCGAGAGTCAATTGCTGAGGTAACTGAAAAGGAAATTCGCGATGGAATATTTGTTTTAATTACCCCGGTAATAACATCTGTTGATGGTCGTTGTGTTGCAATCACCATATGAATTCCAGCAGCACGAGCTAATTGCGTAATTCGCATAATTGAATCTTCAATATCTTTTCCAGCTGTCATCATTAAGTCAGCTAATTCATCAATTATAACAACAATATAAGGTAAGCGATCTTTTTCTGTAACTTTTTTATTAAACGATTCAATATTACGGACTCCACGTTCTGATAGCATACTATAACGACGTTCCATTTCAGCAATTATTTTTTTTAAGGCAGAATTTGCTAATTTAGTATCTGTAATAACTGGCGCTAATAAATGGGGTAAATTATTATAAACAGCTAGTTCAACCTGTTTTGGGTCAATTAATAATAATTTAACTTCCGATGGTTTTGTTCGTAATATTAGCGATGATAAAATGGTGTTAATACAAACAGATTTTCCACTACCTGTTGAACCAGCAACTAATAAATGTGGCATTTTATCTAATTCAACAAAAATAATTTCTTCGTTCACACTACGGCCAATGCCAACTAATAATTTACGATCTTGTTTTTCTAATGGTAACCGTTCCATAATTTCACGTAATGTTACTTTATTGCTAATTTCATTAGCAATTTCAATCCCAACTGCTGACTTTCCTTGAATTGGGGCTTCAATTCGAACATTTTGAGTTGCTAAAGCATATTTTAAATCATTTTCTAAATGCATAATTTTGTTAACTTTCACTCCTGGTTGCATTTGAACTTCAAATTTTGTAATAGTTGGCCCAATATTAATTCCTTGTACACTAGCAGCAATATTAAATTGTTGAAAAACTTGATTAATTTTCACTGCCTTCTTTTGCGCAGCAAGTTTATTTCGTTCATTATTACGACGGTTATCTTCTTTTGTACTTAATAAACCTAAATTTAGTAATTTGTAATGTGGATTATTAAAAGTATTTCGGGGTGAAACAGTTTGACTATTTTTTTTATTAATTTCAATTGACTTGGGTCTCATAACACGGTGTGGTGGTTGATACGGCGCGTCAAAATGTTGTTGTTCCATTAATGGTGGATCATAATTCGAATAATATTCATCTTGGTATGGTTCTAATGGATGATGATATTCTGAATTACTTTGTCGATGATAAATTCCTTCATTAATATCAACTGTTTCAAATTGCTCTGATGGAGTTGGATTAAATTCTTCCGTTGGTAATTGTTCATCATAAAATGATGTTTGCTTTAAAGTTGTTGAATTACCACCTCGATTAATTTTTCCAAAAGGCGTGATATCAGTTGCTGAATTCAACTTATCGCGCGCAGCATCAATATTAATATCTTTTCTATAAGAAGAACCATACACTGGTAAATCATCAAGTTTTTTATTAAGCGTATTATTACTACGGCGATTACGTGGTTGAATATATTGGTCCGGTGTTAATTGCATTCTTGAACGGTGTGGTAATTGCGAAGAATGTGGTGACTGTGAAGGCCCTGAATGATAATCATTGAAAGGCTCTTTTCGTAATTCTGGTGTAGAACTAGTTTGATTATCAAAACGAACATAATTTTGTTTCATTTTTTTATTGCCAACAAAATCATCGGCAATTAAATCATCAATTAAATGTTGGTCATGTAATGCTGTACATGATGGCATTTGAATTGTAATATCTGATGCTTCTGTTGTATGCATAACTTGCCGAGCCGAAAATAATTCCTCATCGGGAATATTAAAATTTTGGTAAATATTTTGCTTTTGACATCGATTTGCTGATAAACGTAATACACGCACACCTTGTTGCTGGCGTTCATTTTTTGGTAAAAACATTCCAAATGCTGTTCCTGTTGCGACTCAACTTCCTCATAATAAAAAAAATGATAAACACAAAATTAACGAACCAAAAATTGTAGTATAACTAGCAATACCAGCTAAAAGATTTCCAACCATACCACCTCCAGCATATAAAGTAATTCAAGCACCATTAAAACCAACAAATGTTATCGGATGGTTTGGATTAGGATTAAAAATTGATGCATCTTGTCATCGTTGCAAATAATTCTTAACAACATCTAAAAAAACAGTTTTATCAAAATACGCCATTTGCCCGTTAGCATATTGATAAATTAACAAAATGATGCTTATCAATCAGCAGGGCAAAATAATAAAGGTTACCACCATTCAAATTACCCGTGATTTTAATCGAATCCGTACCCCAATAAAAATTGTCAAACCTAGCACTAAGCATACAAAATACATTAAATACTTAAATCAGCCAAATGCAAATGTAAATAAAACATCATCAATAAATTGCCCAATTAAAGTAATTCGCCCTACGGCAAGAATAGTAAAAAACGTCACTAATAATGCCCCAATTACTCACCCGATGGAATCATTACGACGCTGCTTTTTTTTGACTTTTAAGATTGCAGTTTTCTCATTCTGATCATTTAATAACTGATCATCATAAGATTTCTTTTCCATAGTGCAGCCCTCCTAAAATTCTAAATATTTAGAAATTACTTTAAATATGACCATACATTTTAAAAGCTTCAAATATTTATCTACTATAAATATATCATAAAATTAAATTTCATTCACAATTGCTAAAATAATTGGTGTTTTTCCTGTTTCTGTTTTAACAAATGAACTAATTGTCGATCTAATTTCATTTTTTACTTCATTGACATCATACATTTCACCAACAACAGCTTTTTTATAATGTTTCTCAATAATTTCAATAATAACTTTTTGCATTTTACGGAAAATATCATTATTTTCTTGAATATAAATTACTCCTCGCATTTGCGTATCAATTAAAGAAACTAATTCCTTTGTTTTACTATCAATTGAAACCCCAATAATAACAACTCCATCAGTAGCTAATTGTTTTCGTTCATTTAAAACAACTGCTCCAATGTCACCAACGCCAATCCCATCAACATATAAATCAGCGGTTTTTACCTTATTGCTTTTTTTCATATATTCACCATCAATAAATTCAAGACCTTCGCCATTATCAACAATAAAAATATGTTCTGGATTAATCCCAGCTTCAATTGCCGCCATTTTTGCTTGCACAAAATCTTTATATAAACCTTTCACTGGCACAAAATATTTTGGATTAATAATTGAACTCATTAATTTAACATCTTCATAACTTGCTGTCATTGTTCAAACTTTTTTATCTGATAAAGCAATTGTTTTTGCGACAGTTCGAGCTAATTCATCTAAAACATTGGCATGATTTAATTCACTTCCTGGGTTTGGCGGTGTTGCTAAAATAATTGTATCACTTTCTTTAATATCTAAAATATCATCATTACCAGAAGCAATTTTAATCAAACGACTATATAAACGTTCTCCACTACCAGTTACAATAATTAATGATTTTTCTTCTTTAACTGCTTCTTGTAATCCTTTTAAATTAATTCCATTGAAATTTAGTTTTTTACTATCCGATAACACTTTTAATGACTCCAACAAAGTTTGGCCATAAATTCCAACTGAAATATTATTTTCACGAACTAAATCAAATAACTCACTAATTTTATGTAAATCTTGATCAAAACAAGCTAAAATAATACGATCTTCTGTTTCTTTAACGGCTCGTTCAATATAATTTTTAATCTTATGGTTTGGTGCTGTATAATCACGGCGTGAAGCTGATGAGGCTTCTGATAAAAATAATAGTACCTTATTTTTAACAATAATTTGATTTAAATGTTGTAAATCTGTTGCAAAATTAGGGTCTGCTTTAGCATCAAAAATATAATCTCCAGTATAAATAATTGTGCCATCAGGTGTATGCAATGCAAAGCCAAAACTATTTGGCATATTTGTTGTTGTTGAAAATACTTCAACCTTGCATAATCCAAAATCAAGAATATCTTTTGCATTAATAACATGAAAACATTCTTCTTTCCCGCGAACTTTAAAACGTTGTAAATGGAATTTTAAAATATTACAAGTTAAATCACTTCCATAAACTGGTAGTGCCAATTCTTTTAAAATATAAGTAATTGCTTCAGAACATTCATCAGAAGGTTTTGTAATAAAAACACCCTTAATTCTAGCGCGGTTTTCCTTTAGATAATCAAAATTAGGAATTACTACATCAATTCCTAAAATTCCACGTTCCGGATTTTTTGTTCCTGCATCAAAAATAAAAATATCTTGTTTTACCTCAATGCAGTATAAATTTTTACCTCGCTCGTCTAATCCACCAAGAGCGAAAAAATTAATTTTTGCCATAATTAAAATCGTCTACTTTCTATTAGTTATTCATTAATTAATACTTATTTACATTTTATTTTTTAAATGTATTTATACATTTTTCCCCTTAATACAAATGTAATCTCTCTAAACAAATGTAATCTTAATTATTATACATTACTATTAAAAAAATATCCAAATAATCGGAAAAATATCATATTACTATTTTAATTTTGTAGAAAACTCTTGATGAAATAAAAAAAATCATCAATATGATAACTTTAAAAGAAAATTATATAAACTTTTAATATTGTTATTTAACTTTTTTATACGTTAAAATATAATACCGATGATTGTTGGTTTGGCGTTAAACCTTTATGCTGGTATTTTCATTTTCAGAGATTTAAATAATTTTGAATGTTCGTGAAACCTAAGCCATGATAATGAATTAAGGATTCTTTAAGATTTGATTGTAATTTACTAATTTTATTTAACTTCCGATAACTAGCATCAGGATTTGTGCTAGTTTTAGTTGCTAATAAAATATAATTTGTTTGTTTTGCTACTAATAAATATAATGGTTGCATGTCAGAAATAATAATTGAATTTTCTTTGATTAATTGTTTATTAATATTTTCAATAATTCACTGTTTTTGTAATCGTTTTGTGTTGGTTGATTTAACATAAATATTATTATTGCTATCAACAGCCTGGAATGGCAACACTTTTTAGGACACTTTTTATATGGACATTTGTTTTCTAAAAGTAACTGGAGATAAATAATTTAAACTGCCATGAATTCGAATATTGTTATATCAATGCACAAAATCAAAAAGTTCGTATTTTAATTGTGTTAAATTTTTAAATTTTTTACCCTTAATAAATTCAGTTTTAAAAGTTTTGTAAGTTGCTTCAGCAACAGCATTATCATATGGGCAGACTTTATTGCTTAATGATCTTTTAATATTAAAAGTTATTAAAATTTCATCAATGATTTTATTTTTAAACTCATTACCACGATCAGTATGAAATAGAGTTATTTGATTTAATGGTCGTGTTATTTTATGAAAAGCTTGTTAGACCAGTTCGGCTGTTTTATTCGGCCCAGCACTATAACCAATTATTTCACGATTAAACAAGTCAATTAATAAACAAATATAATGTCATTTAGCGCCAACTTGAACATATGTTAAATCACTAGCAATAACTTCATTAGGTTTTTTGTTGTTAAATTGACGATTTAAAATATTATTAATTTGGTCATTATTGACTGTTGTTTTATGATTATGATATTTTAATTTGGTGTATTTAGAAACCAAATTATTTTTGATCATAAAGAATCTGATTTTTCGCCGCGATAAGATGATATCTTTTCTGTTTAAAATAACTTTAATTTTGCGAGCCCCATAAATTTTGTGGCTTTTATTAAAGGCACTGATAATTTCTTGTTCATAATTATTAACTTGCTTGTTAATACATTTATTAGTTTGATAATAATACGTTGATTTTGATAAACCCAAAATCTTACATATTTTTCTTACTGAATATTTTGTTTTGTTGTTATTAATTATTGTTATTTTTTGACCATTATCTATCAGTGCGGCTTGCTTTAAAATGTCATTTTCCATTTTCAAGTCTTTAAGTTCTTTTCGTAAAGTTATTATTTCATTTTCTTCTAGTGTGCGATTGTCTTTTGCTTTAAATGAACCAGAATTATTATAATTTTTAACTCAACTATAAATAGTTGGTTTTTGTAAATTATATTCTTGCCCTAGATTAATAACACTTTTACCATTTTTATATAGCATGACAATTTGTTTTTTAAATTCTTCAGAGTATGAAGTTTTATTTCCCATTTTTATATTCCTTCTTTCTTAATAATTTTATCTAATTTTGAAGTCTATATAATTATGGTCCTAATAATTGTAGCCTATCCAGCCATTTGAACACAACATTTATTGTTGGTTGAAAATTAATCAAGATGAATTTTTCTTTTATCAAATTTATCTTTAAAATTACCTTTGTGGATTTCTTTAATAAATGTTTCATCGATTTGAATTTGGCCATTCAACGTTTTAAATTTTAATTGGGTGTTTTCTAATTGTTTTGATTTCATTATTTTTTGGCGATTATATCAAGCTGTTTTCGGTGATGTTTTAATAAAGTGGGAAATCATTTTACTAGATTGGCCTAATAATGAAATTTGAATCAATAAATTTCACTGTTCATAATTTAAATGACTTCAATACGTAAAATGATCACGAAAAGCATCAAAACTAGCACGACATTTTTTGCATAAATATTTTTGTTTTCCTTCAGGATTATGACCATTTTTAACACAATAAAAAGATTGACAATTAGGACATTTAATACCTTTATCCCTAAATTTTTGGGCAATTTCATTTAAGCTTTTTTGTTTTTTAATTAATTCTGCTTCTTTTTTGACTTTTTCATGAAATTCTAAAAATTGATCATCTGTTAAAATATTTATTAATTATTCAATTATTTTTTCCATTAATTATTCACCTCTTATATTAAAAATATACCTAATTTTAGGTATATTTTATAAATATCAAGAGTTTTCTACAAAATTAAAGTATTACTATTATCTCATAACACATTTTTTGAGTTAAAATAATAATATTTAAAAGGATGTGAAAATAATCTTGAAAGCAATTTTTTCAGGTAGTTTTGACCCAATTCATGACGGTCATCTTAATATTATTAAAAAAGCAAGTGCTTTATTTTCAAAATTATATGTTGTAATTACTAATAATTTAGAAAAATCAAATCAAACAAACATTAAAACTCGCGCTGAACAAGCTGCCATAGCTTGTCAAAACCTTAATTTAAATATTGAAATTGTTATTAATGGCCAAGTGTTAACTAGTGATTTTGCTAAACAATTAGGGGCTAAATATATTATTCGAGGACTACGAAATAATAACGATTTAAAATATGAAATGGAATTAGCTTTTGCTAATAAACAATTAAATAAAGACCTTGAAACAATTTTTTTTATTGCCGATTATGGTTTGAATGAAATTTCTTCAACTTTTTTAAACCAAATTAAGCAATTAAAAAAATAAAAAAATATTGAGTTTAAATATTTTTTTATTTTATCTTTTATTTTCCTAATAAATTAAACATATTTTGTTTATAAATCTCAACTCCTGGTTGATCAAATGGATTTATTTCTAACAAGTAAGCTGACATTGCACAAGCTTTCATAAATCAATATGATAAATAACCAAACATTTTATCATCCATTGTTGCAAATTCTAAAACAATATTTGGCACATGCCCAACTTTTGTATGAGCAGCAACAACGCCTTCAACAGCAATGGTATTTACTTCATACAATGTTCTTCCAGCGAGATAATTTAAACCATCGGTATCTACTGCTTCTTTTGGCAGGTTAAGATCAATTTGTGGTTCTTTAATTGCAATAACTGTTTCAAATAAAATATTTTTTGTCCCTTCTTGAATGAATTGGCCAAGAGAATGTAAATCTGTCGAAAAAACACATGATAATGGTAGTAAACCCTTTGAATTTTTTCCTTCTGATTCCCCAAATAATTGTTTTCATCATTCGGTAATCATCTGCATTTGTAACTCATAAGTTACAAGCATTTCTGCTTTATATTTTTCCTCTTGATTTAAAATATAACGTCCAACAGCATATTTATACGCATGATTAGTGAAATCATCAATTAAAGTATCTTGATAAGCTTGTTGTGCTCCTTTAAAAACATTATCAACATTAATACCACTTACTAACATTGCAAAAACACCAACTGGTGTTAACACTGAATATCTTCCCCCAATGTCATCCGGAATAACAAAGGTTTGATATCCTGCTTTATCAGCTAATGTTTTTAGAGCCCCTTTCTCTTTATCTGTAATAGCAACAATTAAGTTGGCTGCTTTTAGTCTTCCTTCTTTTTTTTCTAAAATCTCTTTGCAAAGACGAAATGCAATTGCTGGCTCAGTTGTTGTTCCTGATTTAGACACAACACAAATTCCAAATTTTTTGTCTTGAAGATATTTCAAAACTTGTGCTGTATAAGTTGAAGACATTGTATTTCCAATATAAATGATTTCTACTTTTTGTTGACTATATAACCCATTAATCATTTCAATTGCTGCTCGCGCGCCAAGATAACTCCCGCCAATTCCAATTACCAATAAAATGTCAATTTCACTAGCTAATTTCTTTGCTGTTTGTTTCATTTTTGCAAGCTCTGCTTGATCATAATTATTTGGTCACTCAACTCAACCGAGGAAATCATTTCCTAATCCTGTTTTATTATGAATCATTTGGTGAATATCTTTAACTCGCCCTAAATATTTGTTAAAAACATATTCGGCTAATGCATTAGTAAAATCTACTTTAATCATTTTAATAATATGCCTGCTTTCTATCTAAAAAACCTTACATTTGTAAAAATTTTAATTTATTTACTTGTTAGTGAATTAATTTTTTCACTTAACATTTGGAATCCTACTCCTGTTTCTTGAATTTGACTATTATTCTTTTTCAATAATTCAGGTCGACAATTCTTATAACTTAATTTAACTTGTTTCTTAACTGGGTCATAGTCTAGTACATCTACTTCAACATTGTCACCAATATTAACAAATTCTTTGATATCTCTTACATAGTAATCTGAAATCTCACTAATGTGGATTAATCCAGCAGCATTTTTTAATTCGCAAAATGCACCAAACGGTGTAATGTTTGTAACTTTTGCAAGAACTTTGCTTCCTTTTACATACATAATTCGTCACATCCCCCTTCTGAAACTGTACTAATTATACCGCTAGAACTATGAAAATCATTTTCTAAATAATAAAATATTTTGCATAAATATCTAGCATAAAAAAGTATCGTTTAGAGTGCACCCATTTTAGTAAGTACTAATAAAAAGTATTTACTATTTTTTTAATTATATCTTTTTCTTTACGATTTGAATATCATGTATTTGGATGGGTTAAGATAAATTGGACAACAATAATGTAGAGTAAATATTTATAATTAAACTACAATGGAGGTGTAATTATGGCAAAGAATCATTATACTGATGAATTTAAAAAACAAATTGTTAGTCTTTACAAAATGGGTCAAACTCCTGAACAATTAGTCAATGATTATCAAATTGGTAAATATACTGTTTGGAAATGAGCTAACCAATTTAGCAACTCGGGCTAATTTAAAGCTAAAGACAATAGAACGCCAGAAGAAAACGAATTAATTCAATTACGTAAAAAAGTTAAACAATTAGAAATGGAAAATGACATTTTAAAGCAAGCCGCACTAATAATCGGCAAAAATAGCAATCATTAAAAATAACAAAGCAAAATATCCAATTATTAATTTATGTAAAACATTGAAATTTGCTAGATCAACATATTACTATCAATTAAAAGCAAATAATCCCAAGAATACTCAAAACATTGATAATGCTGTTATCAGTATTTTTCTAAAAAGTCGTAAAAATTATGGAACACGCAAAAGTAAAGTTATATTAGCTCAGCAAAATATCATGTTATCTTGTGTAAAAATCAGCAACATAATGAAAAAATATAACTTAATTTCAAATTATACAAAAATCAAATACAAACATTCAAATACAACTGATGTTACATATAAATATAACAATTTGTTAAATCAAGATTTTGATAGTTATAAACTACATGAAGTTGTTGTCAGTGATTTAACCTATGTTTTTATTAGTAACAAATGATATTATGCCTGTTTCTTAGTTGATTTATTTAATCGAGAAATTATTGGTTATGATGTTAGTTTACACAAAAATGCCAAATTAGTTGAAAGCAGCTTTAATAAACTTCAATTTTCATTAAGCAATATTAAAATATTTCACACTGATCAAGGCAGTGAATTCAATAATAATCTTATTTATAACCTGTTAGTTAAAAATGGGATTCAAAAATCTTACAGTAAACCAGGTTGTCCTTATGACAATGCTGTTGCGGAATCAACATACAAAATTTTTAAAACTGAATTTATTAAAAATAATAAATTTAAAAACGTTGAGCAGTTTAAATTAGAATTATTTGATTACATTAATTGGTACAATAATATTCGAATTCATAGCAAACTAAATTATTTAACACCAGTGCAATACAGAAATTATTATTCTACATAAAATTTGTCCAAAAAACCCTTGCCATTACAATTTCATTTTATAACATCTTGTATATATTCTTCATGTGAATTATATATTTTATTATGGATTGTAGCTTTCTTAAGTAATGAATGAAAAATTTCTATAACAATATTATCTGCACAGTGGTATTTTTCCCCATTGAAATTATAATACCGTTAGATAAACATTTATCGTGATAAATAGTGGATGTATATTGATATCCGTGATCTGAGTGAATTATTATTCCATTCAGATCTTTTTTTATTAATTTTATTTTATTAATTGCATCATTTAAATTATCCATTACTAATTTATTGTCATTATATTTAGTTCACTTTACATCAACTATTTCTTTAGTATATCCATCAATAATTGTTGATTGATAATATCTTTCTCCTTTTCAAATTAAATATGTTACATCAGTATATAGTACTGAAAACCTTGTTTTTATATCATTGAATTTACGATTAATTAAATCAGGATATTGCAATAAGCTTTTTTCTTTATTCTGTTTATACTTTATTTTTCTTCTCATTTTTCTTACATATTCAGGTTGTATTTGATTATCACGCATAATTCTTAAAACTTTTTTTGAATTATATTTTATACCATAATCTTCTTTTAAATATTTAGTAATTCTTCGATAACAAAATTGTTTTAAATTTTCTTCATAGACTTTTACAATATCATTTATTGCTTTTTTATCTTTTTTGCTACTGTCATAATTTTTATATTTATCTCAATAACTACGTTTTAACCCCGTTACTTCTAGTAATAATTTTATTGAATATTCACGACAATTTTTTTTAATAAAAGAGACTATTCTTAGTTTGCTTAATTGTAAAAGTCATGGAGCTTTTTTAATAATTCATACCTTGTTTTATAATATTCTAAATTTCTTTTGGCAAAAGAAATTTTAGGTCCTTTAGGATTGTTTAATTTTCCTTTTTTATGATTTGTTCATCAAGATTCTACTGTATTTGCATTTATATTATATTGTTTTGCTACTATTCAACAACTTTTTTGTTTAATTTCCTCAATGATTTTTGTTCTAAATTCTGATGTATATTTGTTATATTTTTGTCCTTTTTTTGCCACATAAAAATGCACCCCATATAAAAATTTAACAAAATCTTTTTTTATTTTACTTACTTTTTGGGGTGCAGCCTTGTTTTATTATTTTAATAAATTAATTCAATACAATCCGTTATTTTCGCTATTATTTTCTTCTTGTTCGGTCTTTTCTTCTTTATATGAATCAGTGTAATTACAATTTGGATAATTAGTACATGCCTTAAAGCGTTGACGTCGCTTATTAAATTTCAAAATAATTTCACCAACGTCGTATTCTGGACAAGGACCAAATTTTAGACCAGTTTGATGAATATAACGACATTTTGGAAACCCTGAACATGCAATAAATTTCCCGCATTTTCCATACCGATATACTAAATCATTCCCGCATTCTGGACATTCAATCCCTGCCTTCTCAACTGGGATTTCTTCCATTAATTCCATTGCTGCTTCAATGCGTGGTTCAAATCGTTCTCAAAATTCTTTTAATAATGGTTTTGGTTCCGCGTTACCGTGTGCAATCACATCCAAACTTTCTTCAATTGTTGAAGTGTATGTTTCGTTAATAATATCACTAAAATATTCTTGTAATTTATCACTTGTTAAAATCCCTTTTTCAGTTGCTTTAATTGCTTTGTTTTCTACAATAATATAACCACGATCTTTTAATGTTCGCATAATTGGTGCATAATTTGATGGGCGCCCAACCCCAATTTCCTCTAATGTCTTAATTAATTTCGCTTCAGAGTAACGACTCGGTGGTTTAGTAAAATGTTGAATTCCATATAATTCATTTAAATTAATAATTTGATTTGGTTTTAACATTGGTAACTTTGCAATTTCTTCATCACCTTCTAAAACATAACATTTTAAAAACCCATCAAATTGAATCGTACTTCCTGTCATCCGAAATTCATAATTATTATTATCTAAAATAATTGTTTTACTTAATAACTTTGCATTCGCCATTAAACTAGCTAACGCACGACTATAAATAATTTTATATAAACGTAGTTGATCACGACTTAAATATTCTTTTGCCGCTTCTGGTGTCATCGTTAAATCAGTTGGACGAATTGCTTCATGAAAATCTTGCACATTTTTTTATTTTTTGGTGGTGTTTTAACTTCGCCTAAATATTCTGTTCCATACTTAATTGTAATATAGTCAAAAGCATCCTGAACAAACTTATAACTTAATCGAATTGAATCTGTCCGCGGATATGTTATAAATCCAGTAATATTATCTTTAACTTTAATTCCTTCATATAATTGCTGGGCAATTAATGATGTTTTATTTGAAGCAAAACCCATTTTACTACTTGCTTCTTGTAACATTGTTGAAGTAGTATGCGGATTCGGTGATTTTCGTTGTTTTTCACTTTCTTTAATTTGAACAACAACAAAATCTTTTTTTAAAGCTTTTTTTAACTTTTAGAACATCTGCTTCTACTTTTAATTCAATTTTTTCATCCTTAAATTTTGTTAATTTAACGGCTGCCTTTTTATATAATCCTTCAACAGTCCAATATTCCTCTGGCACAAAGTTTTGCCATTCTTTTTCTCGTTCAACAACTAACTTTAAAGCAACCGATTGTACTCGTCCTGCTGATTTTGACTTAATCTTTTTCTGTAACAATTTGCTTAAGCGAAAACCAATAAAAAGGTCTAAAATTCGTCGAGTTTCTTGTGAATGAACTAAATTCATATTCATATCTAGATCTGTTTGATGTTGAAATGCATCTAACACTGCTTCTTTTGTAATTTCATTAAAGCAAACACGGCGGGATTTCTCACCGCAATTTAAGACTTCATTTAAATGATAAACAATTGCTTCTCCTTCTCGGCCAGGGTCGGTTGCTAGAATAACCAAATCTGCTGCTTTGGTTTGGCTTCTTGTTTTAATTTTTTAACATTTTTTTCCACGTTCCATTTTATAACTTGGTTCAAAAGTCTTAATATCTACTCCTAACCCATACTCACCTTTTGTTGATAAATTACGATTATGTCCTTCTGATGATAAAACTAAATAATTTTCGCCAAGATATTTTTCAACTGCTTTTGTTTTAGTTGGGGACTCCATTATTACCAGCGTCTGCGCCATGTTTTCTCTCCTTTATTTTTTAAAACACATCAATAATTATTATACATAATATTTTAAAAAACTATTTTGAAATTTATTTTTAATTTTGTAGAAAACTCTTGATGAAATAAAAAAAATCATCAATATGATAACTTTAAAAGAAAATTATATAAACTTTTAATATTGTTATTTAACTTTTTTATACGTTAAAATATAATACCGATGATTGTTGGTTTGGCGTTAAACCTTTATTCTGGTATTTTCATTTTCAGAGATTTAAATAATTTTGAATGTTCGTGAAACCTAAGCAATGATAATGAATTGAGGATTCTTTAAGATTTGATTGTAATTTACTAATTTTATTTAACTTCCGATAACTAGCATCAGGATTTGTACTAGTTTTAGTTGCTAATAAAATATAATTTGTTTGTTTTGCTACTAATAAATATAATGGTTGCATGTCAGAAATAATAATTGAATTTTCTTTGATTAATTGTTTATTAATATTTTCAATAATTCACTGTTTTTGTAATCGTTTTGTGTTGGTTGATTTAACATAAATATTATTATTGCTATCAACAGCCATTTGAATACAACATTTAGTGTTGGTTGAAAATGAATCAAGATGAATTTTTCTTTTATCAAATTTATCTTTAAAATTACCTTTGTGGATTTCTTTAATAAATGTTTCATCGATTTTAATTTGGCCATTTAACTTTTTAAATTTTAATTGGGTATTTTCTAATTGTTTTGATTTCATTATTTTTTGGCGATTATATCAAGCGGTTTTCGGTGATGTTTTAATAAAGTGGGAAATCATTTTACTAGATTGGCCTAATAATGAAATTTGAATCAATAAATTTCACTGTTCATAATTTAAATGACTTCAATACGTAAAATGATCACGAAAAGCATCAAAACTAGCACGACATTTTTTGCATAAATATTTTTGTTTTCCTTCAGGATTATGACCATTTTTAACACAATAAAAAGATTGACAATTAGGACATTTAATACCTTTATCCCTAAATTTTTGATCAATTTCATTTAAGCGTTTTATTTTTTAATTAATTCTGCTTCTTTTTTGACTTTTTCATGAAATTCTAAAAATTAATCATCTGTTAAACTATTTATTAATTCTTCAATTATTTTTTCCATTAATTATTCACCTCTTATATTAAGAATATACCTAATTTTAGGTATATTTTATAAATATCAAGAGTTTTCTACAAAATTAAAGAAATTTATTATTCTAAATTAAAATATTTTTTTATTTTAGCGATTATTGTATCAATTCCTTCAGTAACACTAGGAACAATAAAATACAAAATAACAGTTATTGCAATTAATAATAAAATAACACCTAAAATACTTATTGTAATTCAAAAAGATTTAGCATTAAATTTTGATTTAGTAACTACTCCAAATTCATTTTTTTTAATTTTTTTTGTTTTATTTTCTTTTGCATGATAAAAATTTTCAATTAATTGATCATATTGTTTTTCTGTCAACCCAAATTGGGCCATTGCTTTATAATGTTCCATTTTAAGATGACCATATTCATCAAATATTTTTGGATAAATCTCACTAGCTTGTTTTTCCCCTAATGATGTCTTAATTGTATAATCATTATATGTTCAGAAAGCTGGTTTTGTATCCTTTACTTTGTCAATATTAACAAAGGTTATTTCATCATCTAAAACATCCGTTTCTATTATTTTTGGATTAGATTCCATTAAATCAAAGTTTGGTGATTTGACACCTAAAAAATCATGAATATCTTCAGCAGCAACCTTATTAACATCATTATCATTTTTTGAAATATCATTGTCTTTTTTTTCAGGTGAATCTCCTATTTTAAATTCATCATCATTAAAAAAGAAACTATGTGTATCATCTTCAGGATTAAAATTATTATCTGAATCATCTTCAAAATCAAGGAAATTAAACTTATCTTCTACATTATTTTCAGTTAAAGATGAACTTTTTTCTGGTTCAGAACTAACAATTATTGGAGAAACATTTTTTTCATTTAAAGCATCAGATTGGTCATATTTTGGCTTTAATAATTTATAATCAATACTATCTGTTGGCAAATGTACAGAATTATTATTACTTGAATTATAATCTGCTGCATTATTACTTGAATTATCAACTTTTTTTTCTCAAGTATTAACCAACTTTTGATTTAGTGCTTCTGCTTCTTGCAAATGACGCAATGAAGTATCTAATGTCTGTTTTAAGTTTTGATATTCATCAAAATTAGATTTTGGTCGACTACGATGACGCCCAATAAACTCATCCAAAATATCAGAAATATGTACTGCTCAATTATATTCTTCTTCGGCACTTAATGGTAAACTTGGACGACGAAAATCATTATAATATCGTTCTGTTCCTAATGGAATACGAGAATTATAAGGAGATAAATAATATTCTTCTCTAACAGGGTGATATTGAAAATTATCATTACTTCTAGCATTATTTACTAAATTATTAAAATTTTGTCCAACATTATGAGGACTATATTGATATGCTTGTCCTAGTGGAAAACTTTGATTTGGTTGTAGTCCCGTCATTGGATACTGAATAATTGGAGAATATTGATATTGTACAAATAACGGTGGATATGGCGCTTTTGGAATTGAATACTGAACTACTAATGATGGTGTTTCACACCCGTAAGGAGGAAAAACAGGGTATTGACAATAATTAAAAAAAATCGGATGATGAATCCGACAATTATTGTGACAATTACTGTTATGACCCTGCTTACTATTTTGACACATATGTTCACCCTGCTTGTATTAACCGCTATATTTATTATATCATAAAATAATGTTTTCTTCTATTAGGGTTATTATTAAGGACCAACCTTTTAACTTTAATAATTAAATTAGATTTTTAATTTTGTAGAAAACTCTTGATGAAATAAAAAAAATCATCAATATGATAACTTTAAAAGAAAATTATATAAAATTTTAATATTGTTATTTAACTTTTTTATACGTTAAAATATAATACCGATGATTGTTGGTTTGGCGTTAAACCTTTATGCTGGTATTTTCATTTTCAGAGATTTAAATAATTTTGAATGTTCGTGAAACCTAAGCCATGATAATGAATTAAGGTTTCTTTAAGATTTGATTGTAATTTACTAATTTTATTTAACTTCCGATAACTAGCATCAGGATTTGTACTAGTTTTAGTTGCTAATAAAATAGAATTTGTTTGTTTTGCTACTAATAAATATAATGGTTGCATGTCAGAAATAATAATTGAATTTTCTTTGATTAATTGTTTATTAATATTTTCAATAATTCACTGTTTTTGTAATCGTTTTGTGTTGGTTGATTTAACATAAATATTATTATTGCTATCAACAGCCATTTGAACATAACATTTAGTGTTGGTTGAAAATGAATCAAGATGAATTTTTCTTTTATCAAATTTATCTTTAAAATTACCTTTGTGGATTTCTTTAATAAATGTTTCATCGATTTGAATTTGGCCATTTAACGTTTTAAATTTTAATTGGGTGTTTTCTAATTGTTTTGATTTCATTATTTTTTGGCGATTATATCAAGCGGTTTTCGGTGATGTTTTAATAAAGTGGGAAATCATTTTACTAGATTGCCCTAATAATGAAATTTGAATCAATAAATTTCACTGTTCATAATTTAAATGACTTCAATACGTAAAATGATCACGAAAAGCATCAAAACTAGCACGACATTTTTTGCATAAATATTTTTGTTTTCCTTCAGGATTATGACCATTTTTAACACAATAAAAAGATTGACAATTAGGGCATTTAATACCTTTATCCATAAATTTTTGATCAATTTCATTTAAGCGTTTTTGTTTTTTAATTAATTCTGCTTCTTTTTTGACTTTTTAATGAAATTATAAAAATTGATCATATGTTAAACTATTTATTAATTCTTCAATTATTTTTTCCATTAATTATTCACCTCTTATATTAAAAATATACCTAATTTTAGGTATATTTTATAAATATCAATAGTTTTCTACAAAATTAAAGGTTGAAAGCAGCTTTAATAAACTTCAATTTTCATTAAGCAATATTAAAATATTTCACACTGATCAAGGCAGTGAATTCAATAATAATCTTATTTATAACCTGTTAGTTAAAAATGGGATTCAAAAATTTTACAGTAAACCAGGTTGTCCTTATGACAATGCTGTTGCGGAATCAACATACAAAATTTTTAAAACTGAATTTATTAAAAATAATAAATTTAAAAACGTTGAACAGTTTAAATTAGAATTATTTGATTACATTAATTGGTACAATAATATTCGAATTCATAGCAAACTAAATTATTTAACACCAGTGCAATACAGAAATTATTATTCTACATAAAATTTGTCCAAAAAACCCTCGCCATTCCAAAATTATTAAGAAAGAAGGAATATAAAAATGGGAAATAAAAATTCATACTCTGAAGAATTTAAAAAACAAATTGTCATGCTATATAAAAATGGTAAAAGTGTTATTAATCTAGGGAAAGAATATAATTTACCAAAACCAACTATTTATAGTTGAGTTAAAAATTATAATAATTCTGGTTCATTTAAAGCTAAAGACAATCGCACACTAGAAGAAAATGAAATAATAACTTTACGAAAAGAACTTAAAGACTTGAAAATGGAAAATGACATTTTAAAGCAAGCCGCACTGATAATGGCCAAAAAATAACAATAATTAATAACAACAAAACAAAATATTCAGTAAGAAAAATATGTAAGATTTTTGGTTTATCAAAATCAACGTATTATTATCAAACTAATAAATGTATTAACAAGCAAGTTAATAATTATGAACAAGAAATTATCAGTGCCTTTAATAAAAGTCGCAAAATTTATGGGGCTCGCAAAATTAAAGTTATTTTAAACAGAAAAGATATCATCTTATCGCGGCAAAAAATCAGATTCTTTATGATCAAAAATAATTTGGTTTCTAAATACACCAAATTAAAATATCATAATCATAAAACAACAGTCAATAATGACCAAATTAATAATATTTTAAATCGTCAATTTAACAACAAAAAACCTAATGAAGTTATTGTTAGTGATTTAACATATGTTCAAGTTGACGCTAAATGACATTATATTTGTTTATTAATTGACTTGTTTAATCGTGAAATAATTGGTTATAGTGCTGGGCCGAATAAAACGGCCGAACTGGTCCAACAAGCTTTTCATAAAATAACACGACCATTAAATCAAATAACTCTATTTCATACTGATCGTGGTAATGAGTTTAAAAATAAAATCATTGATGAAATTTTAATAACTTTTAATATTAAAAGATCATTAAGCAATAAAGGCTGCCCTTATGATAATGCTGTGGCTGAAACAACTTACAAAACTTTTAAAACTGAATTTATTAAGGGTAAAAAATTTAAAAATTTAACACAATTAAAATACGAACTTTTTGATTTTGTGCATTGATATAACAATATTAGAATTCATGGCAGTTTAAATTATTTATCTCCAGTTACTTTTAGAAAACAAATGTCTATATAAAAAGTGTCCTAAAAAGTGTTGCCATTCCACTTGCTTACTCAACTGGCATTGAGAATCAAGGACTATTTTTTGAAATTGGTAATAAAGTTCCAATTCCTAACAAGATGATTGTTACAACAACAATTCCAACAATTAATGGTCATGATGCTTTTATAAAACTACCATAAGGAACTTTTGAAATTGATAACGCTGCCATTAAAATTGCACTTGTTGGTGAAATTAAATTAATAATTCCATTCGCGAATGAAAAGGCAGTAATTGTTCCTGATGTTAAACCAGTTGCTACCCCATTAGCAACAGGACCTAAAATTGGGAAAACAGTTTGGGCAAATCCTGAACTAGATGGAATTACAAATGAGATAAT
Source organism: Spiroplasma endosymbiont of Poecilobothrus nobilitatus (assembly GCF_964030655.1). Taxonomy (GTDB): domain Bacteria; phylum Bacillota_I; class Bacilli_A; order Mycoplasmatales; family Mycoplasmataceae; genus Spiroplasma. The sequence goes on along the minus strand of NZ_OZ034915.1, from coordinate 614,988 downwards.
TAGAAAGAAGAAGAAGGCTACCATAATAAAGCCTGTTTTTCCTAATTTCGACATTGGTGCAGATAATCTACTAACTAATTTGTTTTGCATTCCAGTATTTGTCATAATAAACCCAATCCCAGCTGCAAAGGCAATAACCAAACAAACAGATAGAATATCAGCTAAACCACCGATAAAACTATTAACGTATTTTTCTTCTCCTTTTCAATTAATTAATGCAATAATAATTGATGCAATAAAGAATAATGCTGAAATTTCCATAAATGATCATTGCCCTAATGGCGCAAATAAATTCGCAATAAATGGGGCATGCTCACTAACTAATTTTGTAAAATCAACAAAGACAGGAATTCCAAATTTATCCCATCCAATTAATAAAAAAATCATTAAGACAAAACTAATCATAAAAATTGCCATAATTGCTTTTCGTTTACCATTGTATGCTGGTAAATCATCAACAATTGCAAATTCTGCTTCATAAAAATCTTTTTTATCAAATAATGGTGATTTTCCTGGTGTACGACGAACACGTAACGCATATCAAACAACAAATGAAATTCCACCCACTGTTAATAATAATCATGACACGGCTCTTCAAATAATTCCTGTTGTTGATGTTAAATCGGGCACACCAGCAGCAGCAACTTGGATAACAAACGGATTTAATGTTGAACCAATACAACCAATTCCAGCACCAAATAAAATTGCCATTACCGCTGTTAAAACATCAAAACCAGCAGCTAATAAAACAGGAATAATAACTGGGTATAAGGCGATTGTTTCTTCCCCCATTCCATAAGTTGTACCACCAACTGAAAATAAAAACATTACAATTGGAATAATTCAAATTTCACGGCCTTTCATTTTTGCTACTAAACGCACAATCCCGGCATCTAATGCTTTTGATTCAATAACGATGCCTAAGAAACCTCCTAAAACTAAAATAAAGACAATAACATCAACTTTACTTTTAAATCCTTGCATCGGAGCTAAAAATAAGTCAAAAATTCCTGCGGGCCCACCTTTCTGAAGTTCGCCATCAGCATCTTTTCATTGACCAGTTGTTCCTGGAATTCAAGAGACAATAATAATTAAGAGCATAATTCCTAATAAAATTGTAAATGCTGTCGGCAATTTAAATTTAAACTTTTTTTTCTTTTTTACATCCATTTTTGCACCCCCTTTAACCTTTCATAATTAATAACCTAACCACGAATTGTTGCTAGCATTACTGCTTTAATAGTATGTAAACGACTTTCTGTTTCTTCAAAAACACGTGAATATTTTGATTGGAAAACTTCATCAGTAACTTCTAATTCGCCAGTTCCACCAAATTGTTTAATCACTTGTTGCGCAGTATCAGTATTTCCATCATGGAAACTTGGTAAACAATGCAAAAAGATAGCATCTTCTTTTGCTTGTTTCATTTTTTCCATTGTTACTTGATATGGTGTTAAATCCTTAATTATTTTTCCTCAAACATCAGGTTCTTCTCCCATTGATAATCAAACATCAGTAGCAATTGCATCAGCATCTTTTGCCGCTGTATTATGGTCTTCAGTTAACATAATTGATCTACCATGTTCTTTTGCAATTGCTTGTACTTTTTTCAATAATTCTGCATTTGGTCATAAATCCTTTGACGTACAAGCAACAAAATGCATTCCTAATTTAGCACTAACAACCATATAACTATTTACCATATTAAAACGAGAATCACCAAAATAAACAAATTTTATCCCTTTCATATTGCGTTGTCCTTTTTCTTCTTGCAATGTTAAAATATCAGCTAACATTTAAGTTGGGCGAAATTCATCAGTTAATCCATTTCATACTGGAACACCTGAATATTTTTCTAATGCTTCAACATCAGTTTGTTTAAACCCACGAAATTGAATTCCATCAAACATTCTTCCTAACACTTTTGCAGTATCTTCAATTGATTCTTTTTTTCCCATTTGACTTCCACTTGGCCCTAAATAAACAGGGTGCATTCCTAAAACAAATGTTCCAACTTCAAAAGCACATCTTGTTCGTGTTGAATCTTTTGCAAATAATAAAGCAACAGATTTTCCATCTAATGGTTTTTGCTCAGTTCCAGCATATTTTTCTTATTTCAATTGTCTTGCTAAATCTAATAAATAATAGATTTCTCTTTGCGTGAAATCTAATAAAGTTAGAAAACTTCTTCCCTTTAAATTTACAGCCATATTATTTTTTCTCTCCTTTTAAAATATAATATTAATATTTTAGATATCCTCTCTTCAAATTGGCATTGACATACAACGAGGTCTCCCCCACATCCGCGTGATAATTCAGCTGAATCAATAACGCGCACTTTAACACCAGCTTGTTTTAAAATTTCAATTGTAATTTGATTTCTTGAATAGGAAATCACTTCACCAGGACGAATTGTAATAACATTTGTCCCATCATTTCATTGTTCTCTTGCCTGTACAATTGGATCTTCTCAACCACATTTAAAAATTTGAACTGGCTTACCAACTTCTTATGATAAATAATCTTTAATTGTTTCTTTAATTTCTTTAACTCCATTTTTTGTAATTTCAAAAATTTTAAAATCACCCATTGCTTCAAAAATTAATGGATGTGCGATAAATTTATCATAATCAATATTAGTAAAAACAGTATCTAAATGCATAAAAGCACAATTTTTTGTTTTCAAATCTAATGCAATAACTTTTTCATAACTAACTGAATCATTTTAAATTAAATTTTTTGCTACTATTTTAATAGCTTCCATTGATGTCTTTTGTGAAACACCAATAATTCATGTTTTTGCATTTAAAACTAAAATGTCTCCACCTTTTAAAGTTTCTTTTTCATTACGATCATATCAAAAATTAATTTTTCCTTTAAAACGGGGATGATGCCTTAAAACAACATCAGAAAATAATGTTTCACGATTTCTAGTAACCGTAAACATTTTATGAATAGTTGCTACATTTTCAATTGATGCAAATGGATCGCGTTGGAATAGAATATTTGGCATTGGATCAACCGCTAGCGGATAATTATCTGTAATTTCTACTCCTAACTCGTATTTTGTTACCCCTGCTATCATTTTATTAACAAGAGCTTTATTATCTAATTTGCCTAAATAAGTACGTAACTTATTAATGTATTCTTCTTTAGCGCCAGATTCTTTTAAAAACTGTTCTAGTAATTCTTTCCGCATTTTTGAATCAGTGTCTAAAACTTCAACGAATAATTTTTCAATATACAACACCTCAACACCTAAGTTTCTAAAAGTTTGTGCAAAAAAGTCATGTTCTTTTTGTGCAACTGCTAAATCTGGTGTATCATCAAACAATAATCGTTCCAATAAATCTGGTGATAAGTTAGCTAATTCATCACCAAGGCGATGTAACAATACTGTTTTTAAATTACCTATTTCTGAATAAACATTAATACCATATTTTTCTGTCATGTTACTTGTCCTCTTCTCTTTCTATGTCCATTTTTATTAAAATCCTTTAATAAAAATTAAAGATAAACATGCAAAACTAAAAAATGCAAATTGCTGTTAAATACACAGAATACCTATCAAATTGTAATGTACTTTAATGCCATTTAAATAAATATACTTAAGATTGATTATGTTATCCTTTTATCAAATATATTTAAGCAATACACTTTTCGATATTGCATAAGTAAAAATGCCATTGTTTACTTTTTTTATCCTTATACTTTTATATTATTCTTTTTAATTTTAAAAACAAGTCTTTAAAGTTTTCGGTAGTCGGAAAAAAAGCTTAGTTTGAAATTGCCAAGAAAAATGGATACGAAAAAAAATCTAGGAATGAAGTCTGTACTCAACGGGGCTCATTCCTTTTAATTTTGTTAAAGGACGGTAATTATTATAAAAATTTACATAATTATGTGTAACTTTCATTAAAACTTCTTTTGTTATGTTGCTTTTAGGAATTAAATTTAAACATTCATATTTATAAGATTTAAATCACGTTTCACAATAACCATTATCAGCAGGATTGCCTTTCCGAGACATTGACATTCACATATCTAATTGACCAGTTAAAATATTTCATTCTTGTTTAATGTACTGAATACCATGATCACTATGGTTTATTACATTTTTGGGTTTATTTCTTTTAGCCCAAGCGTTTTTAAGACTTTTAAAAACAAAACCATTACTAAAATTAGATGAAATATTTCAATCAATAATTTCACCATTATGAATATCACGTATTATTGTTAAATAAAATGGTTTATTACTAGTAAGTAAATATGTTATATCAGTAACTAAAACTTGATTAAATTAAATTAATGTCAGTGGTATAAAAATTACGTTTAAGTTTCCCATATTTATTAGTTTTTAATAGTTTTACTATTTTCAGTAGATTCAGGATATTTGAATTTGGTTTTCTTATTAATTACCGATTTAATTCCTAAATTTTTCATATAACGATAAACAATATGTGCTGGAATGGCAACGCTTTTTAGGACACTTTTTATATATACATTTGTTTTCTAAAAGTAACTGGAGATAAATAATTTAAACTGCCATGAATTCGAATATTGTTATATCAATGCACAAAATCAAAAAGTTCGTATTTTAATTGTGTTAAATTTTTAAATTTTTTACCCTTAATAAATTCAGTTTTAAAAGTTTTGTAAGTTGTTTCAGCCACAGCATTATCATAAGGGCAGCCTTTATTGCTTAATGATCTTTTAATATTAAAAGTTATTAAAATTTCATCAATGATTTTATTTTTAAACTCATTACCACGATCAGTATGAAATAGAGTTATTTGATTTAATGGTCGTGTTATTTTATGAAAAGCTTGTTGGACCAGTTCGGCTGTTTTATTCGGCCCAGCACTATAACCAATTATTTCACGATTAAACAAGTCAATTAATAAACAAATATAATGTCATTTAGCGCCAACTTTAACATATGTTAAATCACTAACAATAACTTCATTAGGTTTTTTGTTGTTAAATTGACGATTTAAAATATTATTAATTTGGTCATTATTGACTGTTGTTTTATGATTATGATATTTTAATTTGGTGTATTTAGAAACCAAATTATTTTTGATCATAAAGAATCTGATTTTTCGCCGCGATAAGATGATATCTTTTCTGTTTAAAATAACTTTAATTTTGCGAGCCCCATAAATTTTGCGACTTTTATTAAAGGCACTGATAATTTCTTGTTCATAATTATTAACTTGCTTGTTAATACATTTATTAGTTTGATAATAATACGTTGATTTTGATAAACCCAAAATCTTACATATTTTTCTTACTGAATATTTTGTTTTGTTGTTATTAATTATTGTTATTTTTTGGCCATTATCAGTGCGGCTTGCTTTAAAATGTCATTTTCCATTTTCAAGTCTTTAAGTTCTTTTCGTAAAGTTATTATTTCATTTTCTTCTAGTGTGCGATTGTCTTTTGCTTTAAATGAACCATAATTATTATAATTTTTAACTCAACTATAAATAGTTGGTTTTGGTAAATTATATTCTTGCCCTAGATTAATAACACTTTTACCATTTTTATGATAGCATGACAATTTGTTTTTTAAATTATTCATAGTATGAAGTTTTATTTCCCATTTTTATATTCCTTCTTTCTTAATAATTTTATCTGATTTTGAAGTCTATATAATTATGGTCCTAATAATTGTAGCCTATCCAAATAAAAGAAATTAATAGCATAAATATATTAAATATATTAAATAAAAATTAAAATACTTCTTTAATTTTGTAGAAAACTCTTGATATTTATAAAATATACCTAAAATTAGGTATATTTTTAATATAAGAGGTGAATAATTAATGGAAAAAATAATTGAAGAATTAATAAATAGTTTAACAGATGATCAATTTTTAGAATTTAATGAAAAAGTCAAAAAAGAAGCAGAATTAATTAAAAAACAAAAACGCTTAAATGAAATTGATCAAAAATTTAGGGATAAAGGTATTAAATGTCCTAATTGTCAATCTTTTTATTGTGTTAAAAATGGTCATAATCCTGAAGGAAAACAAAAATATTTATGCAAAAAATGTCGTGCTAGTTTTGATGCTTTTCGTGATCATTTTACGTATTGAAGTCATTTAAATTATGAACAGTGAAATTTATTGATTCAAATTTCATTATTAGGCCAATCTAGTAAAATGATTTCCCACTTTATTAAAACATCACCGAAAACCGCTTGATATAATCGCCAAAAAATAATGAAATCAAAACAATTAGAAAACACCCAATTAAAATTTAAAACATTAAATGGCCAAATTCAAATCGATGAAACATTTATTAAAGAAATCCACAAAGGTAATTTTAAAGATAAATTTGATAAAAGAAAAATTCATCTTGATTCATTTTCAACCAACACTAAATGTTGTGTTCAAATGGCTGTTGATAGCAATAATAATATTTATGTTAAATCAACCAACACAAAACGATTACAAAAACAGTGAATTATTGAAAATATTAATAAACAATTAATCAAAGAAAATTCAATTATTATTTCTGACATGCAACCATTATATTTATTAGTAGCAAAACAAACAAATTTTATTTTATTAGCAACTAAAACTAGTACAAATCCTGATGCTAGTTATCAGAAGTTAAATAAAATTAGTAAATTACAATCAAATCTTAAAGAATCCTTAATTCATTATCATGGCTTAGGTTTCACGAACATTCAAAATTATTTAAATCTCTGAAAATGAAAATACCAGCATAAAGGTTTAACGCCAAACCAACAATCATCGGTATTATATTTTAACGTATAAAAAAGTTAAATAACAATATTAAAAGTTTATATAATTTTCTTTTAAAGTTATCATATTGATGATTTTTTTTATTTCATAAAGAGTTTTCTACAAAATTAAAAAAATACTTTAATTAATTTTAAAGTATTTATGATAATTAAAAAATAATTCTTCTTCTTTTCTCTATTCTAAATATAATTTTTCATTGGTTGCGTTGTTGTTTTGTGCCTGCATAAAATTATATAAGATTTGTTCTCGACTTAGTGTCGCACTTTTGACATTAGTTATTTGTTTACTTGGTTTAAATTGCGTAAAATCTCAAAAGTTAGCAAAAGTAGTTAAATAAGGTTTGTTGCGTTGCTAAATAATAACAGCGCTTCCAAAGGGAAGGGTTGCTAATTCTTCGGCGCTCATAACTTCGCGTTTGGTTTTATTTTGTGATAACGCAATCCCGCCAAGCATATTGTTTTGCTTGGTAAAACTTTCGCTTGTTGATTGAATGGTGATTTCGGTATATCCCATTTCACGAGCGATTGTTTCGCGGGTTTCACTGTTTCCGCTCATTAAATAATATTTGTATGTGATATTGGCAATAATATTGTTTCTTGTGGCAATATTGTATTTTTCGCCAAGTTGGGCGATTGACTGAACGACAAGCATAAAATGAATATTACGACCACTTGCAATACTTATCATTTGGTTAATCACGGGTATTTTAGGAAAATTACCAAATTCATCTAAAATATAGTAAATTGGACGATGATATTTTGCAATATTGCTTTTATCAAGATCATTAATTAATTTGCTTTAAGTTTCAGTAATAAATAGGGAAATAAATTCATAGGTTCTTTTTTCTTCATCAGGAAAAATAATAAATATTGCTTGTGGAACATTGTTATCAAATTTAATTGTTGTTTTAGCAGTAATATTTTTTATTTTTGACTGAGCAAAAACAATCAATGAACTGGCTAACTGTTGAATAATTCCTTCCGTTGTTTTTTGTTCCCCACGAATGGTAGATCAACACACTTCAATTACCCGACTAAGATAATTTAATTCTTTGCTTTTTGTTTCAATACTATCTAAATAATGATTTAAGTTTTCATAAGTCGCGCTATTTAAGTTGTATTGAATATTAGCAAAATTAAACTTATCTAAGGTTATATTATTATCTCATTCTGCTTGTTCTAACATTGCTAAAATTATTCCTTCTAATATTTTTTTAGCACCATTACTTCAAATACTATCGTTGCTTTATGGGATTATCATATCAATAATTTTAACAATTTTATCTTGCGCTTGATTACGAACGCTTTCAAGTTCAATATTCTCTTTTTTATTAGGATTTCTAACTTATCATTGGTGTCAAACTTCTTCTAGCGGATTTCAAAAATCACTATTTTCGTTGCGCAAATCTAATTTAAAAATTTGATAACCCCTTGTGATTTTAAATTTGTACCATGCAGTTTATAAAGTTCGCCCTTGGGGTCGGGTGATTATCATTGTTGGTTGAATGCTACTTTTAGCAAAGGTTTGGATTTGCGGATTAATAATAAGTGATGTTTTACCGCTCAGAGTTGAACCAATGAGAATACTATGTCCGATATCGTTGATAATTTTATATTCTAAAACACTATTATTTTGTTTTAAATTAGTATTAACAATAAAACCAATATCATGGTTATTTTCATTGTTATAAACAAGAACATTATTTTTGTTTCATAATATTGTTGTAAAAATATTGTTGCTTTCTTTTTCGGTCATTAATCTTCCGCTAGCTAATTGATCAGACAATTTTTTACTTTTTTGATTATTTCAAAAATTATAATAATGTTGTAATCATTTCTTTTTATTATTTTTTCCTAACTTTAATAAAATTAAATGACAGATACCTTGAAAAAGAAAGCGCGGTATTAATCAAATAAAAATATATTTTCACTGATAAATATTAATTGTTTTTAATTTAAAATAACCAACTCCTAAAAATACAATTGTTATTATTATACAAATTATTAATGGTAAAAAACAAACAAATTTAATGATGTAGTCCATTGGGTCGTTTTTATCATCAATTGTTTTTGTTTTACTATATTTTCACGGTCAAGCAAAAAATACGTAGTAGGGGAATAATAAAAAATATAATATTATTCTTAATAATTTACGAATATCTTGTTTAAAAAGCATTCAACCGTTTTTATTCATATCGTTTTTCCTTTCAAGACAAATAAAACTTATTTGTCTGTTTTTGTTCTTTCGCGTGTTATTTCTAATTCATATTCTTTGTTTTGTTGTCGTTGGTTGGTTATTTTGTTGATGGCGCTTAGTTTTCAGTTTGCTTCTTCTTTAATGTTTTTAATACAAACCCCTAACTCTTCGTTTGTCATTGTTTTAAAAGTTTCTTCATATTCACGTTGGCGAGCATAAGGTAATGTTTCTTTTAATCTTTCAACACGTTTATAAGTATGTAAATCTTCATTATCATAATGACCTTCACGAGTTAAAGCAAGTTCGTATTTATTTAATCGGCTTCAATCAATATTTTTTAAAACTGGGTTTTGATTAAATAATTCGCGTAAGTCATTATTGGTTTTTATTAACCGTTGTTTAGTAATAATTCCTTTCGAACCAATTTTACCCTTGGGGTGAATTTGCGCCCTTTCTTGTCCGTTTTTCATATCACGAGTAATTGTTTGCTCACGGTTGCGTGGTAGAAAATGATAATGAAAATGAGGGTTTGTTTCGTCCATGTGTAAGTAAATTCCGCGTAAGTCTTCTCCCAAATCTTTAATTAGATAATTTTTAACAGTGGTAATTCATTCTTTTTGGATAATATCAACATTTTTAGGTGTCATTCCTTGCTTTAATAAACTTATTCTTGTAAAGGTGATCACATTATCGGCTTTAACGATAGATTTTACTGTAATTGACTTGTTCAGCCCTTTTTCGTATGCCTCTTTTAATTGTTGGCGGTATCATTGGTTATCGCAATTGATAATGTTGATTTTATCTTCTCTGCTTAAATCATTGTTTTTCTTAATTACTCAGTTATTATTTTCATCACGAAACATATATTCATTCAGATATGTTTTATTGTTGTCAATGTTTTCATTTTTATAAACATCGTTTTTGCTAGCGCGTAGTTGTTCAATTGGAATACCACTGTGCAACTTTTCTAACGAAACTTTTCTTAAATTTGGCGCTACAGATAACTTATAATTTGTTTTATGGCGTGTATTTTGTTTTAGTAAATAGTTAAAATTATTAATAATATATTGACTATATGTTTTATTGTTTGGTTGATAAAATAACTGTGTTATTTTATTATAATTGTTGTATTTATTGGGGTTGTGTTTTTTAATAAAGTGTTGCATCATTTTTTGGAGTTTATAGTTTCCGTTGATTTTTTTGTTTCGTGATACTGTACAATAAAAAGTTGCTCGTTTTTTCTTTCCAATAGTGTTGTTCTGCATAGAAGTCATCCCCCTCTAGGTTATTTTTGATATGGTTATTTTTATATTGATAGTTATTTATTTTATTATTTAAATTTTCTAAGGTATAAACGCATTATACCTTAAAATAAAAAAGATGGTTTTAATAAATAAATTGTATTAAAATAAAATCTTTTTTTAAAATTAATCATTAATTAAGCTTGCGGCAGGCAAATCAATATCTAGTCAGCCGGTTTCTTCTCTTGCTCTATTAATACCCTTAATTTTTATTTTTATTTTTTTTGAAAATGTTAGATCAACAAATGCAAGTCCATTAACAATAAGTGAATTATTCCCATGAATTAATAAATTAAAATCATTATCAGTTAAAGAACTATCAACTTTTTCTTGCAATTGTTTTAAAATAGGTTTATTCAAAACTTTTTTAATTTTATTTTCATCAACATAAATATTATTATTTTTATCAATTTGTTTTTTTGAAATATCAATTACGCCTATTGTAAATTGTGTTAAATTAAATTTACTTATATCTATTTTTTGTAAATTAACTTGTTTTCTTAATCGTATTATTTCTTCATTTGTTATAGATTTTTTTAATTCTTCTATTTCACTTTGTTTGTCTTTTAATTGTTGTTTAAAATCATCAATTTCACTTTTTTTATCTGCATTTATCTTATCGATTTTTTGTTGCATTTCTATTTTTTCATTTAATAATTTTATATTACTATTTTTTATCCTATTTAAATTATTGTTTAAACTATCAATTTCACTTTGTTTGTCTTTTAATTGTTGTTTAAAATCATCAATTTCACTTTGTTTGTCTTTTAATTGTTGTTTAAAATCATCAATTTCACTTTGTTTGTTTTGTAAATTTTGTGCTAACTGTTTTTTATCATTTTCTAAATTAGTTTTAGATGTTGTTAAACTATCAATTTCAATTTGTTTGTTTTGTAAATTTTGTGCTAACTGTTTTTTATCATTTTCTAAATTAGTTTTAGATGTTGTTAAACTATCAATTTCACTTTGTTTGTTTTGTAAATTTTGTGCTAACTGTTTTTTATCATTTTCTAAATTAGTTTTAGATGTTGTTAAACTATCAATTTCACTTTGTTTGTTTTGTAAATTTTGTGCTAACTGTTTTTTATCATTTTCTAAATTAGTTTTAGATGTTGTTAAACTATCAATTTCAATTTGTTTGTTTTGTAAATTTTGTGCTAACTGTTTTTTATCATTTTCTAAATTAGTTTTAGATGTTGTTAAACTATCAATTTCACTTTGTTTGTCTTTTAATTGTTGTTTAAAATCATCAATTTCACTTTGTTTGTTTTTTCTTGTTTTTACAGCACCGCAAGCAACGAAATTGTTTGCTACAGTTGCAGTTAAACTAACTGCTCCTAATATACTTAGTAATTTTTTCATAATTGATATTTATTATTCCTCCATACTTCTTATTTTTTATATATTTATTTTGAATTCGCCTTTTTCGCGATTATTCCCAATTGCTTTTATTTCAATTGGGTTTGTTTTAATATTAATAATTGTACGTTGATTACTCCCGATTGTAAACAAACAAACACCCGCCGGCGCACTAGCGATAATATCTTTTTGATATTGATTTAATCTTACACTAGCTGAAATTAAATCATCATAATCGCTTAAATCACTTGGCGCTAAATGATGAACAAACTGATATAAACAATTGTTTATTATTCCTTACGATTGGGTTTTAATGTTTGCGTTACCCATAAAGTCGGCGATGTTTTGCGTAATAATATATAAAATACCGTTATATTTTCGAATCCGCTTTGTCATTTCAAACAAAAAATTCAACGCCAAGGCATTGTTTTCATTAATCAACAAGTGGGATTCATCAATGGCAATACAAATTCATTGTTGCTCCGCAATTGGCAGTGTTTCATTTTTTTCTTTATTTTTCTTAACTTCTTTATCTAAAAACGCTAGCATTAAAAACAACTGAGCATTTTGCCGATTTTTGTTTGCTGTTAATTCGTGGGTATCAAAAACAATTAAATCACTTTTTAACAATAAAGTACTTACCCCATTTCACAAGTAACCATCCGCTCCTTGCGTTAACTTTCATAATACAGAGTTTAGGGTTGATTTATGTTCTTTGTCTTTTTCTTGTTTTTCATTATAGTTATATAAATCTGTTAAAATTGGATAATCTTTTGCTGATAATTTTGTAAAATCGGTTTTCGGTGTGATTTTCTTTGCTTTATAAACTGCTAATAAAGTTTTTTGTCATTCCGCAACATCCCTTATTTGTAATGTTGGATATAAGATTTTAAATCATTGTTCTAACAATAAAATATGTTCTAATAAGTCATTTCCAAACACTTCTAACGGGTTGATTCGTGCCCTGCCAGATTTACCAATAGGGATAATTTCTCCACCATAGTAATTTGCTAATGAATGATAATCACGCTCAGGGTCAACAATATATAATTTTGCGTTATTACAATATAATCAGTTAAGTTGTTTTTTGACATGCATCGTTTTGCCACTTCCTGTTAAACCAAACACAACAACATTACTACTATTACGGAAACTATCACGATGTTTAACATCAAAAATAACTGGCGAATTATGTTCGTTCGCCCCCAACAATAAACCGCCGTTATCTTTTGTTGTTGGCAATACAAACGGATAACTACTTGCAATTGAAACCGTTGCCATTTCTTGATAAACATGTTTAGTTTTTTTATTATCTTTAAAAATACTAAAATAAAATTTTAATTGTTGATACTTTAAGAGATTAATTTTTATTTGTTCTTTAATTAATTGATTTTTACAAGTATTCACAATTTTATTTAATTCTTCTTTTGTTTTCCCATAACAAGTAAAAATAACTGAGACCATTTTTATTATTTCATTTCCATTTTGTATCAATTACAACAAAGTATGAAAATTTTCTAAATAATTCTGATAATTTATATTTTGACTATCCTTGCGTGGTTCTTGCATTTCAGCCCGCATAATTGCTTTGTCTAACATTTTCATACTTTCTCGCTCTGATATGTCACGTAATTTAATTTGTATATTTGTTTGTAATAAATTTCCTAAATTAAATAATCATCTATCATTTACCAACAACGGAAATTAATTAACCGATAAAAATCCCATAAAACCATTATCAACTTGTAAATAATTACTTTTTTGTATTATTTTATTGGGTAAAACATAATCTTTAAAATATGGATTTGTTAACTGATAAATAATAGTTTTTATTTCGTTTTCACTTGCTAAATAAAATTTAATATCAGCATTATAGTTATTAATAATGTATTTCGTTTGTTGTTCTAAACTTTCATAATTTGTATCATACACAACTAAATAATAAATTGCTTCTTGCCAATGTATATCTTTTTCAATTTGATTTAACTGTTCACCATAATTTAATAACTGTTCTTCAACACTCGCATTAGTTTCTTGATTGAATTCTCACTTATTAGAAACATGAACTAAATTTTGATACTGCGCATTAAAATTATATGGTTGTTCTATTTTGACAATATCAAAATCTAAACGCAATGTTTTAAAAATAGTTGCTAAGTTATAAATAGTATTATTTCGATCATTTTGAGTCAACAACGAAATATCTTTTGCCGTAATTTTTCAAACTTTAGCAACCCGATTATCTTTAAAATAAAGCATATTATTTTTAACATCTGAAATTAAATTAATATTTTTAATTTCTGTACTATTCCGGTTTTTCCGCATAAAAAGATACTTGATTGCTCAATTGCTCATCAAATACCTTGATAAACTTTTTCACTACTATTTCGTTTTGGCACAATCAAAATTATTGTTAACCACAATAATACAAACACAATAACAAACATTGCAAGCAACGACACTTTTATAAGCAACGCAATAGTTATCAAAACAATAACAAGGCCGATTAAAAAAATAATCGCTTCCACTCAACCAATTCCACCCAAAATATTAGTAAAAACAAAACGAACCTCACTAGATTTTTTGGTAATTATTTTGGGTGTATCTTGTTCTATTTGATTATTTCGTTCTATGACTTTTCAACTCCTTTATCGCCTTTTATTTATCAGTTGGTACTTTGCCAAAGTTTCACCCTTTCACCGCACTATCCTTAATATAATTACCAAGACCGCTAGCAACATTTTTAAAACCCTGACCCACACCCTTTACTGTTGTTGGCACCGACACAACCGCACTAGCAACGGTAGTTGATTTTGCCACACCCCAACGCGTTAAACCAAACGCCCCACCACTTCGTTGAATAAAGTTTCCTTGATTGTGTCTGCTATAGTGCGCCCATTTTAGTAAGTACTAATAAAAAGTATTTACTATTTTTTAATTATATCTTTTTCTTTACGATTTGAATATCATGTATTTCATTTTATAACATCTTGTATATATTCTTCATGTGAATTATATATTTTATTATGGATTGTAGCTTTCTTAAGTAATGAATGAAAACTTTCTATAACAATATTATCTGCACAGTGGTATTTTTTCCCCATTGAAATTATAATACCGTTAGATAAACATTTATCGTGATAAATAGTGGATGTATATTGATATCCGTGATCTGAGTGAATTATTATTCCATTCAGATCTTTTTTTATTAATTTTATTTTATTAATTGCATCATTTAAATTATCCATTACTAATTTATTGTCATTATATTTAGATCACTTTACATCAACTATTTCTTTAGTATATCCATCAATAATTGTTGATTGATAATATCTTTCTCCTTTTCAAATTAAATATGTTACATCAGTATATAGTACTGAAAACCTTGTTTTTATATCATTGAATTTACGTTTAATTAAATCAGGATATTGCAATAAGATTTTTTATTTATTCTGTTTATACTTTATTTTTCTTCTCATTTTTCTTACATATTCAGGTTGTATTTGATTATCACGCATAATTCTTAAAACTTTTTTTGAATTATATTTTATACCATAATCTTCTTTTAAATACTTAGTAATTCTTCGATAACCAAATTGTTTTAAATTTTCTTCATAGACTTTTACAATATCATTTATTGCTTTTTTATCTTTTTTGCTACTGTCATAATTTTTATATTTATTTCAATAACTACGTTTTAACCCTGTTACTTCTAGTAATAATTTTATTGAATATTCACGACAATTTTGTTTAATAAAAGAGACTATTCAAGACTGCACCCCAAAAAGTAAGTAAAATAAAAAAAGATTTTGTTAAATTTTTATAGGGGGTGCATTTTTATATGGCAAAAAAAGGACAAAAATATAACAAATATACATCAGAATTTAGAACAAAAATCATTGAGGAAATTAAACAAAAAAGTTGTTGAATAGTAGCAAAACAATATAATATAAATGCAAATACAGTAGAATCTTGATGAACAAATCATAAAAAAGGAAAATTAAACAATCCTAAAGGACCTAAAATTTCTTTTGTCAAAAGAAATTTAGAATATTATAAAACAAGGTATGAATTATTAAAAAAGCTCCATGACTTTTACAATTAAGCAAACTAAGAATAGTCTCTTTTATTAAACAAAATTGTCGTGAATATTCAATAAAATTATTACTAGAAGTAACAGGATTAAAACGTAGTTATTGAAATAAATATAAAAATTATGACAGTAGCAAAAAAGATAAAAAAGCAATAAATGATATTGTAAAAGTCTATGAAGAAAATTTAAAACAATTTGGTTATCGAAGAATTACTAAATATTTAAAAGAAGATTATGGTATAAAATATAATTCAAAAAAAGTTTTAAGAATTATGCGTGATAATCAAATACAACCTGAATATGTAATAAAAATGAGAAGAAAAATAAATTATAAACAGAATAAAGAAAAAATCTTATTGCAATATCCTGATTTAATTAAACGTAAATTCAATGATATAAAAACAAGGTTTTCAGTACTATATACTGATGTAACATATTTAATTTGAAAAGGAGAAAGATATTATCAATCAACAATTATTGATGGATATACTAAATAAATAGTTGATGTAAAGTGATCTAAATATAATGACAATAAATTAGTAATGGATAATTTAAATGATGCAATTAATAAAATAAAATTAATAAAAAAAGATCTGAATGGAATAATAATTCACTCAGATCACGGATATCAATATACATCCACTATTTATCACGATAAATGTTTATCTAACGGTATTATAATTTCAATGGGGAAAAAATACCACTGTGCAGATAATATTGTTATAGAAAGTTTTCATTCATTACTTAAGAAAGCTTGGATAGGCCACAATTATTAGGGCCATAATTATATAGACTTCAAAATTAGATAAAATTATTAAGAAAGAAGGAATATAAAAATGGGAAATAAAACTTCATACTCTGAAGAATTTAAAAAACAAATTGTCATGCTATATAAAAATGGTAAAAGTGTTATTAATCTAGGGCAAGAATATAATTTACCAAAACCAACTATTTATAGTTGAGTTAAAAATTATAATAATTATGGTTCATTTAAAGCAAAAGACAATCGCACACTAGAAGAAAATGAAATAATAACTTTACGAAAAGAACTTAAAGACTTGAAAATGGAAAATGACATTTTAAAGCAAGCCGCACTGATAATGGCCAAAAAATAACAATAATTAATAACAACAAAACAAAATATTCAGTAAGAAAAATATGTAAGATTTTGGGTTTATCAAAATCAACGTATTATTATCAAACTAATAAATGTATTAACAAGCAAGTTAATAATTATGAACAAGAAATTATCAGTGCCTTTAATAAAAGTCGCAAAATTTATGGGGCTCGCAAAATTAAAGTTATTTTAAACAGAAAAGATATCATCTTATCGCGGCGAAAAATCAGATTCTTTATGATCAAAAATAATTTGGTTTCTAAATACACCAAATTAAAATATCATAATCATAAAACAACAGTCAATAATGACCAAATTAATAATATTTTAAATCGTCAATTTAACAACAAAAAACCTAATGAAGTTATTGTTAGTGATTTAACATATGTTAAAGTTGGCGCTAAATGACATTATATTTGTTTATTAATTGACTTGTTTAATCGTGAAATAATTGGTTATAGTGCTGGGCCGAATAAAACAGCCGAACTGGTCCAACAAGCTTTTCATAAAATAACACGACCATTAAATCAAATAACTATATTTCATACTGATCGTGGTAATGAGTTTAAAAATAAAATCATTGATGAAATTTTAATAACTTTTAATATTAAAAGATCATTAAGCAATAAAGGCTGCCCTTATGATAATGCTGTGGCTGAAACAACTTACAAAACTTTGATAGCATTACAAAAGTTGAGATTTTACAAAAAAATATAAATAAAAACAACTAAACAAATTAAATAAATTTACTAAAAACCTAATATTAAGCATTTTTTTTGCATTACTTAATTAATAAGTAAATTTAATTTTGTTTGTTATACTTACAAACATCAACTTTTTTCTTACTATCAAAACTTTTAAAACTGAATTTATTAAGGGTAAAAAATTTAAAAATTTAACACAATTAAAATACGAACTTTTTTATTTTGTGCATTGATATAACAATATTCGAATTCATGGCAGTTTAAATTATTTATCTCCAGTTACTTTTAGAAAACAAATGTCTATATAAAAAGTGTCCTAAAAAGTGTTGCCATTCCACTTTTTCTTTTTTAAATGCATTTGTTTTATTTATCCAAAATGAGCAATAATACCATCTTTAAAAATCAAAACAAAGGTCGGTGTTATTACCACTCCAACTAAACATAAAAACGTTCATCCAACACGTTTGATTGTTTCTTTACGCTCCATACTAGTCTTATCACCAGCACCACTAATAAAATAAACCGATAAATAAATAATCGCCACTGCAAACGATACCACAATCAACGACGCACTACCATAATTAATAATTTTTTCTACTAACTGTTGCGTTGCATTCATCGCCAACACCACCTTTCTGTTCTTCATCATCGGTTTTATTTTCTAATTTTTGTTTACTATCAATGGGTGATTTGAAATAAAACCGAATTCCCATTACCAAACCAGACACAATACCAATAATGCAAGAACCACAAAATATAACTAAAAATATTGTTCCCACAATACTATTGAACAAAAAATTAAGAATTATCCCCACCATTATTTTTTTCCTCGCTTTCTTGTTCTGCTTTCACTTTTGCTTCAGATTCTTCTTTCGCTCACTGTGCTCTACGTTCTGCTACTTTTTTATCACTACGCTCATTTTGTACTTTCATTTTTCAAGGACGCAACAAATATCTTCATAGTAGCATCGCCACAGTTCCAAACCCAACCATAGCACCAGCAACTATCCCCACAATTTTTCAAAACGATTTTACTTTTTCATTGTCGGATGTTGGTTCTGGATTTGGGGTTGGTGAAATTGGTTGTTCTTTTGATTGCGCCGGAATTGTTTTGGCGGTAAAACTCAACAGTTTTGTACTACCATCGACCGCTTGAACTTTGACATCTTTGCTTGTCGTTCAATCACCCGAAACAAGATTATCAACAAGAATTTTATAATCGGTATTTTCTACAACATCAGGCACATACTTTTCAACTTGTGCTTTTACACTAGCAAGCATCTTTGTTTTATAGTTATCGATTTCATCTTGGGTAACATTTTGGATGTTATCAACAACAATGTTATCTAACTTTAAATCTAAGTGTGTTAAACTTTGCTTTCAGGTCTGCGATAACTCAAACAAATTATTCAATTGATTAGCACTATAACCACGAATATTATTTTTGTCATTGTCTTCTGCTCACTGTTCAAAATGTTTGCCATTATCAGTATCTCAATAATGGGACACTTTTTGTTTCTCTGATATTTGTAAATAAATATTTTTGGTATGGGTTGATAAATCTTTATGTTGAAATTCAATTAAATAACGACCATCAACCGAACCATACTGCCCCTTGTCAATTTCTAAACCACTTACTGGGTCAATTGGGTTTGAATGTGATGTTTTATTTCATTGCTCATCACAACCATAAACAACACCGGTTATAACATTTCCAGTTGGTGGTTGTTTGATTTTAATAACACTTTTTCCATTCGCATAGTAAAATGTATTAACTTTATTTGTCATTTTACTTTTATCAAGTTGTGCCAAATAATTTTTATCTATTTGAACACCACTTGACGATGATGTTAAATCAATCTTTAAGTCAACAGTGGTTGCTGATGAAATATTATATTTAACGACAACCGAACCTTGATAACTTTTAATGCCTTCTATCGCTGATAAGGTTGCTTGAGTATCTGTTTTGTCAGTTATTTTAATTTGTGAAAAATCAATCGCAAGCGAATTCTTTTCAATTATTTTTGTTTTAATAGTGTCATCGTTATTATTTTCAATTTTTCCTAAATCAATCATTTTGACTAAATCACTTAGATTTTGTTGCGCTGGCGTTTGGATTGGTTCTATTTTCGCCGCCATAACAACATCAATATCTTCACTGGTGTATTTTGTTCCGTTAATATCATATTTGATAACTAATTTATGGGTCTTTTCACTAGTTTCGGGTTTAACATTGATATTTACTTTGTGCTCTAACATATTTTGTTTAACACCATCTCAATAAATTTCCGTAACATTTGGGTTATTGATATTGATGTTTGTTTCACCATCCACAGTCAAACGCATTCCATTGTTAGACCAAGTTGATGTTTTCAAACCATCCACAAGGGCAAACGAAATTCCTTGTTGAAATTTTGTTTTATCAATATTTCAATCTGTTATATTTCCTTTACTATCAATTTTGGGTGTTGGTGGTTGATTTGTTTCATCTCAACGATAAACTGATTTAATATAATTAAAATTATTATCAATATCATAAATGTCAAATTCTTTTATTACATTTAATACTTCATTTTTAGAAATAGTAATTTTATTTTTACTTTTATCATTATAAAATTCTTTTATTCCGAAAAAGTATTTATTATTTTTAAATAAAAGTTGTATTTGTGATTTTTCATCTACCGCATAATAATTACCTCAAGAACTATTATAAAATTTATTGATATTCCATGCATTATTTTGATCACCATGTCACACAACAAAATAATATTTATTATCAATATTTTTGAAAAGATTATCATTAGCAGAAACTTTTTTTCAGTTATTTAATGTTTCTTTTATTTTTATATTAAACCCAGTTGTGACATCTTTGGCAGTTGCACCAACATCACTTTTTGCTCGCTCTTGTACTTTATTAGCGAGCAACGGAGCGGGAACGTTTGCTGTCAGGGTTGATATGGTTAATAAGCTTAGTAATTTTTTCATATATTTATTTCCTTTCTGAAATTGATATTTTCATAAAAAAAGAGAATAGCATTACAGCACTATTCCCACAACACAATTTCTAACATATTTCACAACAGTATCCAAAAAATACTCCCATAAAAAATGTTAAAATTGTCTGTGGAAACGCTAGGTTTATACTAGTGTTTCCACGATACTAAATTGTCTAAGCAACAATTTAGTATCACTATTTTTTAATTAAAATATTTAATTACTTTATAATTTTACTTGATATTTTTAACAAAAGCAATTATCAATTATTAAATGAAACTATAAGTTAAAATACTTTACCAATACCATTTATTTTGTATTTACTAATATGGTTTTTATTTTTGATGTATTTTGGTTTTTGAAGATATATTTTATTACATTGATAACATTTTTCAAGTTTAAAACGAGTTTTAAGTTTTAAATTACAATATGTACAAGTATAAGTTATAATCTTAATTGGTCTTTTTTGAATAATTTGACTCATTTTATTTCCTTTCTATATTTAATTATTTGTTATTTATTTGTTTGTATTAAATTGCTTGTTGCTAATTTTGACACAATAGCCCCATAAGGTATATAGAATTTAGAATTAGCAAAACTAAAAACTATCTTATATGTGATTTTATTCCACGAACATTTCTGTTCTCGCTCGGACTTATTTAATTTTTTATCTCACTAATCACACCCTAGTTACAACGATAAAAAATATAAAGGTCTTATCTCTATTTTTATTGTGGTTCGATATGTCCCAAACCTTATCCACCACTATCGTTTAGTTATTTCACAACAACCAACGCCTATTTACATACTTCCTCACGCCCTAATAATGCGCTTGCCTAGGCCGGCTTTTTTATAGTGTTTATTCACTTATATATTAAGTTTTAAATTTTTATTTTTAATTTATTTGTATTAACAAATTAAAAACGGATTATTGTTATTTATACAATCAATCCGCTAGATAATTAATAATTATTTTTTAATTTTTTTATGTAATGCTTTTAAAAAAATTAAACTTATAACTAATACTAATATTTAGTGGGGCATAAATTGTATTTATAACAATTTAAATATTGGATAGGCTACAATTATTAGGACCATAATTATATATACTTCAAAATTAGATAAAATTATTAAGAAAGAAGGAATATAAAAATGGGAAATAAAACTTCATACTCTGAAGAATTTAAAAAACAAATTGTCATGCTATATAAAAATGGTAAAAGTTTTATTAATCTAGGGCAAGAATATAATTTACCAAAACCAACTATTTATAGTTGAGTTAAAAATTATAATAATTCTGGTTCATTTAAATCAAAAGACAATCGCACACTAGAAGAAAATGAAATAATAACTTTACGAAAAGAACTTAAAGACTTGAAAATGGAAAATGAGATTTTAAAGCAAGCCGCACTGATAATGGCCAAAAAATAACAGTAATTAATAACAACAAAACAAAATATTCAGTAAGAAAAATATGTAAGATTTTTGGTTTATAAAAATAAACGTATTATTATCAAACTAATAAATGTATTAACAAGCAAGTTAATAATTATGAACAAGAAATTATCAGTGCCTTTAATAAAAGTCGCAAAATTTATGGGGCTCGCAAAATTAAAGTTATTTTAAACAGAAAAGATATCATCTTATCGCGGCGAAAAATCATATTCTTTATGATCAAAAATAATTTGGTTTCTAAATACACCAAATTAAAATATCATAATCATAAAACAACAGTCAATAATGACCAAATTAATAATATTTTAAATCGTCAATTTAACAACAAAAAACCTAATGAAGTTATTGTTAGTGATTTAACATATGTTCAAGTTGGCGCTAAATGACATTATATTTGTTTATTAATTGACTTGTTTAATCGTGAAATAATTGGTTATAGTGCTGGGTCGAATAAAACAGCCGAACTGGTCCAACAAGCTTTTCATAAAATAACACGACCATTAAATCAAATAACTCTATTTCATACTGATCGTGGTAATGAGTTTAAAAATAAAATTATTGATGAAATTTTAATAACTTTTAATTTTAAAAGATCATTAAGCAATAAAGGCTGCCCTTATGATAATGCTGTGGCTGAAACAACTTACAAAACTTTTAAAACTGAATTTATTAAGGGTAAAAAATTTAAAAATTTAACACAATTAAAATACGAACTTTTTGATTTTGTGCATTGATATAACAATATTCGAATTCATGGCAGTTTAAATTATTTATCTCCAGTTACTTTTAGAAAACAAATGTCTATATAAAAAGTGTCCTAAAAAGTGTTGCCATTCCAATATATTTTATTATGGATTGTAGCTTTCTTAAGTAATGAATGAAAACTTTCTATAACAATATTATCTGCACAGTGTTATTTTTTCCCCATTGAAATTATAATACCGTTAGATAAACATTTATCGTGATAAATAATGGATGTATATTGATATCCGTGATCTGAGTGAATTATTATTCCATTCAGATCTTTTTTTATTAATTTTATTTTATTAATTGCATCATTTAAATTATCCATTACTAATTTATTGTCATTATATTTAGATCACTTTACATCAACTATTTCTTTAGTATATCCATCAATAATTGTTGATTGATAATATCTTTCTCCTTTTCAAATTAAATATGTTACATCAGTATATAGTGCTGAAAACCTTGTTTTTATATCATTGAATTTACGATTAATTAAATCAGGATATTGCAATAAGCTTTTTTTCTTTATTCTGTTTATACTTTATTTTTCTTCTCATTTTTCTTACATATTCATGTTGTATTTGATTATCACGCATAATTCTTAAAACTTTTTTTGAATTATATTTTATACCATAATCTTCTTTTAAATATTTAGTAATTCTTCGATAACCAAATTGTTTTAAATTTTATTCATAGACTTTTACAATATCATTTATTGCTTTTTTATCTTTTTTGCTACTGTCATAATTTTTATATTTATCTCAATAACTACGTTTTAACCCTGTTACTTCTAGTAATAATTTTATTGAATATTCACGACAATTTTGTTTAATAAAAGAGACTATTCTTAGTTTTCTTAATTGTAAAAGTCATGGAGCTTTTTAATAATTCATACCTTGTTTTATAATATTCTAAATTTCTTTTGCCAAAAGAAATTTTAGGTCCTTTAGGATTGTTTAATTTTCCTTTTTTATGATTTGTTCATCAAGATTCTACTGTATTTGCATTTATATTATATTGTTTTGCTACTATTCAACAACTTTTTTGTTTAATTTCCTCAATGATTTTTGTTCTAAATTCTGATGTATATTTGTTATATTTTTGTCCTTTTTTTGCCATATAAAAATGCACCCCCTATAAAAATTTAACAAAATCTTTTTTTATTTTACTTACTTTTTGGGGTGCGGTCTTGAAAATAAAATATTTTTTTCAACTATGCATGTTGGTATTTATAAAAAAAGTCAACGAAAAAAAATGAAAAATAAAAAGGCGTTTTTCAAATGATGAATAAAAATGATAAATCTAATATTGATAATTTTATTGATAAAATTTTTAAATTAATTAATACTTATGATATTAATGAAGATACTAAAATATTAATATTAAGTGATGGTGAAAAACAAATTAAAAAAATTTATAAAGCAATAAAAGCAAAATATAAAAATAACAATGTATCATATAGTTTAGATAAATTTCATTTAGTAAAAAGATTTAAAGAATTATTTCCAAATCGTAAGAAAAACCGAATTCATAGATTAAAATATAAATTAGCAAAAATATATTTTTTTACTGGAAATTATGAAGCATTATTAGATTTTTTAATGTGTCATTTACCTTATGTTATTGATAATAAAAAGAAATTTTTATTAGAAACTATTGAATTAATTAAAAATAATAACGAAGGAATTGAAAATCAAGCATTAGAATATAATATTGGTTGTCATATGGAAGGCGATATATCCCACTATATTAAGGCTGTTAAAGGCGGGGTTGCGAAAATATATTGTAAAGAAACATTTATCAATATGTTAATTACTTCAATGTTAAGACTTAATAGTCAAATCAATGAAGAAAAAATTGATAAAACTAATAAAAATAAAGAAAAAATTGAATTTAATATTTTTAATTTAAATCAATCTCAAAATCAATTTTTATGTTTATAAATTTAAATTGTAAAATTAATAATAACTTTAAAAAGTATTTTTTAGTGTGTCAAAATTCATAATTTTATAGATTATTTTTTAACTAAAAATTATATTTTTAAAAGAAGTTGAATTTTTTATAAATTTTGTTATCATTTAGTCATAATCGAAACCTAATTTGTTTCTAATTACTTAATTTTATTAAAAACCTAAGAATAATTAATACTACCAAGTTTTTATTATTTTTTTATCACTAGAAATAAAAAAACAATAAATTTTTATTGTTTTGCTGTATTAATGATATTTGTTGCAGTTAAGATATTAATTAATAAATCATGTAAGCATTGAATAATTTGAACTAAAGGAACGACTTTATTACGATATTCTGTTGTTTTTTCAGCAATTTCTAATCGTTTTTCCGGGCTTAATGCAATGACAAAATTATGATATGTTTGAACCTCTTCAATAATTTTTTCTTTATTAAATTCTGGTAATTTAATTTTTCCATCATTATAATCTTTTTCAATTTGATCAATATTTGCTAATTGTCCTTTTAACTTTTCTTCTTCTTTTTCAGGAGAAAAATCAGTTAACATAATATCACGTTGTAAAAATAAACCTAATTGATTTACTAAATTTCAAATTTCCAAGGCATCATTAGCATTATTAATCTCTTTTAAACATTTATCAAGCGCCGGGTCAAGATCTTTAATCTCATCATCATAAATTTTTGTTAACTCACCAATCTCTACTTTCATCATATTTACAAAAAGTTTATTTAAATCAACCGGACTAGTTTCTTTTGCACTAATCATAAAATCATTTAAAAATCGTGGCAATGGAATAATTGCGTTAAATAATTTGCTTACTTCAATTAATGTTGTAACTTTTTTCTGATCAATTTCTTCTGGTTTTTTATCTTGTAAATATTCTGCTCTAATATCATCAAATAATGGTTTTATTTCTGTTTTCACAAAATTAAATAAATCTTCAAAATTAGTTTTAAACTTTTCTTCTGCTAAAAAAGCTTCTATTTTTGGATTTTTTTCCGCTGTGTCTTTTGAATAGTATGTTTCAAAAAGATTAATATATTTTGTTAAATAACTCATCATTCCTTTTTCAACATCTGTTCAGAAATTACTCTGTTCTGTCATTTTTTATCCCTCTATTCTTCTATAATTTTTATGTATTTCAATTTTACCGTAAAATAATAATTATTTAAATTTAATTTATTTTTTCTTGACTTTCTTTAATTTTTTGGTGGTTAACTAATAAATTATTTAAATTAACAACGAATGTTATTAATAAAGCAATAATTATACTTAACACAATTAAATATAAAATATAATATTCTAACCGGGGAAAATCTTGAAAAAAATATGGTACATAATAGTTATTTGCTGGCGTACTATAATTTCACAATTTTTCATCAATTGGAGTTAATAATAAAACTCCTTCTCGAACAGCAATAAAAATAGTATAAAAAATTGGATGAAGATAAAACTTATATAACTTTTGTAAATAAAAATTTTTATAATTAATACATTCTTTTTCTACCACAATGCAAAAATAGATAATAAAAATCGCTGGGCACAATCAATGTTGCAATGTTGTACTAATTCAATAAATTGCGAGGCTATGCCAACTGGCAGTAAACTTTTCACCAGTAATGGCACCAATAAATGTCCCAAGTGTAAAAAATAAGAATGTTAACAAGGCAGCAAAGACAATGTATAAAATAAAAAACTGGTTTGCCACAAAATGGCAATTTCGTAATTTTGTAAAGTAAATTAATCCTCCGAAGGAAAATAATAAAATTAAAAAATCAGTTTGAACACTTCATCAACTAACAAAATATCATAAATAACTTAATCAATTTAATTGATAATAAAATAAACTATAAAAATAAGTTAAGAGTAAAACAATAATTTTTAAGATAAAGAGAATGCCGCAAAACACTAAGTGTTTAATTCGTTCTGTTTTTTCCATCGCGCTCCTTTTGCTGATGATATTTATTATATAAAACATTTTTACTAATTTTATATTTATTTGCAACAAAATCAATTGCTTGTTTAACGCGATAATTTTGCTTTGTAATTAATTGGTCAATTTCAGCAACTAAAATTTCATCTGCAATAACAGGAGCCGGAAGATTCCCCGCACCATCAACAACAAGGACATACTCACCAAAAGCAACATTTTCTTCTTGTTGTAAAAACAAAAGCACTTCACTTAACTGTCCACGATATCATTGCTCATGAATTTTTGTAATTTCCTTACCAATGGCAATTTTACGCTCGCCAAAAACTGATTTAACTATTTTTAATGTTTCTAAAATTCGATGCGGTGCTTCATAAAAAATAATAGGATATGGGAATGATAGCAACTGTTCTAATTCATTAATTTTTTTTGTTTTTGCTTTATTTAAAAAACCAAAAAATAAAAAATGGTGCGGATTAAGACCCGAACTAACAATGGCGTTTAAAGCAGCATTAGCGCCACTAATAGGAATTACATCATAGGGATAATGTTCCAAAATATGGTTAACAGCATAATAACCTGGATCACTAATCAGTGGATAACCGGCATCACTAATAATTGCAATTGATAAGTTTTGTGCTAAATCATTTAAAATTTCTGTTAAGCGTTGCATTTCATTTTTTTTGTTTAAAGAAATTAACTGTTTTTTACAATTAAAATAATTTAATAGTTTAATCGTGTTACGCGTATCTTCACAATAAATTTTTTGAACATCATGTTTAATAACTTCAATTGCTCGTGGTGTCATTTCTTGCAAATTACCAATTGGAGTTGCAATTAAGTAAATTTTCGGATTACTACTTTTAAAACTATATTGTTTAATTTTATTTGCCATTATAAATACTCATTAATTTTTCAAAACTAGTTGCTTTTTCTAAATATTGCACCATAATTTGATAAACTCTTTCTAATAAATCATTATTAATAAGTTCTAACTGAGTAGGATAAAACTTTCCTAGTACTCAGTTTCGGGTTGGAATTTGGACATCTTTACCAATTCCTAAACGAATCCGTAAAAAATTTTCGCTACCTAGTTTTTGAATTAAATTTTTAATTCCATTATGACCAGCACTTGAACTATTCTTTTTTAACTTAATAACATTGAAAGGAATATCTTTATCATCATAAATAACAATAATATCTTCTAATGTCAGTTTATAAAATTGTTTAATTTGATAAACTGCAAATCCACTTAGATTCATAAAAGTCTGTGGTTGACAAAAAAGAACTTTCTCGTTGTTAATTGTTGTTTCTCATATTAAAGCATTAAAAGCATTTTTTGGCTTTGCTAAATTAAATTTATCTACCAACTTAGCAATGGCTAAAAAACCAATATTATGTCTTGTATAAGTATATTCATTGCCTGGATTCCCCAAACCCACAATTAACTTCATTATTTCGCTCCTTTTTTAATTTAGCACTCGTTGATAAATCTGTTCAATATTTCGTAAAAAATAATTGTTATCAAATAATTTTTCTAATTTTGGTAAGGATAAATATTTTGCTATATTATTAGCAATCAAAACATTTTTAAAATCAAGTTGCTGTTGTTGCGCGATTAAAGTACATTTTTGAATAAAATCATAAACTTCTTCTCGTGAATAATTAGTTTCTTTCAAAATATTTGTTAAAACAACTTGACTAAAATAAATTTGATTGGTTTGTTGTAAATGTTCAATAATTTTATCCGTACTAACAACCAAATTATTAATAACACCGATCATTCGTTTCAATAAATAAACTACTAAATGATATGTGTCGGGGATAATAATTCGTTCATTACTACTATGGGAAATATCACGTTCATGTCATAATAAGTTATTTTCAAATGTAACATTCATATTACTACGAACTAAACGAGCTAAACCAGCAATATTTTCCGCACTAATTGGATTTTTTTTATGTGGCATTGAAGATGAACCTTTTTGACTTTTGCTAAATCCTTCCGCAATTTCACCCACTTCTGAACGTTGGAAATGACGAAATTCAAGCGCCATTTTTTCTAACAAACTAGCAATTTGACTAAAACTTGTAAATAATGCAATATGATAATCACGTGATGTTACTTGCGTTGTAATTGGGTCAAGGTTTAACCCTAATTGTTTTGCCACATATTCTTCAACTTGAACTTCAACATGCGCAAAATTACCAACTGAACCTGATATTTTTGCAACAGCAATTGCTGAACCTGCAGAATAAAACCGCGTAATATTACGCTCTAATTCAGCATATCAAAGTAAAAATTTCAATCCTAATGAGGTTGGTTCGGCGAACATTCCATGGGTACGACCCATAATTAATTGTTTTTTATAAGTAAGAGCTTTTTCTTTTAACGCCTCTTTTAATTCAAGCATATATTTTTTAACAATATGGTTTGATTCTTTAACCAAATAATTTTGACTAGTATCAACAATATCAGTTGATGTTAAACCATAATGAATTCATTTTTTTTCTGGTCCCAATGTTTCTGATAACATTCGAGTAAAAGCAACAACATCATGCTTTGTTTCAGCTTCTAGTTCTAACATTCGTGGTAAGTTTACTGTTAAATTAGTTTTAATTTTTTCAATATCTGTTGTGGGAATTAATCCTAATTGTGCCCATCCTTCACAAACGAATAATTCTACTTTTGCTCAAGTATTATATTTATTTTCATCACTTCAAATTTTTCCAATCTCTGGAACAAAATAACGTTCAATCATTAAAAAATCTCCTTATTCATTAAAATAGTTTGTTCACGGTCAGGACCAACAGAAAATAAACTAATTGGAACACCAACAATTTCTTCTAGCTTCATTAAATATTGTTGGGCATTATGTGGCAAATCTTCAAATGTTGTAACATTACTAATGTCCTCATCTCATCCTGGCATTGTTATTAAAATTGGTTTACACATCTCATATTCTTTAATTGTACTTGGAACATATTCAATTTGTTGTCCTTGATATTCATAGCCAATACAAATTTTTAATTCCTTAATAGTAGTTAAAACATCTAATAACATAATTGTCATACTAGTATAACCACTAATTCGCAACGAATGTTTCATTAAAATACCATCAAATCATCCAATTCGGCGGGAGCGCCCCGATACAGTCCCATATTCACGTCCTGTTTCACGAATATATGTTTCAACTTCTCCAAAAATTTCTGATGGAAATGGTCCGGTTCCAACACGAGTATTATATGCTTTAACAATTCCTAAAACATTGTTAATATAACGAGGTGCAATCCCAACACCAACAGGAATTGAAGCTGCTGCTGGATTTGATGACGTAACGAAAGGATAAGTACCATGATCTAAGTCTAACATTACTCCTTGTGCGCCTTCAAACAAAACTTTTTGGTGCGTATGAATTGCATTATCAACTAAAATTGAAGTATCAGTTACTAGTGATTTAATTTGTTGAAATAATGCCAAATATTCTTTTCAAATTAATTTTGGGTCAAACCCTTCACTATTAAAAACTTTTGTTAAAACTTCATTTTTAAATTTTAAATTATTTTCTAATTTTTGTAAAAATCCTTTTTCATCAAATAAATCACCTAATCTAATCCCAATTCGTTCTGCTTTATCTTGATAACAAGGACCAATTCCTTTTTTTGTTGTTCCAATTGAATCTTTCTGGCGATACTCTTCTTGCAATTCATCAATTTTCATATGATATGGAAAAATTAAATGGGCACGATCACTAATTCGTAAATTTTTACAATCAAAACCATGTTCTTGTAAATAATTAATTTCACTAACTAATTTACGCAAATTAACAACACAACCATTTCCAATTACATTAATTGATTTTTTATTAAAAACACCAGAAGGAACAATACTTAACTTATATTTTGTTCCTTTAATGACAATTGTATGTCCAGCGTTATCACCACCAGATCAACGAACAATAACATCTGCTTGTTGAGCAAAATAATCAGTAATTTTGCCTTTTCCTTCATCACCCCACTGGCTCCCAACAATCGCTAATGTTCGATAATTTGTACCACTCATAACTTATTTCCAACCTTTCTACGGTTTAATCTTAATATAAATCTACCTATTTTTTCAAATTTTTCATCTTATTTATTGTTAATTACTGCTTGCACAAAACCATTAAATAATGGATTTGGTTTATTTGGACGAGAAGTAAACTCCGGATGATATTGAGCAGCAAGAAAAAAAGGATGGTTTGGGATTTCAATAACTTCCACTAAGTTTTTTTCAACATAAAGACCACTAAATACTAATCCTGCTTGTGCTAATTGTTCACGATAATCATTATTAAATTCATAACGATGGCGATGACGTTCCGAAATCTCATCTTTCCCATATAACTTATGTGCTAATGTGTTCGGAACTAAAGTTGTCTTATAATTACCTAAGCGTAATGTTCCTCCTAAAGCATCGGTTTTATCTTTGCCACGAATAATATCAATAATTGCATTTTTTGTTTCTGTTAATTCTGAAGAATTAGCATCTTGAATGTGACAAACATTACGGGCAAATTCAATTACAGCTGCTTGCATCCCAAAACAAATTCCAAAGAATGGAATGTTATTTTCACGAGCAAATTGACATGCTAAAATTTTCCCTTCAAAACCACGTTCACCAAAACCACCAGGAACCAAAATCCCTTTTGCATTTTTTAATAATTGTTGGTAATTTTTTTTATTAATATCTTCGGCTTTAATTCAATCAATTTTAATTTTAACCTTATTTTCATATCCAGCAATTCGTAACGATTCACTAACTGATAAATAAGCATCTGGAAGTTCAATATATTTTCCAACTAATTTAATCTCATTTACTTCTTGTGAGTGATTAATTTTTTCAACAAATAGTTTTCATCCTGACATATCAGTTTTCGTGATTTTTAAGTTTAATAACTTGCTAATTACTATTTGAGCATTTTGTTCATACATTTTTAATGGTACTTCATAAATACTAGCAACATCAGTAGCTACTAAAACATTATTTTTTTCAATATTACAAAATAGCGCAATTTTTTCAAGGACATTATCCTCTAAAACTTGTTCAGTTCGAGCAACAACAATATCTGGTTGAATCCCTAGTGATAATAGTTCTCGCACTGAATGTTGAGTTGGTTTTGTCTTTGATTCTTTTGATGCTGCAATATATGGAACTAATGAAACATGCATATAAATAACATTTTCTCGTCCTTGTTCCATGCGAACTTGACGAATTGCTTCAATAAAAGGCAACGATTCAATATCCCAAACTGTCCCCCCAATTTCAGTAATAATAATATCTGCTTTTGATGTTGATGCCGCATGATAAACTTTCTTTTTAATTTCATTGGTAACATGGGGAACAACTTGAACTGTCCCACCTTCATATTCGCCACGACGTTCTTTTTCAATTACATTTTTATATATTCGTCCTGAAGTAATATTTGATTCTTTTGTTAAATTTTCATCAATAAAACGTTCATAATGTCCTAAATCTAAATCTGTTTCAGCACCATCTGCTGTTACAAAAACTTCACCATGTTGATAAGGACTCATTGTTCCGGGGTCAACATTTAAATATGGATCAAATTTTTGCATAAAAACATTTAATCCACTTGCTTTTAATAAAACACAAATTGAAGAAGCTGTAATGCCTTTCCCTAAGCCGCTGACAACTCCACCAGTTACAAAAATATATTTTGCCATTGTCTTATCATCCTTTCATCCTCAAATTAAAAAGAGTTTAGAAATTAACAGGGTTGTCACTTCTAACACTCTTTAATCTTGGTATTAATTATTTTCTTCCATTTCTTTTTCAAGAGCTTTCCAGTCAATTTCTTCTGTAATACCCAATTTAGCTGCTACTGTTTCATCGTCATCACCAATAGAATAATCATTTTCAATTAAATCATCATCAACTTCTATTTCAACAAAATCATCTTCCTCGTTATCATTATCATCTAATGTATCATCAAAATCAAGAGTATCAATTAATGATTCTTCTTCATCATTTTTCTCTTCATCTAAATCAATATCTTCAAATTCTTCTGTTGTTTCAAACTGGTCAGTATAATCATATTGTTTTTTAATTTCATCATATTTTAAGAACTCACGTAACCCTCACATACCTTCACTTGTCAACACAAAACGGTTGTCTAACACCAAATCAGTATATAATTCTGCAATGACATCTTCTTTGCTGACTCCATGAACTGTTACATCACTTTTTGATGCAATATCATTTCAAATATTTTCAAAAGTATCACTACTTTTTTTCTTTTTTAAATATGAATACACTAATTCTAATAACTCTACATTATCGTTCATTAATTTAAACCTTTCTTATCAATGATTTTCATATTTTTCTCCAATTGAAAACCAAATTGTTGTTGCTGTCTTTTTACTATTATTTTTAAATGCTAAGACTTCTGAAACTTCCATAATGCATTTAATTCCTTTTGGTGTATCAATATAAATTGGTTTAGTATCACTATCATATAATTTAACTGGTTTTAGGTTATATTCAACCATAAAGTAATTATAATGGTTTTTATATTTTTTTATCAAATTATTTTTAATTTCTTCGAAATTTCTTTTTGCTGGGTTTATTTTTTGCAGAAAATTTCGTGTCGTGAACATTTTAATTAATGTAACTAAAATTTCATCATTTTCATTTTCTAACATTTTTAAATATGTAAATAATGTATAATCATCCAACGTACAATATTGATCTGGACTCATCATTTTTCCTTCCAACACTGGAATTAATAAAGTAATAATTACTTTATTTTTAAATTGATAGTTGCTATGGTATAAATCATACAATCGTTTGAACATCATTTGGAAAGTTAAATCAAATCCAATGCTTAGTGGATGTAAATAAATTTGCTTATACATATGATAACGGCCAATTAAAAATGATTCAATTGCATACTGTACTTTTAAAGGAAAAACAATCTTTTTATCTTTAATAAATAAATGCCGAATAATTCACTGCGTATCAACATGACTATAACCTACACCACTTGTTTGTCCATCACGTAATAAATAATCCATTCGGTCAGCATCTAATTGTGAAGAAACTAACGATGATAAAACCCCGTCCGGATGTTTACCTTCAATCATCATACATAGTTCATTAATTTCTTCTGGACTAAATTCGGCCGCTAAGATTTTATTAATATTTGTTGTTGGATTTTTAATTAATAAAGATGAATAATTTTCATGACTAATATTCTGTTTTGTGACGTGATTAGTCATTTCAAATGTATGTGAAAATGGACCATGGCCAACATCATGCAGTAATCCTGCTAATTTAACCAATAATTGTTCATGCTTACTATACATTTCTTGGAAACTTGTTGTTTCTAGCATTTTACTAACTAAATGATAAACACCAATACAATGTGAAAAACGCGTATGCGAAGCACTCGGAAAAACAAATTGCCCCCCCGCTAATTGACTAATGCGACGCAAGCGTTGAAATTTTGAAGTGTTAATTAATTTTACGGTAATTTCTTCATTAATTTCAATATCGCCATGAACACTATCTCGGATTATTAGTGGTAATTTCATTTTTTCGTTATTGTAATTTAGCAATATTACTAATTACTTGTTCTTTCCCTAATAAATAAATAACCTTGGCTAGTTCTGGCCCATGTTCTTGATGAGAAGTAAAAATTCTAATTGGCATAAATAATTTCTTTCCTTTCATAGCATATTGTTCCCCGATTTTGCTAATTAATTGCTTAATATTTGGTTCATCTCAAACTAGCAATTGACTTAACGCTGTTTTAAAAGATGTTATCATTTCTTCATAACCGCTCAATTCTGTTAACACTGCTTGCGTTGTTGTTGATAATTTTGTTGTTGGTTCAAAAAATGGTTTTGTTAAGGCCACAATTTCTGCCCCATATTGAAGTTCTTTTTTATAAATTAATAATAACATATTTACTCATTCTGTTGTTTTTTTTGTTAAATCATAGCTTTCTGCTAAAAAAGGTCGGACAAAAGTTAGATAATTCTCATCATTCATTTCTTTAAGATAATAATTATTCATTCAAGTTAATTTTTTAACATCAAACATACTTGGCGATTTACTAAATCGAGTTTCATCAAAAATTTTAATTAATTCATCATGACTAAAAATTTCAACAGTACCCGGAGGCGATCATCCTAATAAACTAATAAAATTAAAAATTGCTGTTGGTAAATATCCTAATGTTCGATATTGGCTAATAAATTGCATTAAATGACTATCTCGTTTTGATAACTTTTTATGTTGTTCATTAACAATTAAGGTTAAATGAGCAAAAATTGGTGGCTTTGCATTAAATGCTTCGTAAATCATTAATTGTTTTGGTGTATTAGAAATATGTTCTTCTCCCCGAACAACATGACTAATTTCCATTAACATATCATCAATTACTACCGCAAAGTTATAAGTTGGAATTCCATTTGATTTTAAAATGACTCAATCGCCAAGATCTTTTCCTTCAAAATGAACAGGGCCGCGGACTAAATCATTAAAATCATAAATTGCTTCATCTGGAACAAAAAAACGTAAATTATATGGGTTTTGTTTTGCTAATTTTTTAACAATTTGTTCAGAAGTTAATTGCCAACACTTACGATTATAACGTGGTGAAAGATATCCTTTTACCAATTGTGCTTTACGGTCTTTTTCAAGTTCAGCTGGGGTACAAAAACAATAATATGCTTTTTTTATTGTTAATAATTTTTGCGCATATTTTTGATAAAGTTCTAACCGTTCTAATTGTCGATATGGTCGATAAGCTCCTGGGCGATCAATTGTTTCATCTGGTTCAATTCCTAATCAACGCAAATTATCTAATTGTGACGCAATCGCTCCTTCAACATTTCGTTTAATATCTGTATCTTCAATTCGTAGAACAAAAACACCATCATAATGTTTTGCAAATAAATAATTAAATAATGCTGTTCTTGTATTCCCAATATGTAAAAATCCGGTTGGACTTGGCGCGTAACGTAATCTGACTTTTTGTTTCATTTTAATCCCCCATTCTAACTTTTGACCTAATAATTTTGCTTTAAAAGTAATAATGTTGTATAACTTTGAATAATATTCGGAAAATTTTGCTCAGTAGTTGT
This sequence comes from Spiroplasma endosymbiont of Poecilobothrus nobilitatus, assembly GCF_964030655.1. GTDB lineage: Bacteria > Bacillota_I > Bacilli_A > Mycoplasmatales > Mycoplasmataceae > Spiroplasma. The sequence goes on along the minus strand of NZ_OZ034915.1, from coordinate 579,191 downwards.
TGCTTTTAAGTTAATTTTTTCAGCCGTAATTTGTAATAATTTTTGTAAATTAGTTTTAATTGCTTTTTTATTCTTTTGCAAGCGTGGTTCATCAATAATAATTGTTGCATCAATATTACTAATTTGATAATTCTGTTCAGCCATTAATGTTAATGCTTTTTTTAAAATTAATTGTGAATTAAGTTTTTTATTTGTTTCATCAAACCATTCCCCTAAATCACCTAATCCTAAGGCTCCAATAATCGCTTCACTAATTGTATGTAACAAAATATCACCATCAGAAACAGCTTTAATTTGGTATTGGCATGGAATAAAAATTCCTCCTAAATAAAAACCAGTTCCTACTTTTAAATTATGTAAATCATAACTATTGCCAATTCGCATTATTATTTCTCCCTAAACATTAAATTTAAAAAAACATATATCGCCATCTTGCATAACATAAGTTTTCCCTTCGCTTCGTAAACGTCCATTTTCTTTTACAGCTTTTTCACTGCCATATTGCACTAAATCAGCATAAGAATAAACTTTCGCCCGAATAAAACCACGTTCAAAGTCAGAATGAATGATTCCCGCGCACATTGGTGCTGTTGCTCCTTTTTTAAAAGTTCAGGCTCGCACTTCTTGCTTACCAGCAGTAAAAAATGTTTGTAAGCCTAATAAAGCATAAGATTTTTTAATTAATTGACTTAAACCAGCTTCTTTAATGCCATAATCAGCCATTAATAACTTCCGATCATCTGGTTCTAATGCTGATAATTCTTCTTCAATTTTAGCACAAATAACAACTACTTCGATTTCTTGTTGTTGAGAATATTCTTTAACTGTTTTAACATAAAAATTATCTGGTTGGTTTAAATCACTTTCTGCAACATTAGCAACATAAATAAAAGGTTTAATTGTTAATAAATTAAAATTCTTTGCTACTTTTAGTTCATCATCTGATAATGTTAAATCTTTTAATAATTTATTTTCTTCTAATCCTGTTGCTAACTTTAATAATAATTCATACTCAAAAACATCTTCTTTTTGTTTTAAAGTTTGTGCTTTTTTGCTAATTTTATCAATTCGTTTTTTAATTTGTTCTTGGTCAGAAATAATTAATTCTAAATTAATAATTTCAATATCACGAATTGGATCAATTGTTCCTTCAACGTGGGTAATATCTTTATTATCAAAACAACGGATGACCATACAAATTGCATCAGTTTCTCGAATATTTTGCAAAAAAGCATTTCCTAAACCTTCACCTTTGCTAGCTCCCACAATTAATCCAGCAATATCATAAAATTCAAAGGTACTATGAATTGCTTTGCGCGGAGCACAAAGAGCAATTAAAGTATCTATTCGTTCATCAGGAACTTCTACTGTCCCAACATTTGGATTAATTGTTGCAAATGGATAATTAGCTGCTTCAACTTGTGAATTTGTAATTGCGTTAAATAAAGTTGATTTACCAACGTTTGGTAAACCAACTATTCCCATTTTTAATGCCATTATGTTCTTCCTTACTATTAATTAATCATCAATTAAACCTAATAATTCTAAAATACGGTTTAAATCTTTAATTCCAGTATACTTGATAACAATTTTTTCAGTATCAATAACTACTTTTGTTCCTAATTTTTGCATTATTTTATTTTCCAAAAATTCATTAACAGCTCGTTTTGATGAATCCTTCTCTGAATTTTCAATTAATGGTTTCGTTATTTTTGGATTATATTCTTTGGCTAATTCTTCAACCTGACGCGCATTCAAATTTAAATTAATAATCTTATTAATAATGTTTTTTAATTCATTTTTGTCAACATTTAAACTAATTAATGGTTTAACTTGCCCCATTGTTACTTTATTTTCTAATAACAAGGTTTGCGCTTCAGCTGGTAAATTTAATAATCGCATCGTATTTGTGACATGACTTCGTGATTTTCCAATTCGTTGTGCTAATTCTTCTTGGGTTAATCCTAGTAACTCAATTAATTCTTTATAAGCATTAGCTTCTTCAATTGAATTTAAATCAACCCGTTGTATGTTTTCAATTAAAGCAACTTCTTTCATCTGCTGATCATTAAAATCAACAACAATTGCTGGAATCGTTGTTAATCCTGCTAATTTGGCAGCCCGACTACGACGCTCTCCAGCAACTAAATAATAACCATTATTCGTTTTTTTCACAATAATAGGTTGAATTAAACCATATTCTTTAATTGACTGTGCTAATTCTGTTAATTCTTCTTCATTAAAATTTTTGCGGGGTTGATGCGGATTAGGAAAAATTTCCGCTAATACAATTTCATTCGCTGTCTCTTTTAATGCATCATTGCTTTCAATCCCTTTAATTACTTCGTTTATTCCTTCACCAAAAATTTTATCTAGCCCTTTTGAACTTAATCGACTCTTAGTATTACTTGCCATTGTTTGCCAACACCTCTCTCGCTAATTCTTCATAAGCAACTGCACCTGCACCACCTTTATCATATTCAAAAATATTCAAACCATGTGATGGTGATTCACTAATTTTAACATTTCTTGGAATATGTGTTCGATAAACTTTTTCATTAAAATATTTTTTAACTTCTGTCATCACTTCAAATGATAATTTTGTTCGTGAATCAAACATTGTTAAAACAATTCCTTCAATTGCTAAACTTTCATTAAACATTTTTTGTACAAAATGAATTGTTGTTAATAACTGTGCCAAACCTTCTAAAGCATAATACTCTGCTTGAATTGGAATTAAAACAGAATCAGCACAAGCTAGTGCATTTCGATTAATCAACCCTAAAGAAGGAGGACAATCAATTAAAATAAAATCATACTTATCACGAACCGGTTTAATCCGCTCCAATAAAATGCTTTGGTTATCTTCTGTTCTTTCCATCAAATAAATATCTGCTCCCGCTAATGAAATGGTTGCTGGTGCTAAATCAACATTAGTCATAATATTTGAGATAATAATATTTTTTAATGGGATTTGTCCAACTAAAACATCATACATACTTTCATGAATTTCTTCTTTATTAGCACCTGTCCCTGTTGTTGCATTTCCTTGGGGATCAATATCAACTAATAAAATTTTTCGTCCAGTACGTGCCAATCCGGCCGCTAAGTTAATCGAAGTTGTTGTTTTACCAACGCCACCTTTTTGGTTTGTGATTGCAATAATTTTTCCCATAATTGTCCTTTCTGTTCCGTTGCATCTGATAATTTTATACATTATTATTATATAACACTTTATCCAATTGGAAATTTTTTTATTTGATTAAACCGACGGGGATATGGTTCTGCAGTTGCCCCTGTCTTAATAAAATAACAAATGTTCCGTTCACCAAGTTGTGGAATTGTTTCATGTTGAATTTTTTCTAATTTTAAATTTAAAACTGATAAAGTTTTTTGCGCTGCTTGTAATTCAACCCTAACATTTTGCCCTTTATAACAAATAATCCTTCCCGATGTTCTAACCATTCGCACTACTAATTCTAAAAGCATTCCTAAATTAGCAACAGCACGAGAAACAACAAGTTCAAAAAACTCAGCATGCTCTCGACTATATTCTTCTGCTCGAGCATGAATAATTTCAACATTTCTTAATTGCAACTTCATCACTAATCGTTGTAAAAATAAGCATCGTTTTTCTAATGCTTCAATAATTGTTAATTTAATTGTTGGACAAAGAATTTTTAAAACAAGCCCCGGAAAACCAGCGCCACTACCAACATCACTAACTGTCATATCCTTTGAAAATGAGAATTCTTTTAATAATAATCCTGAATCAAGAAAATGTTTAAGATAAATCTCGTCTTCGTTAATAATTGTAGTTAAATTCATAATTTGGTTTTGTTCAACTAAATATTGATAATATAATTGTAACTGTTTTTCTTGCTCAGGTCTAATTTCTAATTCTGGTAACGCTGTTTTAATTAATTTAATCATCAATATCCCCCCCATAATTTTTAATTTCTTTTAACATTATAACAATATATATGGTAATATATAAATATTTAAGAAATAATTAAAAGGAGTATAAAATGAACAAAAAAGCTTTAATTGTCGTTGATTATCAAAATGACTTTGTTGATTCTAAGGGAGCATTATATGTTCCGGGGGCAGAAAAATTATATGAAAAAATTGTTGCTTTAATTGATGAATTTCATCATAATGGTGATTTAGTTATTGCAACAAAAGATTTTCATCCTAATAATCATTGTTCGTTTGCTAAATGAGGTCCGCATTGCATTGTAAATACATTTGGCAGTGAGTTATATAAATTAACTACATCTCAATTTGACCATATTATTTTAAAAGGAACACAACAAGATTTTGATAACTACAGTGGTTTTTTTAGTGATAATCATACTTCAAATGGATTACATGAATTTCTTCAAGAACACAAGGTTACTAACTTGGTCATTGTTGGTGTTGCTATAGATGTTTGTATGTCAGCAACGCTTGTTGATGCTATTAAATTAAACTATCATGGTATTATTGACTTAAATGCTAGTGCTGGATTTAAACCACAAATTACTTTTTAAAAAAACTATTATGAATAAACAACATAATAGTTTTTTTTAAAATCATCATCATTTTCATCATTATTAGAATCAATATTTTTGACACGCATAATTGTTTCACCATTTGGTAATTGACCAATTCGCCCTTTACTACTTCCTTTTCATTTCACTTGATAGTAAATAATTCCTTGAGAATGTAATAGTTTTAAGATTTCAATTCAATTATATAGTTCACCACGATACATTCATCGTTTCTCACTATGTGCTTCCACTAAATATCGATTATAAAAACTATGCGGATGTGATCACATCCTAATTTGCCGAATTGTATTTTCTCGTTTTGAAACTATTTCTAAATTTTCTGCTCGATTATCACGAGGATTACCATTAATATGATCAATTGTCATATTTGGCGGAACTGAACCAATAAATAACTCAACAATCAACTTATGTAATGGTCTTGTTTTTGTTTTTCCGTCTTCACTACGACAAATTAAATAATAATTAGTGTTTTTTGGTTTCTTTAATTTCTTAACTTTCTTTGTTACAACAATATTACGAACACGCCCCCCATATTGCTAATCTCAAGATAAGTAAATTCCCGGTGAACCTTTCAAATTTCTGCTTTTTTTGCTTTATTCATTTTAACCTCTTATTTTTTTGAAACTGCTTTATGATCTGTAATATAAAATCGATATGGTTTTAATTTAAAATTTGTTGCATACTCAATGTTGACCGGTGGTGTAGTTGTAATTTCAATTGCAGTTGGTGCTGTATCTTCATCAAGATATAAAACCGAACTTTCTAGCAGAGAAAGGCCATCATCAGCTTTAGTATTTTTTAAATAGCGCGATAACTTTCCGGGACCATTTGCTAACCGTGGTGTTGAAACAAAGTTAGGAACAGTTTCATCAATAATAATTTCACCATCGCATAATAAAACTGCACTTGGAAAATCAACTTGGTCAGTAACAATATTAAAACAATGATACATCCCATAAATGAGAAAAAAATGTGCAAAGCCACCTTTTCAAAAAAGTGTTTCATTACGAGAACTACGTTTATTGTTAAAACCATGATTAGCATCATCTTCCGGTCTATCATAAGCTTCAGTTTCAATAATTTTACAAATAATTTTTTTCCCATCAATAATTCGAACTAAATATTTTCCTAATAGTTCGCGTGCAACAACAGCATTTCGCATAAAAAAAGTATCCTCAGTTAAACGGTTTACATTTATCATTTTAAAAAAAGCATAACAAAAATTAATATTAATTTGCTATGCTAACCTAACCAATTTTTTCACATTGGTCAAATTCAACTTCAGTAGGTGTCAAACGACCAAACATTTCTAAATTTACTATCGCAATCCCTTTTGAAGTGTCAATTTTTGTTACTTGTCCTTCCATATCAGTAAAAGTTCCTGATAAAATTCGAACATAATCATTAACTTCAAAGTTTGCCACAAATACTTTTTTAACTTTTTTTCCTTGCTGTGTTGCTGTTTTTTTAACTGCCAATGATTTTGAAAGCATTGTCCTTGCTTCTTTATCTGTTAAAGGAAAAGGTTTTGTTCCTCGCCCTGATGAGCCAATAAATCCAGTAACCCCTGTTGTATTCCGAACAATATATCAAGCTTCATCATTCATAATCATATTAATAAAAATATAACCTGGATAAACATTTTTTTCTTTTTCTATTAGTTTTCCACCTTTTTTGGCTGAAACTGTCTCTTTTACAACTCTAATATCAAAAACAACGTCTTTCATATTTAATGATTCTACCCGTTGAATTAAGTCATCGCGAACACGGTCTTCATGTCCAGAATAACAATTAATTACATATCATTTTCCAGGGTACTTTGTAACATCTTCTAAAGTTTCTATGTCTTCACTTTTATCATTATCAATGATTTCATCTGTTATTGTGTTTTTTCCTAACATTACTTTACTTTACTCCTTTTAAACTTATCTATTATATAATGCGAGCAACAGTTAGTAAATGATGTAAAACTAAATCTAATACTAAATAAAACACCGCAAAAGCAGTAATAAATAAAATTGTGATTAAAAACTTGTGCCCTAAACTACCCTTACTTGTTCATCGAATTCTTGTGACTTCTTTTGCCATTTTGACAGGAAATTCACGAAAAGCTAATTTTCAATTTGTTTTTTTACTTTTATTTGAATTTTTACGCTTAAAAAGACCTTTTTTAATTTGCTCACCATTTTCAACAACCTCTGGTGTTGTGCTTACTTTTTTTGCCCCAACTTGAATTGGCGCTGTTTTACTTGCTTTTTTTTGAAAAATTAGCGCTGCTTTCTCATTTTTCTTTTGAATTTTTAACGCTTTTTTTTCTTTTTTTGTTAAAACAGTTTTAACGTTCTTTTTTGATTTTTTATTTTTTTTCATTGCAAACACCTACCTTGTTTCTTTATGTTTAGTATGTTTATTACATGTTTTACAAAACTTATTTATTTCTAATCGTTCTTTTTGTGTCATTTTGTTTTTAAATGTTGTATAGTTTCGATTTAAACATTCTGAACATACTAATATAATCTTTTCGCGCATAATATTCACCATAATTAATTATAGTATATTAATAATAATATTCATATACTTAATTAACTATTTTTGTAAAAATCTCTTGTTTTTTGCATAATTCGTTGCATTGCATTATCAACTTGACGATAATTTAACTCTAATAAGTGGTGAATATTATAAATATTTTCACCAGCAAATCATAACCGAAATATTTCTTTTAATTTTGTAGAAAACTCTTGATGAAATAAAAAAATCATCAATATGATAACTTTAAAAGAAAATTATATAAACTTTTAATATTGTTATTTAACTTTTTTATACGTTAAAATATAATACCGATGATTGTTGGTTTGGCGTTAAACCTTTATGCTGGTATTTTCATTTTCAGAGATTTAAATAATTTTGAATGTTCGTGAAACCTAAGCCATGATAATGAATTAAGGATTCTTTAAGATTTGATTGTAATTTACTAATTTTATTTAACTTCCGATAACTAGCATCAGGATTTGTACTAGTTTTAGTTGCTAATAAAATATAATTTGTTTGTTTTGCTACTAATAAATATAATGGTTGCATGTCAGAAATAATAATTGAATTTTCTTTGATTAATTGTTTATTAATATTTTCAATAATTCACTGTTTTTGTAATCGTTTTGTGTTGGTTGATTTAACATAAATATTATTATTGCTATCAACAGCCATTTGAACATAACATTTAGTGTTGGTTGAAAATGAATCAAGATGAATTTTTCTTTTATCAAATTTATCTTTAAAATTACCTTTGTGGATTTCTTTAATAAATGTTTCATCGATTTTAATTTGGCCATTTAACGTTTTAAATTTTAATTGGATGTTTTCTAATTGTTTTGATTTCATTATTTTTTGGCGATTATATCAAGCAGTTTTCGGTGATGTTTTAATAAAGTGGGAAATCATTTTACTAGATTGGCCTAATAATGAAATTTGAATCAATAAATTTCACTGTTCATAATTTAAATGACTTCAATACGTAAAATGATCACGAAAAGCATCAAAACTAGCACGACATTTTTTGCATAAATATTTTTGTTTTCCTTCAGGATTATGACCATTTTTAACACAATAAAAAGATTGACAATTAGGACATTTAATACCTTTATCCCTAAATTTTTGGGCAATTTCATTTAAGCGTTTTTGTTTTTTAATTAATTCTGCTTCTTTTTTGACTTTTTCATGAAATTCTAAAAATTGATCATCTGTTAAACTATTTATTAATTCTTCAATTATTTTTTCCATTAATTATTCACCTCTTATATTAAGAATATACCTAATTTTAGGTATATTTTATAAATATCAAGAGTTTTCTACAAAATTAAAGAATATTTCTTTTTCTAATGGTGATAATCGTTGATAAAATATTTTAATAATTTGTTTTTGTTCATCAAAACAAGCAATTTTATTTGAAAAATTATCATCTTGATTAGTAATATTTTCATTAGTTAATTTAATGTAATAATTTAAAACTCTATTTTTTAAATTAAAAAATTGACGAATTTGTTTATGAATATCTCATGTGTAACGTTGAAAAATAAAGTCTTTTATTTTTTTGACGAATGGGGATTATACATTTTGGCACTTTCTAATACTGAAAAATACTTTAAACTTTCTAAATCAGCTAATTCAATTGGTAAACCAAAATATTTATAAAAAGTTCGGCGCTTAACTTCTTCTAGAAATGGCACATATAATTTATATAAACTAAATAATGCTGTTTGATTATGGCCTTCTTGAAATAAATAAAGTAATTAATATTCATTCATCGTAATAATAGTCAAATCCTTTCTAAATTAAATTTTATTGTTGCAACATTTTAATTTGATAAATTAAAATAGCACTAGCAACCGATACATTTAAAGAATCAAGATGACCTGTTGTTGGAATATAAATATTAAAATCAGAATGCTTTAATAACTTTGTGCTAATCCCTGTTCCTTCATTACCTGCGATTAGACAAATTGGCGTATCATATTTTAATTCACTTACATTGTGGGCTGTTGTAGTTAAACTTGTTGCATAAATTCAAAACCCTTGTTTTTTTAAATATTCAATTGCATTAGTTAAATTATTTACTCGACAAACTGGAACATAATTAAAAGCACCTGCAGATGTTTTGGCAACAGTAGCATTAATATCAACCTGGCGTTTATCTAGAATAATAACCCCATCAACATTAAACAAATCACAAGTACGCAAAATTGCCCCAAAATTATGTGGGTCAGAAATTTGATCAAGGACTAATAAAAATGGGTGATTATTTTGTAATGCTTTTGTTGTTATTGCAGTTAATGAATAATTTTCTGGCTTTCAAATTTCCAATACCAAACTTTGATGCTTACTAGTTTGTACAAGAGTTGTCATTTTATCTGTTGAACAAAATACAACCTTAATTTGACGACTTTTAGCTAGTTTCAAATAATAATCATTTTTTTTCCCTTGTGGTAATAAATAGAGTTTATTAATTTTCACTGCTGGATTTAGTAATGACTCCACAACAGGATTAATTCCGTAAATGTATATATATTCTTGCATATTTTCTTCCTTTTCCTGTTTTATTATCCATAACCAATATTAATAAATTTCTTTATAAGTATTATAATTTAATTTGATATTTTTTAATAGTTTCTTTTATTTTTTTATTACCCGAGAATAAAGTGCTAAATTTTTCTCTGTTTTATTTTTAAACTTAGTTGTTAAAGTTGGCATAATGCCAAGATTTGCTTTCGTTGGTTTTAAATATCGTTGTTTTGGATTTGTAACATAGTTGACTAATGCTCCCAACACAGTTTCTGAAGGAAATTTAATTAATGGTAAATCCATTACATATTGATATACATTTAAAGCACATAATAAAACTGCTGCCACCGATTCTAAATAACCTTCTACACCAATAATTTGACCAGCAAAAAAAATATTATTATTTTGTTTATATTGTAAAAATTGATTTAAAACTTTTGGTGAATTAATATAATTATTTTTATGTAAGACTCCATATCGAACAATATCTACTTCTGCTAAACTTGGAATAAATTGTGTAATAATTCGTTTTTGTTCTGGCCATGTTAAATTTGTCTGTCAACCTACGATATTATATAAACTATCAATGACATTATATTGTCGTAATTGAACCACTGCAAATGGCTGCTTACCATTTTTGTCTGTTAGATTATTACTACTCATTGGTCCATTCAAAAGAATTTTTCGTGATGTTTGTGCCATAATCTCAATTGGTTGACAACCTCTAAAATATTTTTCAAAATCCGCAATAGGAGCTCGTTTTGCCTTTACTAATTCTGTAACTAATTGATTAAACTCATCTTCTGTTAATGTACAAATAATATAATCTTTTTGTTCTGAATGTCGTGCGCCATAATATGCTTTTGAAAAATCAATTCCAGCTTTTGTTACAATTGGGGCTGAGCCATCATAATAATACAATGCTTTCTTACCAACTAACTTTTTAAGTTCAAGAGCAAAATTTGTTGTCACTAATGGTCCAACAGCAATAATAGTAATTTGTTTTGGATCTATTTCTTTAATTTTGTAGAAAACTCTTGGTATTTATAAAATATACCTAAAATTAGGTATATTTTTAATATAAGAGGTGAATAATTAATGGAAAAAATAATTGAAGAATTAATAAATAGTTTAACAGATGATCAATTTTTAGAATTTCATGAAAAAGTCAAAAAAGAAGCAAAATTAATTAAAAAACAAAAACGCTTAAATGAAATTGACCAAAAATTTAGGGATAAAGGTATTAAATGTCCTAATTGTCAATCTTTTTATTGTGTTAAAAATGGTCATAATCCTGAAGGAAAACAAAAATATTTATGCAAAAAATGTCGTGCTAGTTTTGATGCTTTTCGTGATAATTTTACGTATTGAAGTCATTTAAATTATGAACTGGATAGGCTACAATTATTAGGACCATAATTATATAGACTTCAAAATTAGATAAAATTATTAAGAAAGAAGGAATATAAAAATGGGAAATAAAACTTCATACTCTGAAGAATTTAAAAAACAAATTGTCATGCTATATAAAAATGGTAAAAGTGTTATTAATCTAGGGCAAGAATATAATTTACCAAAACCAACTATTTATAGTTGAGTTAAAAATTATAATAATTCTGGTTCATTTAAAGCAAAAGACAATCGCACACTAGAATAAAATGAAATAATAACTTTACGAAAAGAACTTAAAGACTTGAAAATGGGAAATGACATTTTAAAGCAAGCCGCACTGATAATGGCCAAAAAATAACAATAATTAATAACAACAAAACAAAATATTCAGTAAGAAAAATATGTAAGATTTTGGGTTTATCAAAATCAACGTATTATTATCAAACTAATAAATGTATTAACAAGCAAGTTAATAATTATGAACAAGAAATTATCAGTGCCTTTAATAAAAGTCGCAAAATTTATGGGGCTCGCAAAATTAAAGTTATTTTAAATAGAAAAGATATCATCTTATCGCGGCGAAAAATCAGATTCTTTATGATCAAAAATAATTTGGTTTCTAAATACACCAAATTAAAATATCATAATCATAAAACAACAGTCAATAATGACCAAATTAATAATATTTTAAATCGTCAATTTAACAACAAAAAACCTAATGAAGTTATTGTTAGTGATTTAACATATGTTCAAGTTGGCGCTAAATGACATTATATTTGTTTATTAATTGACTTGTTTAATCGTGAAATAATTGGTTATAGTGCTGGGCCGAATAAAACAGCCGAACTGGTCCAGCAAGCTTTTCATAAAATAACACGACCATTAAATCAAATAACTCTATTTCATACTGATTGTGGTAATGAGTTTAAAAATAAAATCATTGATGAAATTTTAATAACTTTTAATATTAAAAGATCATTAAGCAATAAAGGCTGCCCTTATGATAATGCTGTGGCTGAAACAACTTACAAAACTTTTAAAACTGAATTTATTAAGGGTAAAAAATTTAAAAATTTAACACAATTAAAATACGAACTTTTTGATTTTGTGCATTGATATAACAATATTCGAATTCATGGCAGTTTAAATTATTTATCTCCAGTTACTTTTAGAAAACAAATGTCTATATAAAAAGTGTCCTAAAAAGTGTTTCCATTCCAGAACAGCGAAATTTATTGATTCAAATTTCATTATTAGGCCAATCTAGTAAAATGATTTCCCACTTTATTAAAACATCACCGAAAACCGCTTGATATAATCGCCAAAAAATAATGAAATCAAAACAATTAGAAAACACCCAATTAAAATTTAAAACGTTAAATGGCCAAATTAAAATCGATGAAACATTTATTAAAGAAATCCACAAAGGTAATTTTAAAGATAAATTTGATAAAAGAAAAATTCATCTTGATTCATTTTCAACCAACACTAAATGTTGTATTCAAATGGCTGTTGATAGCAATAATAATATTTATGTTAAATCAACCAACACAAAACGATTACAAAAACAGTGAATTATTGAAAATATTAATAAACAATTAATCAAAGAAAATTCAATTATTATTTCTGACATGCAACCATTATATTTATTAGTAGCAAAACAAACAAATTCTATTTTATTAGCAACTAAAACTAGTACAAATCCTGATGCTAGTTATCGGAAGTTAAATAAAATTAGTAAATTACAATCAAATCTTAAAGAATCATTAATTCATTATCATGGCTTATGTTTCACGAACATTCAAAATTATTTAAATCACTGAAAATGAAAATACCAGCATAAAGGTTTAACGCCAAACCAACAATCATCGGTATTATATTTTAACGTATAAAAAAGTTAAATAACAATATTAAAAGTTTATATAATTTTCTTTTAAAGTTATCATATTGATGATTTTTTTTATTTCATCAAGAGTTTTCTACAAAATTAAAAATCTATTTTAATAAATTAATCATAAATAATGGTAATATTAGGATGATTTATTAAAGTTGCTGTAACTTTTTGTGAAAATAACTCCCGGCCAACACTAAGTGCATCAGCAGGAACTTGAGCATCATAAGCTGTTTTTAAAATGAAAGAATCTAATAACTTTAATTCTTCTTTTAAAATTCCAATTGCATTTTCTTTCGAAACACTACGAAAAGAATTAGAACAAACTAATTATGCAAATGTATCTAATTTTTGAACTGGATTTTTAAATAATGTTTTTTCTTAATATAATTTTACTTTTAAACCACGTTTTGCTAATTGATAAGCGATTTCACAACCTGCTAACCCAGCGCCAATAATATTAATTTCTTTTTGTTTAATTACGTTACAAAATATCTTTTTCTACTAAAACCTTACGAAGCTCATCTGCTTTGACAAAATCTTTATTATTTTTTGACTTAATTCATTCTAATAAATATTTACGAATTTCACCACTAATCACTGGTAACTTAAAATTAAAATTCATAATATTAAAAATAATATTATAAAAATCGCTAGCAAGTTGTAAATTAAGTTTTTTATCACGTAATTGATTATTAATAATTTTAGTCATTTTACTAATAATAGTTAAAACATTTGGACTATTTAAATTATTTGCTAACTCAGCAAGAACTTTCTTAACATTGTCACCATGTTGTGCTAAATTATAATTTAAGTCATATTCAGCTAAATATAAATTTACTGCTTTTAAGACTTTAAAAATCTTTTCGGTTTCACCTTGTGCACTAATAATTAAAGTTTTTGTTACATTTAATGGTTGTGTATAATTAGTCGCATATAACAAATAACGTAATGTATTTGCTCCGTATAATTTAATAAAATCACGAACTAAAATAGTATTATTTAATGATTTACTCATTTTTTTATCAGCAACATTTAAATGTCCATTATGCATTCAAATTTTTGCAATTTCCTTATTATTTTTTGCTAAAAATTGAATTCGTTCATTTTCATGATGAGGAAAAACTAAATCAATTCCGCCGGCATGAATATCAATTGTTTCTTTATGAAAAAATTTATCAATCAAGACAGCACATTCTGTATGTCAACCTGGGCGGCCTTGATATAATTTACCCGTTTGATCATAAAAGGGGAAAGAAACTCCTTCGGTTGTTTGCTTTCATAACGCAAAGTCATATTGACTATGCTTATTAGCATCATGTTCAATTCGAACATTAGTTTCTAATTCTGAAATTTTTTTATTAGCTAATTGTCCATATTGTGTTTGATATTTTGCAATATCAAAATATACACTACCATTAACTTCATATGCAGCATTAAGTTTAACTAATTTTTGAATAAAAGTAATAATATCTTTAACATGGTCTGTTACTCGTACTCGCTTCGCTGGCATTATAACATTTAAATTAAAAACATCTTCTTCAAAAGCTTTAATATAAAATTCTACAATTTCTTGTTCAGTTTTATGTTCTGCCGCTGCTTTAGCAATAATCTTATCATCAATATCCGTGTAATTTTGAATATAATTAACCTCAATATGTTGAAATTGTAAAAAACTAACTAATAAATCAACAGTAATAATTGCGCGGGCATTACCTATATGAATGTAATTATAGACAGTTGGTCCACAACCATAAATATTATTTTTTTTTGCTTGACCATAATCTGTAAAATTACGAGTCAAAGTATTATATAATTTCATACTTCACCCTCTTATCTATTTGCATCCAATTCCATTTTTTTTAAATAAAATAACAGCATTTGAATATCAGCTGGATTAATTCCTGAAATTCGATTCGCTTGACCAATTGAAATTGGTCTAATCTTTTTAAATTTTTCTCGCGCTTCAAGTGCCAAGTTATCTACCAAGTCATAATTCAAATTAACTGGAATTAATTTATTTTCCAACTTAATTGTTTTTAAAACAATTTCTTGTTCTTTTTTAATATATCCTTCAAAACGAATATTAATTAATAAATTTTGTTTTAAAAATGATTTTAAATTATTTAACGGTGGTAACTCCTCCTCTAAATATTTTAACTCAATATTTGGTCGTTTTAATAAATTATAACCAGAAATACGTTCCGTAATGTTAGCAACACCTAATTTAGTTAGTTTTTGAATTAATGGTGATTTTGCCGTAAAATAAGTTTCTTTTAACAATTGCATTATTTCATTATAACTTTGCACATTATTTTGATATTCGATTCAACTTTTTTGATCAATTAAACCAAATTGATAAGCATAATTTTTTAATCGTTCTTCAGCATTATCATTGCGCAATAATAAACGATATTCGGCACGAGAAGTTAATAAACGGTAGGGTTCTTCTGTTCCTTTTGTAATTAGATCATCAATTAACACTCCAATATAAGCTTGGTCACGACGTAAAATGAAAGGTTCTTTTTGGTCAATACTTAAAACAGCATTAATTCCAGCCATTAAACCTTGGCAAGCAGCTTCTTCATAGCCACTTGTTCCATTGATTTGGCCCGCCGTATATAAATTTTTAATTTTTTTTGTTTCTAACGTATGTTTTAATTGTGTTGGTACAATTGCATCATATTCAATTGCATAAGCTCATTTTAAAACTTCAACATTTTCAAATCCTGGCAAGGAACGCAGCATCTTTTCTTGCACATCAATTGGCATTGAAGTTGAAAATCCTTGCACATAAATTGTATTTAAACTCTTTGATTCTGGCTCTAAGAAAATTTGATGACGTGGTTTATCAGCAAACCGCACAATTTTATCTTCAAAACTTGGGCAATAACGTGGCCCCGTTCCTGTTACATTTCCAGAATACATTGCTGATGCTGTTAAATTTTTTTGCACAATATTATGTGTTTTTGGTGTTGAATGAATTAATCAACATAATTCTTGCTCTTGTAATAGTGTAAAGGTTTTTGCTGAATAAGAAAAGGCTAGTTGCAAATCACTTCCTGGTTCTGGTTGTGCTTTACTATAATCAATTGAAGTATTAAGAACACGTGCTGGTGTACCAGTTTTTAAACGAAATAACTCAAACCCTAAATGTTTTAAATGGGTTGATAATCCTGCTGTTGTAATGTCACCATCAGGTCCTTCTGCTTTTTTTGTCATTCCTTGTAACACTAAAGATTGCATATATGTTCCTGTTGTTAAAATAACTTTTTTTGCAAAAAATTGTGTTTGGTCTTTTAACATTACTCCATAGCAATTATTGTTATCATCAACCATTAAAGATTGAACTTCTCCTTCATATAAATCTAAATTATCTTGCTTTTCAATTACTTTTTGCATATATTTTGCATATTCAATCTTATCTGATTGAGCGCGTAATGCTCATACAGCAGGACCTCGTGAAGAATTTAATAATTTCATTTGTAAAGCTGTTGCATCAGCTGCTTTTGCCATTTCACCACCAATGGCATCAATTTCACGAACAACAATCCCTTTAGCTGGGCCACCAATTGAGGGATTACATGGCATTAATGCAATTTTATCTTTATGCAAAGTAACTAATAATGTATTCTTTTTCATTCTTGCTGCAACTAAACTTGCTTCAACTCCAGCATGACCAGCGCCAATTACAATTACATCATATTTTTTCATTAAAATCCCTCCTTTACTAGTTTTATTAATTTAATTCTGCTTCAATTTGTTTTAATTCTTGTTCTACATTAACACGATTAAATAAGTTTTCTTTTTTCTCTATCTTTTTATTATATATGATTTCTTGCGTTAAAATTGTTTCAAATGTTAAATCAGTTAAATTAACATTAAAATAATCGGCAATTTTCTGAGCATTATCAACTAAAACTGGCTGCAATAAAAAAGCACTAACAATAATAGTATAAGCTAAAATTGCTAAAGTTTCATATAATTGCTCCATCTTTTCGTTTTTTTCTAATTCCCAAGGTTTATTTTCTTCAATATATTTATTCGCCTTATTACATAATTCTAAAATAATGTTTAGTCCTTCTGAAATTTGATAAGCATCCATTGCGTGCTGATAATTATGCACCGCTTGGATGCAACTTTCAATTAGCACATTATCCAATTGTTGTTGTTTTACTAACTGACCATTAAAATATTTACTAATCATATTACTTACTCGCGATACCAAGTTCCCTATATTATTAACTAAATGAGCATTATATGATTCTAAAAACATTTCATAAGAAAATTTACCATCATTTTCAGTTGGAATTTCATATCCTAAGTAAAAACGTAATGTATCTCGACCATATTTATCAATTAAATATAATGGATCAACAACATTTCCAATTGATTTACTCATTTTAGTATCTTTAAATAAAATTCAACCATGCGATAAAAGTTTATTAGGCTGACGTAACCCTAAACTTTCTAGCATACTTGGCCAATAAATCGTGTGAAAACGAGCAATTTCTTTTCCTAATAGTTGCAAAATCTCAACATCCCCATTATTTCAAAATTTATTAAACAATGTTTCATCATTTGATAAATAACCTAATGCTGTTAAATAATTTGATAATGCATCAATTCAAACATAAATAATGTGTTTATCATTTTCTAAGGTTTTAATTCCTCAGGAAAAAGTTGTTCTAGTAACAGATAAATCAGTTAAGCCGGGTAAAATAAAATTATTTAACATTTCATTTTTTCTTGCTTCTGGTTCAATAAAACCAGGATGATTATTATAATAATTAATTAAAAATTGACTATATTTTGAGACTTTGAAGAAATATGTTTCTTCCTTTACTTTTTGTGTCTTATTACCACAAACTAAGCACTGGTTTGTTACTTTATTAATTTGTGCTTCAATTAAGAATTCTTCACAACTAACACAATATAAACCTTCATACTCTCCTAAACAAATATCCCCATTATTATATAATTTACTAAAAATTTTTTGGACTCCAACTTCATGTTCTTTATCAGTAGTACGAATAAACTTTGAATATTCAATTCCTAATTTATTTCATAATAATTTAAAATTATCAACAATCATTGTTGTAAATTGATATGGTGTTACCCCTGCTGCTTTTACTTTCTTTTCAATTTTTTCACCATGTTCATCGCTGCCTGTTAAAAAGAAAGTTTCATAACCAGCCATTTTTTTATAACGATTAATAATATCAGCTAATGTAGTAGTATACGCATGTCCAATATGTAATTGCGCACTTGGATAATAAATTGGGGTTGTAACATAAAATAATTTCTTGTTTTGACTCATAATATATCCCTCTCATTGTTATATATTTTAACAATATAAATTATATCGCATTTTTTCCAATAAAATAAGGGTTTTTTAAAGACAATTAAGGCCTTTGAAAATTACTAAAATAAAATAGTTATTTTTAACACCCAAAATAAAATAGACACATAAAAAATAGGATTGTGTCATAATTTTATTGAAAGGTGTTTTTATTATGGGCGGAAAATGATTTACAAAAAAAGAAAAATTAAATATTCTAAAATATTATCGAGAATATGGGTAGTCAAAAACTTTTAAAAAATTTAACATTGCAGATCCAACATTAATTAGATGAAAAAGATAACTTGCGATTAAAGGAGATGCTGCTTTAGAACCAGGAAATGGGGAAGAATCTAAAGGAATTCGTAGATCAGGTCGACCAAAAAATATTGATTTTAATGCAATGACAAAAGAAGAATTAATTCAATACATTAAAATTGTTGAAGATGTAAAAAAGTTCTTAACCAAATCGAAAAAGAAGAAATTTCAGACGGTTTGGTACTTGAAGAAAAAATACAAGATTAAATATTTATGTAAAATTTTAAATATTTCAAGAGCAGGATATTATAAATGAGTTAATCATGGTATGAAATCTTTTAACAAATGAGATAGTCAAATTGCGACAATTATAAAAACGCTATTATTAAATTTTAAGAAAATTTATGGTTACAATATGTTGACACTCTTAGTTAATCAGATATATAAGTTAAACTTAAAGCCACAAATTGTTTATAGATATATGAAAAATATGAATTTAAAATCAATTGTTAGAGTAAAAAGATTTAATTATAAGCTTAAATCTGGTAGTAATCGTCATGAAAATTTAATGAATCAAGATTTTACAACAACAAGTATTAATCAAAAATTAGGAACAGATATAACATATTTATTAACAAATAATAAAACCTATTATTTATCTATAGTTAAAGATTTCCATACAAATGAAATGGTAGTAAGAAAAAAGTTGAGGTTTTACAAAAATATAAATAAAGTAATTAAATATAAATTAAAGTAATCGCTTATCATAGCGATTTTTTTATTTGCATTATTCATCAGATAGTATCTTTAAAATTAAAAATTAACCTATTTTCCCTAAAAATTAGTTAATATTTATAATTTCCTTTCTGTGATTTATTATATTTTTTTCGGTTTAACAACTAATAATATCATTTTTAATAAAGGTACTATCTGATGAATAATGCAATCTAAAACTTAATATTTTGATGCTTAAAGATGGATAACTCATCTATGGCACGAAGCCTTAAAGAAAGTGTGAAAGCGATTGGATTTACTATCCTATTTATTTCTTTAATTCTCGACAAGATTAATCACTTGTGAAATGTCAGAGCGCTTGTTTTTTGCTTGTTTTTATAAAAAGAGTGATGTTAAACCGAAAAAACAATATCGGACACTAAAAAAACAAGATGGTTGGAGTTCCAAAAGGTTATTTTCTTTATATAAAGTTGTCTATGGATGGATGAAGCGTAATTAATGGATAGGCTACAATTATTAGGACCGTAATTATATAGACTTCAAAATTAGATAAATGGAATGGCAACACTTTTTAGGACACTTTTTATATAGACATTTGTTTTCTAAAAGTAACTGGAGATAAATAATTTAAACTGCCATGAATTCGAATATTGGATAGGCTACAATTATTAGGACCATAATTATATATACTTCAAAATTAGATAAAATTATTAAGAAAGAAGGAATATAAAAATGGGAAATAAAACTTCATACTCTGAAGAATTTAAAAAACAAATTGTCATGCTATATAAAAATGGTAAAAGTGTTATTAATCTAGGGCAAGAATATAATTTACCAAAACCAACTATTTATATTTGAGTTAAAAATTATAATAATTCTGGTTCATTTAAAGCAAAAGACAATCGCACACTATAAGAAAATGAAATAATAACTTTACGAAAAGAACTTAAAGACTTGAAAATGGAAAATGACATTTTAAAGCAAGCCGCACTGATAATGGTCAAAAAATAACAATAATTAATAACAACAAAACAAAATATTCAGTAAGAAAAATATGTAAGATTTTGGGTTTATCAAAATCAACGTATTATTATCAAACTAATAAATGTATTAACAAGCAAGTTAATAATTATGAACAAGAAATTATCAGTGCCTTTAATAAAAGTCGCAAAATTTATGGGGCTCGCAAAATTAAAGTTATTTTAAACAGAAAAGATATCATCTTATCGCGGCGAAAAATCAGATTCTTTATGATCAAAAATAATTTGGTTTCTAAATACACCAAATTAAAATATCATAATCATAAAACAACAGTCAATAATGACCAAATTAATAATATTTTAAATCGTCAATTTAACAACAAAAAACCTAATGAAGTTATTGTTAGTGATTTAACATATGTTCAAGTTGGCGCTAAATGACATTATATTTGTTTATTAATTGACTTGTTTAATCGTGAAATAATTGGTTATAGTGCTGGGTCGAATAAAACAGCCGAACTGGTCCAACAAGCTTTTCATAAAATAACACGACCATTAAATCAAATAACTCTATTTCATACTGATCGTGGTAATTAGTTTAAAAATAAAATCATTGATGAAATTTTAATAACTTTTAATATTAAAAGATCATTAAGCAATAAAGGCTGCCCTTATGATAATGCTGTGGCTGAAACAACTTACAAAACTTTTAAAACTGAATTTATTAAGGGTAAAAAATTTAAAAATTTAACACAATTAAAATACGAACTTTTTGATTTTGTGCATTGATATAACAATATTCGAATTCATGGCAGTTTAAATTATTTATCTCCAGTTACTTTTAGAAAACAAATGTCTATATAAAAAGTGTCATAAAAAGTGTTGCCATTCCATATCAATATACATCCACTATTTATCACGATAAATGTTTATCTAACGGTATTATAATTTCAATGGGGAAAAAATACCACTGTGCAGATAATATTGTTATAGAAAGTTTTCATTCATTACTTAAGAAAGCTACAATCCATAATAAAATATATAATTCACATGAAGAATATATACAAGATGTTATAAAATTAAATACATGATATTAAAATCGTAAAGAAAAAGATATAATTAAAAAATAGTAAATACTTTTTATTAGTACTTACTAAAATGGGTGCACTCTACATTCCATCCTTAACCCTTTTTTACATTAATAAAGTATTAAACATCTTCTTTATAATATTTATTTCATGATGCAATATCATCACTATCATTCTTATTAACTGGTTCTAATGATGGCAGTTTTTCTAATTCAATTTCGTCTTCAACATTATTATTTTTTTTCCGCGAATCAATGATAAATTCTTTATCTGGTGCTGTCCGATTTTGTAACGCTTGAATTTGCATTCTAATTCGTGACATCGTTAATTTTTTATCTTTAAATTCAATTATTCACTGGATTGGTAACATTAATGGATCAAGTTTTTCCCCATTACGAATAATAATTAATAGCATATTAATAAATTTGCCAAATCCTTCTTCCTCTTTTCAATGTTCCATTTCTAATGGATCATACATTAATTGATTTTTAACCAAATCATAATTGGAAGCATGTGCTTCTGTAATTTTTTCTGCTCATTCTATTTCAGGAATTAAATAAAAATTAGTTGATAAACTACAATTAAATAAATGTTGTTGATTTTTAAATAATGATAAATTAAATTTATCAACAATAATGGCACTAATACTAATTGTTAAGCCAGTTAAATCAGTTACTTCTTTCATTCATTGAAAGATTGCTTGAACATAACGAAGAATAAATTTTAACTTTCCTGACGAATAAAGAATTGTTTTTCAACTTTCATAATCAAACTGATATTCTGCATCATGTCGTACTTCACGAATATTTTCATCAGGTTCTAATGCTAAGAAGTCTTCAACTGATAAAATAATCATATCTTTTTTCATATGGTTTGTTTCTCCTAGGTGGCCTATTTCATTGACACATTTTCTTCTTGATTATATCATAAAACTAAGGAGAAAAATAGGTATTAGGGAAGTGATTTAGCGACCAGGTTGGATATTTAATAAATTATTTATTTAACATATTAATTTTATTATTCTATGGATAGGCTACAATTATTAGGACCATAATTATATAGACTTCAAAATTAGATAAAATTATTAAGAAAGAAGGAATATAAAAATGGGAAATAAAACTTCATACTCTGAAGAATTTAAAAAACAAATTGTCATGCTATATAAAAATGGTAAAAGTGTTATTAATCTATGGCAAGAATATAATTTACCAAAACCAACTATTTATAGTTGAGTTAAAAATTATAATAATTCTGGTTCATTTAAAGCAAAAGACAATCGCACACTAGAAGAAAATGAAATAATAACTTTACGAAAAGAACTTAAAGACTTGAAAATGGAAAATGACATTTTAAAGCAAGCCGCACTGATAATGGCCAAAAAATAACAATAATTAATAACAACAAAACAAAATATTCAGTAAGAAAAATATGTAAGATTTTGGGTTTATCAAAATCAACGTATTATTATCAAACTAATAAATGTATTAACAAGCAAGTTAATAATTATGAACAAGAAATTATCAGTGTCTTTAATAAAAGTCGCAAAATTTATGGGGCTTGCAAAATTAAAGTTATTTTAAACAGAAAAGATATCATCTTATCGCGGCGAAAAATCAGATTCTTTATGATCAAAAATAATTTGGTTTCTAAATACACCAAATTAAAATATCATAATCATAAAACAACAGTCAATAATGACCAAATTAATAATATTTTAAATCGTCAATTTAACAGCAAAAAACCTAATGAAGTTATTGTTAGTGATTTAACATATGTTCAAGTTGGTGCTAAATGACATTATATTTGTTTATTAATTGACTTGTTTAATCGTGAAATAATTGGTTATAGTGCTGGGCCGAATAAAACAGCCGAACTGGTCCAACAATCTTTTCATAAAATAACACGACCATTAAATCAAATAACTCTATTTCATACTGATCGTGGTAATGAGTTTAAAAATAAAATCATTGATGAAATTTTAATAACTTTTAATATTAAAAGATCATTAAGCAATAAAGGCTGCCCTTATGATAATGCTGTGGCTGAAACAACTTACAAAACTTTTAAAACTGAATTTATTAAGGGTAAAAAATTTAAAAATTTAACACAATTAAAATACGAACTTTTTGATTTTGTGCATTGATATAACAATATTCGAATTCATGGCAGTTTAAATTATTTATCTCCAGTTACTTTTAGAAAACAAATGTCTATATAAAAAGTGTCCTAAAAAGTGTTGCTATTCCAAATTTTATCTAATTTTGAAGTCTATATAATTATGGCCCTAATAATTGTAGCCTATCCAAAATGGCCAAATTCAAATCGTTGAAACATTTATTAAAGAAATCCACAAAGGTAATTTTAAAGATAAATTTGATAAAAGAAAAATTCATCTTGATTCATTTTCAACCAATACTAAATATTGTATTAAAATGGCTGTTGATAGCAATAATAATATTTATGTTAAATCAACCAACACAAAACAATTACAAAAACAGTGAATTATTGAAAATATTAATAAACAATTAATCAAAGAAAATTCAATTATTATTTCTGACATGCAACCATTATATTTATTAGTAGCAAAACAAACAAATTATATTTTATTAGAAACTAAAACTAGTACAAATCCTGATGCTAGTTATCGGAAGTTAAATAAAATTAGTAAATTACAATCAAATCTTAAAGAATCCTTAATTCATTATCATGGCTTAGGTTTCACGAACATTCAAAATTATTTAAATCTCTGAAAATGAAAATACCAGCATAAATGTTTAACGCCAAACCAACAATCATCGGTATTATATTTTAACGTATAAAAAAGTTAAATAACAATATTAAAAGTTTATATAATTTTCTTTTAAAGTTATCATATTGATGATTTTTTTTATTTCATCAAGAGTTTTCTACAAAATTAAAAGAAGTTTTTAAAAACTTTATGGATGTTATGAATTAATTACATGAAAAAACAAAAGAAAAAACTGAAGAACAATCATACGATAGATAATTTGAAAAATTATCCATTGTTTACTATAAGTTGCCTTAATAATCTAGATTATATCTATATTTTTTTAATTTTTAGACTATATCACACATCCAGTTCTTATTTTTTGTAAATAATATTGTCACGATGTCAATATTTATATTTTTTAGATTTATTAATTTTTGAAGTTCTAACTTTCGCTACAATTCATAAAACGCCATCAATATCAAACAATAAAGTTGTTTTCTGACCATTATTTAATTCAACCATCGTATAGCGTTTGTTTTGTTTGTTTCAAATTAATGATAAAACTTTATAAATGACATGGTCAGTTGCATAAGCAACCCATTGAAAGAATATTAATAAAACTATTAAACTAAACATTAAATCTGTTAAGTAATGTGTTCTTGAAAGAATTTGCATAAATGCCATCATTGCAATATTTGCAATAAAAAATCCAAATATTAATCATTTTCAGCAAGTAATCTTTTGTTTACGTTTTTCATTCATGAAATATAACAAAAAACCATAAACAGGCATTGATGATGAATTCATGTGACCAGATGGAAACGCCTTATCACTTCAGTGATGTGTTCCTTCACCTGCTTTCGCTAATAAGAAATCTCAGTATTCAGCTTTAAAACCTTGAATTTGTCACCAATTTAAATATTCGGCATTAACAATATTAGTTGGTTTGTTTGTTCAACTATCTGGTAAATGGTCAATAACATATTGATAATCAACATGGGCTCAATATGGCCGTCCAAAGAAAGTTTTAAAAAGTGGATCAAAAGTAATACCAAAAAGCGCAAACACTACAAATATTTTTAATGCATCAATTCAATAATTATTAGTTAATAAATCATCTCGTTTTGAAAATTTAACTCTTAAAAATCAAGCAATCCCGCCCATTAAGATAACTTCAATACTAAGTTGAATTGTCATTGCAACGATTGTGCTTGTTCCATCAAGACCAAATCAATAATCTCTTCCTTTACCACCAAACGCAAAAAATGTTGATTGCTGATAAATCATTCTACTAATAATTAAGGTAAAGAAAATT
Organism: Spiroplasma endosymbiont of Poecilobothrus nobilitatus; assembly: GCF_964030655.1. Taxonomy (GTDB): domain Bacteria; phylum Bacillota_I; class Bacilli_A; order Mycoplasmatales; family Mycoplasmataceae; genus Spiroplasma. Next base: position 553,852 of record NZ_OZ034915.1, on the reverse strand, counting down.
ATAAATAAAGCATAAACAGTAATAATGATAATTGCTAAGAATTTAAATTTTAATTTATATTTAATATTTAAACTTTCTAATAAAATCCATACTCCTGCAAACATAAATGGAACGGTCATTGTATAAGATAGTTTATCTCAAAATAAACTTAATCAACTGACAACACCATTATCATTTAAATCACCAATCGCCTTTGCAATTTGGCGGTCTCAAATACTTCCTACAATAAAAAGTGTTATAACAACAGTTAGGGCAATAATTTTCAATATTTTAAAAACAAATTTGTTCTTACTATTTTTGTTCATAAATGCAGAACCGTCAACATAGAACTTTTGTTTTGTGTCTCTCTTAAAATTTAACATCTTCATGAAATCATTATATCATAATAAAAAGCACCAACCTCTTTCATTTTTATTTTGGAAAATAAAAAAATGTTTTTAAATAAAACATTTTTAACTTGGGGAAGAAATTCTGCTAGTTGTTCTTTTGATAATACTTCGGTAAAAAGATGTTCACTAACCAACCCCATTATCGGTAACTGTCATTGTTGTTGTATTAGCAATTTTTTTTAATTTTAAGACACTATTCCCCATCGCAACAGTGCAACCAACAATTTTATCAAGTTCAAGGTCATTATAATTATCCCCATAAAAAATAAACTGTTGTGGATCATACCCTTTTAAAGCACATAATTTTTTAAAAGCATTACCCTTATTAATATTTAATGCTTAAATATCAAATAAATCTTTTTGGGAAAAAACGCCATCAGCCGCATCTTTAAATGGATGATAAATCGCTTGTACTTGCTCTAATTCAGTTGATGAATTAAAAGGGAATAAAATTTTTAAAACTTCAATTTCATTATTTTTTAATAACGATACATAATCAGTTTCCGTATCAATTAGAATGCGATAATTATCATTATCTAATTGTGCATTATACTTTAGCATAAAAGCAATCCGACCAGATTCAGGATGACCATAAACCATATTAGCAGTATAAACAATATGATCAACATTTGCTGCAATGTCCTTTGTTAACACCGCAAGAGCTAATGCTTGTGGTAAAGGTTGTTGATATAATATTTCATTTGTTAAACTATCACGAATTAACGCACCATTACAGGAAATAATTGGTTTTTTAATTTTTAATTTTGCAAAATATTCTTTTGCCATTAAGTCTAATCGTCCCAAAGCTAAAAACAAGTGATAATTACTAGCTAGTTGATATGTTTGTAATGCTTCATATGTTTCAGGATTAATTAAATAACCTTTCCCCGCAATTGTGCCATCTAAATCAGTAATTACATAAGGATATTTTTAACAAGATTCATAATATTTTATTTCCTTTCTACTTATCTATTTTTAATTATAAAACTAAATAAACTGTTTTCGTAGTGTAATTTTAATGTTTTGATGTGTTCCAACCATTATTTTTTGACCACTTTGCCCTTTAAAACTAATTCATCCTAATCCAGCAATAAATAGCGAATAATTACCTGGTTCCTTAATTTAGATCATTCGTTCAGTTCATTCCTGATAATTTTTTAATCTAACAACAGCAGTTGGCAAATGCTGGGTAAAATAATAATCCTTATTACTTAATTTGGTGCGGTGTAATTTAAAATTGTTATTTTTATAAAAATGAAAACTTGTTTTTAAACCTGTAAGATATGAAAAACTAGCTAATCCTTCATAAAAAATTGTTTGCTCTGAATTCAATTGAAATGTAATTGGTTTTAATAGTTGTTTAGTAAGCATATTTTTATTATTTTCTGCAAGATTTGGAAGCAGACTATGCTTATTAATGATGCCAGGAGTATCATAAACTTTCTGTCTAGTTCCCAAATTAACAACAATTTTATCTAATGTTGTTGCAAGGTTATTTGAAACAGTAATTTTTTGTTGTTGGTTAGTTAACTTAATTAAACTATTTAATAATGTACTTTTCCCTGTATTATAACTACCAACAAAAACAAGATCATTATCTTGGCGTTTAATATATCGTCATAATTCATCTAAACCATAATTCTTTAATCCACTAACTAAAATAATATCTTCTAGTTTTGAAAAAAGCACCGAACTTTTAAAAAGTTCACTAATATAAGTAATAATTTTATTAGAATTAATTAATTTATTTACTAAATCAATTTTATTAATAATTAAAGTTACTTTATTATTTTGTAATAGTTGTTCTAATTCCAAATTCCGTGTTCCATCCAAATCATAAACATCTAAAACATAAAAATAATGTCAATTCAAATAATAATCTTGGCGTAACTTTGCAAGAAAATCAATTGCTGTTATATTATAAGGAACTAGTTAATTATAATGGGTTAACCGAAAACAACGATAACAATAATCTTGCGTTAATGTTTCAACATAACCAAGGCCGTTTGGGGTTGTGGTTTGTAAAATAACCCCACAACCAATACACTTTTTATAAGATATCATAGTCTAATCCATATTCTCCTTCATCAAAGAAACCTTTATGTAAAATATTTTTTTGAGCTAACCGTTTATAAAGTAAATTTTCTAATAAACGCATTAATCGGTTTGATTCATTAACACCTGTTACTGGGACAACTAAAATGCTTTCCATATGAGATCGATTAGAAAATAAAACATCCGTAATTAATTGATCACCAACCATAATCATTTCATGGGGATTAGCATTAAATTGCCGTGAAATCACACGAAAATATTTTAATAATGGTTTTTTAGCATTTCAATAATAATGTTCAATCCCTGCTTTTTGCGCAAACCGTTCTACTAGTTTTCGGGCATTATTTGATACTAACACAAAAATCATTCCTAATTCCTTGACCTTTTGAATTAAATTTAAATTATCAGTATTCGGAATACCACGGTAAAATGGGGTTAAAGTATTATCTAAATCACAAATGAAAACTTTAATCCCATGTTTTTTTAATGATTCAAGATTAATTTTATTAACATTTTTCACATAAATTGATGGTTTAAAATAATTTAGTAATAAATTGCGATTCTTTTTTTTACCAAAAATATTTTTTGCCATTATTTAAAACCCTATTAATCTAGGGCAAGAATATAATTTACCAAAACCAACTATTTATAGTTGAGTTAAAAATTATAATAATTCTGGTTCATTTAAAGCAAAAGACAATCGCACACTAGAAGAAAATGAAATAATAACTTTACAAAAAGAACTTAAAGACTTGAAAATGGAAAATGACATTTTAAAGCAAGCCGCACTGATAATGGCTAAAAAATAACAATAATTAATAACAACAAAACAAAATATTCAGTAAGAAAAATATGTAAGATTTTGGGTTTATCAAAATCAACGTATTATTATCAAACTAATAAATGTATTAACAAGCAAGTTAATAATTATGAACAAGAAATTATCAGTGCCTTTAATAAAAGTCGCAAAATTTATGGGGCTCGCAAAATTAAAGTTATTTTAAATAGAAAAGATATCATCTTATCGCGGCGAAAAATCAGATTCTTTATGATCAAAAATAATTTGGTTTATAAATACACCAAATTAAAATATCATAATCATAAAACAACAGTCAATAATGACCAAATTAATAATATTTTAAATCGTCAATTTAACAGCAAAAAACCTAATGAAGTTATTGTTAGTGATTTAACATATGTTCAAGTTGGCGCTAAATGACATTATATTTGTTTATTAATTGACTTGTTTAATCGTGAAATAATTGGTTATAGTGTTGGGCCGAATAAAACAGCCGAACTGGTCCAACAAGCTTTTCATAAAATAACACGACCATTAAATCAAATAACTCTATTTCATACTGATCGTGGTAATGAGTTTAAAAATAAAATCATTGATGAAATTTTAATAACTTTTAATATTAAAAGATCATTAAGCAATAAAGGCTGCCCTTATGATAATGCTGTGGATGAAACAACTTACAAAATTTTTAAAACTGAATTTATTAAGGGTAAAAAATTTAAAAATTTAACACAATTAAAATACTAACTTTTTGATTTTGTGCATTGATATAACAATATTCGAATTCATGGCAGTTTAAATTATTTATCTCCAGTTACTTTTAGAAAACAAATGTCTATATAAAAAGTGTCCTAAAAAGTGTTGCCATTCCAGCACTCTAATTTAGAGCATAATTACTCTTTTTATAATATAAAAATTGTTCATCATCTCAAATTTTATTTGTACTATGCTCATTAATCCGAACAAAAACAATTGCTAAAGTAATTCCCATTATTGTTGCAACAGCAATTTGAATTGCATTAGCAATTAATTCAACAATTGCAACATCAGGCCCAAATAAGAAATAACTATACAAAACATATAATAATAACATTAAGGAACTAACAAAAATAGCACCATAACGGATTAAAATGCGAGCACCAAAATAAGTAATTAAAAACATTAAAATTCTAATTAAAATTGAAATAGGAATAAAAATAAAACCACCTGTAATAAGATCAATAATTGTTACATACAAAATACCACTAATTAATAGCATTGGACCTTTGATTAACGTTATTAAACCTAAAAATAACCCATCTGCTAACTGAATAATCCCTTTACCAACGCCAAAATTAAACTGAATAAATTGGGAAATATAAGCAATAACTACTAACGAAGCGGTAGTTAACCCTGTTGTTGCTAAATATTTTAGTGATTTTAAACGATACATTTTAAATAAAAATATTTCCAACCATAATTTCTGACGAGGCATTATGATAGTAATTTTTAGCATCAGTTACTTTTTTCCCCTCGCGTTGTAAACGCGTAATTAGTAAATAACCATCTTCAACTTTAACTTTAATCCCTAATTTTGAAATATCAATAATTGTCCCATTTACAAAATCAGCGTCTTTTTCCGCTAATGGTTCTAAAGTAATCATTGATTGATGCAATTTATAATGAATATTATTAACAGTTGTATAAGCAATTGGTCATGCATATAATCCACGAATTTGGTCAACAATTTTTTGTTTTGGTAAAAACCAATTTACTTTTTCTTCATTACGTGTAATATTATAAGAAAATGTTGCTTGACTATCATCCTGTGGTGTTCCTTTAATTTTACCAGTAATAATATCTAATAAATGTTTTTCAATCATTATTCCTGCCAAAACCATTAACCGGCCATGCAAAGATAAAGCTGTTTCGGCGGGACTAATTGGAAATGCTGTTTGAACATACATTTCTCCTGCATCCATTTTTTTAATCATTTTCATTAGTGTAATCCCAGTTTCTCGTTCACCATAAATAATAGCCTTATGAATGGGCGCGCCACCACGTAATTTTGGTAATAACGAAGCATGAACATTAATACAATTAATGCGTGTTAATTTTAAAATTCGCTCTGGAATAAATTGCCCATAAGCACACGTTACAATAACATCTGGCTGTAAAGTTCCTAATTCTGTATAAAGATCATTAATTTTTTCTGGTTGAAAAACAGGAATCTGATTTTTTAAGGCAAATTCTTTGACGGGGGAAAATTGAACCAGTTGCTGGCGTCCAATTTTACGATCAGGTTGGGTAACAATTCCAATTATTTCAATTGCTGGCGCTAACTTTTGTAAAGCTTTTAAAACAGCTGTTGCAAAGATTGGCGTTCCCATAAAAATTACTCTATATTTTTGCATCTTTTTTCCCTCCTTTAATTGATGTTAAAGGCCCCATTAAACGAACAATGTGTTGATAAATGACAACCATTGCTAATGTATCCCGATTACAATATTTTAACATTTCTCCTCGAAATGATTTTTGTCAAATGGTCATTGGAATATTATTTTCCACCCGGCGACGAAAGATTTCACTCGCCATATCACCTTTTTGCACCTTTAATGCTTGATAAGTAAATTGATTATCAAATGCTGGTTGTGTTTTTTTAATTGAAGCTGAACCATAAAATTCTTTCTTATAAATCATAAAATCCTGAAAAAAATCCATTAAATCAATTGTTTTATTTCGAATAATCCTTAATTTTTTTTGTCAATCTTGATAAGTTGTAATAAGTTCCTCATTGCGACTTTGATTAATTAAGATTGTTAAATAACTAATTAATTCGGCTAAAACATTACATTCAAAACTCTTATAATAAGCAACATAAACCCCTCCACCATGCCTAAATAAATCAGTAACTAAATGTTTAATTAGTGTTAAGCGTGGTTCACCTTCACCATCTGCTAAAAAGGCATAATGTTCCATTGTCGTTTCATCTTGATAATCAAAGTGATTATCTTTAATAAGATGGACTGAATATTGAAACGGAATTTGTTGATAAGAATATGAATATTCAAAGCGAGGAACTGCCGCTTTCATTGTTTCAAAATCATACATATATATTGGATACTGATACTGTTCTAAAATTTGATTAATAATAGCAACCTTCTTTGGAACAACAACTGGTGCATTATCTTGAACAGCAAGAATTTGGCGTTGTTGTTTTTCTGAAAATAAAATTTGTTTTTTTTGTCGCGTTAATTGTTTAAAGGTAAATGGTAACACAATATCTTTTAACAAATCAATGTGTTCTTGATATTTTAATAATGTCTTTTTTTCCATCCCACGGGTTAACTTAAAGACACTATGATGCGGTGGCAAATAACTAGTAACATGTTGGCAATAACCATAACGATCACCTTTTCCATTGAAACATTGTTCCTTCCTAAATAACGGAAAAATTGTTTCAACTGGTTGCATAAAATAATGTTTAATTAAAGCTAAATCATCAGTAATGATGCGATTCTTTTCAACGCGTTTGGCAAATTGTCCGGTCATCATTTGCTGACAAAATTCTAATAAACTAATAGCAGGTAAGGTTTTGGTTGGCAATTTATAACAATCTTGAAACATAAACAACTGCTCATCATCAATATCACCAACCCGTTGATACTCCGAATTTAACAACATTAATGAAACCCGACTAATTGTTAAACCTGCCCCAGTTAAAACATAATACTGATAGGCAACATCATAACCATATTCATCCTTAACATTCTTATCAACATATATTTGTGCTTCTTTATCATATTTCCGACCAGTTGAAGCTTTAACCTCAATTAAATGATAAGTACCATCTGGAAGTTTCTTTAAAATATCACACTTTGTAATACAATTGTTATAAACAAAAGATGGTTCAAAATAAACATCATAGTTTGGATTTGCTAACACTTCAGTTGTCTTTGCAAAAGCAATTTTCTTGCTGTAATGTTCTAAATTAAAATAGTTATGATCACGCATAAAATATTCTCGCGCGTGTTGGCCAACTTCATTCCCATCAGCAATTGTTTCACCAGGATAAAAATCAATTTGAACATCTGTCATCGTTGTTTGGACCTCGTCTGATAAAGTTCGAACATCATTACTATCCGTGTCCTCATCTGCTGGTCAATAAGTTTCTAGCGCTAAATCATATAAATGTGGTTGAAATAAATCTTTTCCCTCGTCATTTTCATCATCATCAATAAAAATGGCTTCATCAATTTTGTTACTGTTAATATTATCTTGCAAATCAAAAAAGACCGAAATTTTTTGAGCTGTCACTCATTCTTGCGCTGTTTTTAAATTACTTAGTGAAGCCAATGTTCAAGCAATTTTAAAACATTTTTTAAATCGTTTAAAATCTTCTTTTTTTAAAGTGATTTCTAAATCCATTATTGCACTTCACTTTCGTTATTTCGGATTTGCTTTTTAAAGACAAAGAAAATAAGATAGGACTTATTTTCTAGGGACAAATTTCTCTGGTTTTGGTTTTGGGCGTTCTTCAACAGAAAGTTGTCCATCTTTACGCAATTTCCGTTCTTCTTCACGCTTTTTAAGCATTTCAGCACGATGTGCTTCATATTCTTTTCTTGCCGCAATTTTTGCTGCTTTTTTTTCTTCTTTTGTTAACTTAACTTTTTTTTCACTAATTTCAATCCGGTGTTTTGTTTCCTCTAAATCAATTTCTTGGTTAACAATTCAAGTTGTTTCATATTGTTTTTTACTATTTTTTTTTGAAATACCTTCAATTTCAAAAGCTTTTTGTTCTAAGAAAGCATTTGTTTTTGCTTCATAAATATCAACAATAACATCAAAAATATCGCGATATTTAAATTCTTTTCCTTTACGAGCAATAACTTTTTCATATTCTAATCTTAAGTTTTTACGATTATCATTATCTTTAATATATTGTTTAATTTTATCTTTAACTTTTTTTTTTCGTTTTTCTCGTTCAATGCATTGTGCTTTTCGTCCCATAATTGAAGAAACAATTGCAAAAATAATAACTGCGACTACAATTACGACTAAAATCACATTCATTGTCATACTACCACCCAAAAAATTTGACATTATTATCTAAACTCCTTTTTTTACTTTACTATTATTATGCACTATTAACGATAATTTTTCAATTGTTTCTAATTTCCCAAGTTGTTTTCCTGTTTTTCACTCCGAACTAAGCAAGTAAAACATTTTGATAAACATCTTGCACATCATCAATGTTATCTAACATATTTAACATTTTTTCAAATTGTTCAGCGCCATCTTCTTGTAAAGCAATACGGTCATGGGGCAGCATTGTAATTTCTGTCATTTGAAATGTTGTAATCTAGGCTTGATCTAATGCAGTTTTAACACTATTAAATTCTGTTACTGGCGCATAACAACAATTTGTCCATCTTCAGCAACAACATCATTAATATCACAATCTGCTAGTAATAATAATTCTAATACTTCTTAACCCGTTTTACCTGTAAAAGCAAACACTGCTAAATGATCAAAAATTCACAACAGCTCCATTAACTCCTAGTTTACCACCCGTTTTAGTAAAACAATTGCGTACTTCTGCAACAGCGCGCGGTTAACATTATTTGTCAATGTATCAACAATAATTGTACTTCCCCCCGGTACATACCCTTCATAACTAATTGCTTGGTAATTTTCATTATCTTTTCCACTTTCTTTTTTAATCGCACGTTCAATAACAACACGTGGAACTTGTTTTGCTTTTGCTTTATCAATTGCATTACGTAATGCTAAATTAGCATTGGGATCAACACTTCCTTCGCGTGCTGCTAAATAAATTTCCCTAGCAACGCGATTATATAATATTGCTTTTTTAGCAGCTGTTGCTGCCATTGATTGTTTGCGGACTTCAAATGCTCTTCCCATTTTTTTCTCCTTTACCACCTAATTTTTTCTTATATATTATACCGTAAAATTAAATAAAGTTAGTGATGATAAACCATTAAGTATCCATTTTCTGCACCATAATATTGGGCAATTGCTCGAATAATCTTAAACCCATGCTTTAAATATAATTGTTGAGCAACCAAATTATGTTCATTTAACTTGGATAAGCTACAATTATTAGGACCATAATTATATAGACTTCAAAATTAGATAAAATTATTAAGAAAGAAGGAATATAAAAATGGGAAATAAAACTTCATACTCTGAAGAATTTAAAAAACAAATTGTCATGCTATATAAAAATGGTAAAAGTGTTATTAATCTAGGGCAAGAATATAATTTACCAAAACCAACTATTTATAGTTGAGTTAAAAATTATAATAATTCTGGTTCATTTAAAGCAAAAGACAATCGCACACTAGAAGAAAATGAAATAATAACTTTACGAAAATAACTTAAAGACTTGAAAATGGAAAATGACATTTTAAAGCAAGCCGCACTGATAATGGCCAAAAAATAACAATAATTAATAACAACAAAACAAAATATTCAGTAAGAAAAATATGTAAGATTTTGGGTTTATCAAAATCAACGTATTATTATCAAACTAATAAATGTATTAACAAGCAAGTTAATAATTATGAACAAGAAATTATAAGTGCCTTTAATAAAAGTCGCAAAATTTATGGGGCTCGCAAAATTAAAGTTATTTTAAACAGAAAAGATATCATCTTATCGCGGCGAAAAATCAGATTCTTTATGATCAAAAATAATTTTGTTTCTAAATACACCAAATTAAAATATCATAATCATAAAACAACAGTCAATAATGACCAAATTAATAATATTTTAAATCGTCAATTTAACAACAAAAAACCTAATGAAGTTATTGTTAGTGATTTAACATATGTTCAAGTTGGCGCTAAATGACATTATATTTGTTTATTAATTGACTTGTTTAATCGTGAAATAATTGGTTATAGTGCTGGGCCGAATAAAACATCCGAACTGGTCCAACAAGCTTTTCATAAAATAACACGACCATTAAATCAAATAACTCTATTTCATACTGATTGTGGTAATGAGTTTAAAAATAAAATCATTGATGAAATTTTAATAACTTTTAATATTAAAAGATCATTAAGCAATAAAGGCTGCCCTTATGATAATGCTGTGGCTGAAACAACTTACAAAACTTTTAAAACTGAATTTATTAAGGGTAAAAAATTTAAAAATTTAACACAATTAAAATACGAACTTTTTGATTTTGTGCATTGATATAACAATATTCGAATTCATGGCAGTTTAAATTATTTATCTCCAGTTACTTTTAGAAAACAAATGTCCATATAAAAAGTGTCCTAAAAAGTGTTGCCATTCCAACTTATAAAAAGATTTGTTGATATGAAAAATGTGTTAGAATATATTTTAACATTTGTTGGCCATAACCTTGATGGTGATAACGCTTTTTAACTGTTAATCGTATTAATTGAAAATCATCCCCACTATACATTAAAATAAAATAACCATAGAGATTATTTTTGACAATTAATTTATAAACAAGATAATTTGTGTTATTAATCATTTGAATTAAATTACGATATTTATAATAATTGTGTGGATAATTTTCTTGTTCTAATAAAAATAATAATAAAGCATCACTATTATTAACTGGTTTTAAAATAACCATTTAACTTCAATCCTTTTTTAAATACTGTGGCTCTAAAGCAAAAATATCTTCAACTAATGTAAAATGCTTTTTTAGAACAAAATAATTTTGAACAAAATCAATTTCTTGTAAATCATAACGAAACTCATAACCTGGAAATTGCTTTGTAATTTCAATACAAGTTTCATAATCAATAACTTGCCTTGGAATCACTTCTACATCATTACTAATTACCGCAAAATACCGTTTTCCACTCCGAGCATCAAGCATTGAAACAACATTATCTAGCCCGGCCTGATAAAGCAATGTATTAATTGTATAAACATTAATCGCCGGATTAATTACTTTAACTGTTTTCACAATTGTCATTGGAATACGAACGCCAGTATAACTACCTGGACCAGTTGTTAAATAAAAATTATTAATGTCTTTTAATTTTAATTGATGCTGACCTAATAACTGTTTAATTGCTGGTAATGTTGCTTCAGTATGACGACGAGCATGGTTTTGGTAAACTTGACCAATGATTTTTTGCTTTTGTTCTAAAATTAAAATTAAAAAATCAGTACTAGTATCAATAAATAGATTTAACATCTTATCCCTCTTTTCCTAATGCGCTTTGTAAATGTTTATTGTTGGTTTTAATGGTAAAAATTCGTTCATCCTCATTAATTATCTTAATGGTAATTTTAATTACCTCGTACTTTGAACTTAACTGGTTACTAATTACCGCTGGTCATTCAATGATATTAATACTATCAGAAAAATGTTCAAAATACATTTCTCATTTTTCTTCTTGTTCTAAACCTAACAATCGATAGCAATCCATATGGTTAACAATAACTTGCTGATTTGTCGTATATTGTTGCATAATTAAAAACGTTGGTGAAGTAACAGGAGTAGTCACCCCTAACGCTTTTAATAAATATTTTGTAAAAGTTGTTTTCCCGGCGGCTAACGGTCCATCTAATAATAAGCATAAATTAGGATGTAAAAACAGAGCAATTTTTTCAGCTAAAAGTTTTGTTGCTATCTCATTTTTAACAATTATTTTCATCAATATTTCACTCTCTTTTATAATTATATCTAGGAATTAATTATTGTGCTAGACTTTTAGAAAAATATGTAATAATTAAAGTGCAGAAAAATTAGAAAGGTTGTTATAAATAAATGAAAGATATTTTAATTATTGGGGCTGGGCCGGTTGGTTTATATGCTTGGAGTTGTGCTGGCATGTTAGGATTAAGTGGCTATATAATTGAAGGAAACGATACTCCTGGTGGACAACCATGAGAATTATATCCAGAAAAACCATTATATGATATGCCCGGATTTGGCGAAATTAAAACTAAAACATTTATTGAGAATTTAATTAACCAAGCAAAAAAAAATACGGAGCAAATAACATACATTGGTAAAACTAACATTAGTAATATCCTTGAAAAAACTGATGGATTTACTATTACTTTAACAACTAACCAAACATTTACAGTTAAAACAATTTTAATTACAAGTGGAAATGGTGTTTTTACCCCTATTCGTCTAGAACATATTGATCCTCACCAAGAATATGAAAACTTATGATATGCTGTTAAAAACCCAGCCCTTTTAGCAAACAAGAAAATTGTTATTCTTGGTGGTGGTGATAGTGCTGTTGATTGGGCAAATTATTTGATTGAAGATAACATTAGTAAAGATGTTACAATTATCCATCGTCGCACATTATACCGAGCTAAAGAAAACAATGTCCAAAAATTACAACAAAATAAGGTGACCGAATTAAAACCTTATCATGTTAAAACAGTTGAGACAATTGATAATAAAATTACCGCTTTAACATTAGGACATGAAACAACACATGAACCATTAACTATTACAGCTGATTATTTTATTGTTCAATATGGAACAAAAGTTGTACCAACAATGTTACAACAATTAGCTTTAACAACAACTCCAATGCGAAAAATTATTATTGATCCAACTAGGCAAACAAGTCATCCTCATATCTTTGCAGCTGGAAATAGTGCTTATTATGAAGGAAAATATTATAATATGGTAACTGGATTTGGTGAAGCTATTAATGCGCTTTATAATATTACAAAAATTATTCATGGTCAAAAATACCATCCTGGTTATTTAAGCGATATTAAAAAATAAGTTAGTAATAACTTATTTTTTATCCTGTTAGCTTATAAATTTCTTTATTTGGTTCATCATTCTCTATTTTTTTCGTATTTTTACGTAAAGTTTCTTCTCGTTCCCACATTTTTTGATATGGCATTTCTGGTTCCGTTAAGGTAATAAAATCATCTTCATATTTTTTACGACATAGAATTCGCATTTTATCTTGGCGTTTAGTTCAAATTTTATAAACAAGTGGTAACCGTAAGAAGATCCCTCGAACAGAACCGGGTGCTCAAAAGATTGAATTAGCAAAAATAACAAACAAGGAAGCAAAGATTAAACCAAAGAAGAAATTTAATAATTTTTGTCATCCTCAAACTGGCTGTAAATTAATATTATAAATTTGATTAGGATTATGTGTTTTTGATAAAAATAAATAATTAACTAAAATAGCAATAACCATTGGCACTAACAAAATCATTCAATTTCGAAAAACACCTTTAAAGTTACTATTATAAGTTAAAAATATTCAATTATAACATCATAAGTATAAAAAACGTAAAAAACTCATTAAGCAAGTAATAATTAAAATACTATATAATGCAGCTTCTAAATTATTAAAGCCAAAACGTCACAGTAAAGCACTAAAAAAACAAAAGACAATGTTAAGACAACCAATAATGAAAGTCGGAATTACGGTTTGTTTATAATTTGCTTTAGCATATACCAAAACATTTGCGGGTTCAGCTAAGACAATAAAAACAGAACTTAAAGCAACTAATAATGAAAAGGCTGGCTGATAAAAGATACTTTTAAAAATTTCACGTTCTTGTGATGTTCATGGATTTAATGTTGAATCACTAGTTCGAATTTGTTCAATAATTTGTGGCGCATACAATGTTGTCACAAAATATGGTGATAAAATAAACTGGTTAACAAACAAGAAACCAGCTATCATAAAAGCATATGTTTCAAATTTCATATAACTCTGTCAATCAACCCGACCATTTTTTGCTGTTCATGCAGCAAAAAATTCACGAAAGGAATTAATTAAAATCATTATAATGCTACGAACTCCAACCGTAATTGTCATATATAGCGATAAGGTTGATGATATTCGTAACCCTAATAACAGCGCCGTAATAATAACATCACCATTAATTAACAATGTTTCGCCAATATTTTTAAACACAACAATATTACTTGATTTAACTAGTTGCATGTTATCGCGTTGGCGATCAATACGAACTCAAGGATAATGTAACTTAATAAATAAATAAACTAAACTTCCTTTCATTACAGAGTAAAGTAAGAAAATTAAAAAGACAAAAACAAGGTCTATTGCAATTGAAATTAAGTAGAAAACAATTGAATATGAGATTAAATCACAAATCATTAAAATTAAACGGCGTAAATGATTATTTTGATCAGCTTGCATTAAGTTTTCATACGCTGCTGTTCAAAATAATGCAATTAAGTTTTTTGACCCAATAATAAATACAATTAAAATCATTTTTCATAACGGATAACTAATTGTTTCATCATTTCATAAAATACTAAAATTCTTTTCAAATAAATAAATATAAGCACTATACCCAACAGCAATTGCAATTAATAAAATAATACCAATGTACCCTGATATTTTATATTGATGCTTTGCTGTATTAACCATTTCATTTGCTTTAATTCAATCTTTTTGTAACAATGGTTTTACTAAAAAAATAACAGTAATGGCCCCTAAGCCACCTTCCACTGTTCCTAAAAAAGCAACAATTGCAACGCTATTCTTTACAAACCCATTAAACTGCGAACCATAACTACGAATTAATAAATACATTAGCGTAAATTGAAAACATGTTCCAATTAACGAAGTAAAAGCCCCGATTAAAATACTAAAAATTCCTCTTCTTGTTGACAATTACTTCACCTCATTCCTAATATTTTTATTTTATAATATTTTCTGGAATTTTAATAATCTTTTCATTTAAATAGCTTAAATGGTCTGGCAATTGATGAAAGATTAAGGTTGTTGCATATAAAGCAATCATATACTTCTTTGTTTCTTGTTTTGCTCCATATTTAACATCATTAATAATGGGATGATGTAAATAACTTAATGAAGCCCGAATCTGATGCTTACGGCCAGTTATTAATGTTGCTTCCAATCACGTTGCATTTGATATCTGATCTTGAATTTTAAAATGTGTTTTAACTACTTTAGCATGTGGTTGCTCTGTTTTAGTAAAAACCATTTTTTTATCTTCATCTTTATATAAATAACCACTAAGGGTAAAATCATTTTCTTTAATAATTCCTTCACACTTTGCTAAATATTTCTTTTCAATAAATTCTTTTTGGTTAATTTTAGCTAATAACAAATCTAATGTAATTTTATTTTTAGCATATAGCACTAATCCTCGTGTTAATTTATCTAATCGATGAACATGGGAAATGACAAATGACTGTTCATCCTGCGGATGATATTCATCTTTTTGGATTAAATAATGTTGCGCCATAGCATCTAATGAAGTATGAAACTTTGAGTGCATTTCTACTCAATGTCGTTTATCAACAACAAGGATGTTTTCATCTTCATAAACAACTTGTAATGGTAATGTTGCAACATTATTATAAGTTACTGTCTGGTTTCGTTCTGTTACAACTAAATTTTTATCAAAAATAATAATTTGATCTCCTAATTGAAGTTTATAATTTCGTTCTTTCATTGCTTTGTTATTTACTTTAATTTTTTTATTACGAAATAACTTATAAATAACTGACAACGGAGTTGTTTGAAACATTTTCTTAATAAAATTAAAAATTGTTTGATTAATATCATTTGCTTTAACTGTTAAAGTAACAACTGTTTTTGGTTCCATACTTCCCCCGTTTTCCTAGTATTAATTATATAATGAAAGTTAACCATTATCCGAAGAAAAAACATTCTAAGCTATTATTTTAGAATGTTTATCATTTTTTGCTTTCTGTTTTTCTTCAACTTTTAGGCGTCATGTACGATGAGCCGGCAAAAAAACAATTCTTGTGAGATTGTTTTTTTATTTTTCTATTAAAAAAATAAATTTATTTGCATTATTCATCGGATAGTATCTTTAAATTTAGAACTTTTATCATAAAAACAGATGTTATTCTGTTTTCCCTACACAAAATAAATGATATTTTTATAAATTTCTTTTCAATAAAGGTTTAATATTGTTATTTAACTTTTTTATACGTTAAAATATAATACCGATGATTGTTGGTTTGGCGTTAAACCTTTATGCTGGTATTTTCATTTTCAGAGATTTAAATAATTTTGAATGTTCGTGAAACCTAAGCCATGATAATGAATTAATTATTCTTTAAGATTTGATTGTAATTTACTAATTTTATTTAACTTCCGATAACTAGCATCAGGATTTGTACTAGTTTTAGTTGCTAATAAAATATAATTTGTTTGTTTTGCTACTAATAAATATAATGGTTGCATGTCAGAAATAATAATTGAATTTTCTTTGATTAATTGTTTATTAATATTTTCAATAATTCACTGTTTTTGTAATCGTTTTGTGTTGGTTGATTTAACATAAATATTATTATTACTATTAACAGCCATTTGAATACAACATTTAGTGTTGGTTGAAAATGAATCAAGATGAATTTTTCTTTTATCAAATTTATCTTTAAAATTACCTTTGTGGATTTCTTTAATAAATGTTTCATCGATTTGAATTTGGCCATTTAACGTTTTAAATTTTAATTTGGTGTTTTCTAATTGTTTTGATTTCATTATTTTTTGGCGATTATATCAAGCGGTTTTCGGTGATGTTTTAATAAAGTGGGAAATCATTTTACTAGATTGGCCTAATAATGAAATTTGAATCAATAAATTTCACTGTTCATAATTTAAATGACTTCAATACGTAAAATGATCACGAAAAGCATCAAAACTAGCACGACATTTTTTGCATAAATATTTTTGTTTCCCTTCAGGATTATGACCATTTTTAACACAATAAAAAGATTGACAATTAGGATATTTAATACCTTTATCCCTAAATTTTTGATCAATTTCATTTAAGCGTTTTTGTTTTTTAATTAATTCTGCTTCTTTTTTGACTTTTTCATGAAATTCTAAAAATTGATCATCTATTAAACTATTTATTAATTCTTAAATTATTTTTTCCATTAATTATTCACCTCTTATATTAAAAATATACCTAATTTTAGGTATATTTTATAAATATTAAATATTAAATATCAAGATTTTTCTACAAAATTAAAGGAAATAAATAGACTTTTTTGTTTGAACTTGGTATATAATAATTATGCATTGTTTTATAATTTAGAAAATAAAAACACTTAAGGAGTGAAAAAATAAATGAACAGTTTATTATTAACAAGCGGACCACCAAATCCAGGATTAATTATGCCAAGTAATACGCCACATAATATTTTGGCAACATATGGCGGATGAATTCATATGTATGCTTTTTTTATTACAATAGGAATGATTTGTTCGGTTTTAGCCTGTTTTATTCGACTAAAATTAAAAAAGGTTCCAATTGAACCATTAATTTGATCAATTTTTGCTATTATTCCATTTTCATTATTTGGAGCTAGTTTTTTTGGAAAATTTAATAATGATGTTAATCATCCTTGAATATTAGAACCAGGTGATGTTCCATTTTGGTCTTTATTTGCGTTTTGAAAAGCCGGGATGAGTATTCATGGTGGTGTTTTGTTTGGAACAATTACTGGCTTAATTGTTTTTGGCATTGTTGGTCGAAAAGCAAAAGTTTCACTTTGAGTTTATACTGATTGTATTATTCCAAATATTTTATTAGGACAAGTATTAGGCCGTTGAGGTAATTTTTTTAATCATGAATTATTAGGAAGTGTTACTTCATATGATTCATTACGTTGATTACCAGCTTTTATTCGTGATAACTTATGGCAGTGAGATGGTTTATCACCAGAAACAAATAACCTTGGTGAAATTGTCTTTCGTCAACCGATCTTTTTATATGAATCATTCTTTAATTTCTTAGCATGATTATTTATTACTTTTTTTATTCCTGTTGTTGGACAATTATTTAGTAAAAAACCATGAAAAAAAGATCCTAAAGAATATCCTTTTGATTTAAAATATAATTTTATTCATTTTTTTAATCGAAAATATCTTAAACCTGATAAAATGACTTGAAAAGAAGTTTTGGATAAAGCATATTTTAACTATGTACCAAACCAAAAGCAATTAGACGAAATGGCTAAAAGAAGTGGGCAAATAGATAGTTCAAAAAAACAAACTGGTTTTACCAATAGAATTAAAAAATGATGACATAATGATAGTGCTGCATTAACAAAATTAAATAATCCGGGGCGTTATGCAATCACACGTAGCGGGGTGCAAACTGGTTTTTATTTCTTTTTATGAAATTTGATTCGTTTTATTTTAGAAACACAACGTGATAATGACACAAGTTTATTTATTAAAAATCATCGTACGCTAGATTATACGGTCTTAATTTTAATTGCCCTAATTGGTTTAGGATTAGCAATTTATGCGCAATGAGGAGCGCCGAAAAAATTTCGTAAAAATGGATTTATGTATGAAAAAGAATATGTTGATTTTCATAGTTTGCAAACATGAAAATTTGAAAAATATTTAAATAATAATATTATTATTGGCGAAGATAATTATGTTAATAAATTACCAGTAGTCATTAAGACAAAAGTTATGGAATTCTTAGGATATCAAGGTGAACCTTTTGAAAAATATTTTAAATTAAAATATGTTAAAATAAATCAACAAGAAGGAAACAAGCACGAAGTTATTAATTATAGTTTTAAAATAGTTGCTTTACCAGCAAAAAATAATAAATTTATCGATGAATTAGTTGTTAATCAAACTTTTAAATTTAATTTAAGTAAAATTTTACAACAAACAACATTAATCTTATCAAAACCTTATGATAATAATTATTTTACCTTAACGAAAAAACAATTGGGATTATTATTAAATGATATTATTCATACTCCTGAAAAGGCGAGTGAAATTAAAACGAGTTGGTATCAATTTTATCCTCATATTAATGAACAAAAAATAACAATTTTTAATCTTGATTTTAATGATTTAATTGCTTTTGATGAATTAAAAATTAATCCAAAGGCTAAAAAAATTGAAATATCAAAATTCCAATTTAAAGAAAATCAATTTTATTACTTTAATAAAAAAATTTCTTTTAAATTAAAATGAGAATAAAAGACTGCACCCCAAAAAGTAAGTAAAATAAAAAAAGATTTTGTTAAATTTTTATAGGGGGTGCATTTTTATATGGCAAAAAAAGGACAAAAATATAACAAATATACATCAGAATTTAGAACAAAAATCATTGAGGAAATTAAACAAAAAAGTTGTTGAATAGTAGCAAAACAATATAATATAAATGCAAATACAGTATAATCTTGATGAATAAATCATAAAAAAGGAAAATTAAACATGGAATGGCAACACTTTTTAGGACACTTTTTATATAGACATTTGTTTTCTAAAAGTAACTGGAGATAAATAATTTAAACTGCCATGAATTCGAATATTGTTATATCAATGCACAAAATCAAAAAGTTCGTATTTTAATTGTGTTAAATTTTTAAATTTTTTACCCTTAATAAATTCAGTTTTAAAAGTTTTGTAAGTTGTTTCAGCCACAGCATTATCATAAGGGCGGCCTTTATTGCTTAATGATCTTTTAATATTAAAAGTTATTAAAATTTCATCAATGATTTTATTTTTAAACTAATTACCACGATCAGTATGAAATAGAGTTATTTGATTTAATGGTCGTGTTATTTTATGAAAAGCTTGTTGAACCAGTTCGGCTGTTTTATTCGGCCCAGCACTATAACCAATTATTTCACGATTAAACAAGTCAATTAATAAACAAATATAATGTCATTTAGCGCCAACTTGAACATATGTTAAATCACTAACAATAACTTCATTAGGTTTTTTGTTGTTAAATTGACGATTTAAAATATTATTAATTTGGTCATTATTGACTGTTGTTTTATGATTATGATATTTTAATTTGGTGTATTTAGAAACCAAATTATTTTTGATCATAAAGAATCTGATTTTTCTCCGCGATAAGATGATATCTTTTCTGTTTAAAATAACTTTAATTTTGCGAGCCCCATAAATTTTGCGACTTTTATTAAAGGCACTGATAACTTCTTGTTCATAATTATTAACTTGCTTGTTAATACATTTATTATTTTGATAATAATAAGTTGATTTTGATAAACCCAAAATCTTACATATTTTTCTTACTGAATATTTTGTTTTGTTGTTATTAATTATTGCTATTTTTTGGCCATTATCAGTGCGGCTTGCTTTAAAATGTCATTTTCCATTTTCAAGTCTTTAAGTTCTTTTCGTAAAGTTATTATTTCATTTTCTTCTAGTGTGCGATTGTCTTTTGCTTTAAATGAACCAGAATTATTATAATTTTTAACTCAACTATAAATAGTTGGTTTTGGCAAATTATATTCTTGCCCTAGATTAATAACACTTTTACCATTTTTATATAGCATGACAATTTGTTTTTTAAATTCTTCAGAGTATGAAGTTTTATTTCCCATTTTATATTCCTTCTTTCTTAATAATTTTATCTAATTTTGAAGTCTATATAATTATGGTCCTAATAATTGTAGCCTATCCAGTCTAATAATTGTATCCTATCCATAACCTATGTTTTTATTAGTAACAAATGATATTATGTCTGTTTCTTAGTTGATTTATTTAATCGATAAATTATTGGTTATGATGTTAGTTTACACAAAAATGCCAAATTAGTTGAAATCAGCTTTAATAAACTTCAATTTTCATTAAGCAATATTAAAATATTTCACACTGATCAAGGCAGTGAATTCAATAATAATCTTATTATTTATAACCTGTTAGTTAAAAATGGGATTCAAAAATCTTACAGTAAACCAGGTTGTCATTATGACAATGCTGTTGCGGAATCAACATACAAAATTTTTAAAACTGAATTTATTAAAAATAATAAATTTAAAAACGTTGAGCAGTTTAAATTAGAATTATTTGATTACATTAATTGGTACAATAATATTCGAATTCATAGCAAACTAAATTATTTAACACCAGTGCAATACAGAAATTATTATTCTACATAAAATTTGTCCAAAAAACCCTTGCAATTCCAGTACAATAAGAATAGAAAGAGAGGAAAAATTATGTTAACAAACGACATTGAAAAAGATTTACAACATTATATTGATGAACACATTAAAATACAATTCTTTTGCTATAATTTAAGTTCAGCCGCTGATAAGTTAGGGTTTCCTGGCTTTAGCCATTATTTCCAAGTTCAAGCACAAGATGAAGTTTTACATCAACGTCGAATTATAAATTTTGTTTTAGACCGTGATGGACATTATCAAATTAAAAATATTGCTGAAGAATATAAAGATATTAAAAATATTATTGAATTAATGGAAACCTATCAAACAAAACGAGCATATTTTGCTGAATTAACAAATAAATTAGCACAGCATGCCAATAAAGTTGGTGATTTAGTTACTTATAAATTTTATGATTGATTTATTATTGACTTTTATGAAGAATTAGCTGAAGTAAAAGATATTATTGAATGAATTAAAATGTCAAATAATAGTTATTATAAAATTGATCGAAAAATGGGAGAAAAAGAAGAACCAGATACTTTAACAGTTATTGACCCTTTTAGTCCCCGTGCATAAAAAAATGTTTTTTCTTTTTAAGAAAAAACATTTTTTTCATTTGTAAATTGTAATTGCAAATGCAACAAAAACTATTAACTAAGTAATAATATATATTAATATTTATGTATAGTAAAATTACTAAATAAAAATGAAAAGGTTTAGGTTGTTAATAATTAAATTATAAAAATAAATGGTCGTATAAAGAAAATAAGGGTTTTTATTTTTAAATGTTATTTAGTTCAATAAATTAAAAAGGTATTTTTTTTCTTATTTTTCTAAAAATCTTATTTTCTTTATACGATTAAATTTATTTAATATAGTAGAATATCGCTATGGATCAGAAAACAATGCAGAATTATTTGCTGAAGCTTTTGCTTATTGAATTTTAGCAACACAAGAGAAGAAAAGCAAACAGATAATTGAAAAATATTAAATGATTTTTTTTACTAATGAAATTAAAAAGAAATATAACGTTGAAATTGATTAAAATTAGATTAAAAATTAATAAAAATAATAAAAAAATATTAAAATATATGGTTGAAATGAAAAAATATTCGTATAAAATTGAAATCTTTCTTTAATTTTGTAGAAAACTCTTGATATTTATAAAATATACCTAAAATTAGGTATATTTTTAATATAAGAAGTGAATAATTAATGGAAAAAATAATTGAAGAATTAATAAATAGTTTAACAGATGATCAATTTTTAGAATTTCATGAAAAAGTCAAAAAAGAAGCAGAATTAATTAAAAAACAAAAACGCTTAAATGAAATTGACAAAAAATTTAGGGATAAAGGTATTAAATGTCATAATTGTCAATCTTTTTATTGTGTTAAAAATGGTCATAATCCTGAAGGAAAACAAAAATATTTATGCAAAAAATGTCGTGCTAGTTTTGATGCTTTTCGTGATCATTTTACGTATTGAAGTCATTTAAATTATGAACAGTGAAATTTATTGATTCAAATTTCATTATTAGGCCAATCTAGTAAAATGATTTCCCACTTTATTAAAACATCACCGAAAACCGCTTGATATAATCGCCAAAAAATAATGAAATCAAAACAATTAGAAAACACCCAATTAAAATTTAAAACGTTAAATAGCCAAATTCAAATCGATGAAACATTTATTAAAGAAATCCACAAAGGTAATTTTAAAGATAAATTTGATAAAAGAAAAATTCATCTTGATTCATTTTCAACCAACACTAAATGTTGTGTTAAAATGGCTGTTGACAGCAATAATAATATTTATGTTAAATCAACCAACACAAAACGATTACAAAAACAGTGAATTATTGAAAATATTAATAAACAATTAATCAAAGAAAATTCAATTATTATTTCTGACAAACAACCATTATATTTATTAGTAGCAAAACAAACAAATTATATTTTATTAGCAACTAAAACTAGTACAAATCCTGATGCTAGTTATCGAAAGTTAAATAAAATTAGTAAATTACAATCAAATCTTAAAGAATCATTAATTCATTATCATGGCTTAGGTTTCACGAACATTCAAAATTATTTAAATCTCTGAAAATGAAAATACCAGCATAAAGGTTTAACGCCAAACCAACAATCATCGGTATTATATTTTAACGTATAAAAAAGTTAAATAACAATATTAAAAGTGTATATAATTTTCTTTTAAAGTTATCATATTGATGATTTTTTTTATTTCATCAATAGTTTTCTACAAAATTAAAAAAATCTTCTGCGAAAATTTTTCTAAAAAAGAGTATAATGATATGTGGCAATGATTTCATTGGTAGTATTCCACTTATATATTTAAAATTAATACTTCTTACTTAATCTTTTAAGTAAAGGAGAAATAATTATGCAAACACACATATGAGTAATTATCCTTATTGCTGTTGCAATAGGTTCTTACTTTCTTGGATATTTATTTGAAAAATATTTAAAATTTAAATTAATCAAAAAAACAAAATTAAAAATTAAACAAGCAGAAGATAAAGCGAAAAAAATTATTAAGGCCGCTAAAGCAGATGGGCGCGTTGAAGCAGCACAAATTAGGCAAGAAATGAAAGATGAATTAACTCACAAACGTGAAGAATTTTTATTGACCGAAAAATTTTTAGTAGATAGAGAACGTTTAATTGTTGAGAGAGAAGAAGTATTAAATGGCAAAGAGCAAGAATTGTTTCACAAGAAAGAAGAATTGCAAGGAAAGATTAACTATTATCAAGAAATGGTAGAACGGAATCTTCATCAACTTGAAAAAGTTGCCGGATATTCAATTGAAGAAGCAAAAGATGTTCTTTTTAAAGAAATAAGTGATCGGTATCAAAAGGAAATTGGTGAATTTTTACGAAATGCTGAAAATACTGCAAAAATTAATGCCAAACAAACAGCCATTAACATTATTACTACTGCAATTGAACATTATGCAGCAAAAGTTGGGGCAGAAAAAACAATAACTTCAATTTATTTAGAAGATGATAATATGAAAGGACGAATTATTGGAAAAGATGGACGTAATATTCGTACATTTGAAATAGCGGCAGGGGTTGATTTAATTATTGATGATACACCTAATGTTGTACAAATTTCATCTTTTAACCCAATTCGCCGGGAAATTGCAAAAAAAACTTTAGAAAAATTATTACTTGATGGCCGAATTCAGCCAACACGAATTGAAGAAACAATCAAATTAGAACAAGAAGAAATCGAAATGACAATTCTTGAAGCAGGAAAAGAAATTGCGGCTGAATTAGCAATTGATAATTTAGATATTGAATTAATTCGTCACTTAGGAATTTTAAAATATCGAACTAGTTATGGCCAAAATGTCTTGTTACATTCTGTCGAAGTAGCAAAATTAGCAGCAATAATGGCTGGTGAACTGGGGTTAGACCCTGCAATTGCAATGCGCGCCGGATTATTACACGATATTGGAAAAGCGGTTGATTTTGAAAATGAAGGAAGTCATGTTACTTTAGGTGTTCAAATTGCAATAAAATGTAATGAACATCCAATTATTATTAATGCAATCGCTTCGCATCATGGCGAAGTACCAGTAACTAATCCTTATTCTGTTTTAGTATCAGCTGCTGATACGTTGTCAGCTGCTCGTCCAGGTAGTCGCAATAATACTCTTGAAAATTATATTGCTCGAATGAATGAGTTAGAAAAAATTTGTCAAACAGTCCATGGTGTCCAATCAGCTTATGTTTTACAAGCAGGACGACAAATTCGAGTTATTGTTAATCCAATTATTAATGATGACGCTCGTACTCATAAAATTGCGCTTGATATTAAGGAAAAAATTAAACAAGCAAAAGCAATTCCTGGTGATATTGTTATTACAGTTATCCGCGAATTGCGAGTTACGGAAACTGTTGTTTAAAGAATAAAATTTTTCTTTAATTTTGTAGAAAACTCTTGATATTTATAAAATATACCTAAAATTAGGTATATTTTTAATATAAGAGGTGAATAATTAATGGAAAAAATAATTGAAGAATTAATAAATAGTTTAACAGATGATTAATTTTTAGAATTTCATGAAAAAGTCAAAAAAGAAGCAGAATTAATTAAAAAACAAAAACGCTTAAATGAAATTGATCAAAAATTAGGGATAAAGGTATTAAATGTCCTAATTGTCAATCTTTTTATTGTGTTAAAAATGGTCATAATCCTGAAGGAAAACAAAAATATTTATGCAAAAAATGTCGTGCTAGTTTTGATGCTTTTCGTGATCATTTTACGTATTGAAGTCATTTAAATTATGAACAGTGAAATTTATTGATTCAAATTTCATTATTAGGGCAATCTAGTAAAATGATTTCCCACTGGAATGGCAACACTTTTTAGGACACTTTTTATATAGACATTTGTTTTCTAAAAGTAACTGGAGATAAATAATTTAAACTGCCATGAATTCGAATATTGTTATATCAATGCACAAAATCAAAAAGTTCTTATTTTAATTGTGTTAAATTTTTAAATTTTTTACCCTTAATAAATTCAGTTTTAAAAGTTTTGTAAGTTGTTTCAGCCACATCATTATCATAAGGGCAGCCTTTATTGCTTAATTATCTTTTAATATTAAAAGTTATTAAAATTTCATCAATGATTTTATTTTTAAACTTATTACCACGATCAGTATGAAATAGAGTTATTTGATTTAATGGTCGTGTTATTTTATGAAAAGCTTGTTGGACCAGTTCGGCTGTTTTATTCGGCCCAGCACTATAACCAATTATTTCACGATTAAACAAGTCAATTAATAAACAAATATAATGTCATTTAGCGCCAACTTGAACATATGTTAAATCACTAACAATAACTTCATTAGGTTTTTTGTTGTTAAATTGACGATTTAAAATATTATTAATTTGGTCATTATTGACTGTTGTTTTATGATTATGATATTTTAATTTGGTGTATTTAGAAACCAAATTATTTTTGATCATAAAGAATATGATTTTTCGCCGCGATAAGATGATATCTTTTCTGTTTAAAATAACTTTAATTTTGCTACTTTTATTAAAAGCACTGATAATTTCTTGTTCATAATTATTAACTTGCTTGTTAATACATTTATTAGTTTGATAATAATACGTTTATTTTGATAAACCCAAAATCTTACATATTTTTCTTACTGAATATTTTGTTTTGTTGTTATTAATTATTGTTATTTTTTAGCCATTATCAGCGCGGCTTGTGGATAGGCTACAATTATTAGGGCCATAATTATATAGACTTCAAAATTAGATAAAATTATTAAGAAAGAAGGAATATAAAAATGAGAAATAAAACTTCATACTCTTAAGAATTTAAAAAACAAATTGTCATGCTATATAAAAATGATAAAAGTGTTATTAATCTAGGGCAAGAATATAATTTACCAAAACCAACTATTTATAGTTGAGTTAAAAATTATAATAATTCTGGTTCATTTAAAGCAAAAGACAATCGCACACTAGAAGAAAATGAAATAATAACTTTGCGAAAAGAACTTAAAGACTTGAAAATGGAAAATGACATTTTAAAGCAAGCCGCACTGATAATCGCCAAAAAATAACAATAATTAATAACAACAAAACAAAATATTCAGTAAGAAAAATATGTAAGATTTTGGGTTTATCAAAATCAACGTATTATTATCAAAATAATAAATGTATTAACAAGCAAGTTAATAATTATGAACAAGAAATTATCAGTGCCTTTAATAAAAGTCGCAAAATTTATGGGGCTCGCAAAATTAAAGTTATTTTAAACAGAAAAGATATCATCTTATCGCGGCGAAAAATCAGATTCTTTATGATCAAAAATAATTTGGTTTCTAAATACACCAAATTAAAATATCATAATCATAAAACAACAGTCAATAATGACCAAATTAATAATATTTTAAATCGTCAATTTAACAACAAAAAACCTAATGAAGTTATTGTTAGTGATTTAACATATGTTCAAGTTTGCGCTAAATGACATTATATTTGTTTATTAATTGACTTGTTTAATCGTGAAATAATTGGTTATAGTGCTGGGTCGAATAAAACAGCCGAACTGGTCCAACAAGCTTTTCATAAAATAACACGACCATTAAATCAAATAACTCTATTTCATACTGATCGTGGTAATGAGTTTAAAAATAAAATCATTGATGAAATTTTAATAACTTTTAATATTAAAAGATCATTAAGCAATAAAGTCTGCCCTTATGATAATGCTGTGGCTGAAACAACTTACAAAACTTTTAAAACTGAATTTATTAAGGGTAAAAAATTTAAAAATTTAACACAATTAAAATACGAACTTTTTGATTTTGTGCATTGATATAACAATATTCGAATTCATGGCAGTTTAAATTATTTATCTCCAGTTACTTTTAGAAAACAAATGTCTATATAAAAAGTGTCCTAAAAAGTGTTGCCATTCCAAACAGTGAAATTTATTGATTCAAATTTCATTATTAGGCCAATCTAGTAAAATGATTTCCCACTTTATTAAAACATCACCGAAAACCGCTTGATATAATCGCCAAAAAATAATGAAATCAAAACAATTAGAAAACACCCAATTAAAATTTAAAACGTTAAATGGCCAAATTCAAATCGATGAAAAATTTATTAAAGAAATCCACAAAGGTAATTTTAAAGATAAATTTGATAAAAGAAAAATTCATCTTGATTCATTTTCAACCAACACTAAATGTTGTATTCAAATGGCTGTTGATAGCAATAATAATATTTATGTTAAATCAACCAACACAAAACGATTACAAAAACAGTGAATTATTGAAAATATTAATAAACAATTAATCAAAGAAAATTCAATTATTATTTCTGACATGCAACCATTATATTTATTAGTAGCAAAAAAACAAATTATATTTTATTAGCAACTAAAACTATTGCAAATCATGATGCTATTTATCGGAAGTTAAATAAAATTAGTAAATTACAATCAAATCTTAAAGAATCCTTAATTCATTATCATGGCTTAGGTTTCACGAACATTCAAAATTATTTAAATCTCTGAAAATGAAAATACCAGCATAAAGGTTTAGCGCCAAACCAACAATCATCAGTATTATATTTTAACGTATAAAAAAGTTAAATAACAATATTAAAAGTTTATATAATTTTCTTTTAAAGTTATCATATTGATGATTTTTTTATTTCATCAAGAGTTTTCTACAAAATTAAAACAAAATTAAAAAAAAATCTAATATTTTTAGGATAAAATGATACTAAGTGTAATTTTACACATATTGAATATGGAAAAATTCAAAGAAAGGTCACAAGTATGAAAAAAGGTCAAAAAAGAAAACTAAAATTATGACATAAAATTACAATTTGGGGAATCTTAAATTCTTATGCGTTATCATTATTAATTGCTGTGTTTGCTTTACCACAAACACCTTGACATTGTAGTTTATTCGCGTTTATCAATATTTTTGTTATATTATTAGCACAAGTAATTTATTATACTCGTCTTTATTTAAAAAATAAAAAGAAAGCAACTAAAAATAAACTTATTAAATTGCAATAATTTTAAAAAACTAAAAAGAACACTTTATTCCTAAATAGCATTATTTAAATGGCAAAGTATAGTGCACCCATTTTAGTAAGTACTAATAAAAAGTATTTACTATTTTTTTAATTATATCTTTTTCTTTACGATTTGAATATCATGTATTTCATTTTATAACATCTTGTATATATTCTTCATGTGAATTATATATTTTATTATGGATTGTAGCTTTCTTAAGTAATGAATGAAAACTTTCTATAACAATATTATCTGCACAGTGGTATTTTTTCCCCATTGAAATTATAATACCGTTAGATAAACATTTATCGTGATAAATAGTGGATGTATATTGATATCCGTGATCTGAGTGAATTATTATTCCATTCAGATCTTTTTTTATTAATTTTATTTTATTAATTGCATCATTTAAATTATCCATTACTAATTTATTGTCATTATATTTAGATCACTTTACATCAACTATTTTTTTAGTATATCCATCAATAATTGTTGATTGATAATATCTTTCTCCTTTTCAAATTAAATATGTTACATCAGTATATAGTACTGAAAACCTTGTTTTTATATCATTGAATTTACGATTAATGGAATGGCAACACTTTTTAGGACACTTTTTATATAGACATTTGTTTTCTAAAAGTAACTGGAGATAAATAATTTAAACTGCCATGAATTCGAATATTGTTATATCAATGCACAAAATCAAAAAGTTCGTATTTTAATTGTGTTAAATTTTTAAATTTTTTACCCTTAATAAATTCAGTTTTAAAAGTTTTGTAAGTTGTTTCAGCCACAGCATTATCATAAGGGCAGCCTTTATTGCTTAATGATCTTTTAATATTAAAAGTTATTAAAATTTCATCAATGATTTTATTTTTAAACTCATTACCACGATCAGTATGAAATAGAGTTATTTGATTTAATGGTCGTGTTATTTTATGAAAAGCTTGTTGGACCAGTTCGGCTGTTTTATTCGGCCCAGCACTATAACCAATTATTTCACGATTAAACAAGTCAATTAATAAACAAATATAATGTCATTTAGCGCCAACTTGAACATATGTTAAATCACTAACAATAACTTCATTAGGTTTTTTGTTGTTAAATTGACGATTTAAAATATTATTAATTTGATCATTATTGACTGTTGTTTTATGATTATGATATTTTAATTTGGTGTATTTAGAAACCAAATTATTTTTGATCATAAAGAATCTGATTTTTCGCCGCGATAAGATGATATCTTTTCTGTTTAAAATAACTTTAATTTTGCGAGCCCCATAAATTTTGCGACTTTTATTAAAGGCACTGATAATTTCTTGTTCATAATTATTAACTTGCTTGTTAATACATTTATTAGTTTGATAATAATACGTTGATTTTTATAAACCCAAAATCTTACATATTTTTCTTACTGAATATTTTGTTTTGTTGTTATTAATTATTGTTATTTTTTGGCCATTATCAGTGCGGCTTGCTTTAAAATGTCATTTTCCATTCGTGATTGTTTGTTTTCTTTTCGAAAGTAAATTAATTCATTTTCTTCTAGTGTGCGATTGTCTTTTGCTTTAAATGAACCAGAATTATTATAATTTTTAACTCAACTATAAATAGTTGGTTTTGGTAAATTATATTCTTGCCCTAGATTAATAACACTTTTACCATTTTTATATAGCATGACAATTTGTTTTTTAAATTC
This sequence comes from Spiroplasma endosymbiont of Poecilobothrus nobilitatus, assembly GCF_964030655.1. GTDB lineage: Bacteria > Bacillota_I > Bacilli_A > Mycoplasmatales > Mycoplasmataceae > Spiroplasma. Next base: position 523,386 of record NZ_OZ034915.1, on the reverse strand, counting down.
TTCAGAGTATGAAGTTTTATTTCCCATTTTTATATTCCTTCTTTCTTAATAATTTTATCTAATTTTGAAGTCTATATAATTATGGTCCTAATAATTGTAGCCTATCCACAAGCCGCACTGATAATGGCCAAAAAATAACAATAATTAATAACAACAAAACAAAATATTCAGTAAGAAAAATATGTAAGATTTTGGGTTTATCAAAATCAACGTATTATTATCAAACTAATAAATGTATTAACAAGCAAGTTAATAATTATGAACAAGAAATTATCAGTGCCTTTAATAAAAGTCACAAAATTAAAGTTATTTTAAACAGAAAAGATATCATCTTATCGCGGCGAAAAATCAGATTCTTTATGATCAAAAATAATTTGGTTTCTAAATACACCAAATTAAAATATCATAATCATAAAACAACAGTCAATAATGATCAAATTAATAATATTTTAAATCGTCAATTTAACAACAAAAAACCTAATGAAGTTATTGTTAGTGATTTAACATATGTTCAAGTTGGCGCTAAATAACATTATATTTGTTTATTAATTGACTTGTTTAATCGTGAAATAATTGGTTATAGTGCTGGGCCGAATAAAACAGCCGAACTGGTCCAACAAGCTTTTCATAAAATAACACGACCATTAAATCAAATAAATCTATTTCATACTGATCGTGGTAATGAGTTTAAAAATAAAATCATTGATGAAATTTTAATAACTTTTAATATTAAAAGATCATTAAGCAATAAAGTCTGCCCTTATGATAATGCTGTGGCTGAAACAACTTACAAAACTTTTAAAACTGAATTTATTAAGGGTAAAAAATTTAAAAATTTAACACAATTAAAATACGAACTTTTTTTTGTGCATTGATATAACAATATTCGAATTCATGGCAGTTTAAATTATTTATCTCCAGTTACTTTTAGAAAACAAATGTCTATATAAAAAGTGTCCTAAAAAGTGTTGCCATTCCATTCTACTTTTCTTGACATATTCATTTAGTCCTATTTTTTATAATAATTTATTATCTTGTAAAATGGTAACTAGCCCTTTAAAAAGTAAATCTTTATCATAATTGTAATTAACTAATTTTTTAATGTAAAGAGCATTACCTCCTGTTAAAATTACTTGTGGTTTTATTGCTTCAGTTGCAAGTTGGTTAACAAAAGCAGTAATTGCTAATAAATGACCATTGACTAATCCAATATTGATTGCTTGTTTAGTATTTTTTCCTAAAATCGCATTGTCATAAGAAAAATCAAATTTTTGTAATAATTGTGCACGTTCAAATAAAGCTTCTGCTGCTGTTTCTAAACCTGGCATAATAATTGTTCCTAAGAGAATTCCTTGTTTTAGTAATGAAATTGTTGTTGCTGTTCCCATATTAACTAAAATAATATCTTGTTTAGTAAATAAAGCTAATGTTGCATATGAACCAACAATTAAATCAGCACCAAGATTACGAAGATTAGGAATGTCTGTTTTTAACCGATCAGTAAACAAATTTTTTTTAACTTGATAAAAAGGAATTTTTAAATCTTCAGCCAATTGATAAAATAAATCATCTCACATTGGACGAACAGAAGATAAAGCTAATAATGTAAGATCTTTTAAAACTAATTTTATTGTACTTAAACCAGTTATTATTTTTTGCCGAAAATTCTTTTCAGCAACTAATTCGCTACTAGACATTTTTAAAAAAACAATAATCTTTTTTTGAGAATTAAGAATTGCAAATTTAATTGCTGTATTACCAATATCAACTAATAATTTCATTATTGTGTTCGCTCCTTTATTAATTCACTAATTGCTGCTAAAATTTCTTTTGCAATAATAATTTTGTTTTGACCAGGAATTTGTTGATGCCCTTTTTTTGTTAATAAAATGATTTTATTTTGATCAGCACCCATAACATTAATTTGATTGATAATAATTAAATCTAAATTTTTGTCAATTAACTTTTGGTGAGCATAATCTAAATCAAAATTATTTTGAGCACTAAAACCAACTAAAATTTGCTGCTGTTTTAACTTACCTAATTCAGATAAGACATCAACATTAGGAAGTAATGACACAGCAAGTTGAGGATTTTTTCGCTTACTAATTTTTCCTTTAATATGAACCGCAACTTGATAATCATTTAAAGCAGCACATGCAATAAAAATGTCTTGTTCTTTATACGTTTTTAACATTGCCGTTAACATTTCATCGTTTGTGTTTGCTTTAACATGCTCATAATAAATTGGAAAATCACAATCACCAACAATTGTTGTTAAGGAACAGTTTGTTCATGTTAATACAGTATGCAATGCTTCCCGTAATAACTAAAATAATTTTTGCCATTTTAGCACCTCAATCATTGTTATAATTATATAATTAAAAATCGATATATTAACATAAATATATCGATTTTTAATTATTACGTTGTTGCTTTCTTTGAAAAAAACAGCCTGCATTCTTCGTTACGATTCGGCAATAATTTCTTCCACTAATTCTTGTCAATGTTATTGCCTCTAAATAACGGCAATAAAAGTTACGAATAATATTTAATAGTTCACCATAACGTTCTTTGGAAAAATATTTTACCTTTTTTAAGATTGAGATATAGGCATATTGTAAATCTAATGGTTTTTGATAAATTTTTTGATAAACCTGTGCATATTCTTTAATTAACTCGGTTGCCTTATATTCTAAGGCTTTTGTTCGTTCAATAATCATTAGTTTCAAAATTTCATCTTTTTATGTTGAATTATATTTTGAACTTTTTATAAAATAATACAATTTTATTTCTAATGCTAAGACAGGATTATTATGTGATATAATTTTTTCATTATTCACAATCATTGATAATTCACGAATAACATTATCATAAAATTGGCTACAATTGTTCCCACCTAAAGTTGACACTTTTTCACCCCACATAATAAATAGTTTTTAAATCCTTATAAATAGTTTCCATTAAATAGTTTCCATCAAGTACTTTTCTCATAATAATATTATACCGTATATTTATTATTTTTAATTTTGTAGAAAACTCTTGATGAAATAAAAAAAATCATCAATATGATAACTTTAAAAGAAAATTATATAAAATTTTAATATTGTTATTTAACTTTTTTATATGTTAAAATATAATACCGTTGATTGTTGGTTTGGCGTTAAACCTTTATGCTGGTATTTTCTTTTTCAGAGATTTAAATAATTTTGAATGTTCGTGAAACCTAAGCCATGATAATGAATTAAGGATTCTTTAAGATTTGATTGTAATTTACTAATTTTATTTAACTTCCGATAACTAGCATCAGGATTTATACTAGTTTTAGTTGCTAATAAAATAGAATTTGTTTGTTTTGATACTAATAAATATAATGGTTTCCTGTCAGAAATAATAATTGAATTTTCTTTGATTAATTGTTTATTAATATTTTCAATAATTCACTGTTTTTGTAATCGTTTTGTGTTGGTTGATTTAACATAAATATTATTATTGCTATCAACAGCCATTTGAACACAACATTTAGTGTTGGTCGAAAATGAATCAAGATGAATTTTTTTTTATCAAATTTATCTTTAAAATTACCTTTGTGGATTTCTTTAATAAATGTTTCATCGATTTGAATTTGGCCATTTAAAGTTTTAAATTTTAATTGGGTGTTTTCTAATTGTTTTGATTTCATTATTTTTTGGCGATTATATCAAGCGGTTTTCGGTGATGTTTTAATAAAGCGGGAAATCATTTTACTAGATTGGCCTAATAATGAAATTTGAATCAATAAATTTCACTGTTCATAATTTAAATGACTTCAATACGTAAAATGATCACGAAAAGCATCAAAACTAGCACGACATTTTTTGCATAAATATTTTTGTTTTCCTTCAGGATTATGACCATTTTTAACACAATAAAAAGATTTACAATTAGGACATTTAATACCTTTATCCCTAAATTTTTGATCAATTTCATTTAAGCGTTTTTGTTTTTTAATTAATTCTGCTTCTTTTTTGACTTTTTCATGAAATTCTAAAAATTGATCATTTGTTAAACTATTTATTAATTCTTCAATTATTTTTTCCATTAATTATTCACCTCTTATATTAAAAATATACCTAATTTTAGGTATATTTTATAAATATCAAGAGTTTTCTACAAAATTAAAGTTTTTAATTAAAAACTTAACTAGGAAAAGTTCTAATCTATAGTTTTTATCTTTTAATTATCATTACCAATAACATAATCATCATTTTTTAAGTTATCAACAGAAGTCATAATAGCTTGCAATCGCATATAATAATTTGATGATGAAATAATTGGATATTTTTTATCAAAATAAACCTTAATATATGTTAATTTTTTACGATAAGTTGTTAATCATTTATGTGCAATTAAATTTAGTTCCTCCATAATTTCTCGTTGATTAACACTTATCGCATCTTTTCGTTTTACCGGATCCAGTTTTTTAAATAGGCCTGTTGCTTTTTGTTTAAAATTAATTGCGTAATCAATAAAACCAACTACCCCTGAAATTTTAATTGGTGTAACATAAATTCCTAAATCATGATTACGGCAGTAATCATACTGAATTCGCGAAAAATTAGTATTTTTAAACTCTGATTGAACATAATTTAAATCATTAAATTCTTTAATATTATAAATTTTAAAATCCACATAATAATCATATGGTGTTAAAAAGCAATTATTGGTATATCAACTATAGCGTGAAATTGATTCAAAAATTTCTTCTTCAATAAATTCAAATTCACGAAAATAATATGTTTCTGTTTTTCAAAAACGTTCTAAAATATAAAAAATTAATTCTTCACCATCAATATTATTTAAAAATCAATTTTTTTGAAAATTAATATTACGACACTTCATTAAATCTTGTTTTTCAATTCGCTTACTTATATCAATTTTTTGTAAATAATTATCATATCTTTTTGTAAAATATTCATAAAACCATCGTAAGTTTAAAGTATATAAAATATAATAATATGGAAAATCATCTTTCAAAACATACTTAATCATTTTTAATAATGTTCGTAATAAATTATTAGAAATCTTATTAGCTTTATTAAAACCTTGGACAACTTGAATAACATTATCATTTTTTTCAATTCCATTTCGTCAAAAAATATATGTTAATTCTCCTTCTGATTTTTTTTTATAACAAAAAGGAATAATTCTTACAATAAAATTAATTTCATCGTTAACTTGATATTCTAAATAACCATCATTTTGACTATCCTTGATAACTGTTCCTTTGCTAATATTTTTGCGCATTTCATTTAAAACAACTTGAAACATTTGTTCACGTAAGCCTGTTTTATTTTTAGGATGATACTTAATAACGGCTAATTCTAACTCTAACTTGTCATATTTTGTTAATGTTTTAAAACCATATTCACCAAGAGCAATTGTTTGATAACCTAATTTTTGAAAACTATTTTTATAAATTCTAAAAATTTCCTGCATTTTTTTTCGAATATTAGTTGCTAAATTAAGCTGTTTACTAACAATACTATTTAATTCTAAAAACTTTGCTTTTTTCTGCATTAAGTTCGCCTTTATTTTATACTTAATAATATTATAACAAAAATCTTTAATTTTGTAGAAAACTCTTGATATTTATAAAATATACCTAAAATTAGGTATATTTTTAATATAAGAGGTGAATAATTAATGGAAAAAATAATTGAAGAATTAATAAATAGTTTAACAGATGATCAATTTTTAGAATTTCATGAAAAAGTCAAAAAAGAAGCAGAATTAATTAAAAAACAAAAACGCTTAAATGAAATTGACCAAAAATTTAGGGATAAAGGTATTAAATGTCCTAATTGTCAATCTTTTTATTGTGTTAAAAATGGTCATAATCCTGAAGGAAAACAAAAATATTTATGCAAAAAATGTCGTGCTAGTTTTGATGCTTTTCGTGATCATTTTACGTATTGAAGTCATTTAAAATATGAACAGTGAAATTTATTGATTCAAATTTCATTATTAGGCCAATCTAGTAAAATGATTTCCCACTTTATTAAAACATCACCGAAAACCGCTTGATATAATCGCCAAAAAATAATGAAATCAAAACAATTAGAAAACACCCAATTAAAATTTAAAACGTTAAATGGCCAAATTCAAATCGATGAAACATTTATTAAAGAAATCCACAAAGGTAATTTTAAAGATAAATTTGATAAAATAAAAATTCATCTTGATTCATTTTCAACCAACACTAAATGTTGTATTAAAATGGTTGTTGATAACAATAATAATATTTATGTTAAATCAACCAACACAAAACGATTACAAAAACAGTGAATTATTGAAAATATTAATAAACAATTAATTAAAGAAAATTCAATTATTATTTCTGACATGCAACCATTATATTTATTAGTAGCAAAACAAACAAATTCTATTTTATTAGCAACTAAAACTAGTACAAATCCTGATGCTAGTTATCGAAAGTTAAATAAAATTAGTAAATTACAATCAAATCTTAAAGAATCATTAATTCATTATCATGGCTTAGGTTTCACGAACATTCAAAATTATTTAAATCTCTGAAAATGAAAATACCAGCATAAAGGTTTAACGCCAAACCAACAATCATCGGTATTATATTTTAACGTATAAAAAAGTTAAATAACAATATTAAAAGTTTATATAATTTTCTTTTAAAGTTATCATATTGATGATTTTTTTTATTTCATCAAGAGTTTTCTACAAAATTAAAAACAAAAATTATTTAATATTTATAATCTCATCATTCACAACATCAATGCTAACAGCATTAGGAACTTTATTTAAACCAGGCATTGTAATAATATCTGCTAAATAAGCAATAAAATATTCTGCTCCTGAATTAATTTTTAAGTCACGAATAATAATTTGATCATCATAAGGATTTTTATTGCCAAAAATTGTTTGATGATTTTTAGCCATACAAACTGGTCAATGTTGATATTTTGTATTTTGTTGATAAAAATCAATTTTTGTTTGTGCCAATGGACTAAAAACAATTTTTGTTGTTTGATAAATTTTTGTACAAATTATTTTAATTTTTTCAGTAAGAGATGTTGTTGATGGATTAAATAATAATTGATATTGTTGTGGTTTTTCAATTTCTTTAATAATAGCTTTAACCAAAGTTGGATTATCTTTAATTCCTAAATGATAAGTATTATTAATTCCAAATGGAATTTTTTGTTCTTTTAACCATTCAGTCACGACAGCAATTTCTTCAGGAGTGTCAGTTGCAAATTGATTTAAACAAACAAAAAAATTTAAATGGTAATTTTGAATAATTTTAATATGATGTTGTAAATGCCCTAATCCTTTTTTTAAACTACCAAGATCAGCTGTTGCTAATGTTGTTTCAACAGCACCACCATGTAATTTTAATGCTCTAATTGTTGCTACTAACACGGTACAATCTGGTGTATATTCCTCGTTTAAATTAATAATATCATTAAATTTTTCAAATCCTAAGTCACTCCCAAATCCAACTTCGCTAACAACATAGTCACTTAATTTTAATGCTAAATTTGTTGCAATTAAAGAATTTGTCCCATGGGAAATATTTGCAAATGGCCCACAATGGATTAACAATGGTGTACCATATTTTGTTTGCGATAAATTTGGTAATAAAGCATTTTTTAATAAGGCTAATAATGAACCCGTAATTTTTAATTCGTGTAGATAAACTGGTTCATTATTCAAATTATAAGCAACTATTGTTTGGTCTAAACGACGACGTAAATCATCAAAATCTTTACTTAAGCCTAAAATTGCCATAATTTCGCTAGCAGCAGCAATTTGGAAATGTTCTGAACGATGTAATTTATCATTAATTTTTATTTCAATATTTCGTAAAGCACGATCATTAACATCCAAACAACGTTGTCAAACAATTTGTTTAGGATCAATTTGCAGTGGATTTCCTCAAAAAAGAATGTTATCAATCATAGCACTAACCATATTATTTGCTGTTGTAATTGCATGAAAATCACCAGTATAATGTAAATTAATTTCATTTTCTGGTTCCATAATGCATTCGCCACCACCTGTTGCTGAACCTTTTAATCCAAACACTGGTCCTAACGATGGTTCTCGTAATGCTAAAGTTGTTTGATATCCTAAATGATTCAACATATCAGCAATGCCAATTGAACAAGTTGTTTTTCCCTCTCCTGCTTTGGTTGGATTAATTGCTGTCACTAAAATAAACTTTGCTTTTTTAGGTAAATTAATAAAATTAAAGGCTTTTACTTTTGCCATATAATCACCATATTTAATTAAATCATCATCTTTTAAATTAATTTTTGTTCCAATTGTTATAATTTTTTCCATTTTCTTTTACTCCTTTTAATTAATAATGTCCTATTTTTATGGAGTGTCAATAATTTTTAAACACGATGCTATTTTAAAAATGCTAAGATTTTGTATTTAATTATTTAACTCTTTCAGATACAATAATTTATATACAGGTATTTTAGCATAGAAAAGAGTGAAAATTTAATGGATAAAGCAAAAATAATTGATGGGAAAATAGTTAGTGAATTAATCAAAGTAAAAATAACTAAACAAATTTTAAAAATTAAGGCAAAAAAGCAACGCGTACCTGCCTTAACAATTATTCAAATTGGTAATAATAAAGCAAGTACTACTTATATTAAAAATAAAAAAATTGCTTGTGAAAAAGTTGGTGTTACTTGTAATGTATTAAATTTTCCAGATAGTATTGCCGAATCAGCTTTAATAAAAATTATTAATGACTTAAATAATAATTCTAATATTGATGCAATTATTGTTCAACTTCCATTGCCAAGGGATATTAATAGTGAAAAAGTTATTAACACAATAACAACTAAAAAAGATGTTGATGGCTTTACTCCAGAAATATTAGGCAATTTAATGCTTGGACATTATAACTTATTGCCAGGTACTCCAAAAGGAATCATCGCCCTTTTAAAACACTATAAAATTCAATTAGCGGGACAGCATGCTGTAATTATTGGCCGTAGTAACATTGTTGGTAAACCCCTTGCTAATCTTTTAATAAATGCCTCAGCAACTGTAACAGTTTGCCATTCGCAAACAAAAAATTTATCTGCTTTTACAAAACAAGCTGATATTTTAATTTCTGCCGTGGGAAAAGCTAAATTTGTTACAGCAGAGATGATTAAAGAAAATGCTATTGTGGTTGATGTTGGAATTAATCGTGATGAAAATAATAACTTATGTGGTGATGTTGACTTTAATAATTTTTTTTCAAAAGTAAAAATGATTACCCCCGTCCCTGGCGGAGTTGGACCAATGACAATTGCCGCATTATTAGAAAATATCTTATATCTTTATCAATTAAATCAAGAAATATAAAAATGTTTCTTTTAACTTTTATATCACTAAATATTATTAAAAAGATTTTCATAGATATTTTAGTTAAAAGAAATATTCATAGTTGGATAGGCTACAATTATTAGGACCATAATTATATAGACTTCAAAATTAGATAAAATTATTAAGAAAGAAGGAATATAAAAATGGGAAATAAAACTTCATACTCTGAAGAATTTAAAAAACAAATTGTCACGCTATATAAAAATGGTAAAAGTGTTATTAATCTAGGGCAAGAATATAATTTATCAAAACCAACTATTTATAGTTGAGTTAAAAATTATAATAATTCTGGTTCATTTAAAGCAAAAGACAATCGCACACTAGAAGAAAATGAAATAATAACTTTACGAAAAGAACTTAAAGACTTGAAAATGGAAAATGACATTTTAAAGCAAGCCGCACTGATAATGGCCAAAAAATAACAATAATTAATAACAACAAAACAAAATATTCAGTAAGAAAAATATGTAAGATTTTGGGTTTATCAAAATCAACGTATTATTATCAAACTAATAAATGTATTAACAAGCAAGTTAATAATTATGAACAAGAAATTATCAGTGCTTTTAATAAAAGTCGCAAAATTAAAGTTATTTTAAACAGAAAAGATATCATCTTATCGCGGCGAAAAATCAGATTCTTTATGATCAAAAATAATTTGGTTTCTAAATACACCAAATTAAAATATCATAATCATAAAACAACAGTCAATAATGACCAAATTAATAATATTTTAAATCGTCAATTTAACAACAAAAAACCTAATGAAGTTATTGTTAGTGATTTAACATATGTTCAATTTGGCGCTAAATGACATTATATTTGTTTATTAATTGACTTGTTTAATCGCGAAATAATTGGTTATAGTGCTGGGCCGAATAAAACAGCCGAACTGGTCCAACAAGCTTTTCATAAAATAACACGACCATTAAATCAAATAACTATATTTCATACTGATCGTGGTAATGAGTTTAAAAATAAAATCATTGATGAAATTTTAATAACTTTTAATATTAAAAGATCATTAAGCAATAAAGGCCGCCCTTATGATAATGCTGTGGCTGAAACAACTTACAAAACTTTTAAAACTGAATTTATTAAGGGTAAAAAATTTAAAAATTTAACAAAATTAAAATACGAACTTTTTGATTTTGTGCATTGATATAACAATATTCGAATTAATGGCAGTTTAAATTATTTATCTCCAGTTACTTTTAGAAAACAAATGTCTATATAAAAAGTGTCCTAAAAAGTGTTACCATTCCAGAAGTGATTGCTGCAGAAGAGGAAGAACTTGATCTTGAATAATGCTCATAAATAAAAAATGTTTAACTAAATTTAGTTAAACATTTTTTATAATAATTACTTGTTATTACTTGGTGTACTTGCTGTGTTTGTTTTATTAACACGAATTGCTCCGGTTCCTTCTAATAATCATATTAAAGCACCAATTAGAGCAATTAATTCACCAACAACAATTACTCATGTTGAAACTTCTTTTGTTGAAGTAATAATTGCACCAATCATTCCAATAATTGCAATAGTAATAAAAATAATTCCGGCAACTAATTTAGCAATTTTGTGACGAATAAAGGTTGCAACACAGATAAATAAGAAAGCTGTAATCAAAATAATTGCACCATTATCACCAGTATTATTGTGAACAAAAAGTTTTGTGTTAACATTAACGTTTGGAAAAGAATTTAAGATTGCTAAGATAAATAATCATAACCCAGAAATTCAAATCATTACTTTTTGTAATGTCACATTAATTTTAATTGTTGCATATTTCATTTTTGCCATTGTTTTTCCTCCTTAACCATAACATTATTTATATTATAACTTATTTTTAAAAATATTAATGATAAATTTTTTTTAATTTTGTAGAAAACTCTTGATGAAATAAAAAAAATCATCAATATGATAACTTTAAAAGAAAATTATATAAACTTTTAATATTGTTATTTAACTTTTTTATACGTTAAAATATAATACCGATGATTGTTGGTTTGGCGTTAAACCTTTATGCTGGTATTTTCATTTTCAGAGATTTAAATAATTTTGAATGTTTGTGAAACCTAAGCCATGATAATGAATTAAGGATTCTTTAAGATTTGATTGTAATTTACTAATTTTATTTAATTTCCGATAACTAGCATCAGGATTTGTACTAGTTTTAGTTGCTAATAAAATATAATTTGTTTGTTTTGCTACTAATAAATATAATGGTTGCATGTCAGAAATAATAATTGAATTTTCTTTGATTAATTGTTTATTAATATTTTCAATAATTCACTGTTTTTGTAATCGTTTTGTGTTGGTTGATTTAACATAAATATTATTATTGCTATCAACAGCCATTTGAATACAACATTTAGTGTTGGTTGAAAATGAATCAAGATGAATTTTTCTTTTATCAAATTTATCTTTAAAATTGGAATGGCAAGGGTTTTTTGGACAAATTTTATGTAGAATAATAATTTCTGTATTGCACTGGTGTTAAATAATTTAGTTTGCTATGAATTCGATTATTATTGTTCCAATTAATGTAATCAAATAATTCTAATTTAAAATGCTCAACGTTTTTAAATTTATTATTTTTAATAAATTCATTTGTATGTTGATTCCGTAACAGCATTGTCATAAGGACAACCTGGTTTACTGTAAGATTTTTGAATCCCATTTTTAACTAACAGGTTATAAATAAGATTATTATTGAATTCACTGCCTTGATCAGTATGAAATATTTTAATATTGCTTAATGAAAATTGAAGTTTATTAAAGCTGCTTTCAACTAATTTGGCATTTTTGTGTAAACTTAACATCATAACCAATAATTTCTCGATTAAATAAATCAACTAAGAAACAGACATAATATCATTTGTTACTAATAAAAACATAGGTTAAATCACTGACAACAACTTCATGTAGTTTATAACTATCAAAATCTTGATTTAACAAATTGTTATATTTATATGTAACATCAGTTGTATTTGAATGTTTGTATTTGATTTTTGTATAATTTGAAATTAAGTTATATTTTTTCATTATGTTGCTAATTTTTACACGAGATAACATGATATTTTGCTGAGCTAATATAACTTTAATTTTGCGTGTTCCATAATTTTTACGACTTTTTAGAAAAATACTGATAACAGCATTATCAATGTTTTGAGTATTCTTGGAATTATTTGCTTTTAATTGATAGTAATATGTTGATCTAGCAAATTTCAATGTTTTACATAAATTAATAATTGGATATTTTGCTTTGTTATTTTTAATGATTGCTATTTTTTGAAGATTATCAGTGTTGCTTGCTTTAAAATGTCATTTTCCATTTCTAATTGTTTAACTTTTTTACGTAATTGAATTAATTCGTTTTATTCTGGCGTTCTATTGTCTTTAGCTTTAAATGAGCCCCGAGTTGCTAAATTGGTGAGCTCATTTCCAAACAGTAGATTTACCAATTTGATAATCATTGACTAATTGTTCAGGAGTTTGACCCATTTTGTAAAGACCAACAATTTGTTGCTTAAATTCATCAGTATAATGATTCTTTGCCATAATTACACCTCCATTGTAGTTTAATTATAAATATTTACTCTACATTATTGTTGTCCAATTTATCTTAACCCATCCAAATAGAGTTATTTGATTTAATGGTCGTGTTATTTTATGAAAAGCTTGTTGAACCAGTTCGGCTGTTTTATTCGGCCCAGCACTATAACCAATCATTTCACGATTAAACAAGTCAATTAATAAACAAATATAATGTCATTTAGCGCCAACTTGAACATATGTTAAATCACTAACAATAACTTCATTAGGTTTTTTGTTGTTAAATTGACGATTTAAAATATTATTAATTTGGTCATTATTGACTGTTGTTTTATGATTATGATATTTTAATTTGGTGTATTTAGAAACCAAATTATTTTTGATCATAAAGAATCTGATTTTTCGCCGCGATAAGATGATATCTTTTCTGTTTAAAATAACTTTAATTTTGCGACTTTTATTAAAGGCACTGATAATTTCTTGTTCATAATTATTAACTTGCTTGTTAATACATTTATTAGTTTGATAATAATACGTTGATTTTGATAAACCCAAAATCTTACATATTTTTCTTACTGAATATTTTGTTTTGTTGTTATTAATTATTGTTATTTTTTGGCCATTATCAGTGCGGCTTGCTTTAAAATGTCATTTTCCATTTTCAAGTCTTTAAGTTCTTTTCGTAAAGTTATTATTTCATTTTCTTCTAGTGTGCGATTGTCTTTTGCTTTAAATGAACCAGAATTATTATAATTTTTAACTCAACTATAAATAGTTGGTTTTGATAAATTATATTCTTGCCCTAGATTAATAACACTTTTACCATTTTTATATAGCGTGACAATTTGTTTTTTAAATTCTTCAGAGTATGAAGTTTTATTTCCCATTTTTATATTCCTTCTTTCTTAATAATTTTATCTAATTTTGAAGTCTATATAATTATGGTCCTAATAATTGTAGCCTATCCAGATTTTCAATTCGTTCATGAGTAAAAAATGACAACAATAAAAAATGAGTTGTTGTTGTTCGCGGATTAAATTCACATAAATTCCGTGCAATTTTTTTTGGTTTAATTTATCTTCGGTTAGGTTATAATATTCTTGTTTTTGACCAACGAAATCATGGCGAATCAACTACTAAAATGACAACAATGGGTTACTATGAAAAATATGATTTAGCAGTAGTAGTTGATTTTTTACAAACTAAAATTGATCCAAAATTAAAGGAACTTAATTTTCATGGTCGGTCAATGGGAACTTTTGTTATTATGGAATATTTAAAATTTTCATTTGATAAAAATAAATTAATTAATAGTACTGTTTTAGATTCAACAATTAGTAATTTAAATGTTTTATATCGTTATTATATGTTAAAGACAAAAGTTAATTATTATGAACATTATTATGCAATTCGTCGTTACGCAATTGAAACACGTGGGTATGATCCAGAACAAATTAATCCTGGTGAAAATTTGGAAGCATTAGCAAAATTGCCAGTGTTATATATCTTAAATAAGAAAGATCATGCAACACCATATATAATGGGGCGGGTGGCTTACCAAAATAAGCGTAAGTATGAAAAACAAAAAATTAGTCGTCGGATTGTTTTTGATTGCGATCATGTTCGCGGAATATATCATAATTTAACGGAATATTTAACATCAATAATAAATTTTATTACAACTGTAAAAAGAAAATAGTGATAAATAAAGTTATTTATCACTATTTTCTTCTTTTTTATTTTTAGTTTTATTTTTATTAAAAACACGGCACATACCATTGTTAAGGCTATGCAAACTAATGCGAAAAATAGTAAAAACAATAATAAAGATAAAAGCAATAAAACATGCTGCTTGTACTCTTGAAAATCCTGAAATAATTGGATTATCAATGTCTAAAAATGGATAAGGATATGCTCAAGTAATATTGCCATCTTGTTTTCAAGCCACTACTCGCACAATAACATACATTAAATAAAAAAATGGATAACTTAAACTAATTCATCAATCTTTTTGTAAAAAGTCTTTTTTTCAACTAAGACGATGATCACCAAATGACAAGAAGGTATAACCAAAAAAAGAATTGGCATAATAAAATGAGGAACAACAGTACAACTAATTTGTGCTTTACTATATTCAGCAATTGTTACTTGTCCATTTTCATAACCAATAATAATTCCAATTCAAAAAAAAAAAAAAAACATTAATAAATTTCAGTTTAAAATACTTAATTTAGCATTAGTTGAAAAAAACCAACTTTTTTTGTTCACGATGATGATTAAAAATTGCTAATATTAACCAAGTAATAGTTATGATATTAACTTGAACAGAATAAAAACTTAATAAGATAGATGTCATAATTTTGCAAACTAGTAAACTTTGTTCCTTTTACATATCAAAATTCTTTAAAAATATCCATGTAAAATCCATAAGTTAAGAACCCAAAAGCTAAACTGACAATTATTACTTTATAATATCAGAGATAATCTTTGTATCAAATCCGATAATTTCAACGTTTCATAGTCCCTCCTTGGTATATTTTACATACTATCACATAAAAATTGTTTTTTTAATTACATCTAATCCTTTTTTCGGTTCTTTTTAAAAATAATTTTGTTTATTAATAAAATTATTCCTTTTTATAAAATGCTTTGTTATAATACTAGTAAGTTAGAAAAAGGTGAGATAATGGCAAATAAAATTAAAGTTGAAATAATGCAATCTTTGATTGCTCGTGATTTAACAATTATTATGCAACGAGAAATTCGTGATGAAATTTTAAATACTATATCAATTCATGCTGTCAAATTATCAAATGATTTAAGTCATGCAAAGGTTTATTATTCATCATTATTAAATAAATCAGAGGCAGAACTTCACAATATTGTTCAAAATTATAAAAATGAAATTCGAAGTAAATTAGCGCATAAATTAGAAATTTATCGTTGTCCGGATTTAGAATTTGTTTTTGACCATTCATTAGATAATGCGAATAATATTGAAGCAATCTTGCAAAATTTAAAATAAGAAACCTTATCAAAGCATAAATACATAGACATTAAATAATGTTTATTAGCTAGTAAAAAAATACTATGGAATGTATAGTGCACCCATTTTAGTAATTACTAATAAAAAGTATTTACTATTTTTTAATTATATCTTTTTCTTTACGATTTGAATATCATGTATTTCATTTTATAACATCTTGTATATATTCTTCATGTGAATTATATATTTTATTATGGATTGTAGCTTTCTTAAGTAATGAATGAAAACTTTCTATAACAATATTATCTGCACAGTGGTATTTTTTCCTCATTGAAATTATAATACCGTTAGATAAACATTTATCGTGATAAATAGTGGATGTATATTGATATCCGTGATCTGAGTGAATTATTATTACATTCAGATATTTTTTTATTAATTTTATTTTATTAATTGCATCATTTAAATTATCCATTACTAATTTATTGTCATTATATTTAGATCACTTTACATCAACTATTTCTTTAGTATATCCATCAATAATTGTTGATTGATAATATCTTTCTCCTTTTCAAATTAAATATGTTACATCAGTATATAGTACTGAAAACCTTGTTTTTATATCATTGAATTTACGTTTAATTAAATCAGGATATTGCAATAAGCTTTTTTCTTTATTCTGTTTATACTTTATTTTTCTTCTCATTTTTCTTACATATTCAGGTTGTATTTGATTATCACGCATAATTCTTAAAACTTTTTTTGAATTATATTTTATACCATAATCTTCTTTTAAATTGGATATGCTACAATTATTAGGACCATAATTATATAGACTTCAAAATTAGATAAAATTATTAAGAAAGAAGGAATATAAAAATGGGAAATAAAACTTCATACTCTGAAGAATTTAAAAAACAAATTGTCATGCTATATAAAAATGGTAAAAGTGTTATTAATCTAGGGCAAGAATATAATTTACCAAAACCAACTATTTATAGTTGAGTTAAAAATTATAATAATTCTGGTTCATTTAAAGCAAAAGACAATCGCACACTAGAAGAAAATGAAATAATAACTTTACGAAAAGAACTTAAAGACTTGAAAATGGAAAATGACATTTTAAAGCAAGCCGCACTGATAATGGCCAAAAAATAACAATAATTAATAACAACAAAACAAAATATTCAGTAAGAAAAATATGTAATATTTTGGGTTTATCAAAATCAACGTATTATTATCAAACTAATAAATGTATTAACAAGCAAGTTAATAATTATGAACAAGAAATTATCAGCGCCTTTAATAAAAGTCGCAAAATTTATGGGGCTCGCAAAATTAAAGTTATTTTAAACAGAAAAGATATCATCTTATCGCGGCGAAAAATCAGATTCTTTATGATCAAAAATAATTTGGTTTCTAAATACACCAAATTAAAATATCATAATCATAAAACAATTGGAATGGCAACACTTTTTAGGACACTTTTTATATAGACATTTGTTTTCTAAAAGTAACTGGAGATAAATAATTTAAACTGCCATGAATTCGAATATTGTTATATCAATGCACAAAATCAAAAAGTTCGTATTTTAATTGTGTTAAATTTTTAAATTTTTTACCCTTAATAAATTCAGTTTTAAAAGTTTTGTAAGTTGTTTCAGCCACAGCATTATCATAAGGGCAGCCTTTATTGCTTAATGATCTTTTAATATTAAAAGTTATTAAAATTTCATCAATGATTTTATTTTTAAACTCATTACCACGATCAGTATTAAATAGAGTTATTTGATTTAATGGTCGTGTTATTTTATTAAAAGCTTGTTGAACAAGTTCGGCTGTTTTATTCGGCCCAGCACTATAATCAATTATTTCACGAATAAACAAGTCAATTAATAAACAAATATAATGTCATTTAGCGCCAACTTGAACATATGTTAAATCACTAACAATAACTTCATTAGGTTTTTTGTTGTTAAATTGACGATTTAAAATATTATTAATTTGGTCATTATTGACTGTTGTTTTATGATTATGATATTTTAATTTGGTGTATTTAGAAACCAAATTATTTTTGATCATAAAGAATCTGATTTTTCGCCGCGATAAGATGATATCTTTTCTGTTTAAAATAACTTTAATTTTGCGAGCCCCATAAATTTTGCGACTTTTATTAAAGGCGCTGATAATTTCTTGTTCATAATTATTAACTTGCTTGTTAATACATTTATTAGTTTGATAATAATACGTTGATTTTGATAAACCCAAAATATTACATATTTTTCTTACTGAATATTTTGTTTTGTTGTTATTAATTATTGTTATTTTTTGGCCATTATCAGTGCGGCTTGCTTTAAAATGTCATTTTCCATTTTCAAGTCTTTAAGTTCTTTTCGTAAAGTTATTATTTCATTTTCTTCTAGTGTGCGATTGTCTTTTGCTTTAAATGAACCAGAATTATTATAATTTTTAACTCAACTATAAATAGTTGGTTTTGATAAATTATATTCTTGCCCTAGATTAATAACACTTTTACCATTTTTATATAGCATGACAATTTGTTTTTTAAATTCTTCAGAGTATGAAGTTTTATTTCCCATTTTTATATTCCTTCTTTCTTAATAATTTTATCTAATTTTGAAGTCTATATAATTATGGTCCTAATAATTGTAGCCTATCCATATTTCATTTTATAACATCTTGTATATATTTTTCATGTGAATTATATATTTTATTATGGATTGTAGCTTTCTTAAGTAATGAATGAAAACTTTCTATAACAATATTATCTGCACAGTGGTATTTTTTCCCCATTGAAATTATAATACCGTTAGATAAAAATTTATCGTGATAAATAGTGGATGTATATTGATATCCGTGATCTGAGTGAATTATTATTCCATTCAGATCTTTTTTTATTAATTTTATTTTATTAATTGCATCATTTAAATTATCCATTACTAATTTATTGTCATTATATTTAGATCACTTTACATCAACTATTTCTTTAGTATATCCATCAATAATTGTTGATTGATAATATCTTTCTCCTTTTCAAATTAAATATGTTACATCAGTATATAGTACTGAAAACCTTGTTTTTATATCATTGAATTTACGTTTAATTAAATCAGGATATTGCAATAAGCTTTTTTTTTTATTCTGTTTATACTTTATTTTTCTTCTCATTTTCCTTACATATTCAGGTTGCATTTGATTATCACGCATAATTCTTAAAACTTTTTTTGAATTATATTTTATACCATAATCTTCTTTTAAATATTTAGTAATTCTTCGATAACCAAATTGTTTTAAATTTTCTTCATAGACTTTTACAATATCATTTATTGCTTTTTTATCTTTTTTGCTACTGTCATAATTTTTATATTTATTTCAATAAATACGTTTTAACCCTGTTACTTTTAGTAATAATTTTATTGAATATTCACGACAATTTTGTTTAATAAAAGAGACTATTCTTAGTTTGCTTAATTGTAAAAGTCATGGATCTTTTTTAATAATTCATACCTTGTTTTATAATATTCTAAATTTCTTTTGTCAAAAGAAATTTTAGGTCCTTTAGGATTGTTTAATTTTCCTTTTTTATGATTTGTTCATCAAGATTCTACTGTATTTGCATTTATATTATATTGTTTTGCTACTATTCAACAACTTTTTTGTTTAATTTCCTAAATGATTTTTGTTCTAAATTCTGATGTATATTTGTTATATTTTTGTCCTTTTTTGCCATATAAAAATGCACCCCCTATAAAAATTTAACAAATGCTTTTTTTATTTTACATACTTTTTGGGGTGCAGTCTTCTTCTGTTAATTAATAATTAAAGTATTCTTTTCTTATTTTAATTTTTAAAAATAACTATTTCCCCAAAATTTTAGAATCAATATCTGAAATAAAGATTAGATGTAAATCCGGATTAGTTGTTTCAAGTAAAATCATCGTATCATTAATTGATTTAACTTTAAACTTAATATTATTAATATTAATTCGCATTTCTAGTGCTGATGCTAAATCAGTAATTTCAGTAGCTGTTTTCCATGCCCCCTCTTTTTCATCCTGATATTCAATTTGAACTAATCAACTAACTAATTCTATAGCATTATTATCAATTGTTTCACTACTATGTCCACTAATTTTTAATATTGATGGTATAAGTTTTTTAATTTGCCCATTAAGTGGAATTGAAAAATTAAAATCTCAATTAATAAGTTTTACTTTTATTGATAAATCAGTTATTAAATCGTAATTAAATAATTGATTAATAAACGCTTTAATTTTATCAATAGAAAGGATATCAATAAGTCCCTCTGTCCCGGATGTTTTTAATTGTCAAAAACTTGTCGGAATTTTTTCATATTTAATATTAATCGTTGTAGTTGATATTCATAAATCAACTTTTACTACAATTGAAATTGGAGTTCTATTAGCTGACCATTCACCACTTTTGCTTTTTCATCCTTCTAACAAATTATGTAAAATATGTTCTAAATTAATACTAAATTGAAGGGTTCTTTTTTTATTTTTAGTACTTTGAATATTTTTATTAACATCTAAAAACCCATCATTGTTAATTTCTCGTGGCTTTTCAAATAAATATTGTAATAGTAATAAGATTAAATTTTGTGATTTTTGTTGCTCACGTTTTTCAAGAACAAAATTACGGAAATGAATAATATCTGGTGCTAAACTATTTAAAATATTAAGATATTTTGCTTTAATTTTTATTTCTGAAGTAGTACCAAACAAGAGATCTTTCTTTATTGTTTCATTAATTTCACCATTTTTAAGCACTTCATCAGCAAGTGGCAAATTCATTAATTCATTATTAACAAAGGCTTCTCATTTTTTTCAATTTTGATCATCCGCATTAAATGAAGTTGGAATAACTTTTGGCAAATTATCAAAAAGATGAAACGTTGTAATTAACGATAAAATCTTGCCAATTGCTAAGTTAGTGCCTTGAAATGGAAGATTCATTTTAGATAAAACCATTGTCATACTTTTATTTAATTTTTGAACTGTATCATTTGTTCATTTTAAATTATTAGTAGCAACAGGAATTAAAAAATTTGAATCATTTGTTTTTGGATTAGTTAATTCTTTATCTTTATAATCAGCAACAACTGTTAATTCCCCATAATGAGTAGTTCCATCTTCCGCAATTTCAATAGGCGTAAAATTTGTTTGTGTTAGCATTAAATCATCACTAAATTCTTTAAATTTACTTTCTAAAATGCTGAAAGCAGCAGCATTATTAACAGTTTGGTATTCATTACTGTCAACAACAAGAGGTGACAATTCACTAAAACTAGTTAATCGTTTAATAATTCGATTTTTTTCATAATCAACACTAGTTCCCCCATTTTTATCATTTTCTCCCCCACTCGTTGTATCAATATCACGGTGCCCAGCAGGGGTAGGCGCACATCCACCCAAACCAAAAACAGGTGAACTTGTTAAAATAACACTGCTTAAGATAACTAAAATTTTTTTCATTATTTATATCTCCTTTTTTATTTTTTAATTTTTAAAATTTTATTTAATTAAAAATAACATTTAGAAGACTATGCTAATTTAAACACTCTTGTTGATAACCGTTTACAATAATTTTTAATTCTTTTTCACTGCGTTTATTTACTAGCATATGCATTTGTAAAGACTTAATAGCATTATCTAATTCACATAAATTAATGAAACTAAAATTTTCCCTAATATTTTGTTGTTTTAAAATTAATGAAAGTTTTTTAAACATAATTGTACTATTAACAGAAAAAGCAAGGGAAATTAAAACAAAAACATTTTGTGAAAATAATACAAGAGAAATATTATTTTCATTTAAAGCACGATGAAATGGCTTAAATGTATTGATATAATCTAAAATTTTATTAATTATGACAATCTTTAAATATTTTGTTCAATATTGTTTAAAAAAATATATTGTTGCAATAAACGAAATAAAAAATAGAAAAATAATAATAATCATATTGTCTGAGCCTTTGATACTAGCCTTATGAATTGCAAATATTGTTATTAAACTAACTTTAAATATAATTGAAAAAAGACAAATAATTGAATCATTATAATAATTAGGAAGCAATTGTTTACCAATTAAGATTCATAAACTAATTAAGAAAACTGTTGAGGAAAGGAGATTACGAAGAACCAATAAATTCGTTGTATCCATTAGTAAAAAATAAAAACTAGCTTGAATTCCAACTAAAAAAATAATTGTTAAACTTTGTTTTGTTTTTTTCTTTAAAACAGTAAGATTTGTAAGATATGAAACAAAATAAACAACAGCAAAGAAGACTAATATCTTAGCAATAAATAATATTAATGGTCAATCAATATAATTAATTTCAAATAGCCTGTTCATTTTACTACACCTTACCTTTAAAGAATTATTTTACCTTATTTGCAAATATTATATAGATTTATTGTCAAAAATGCAAAAATGTTTTTTTAAAAATAAATGTTATAATTAAAGTGAGTTTAATAATATCAATAATTAAAAATTATTAATATTATTAAAAAATATAGTAGGAGGTAAAAACAGCGATGTTGCCAGAAAAAATTGATCTTTTTATCGATGAACATGTTGATAAACCCTTATCAGAATATATTAAAGAGAATCCAAGATTTATTTTAGAATTTGTTAATAACTTATCATGAGAAGAAAAATTTGAATTAATTAATGATTTTGTTACAGAAAATGATGAAATTAATCACGCAGTTAATACTTTAAATAAATATCTTTCTTTATTTATTGAAGAGGAAATTAAAGAACGCATTATTCAGAATATTTCAGAAGAAGAATATTTATGTCATAAAGCAATTGTTGAAATTTATGAAAAAGATAAAAATGAAGGAGAATTAAATAAAAAAGATTCTTCTAATTAAAAAAATAATACATTTAACCAAATGTATTATTTTTTTAATTAATTACTTTTATTTAAAGAGAATTTAAAATTATATTTTTAAAATATTTTTTATCAATAATCTTTCCGTTTTTATCTAAATAAATAGTAATTGTCACTTCAGTATTATCATTTTTTTCTAATTGACTAGTTGTTAAGCCATTATATGGTTTTCCTGTCATAATTTCTTGACAACCACTTTCTTTTAATTGATCAATAATATTACCATCTGGAAATTTGTGGCTTGCTGCTCCCGAAAAATTACTCCATGATGTATTTTCCTCATCATATGTAGCTGGAATATAACAATTTTCTGGATTTAATTTTTCAAAAAACGATTTATTAAGAGAATTCTTACTTCCATGATGTGGCACTTGATAAATATCAATATTTTTAAAAATATCAGGTTTTTGGCTAGCAATAGCTTCTCCAAGTTCTTTTTCAGCATCACCAGTAAATAAAAAATCTGTTGGTCCAATTTTAAAATATAATACATTTGATAAATTATTTCGATTTACTTGTTTTTTATGACTTTCTTTATCAAGAAAATCTTTTGCATAATAACTTCAATTATGAAATTTAATACCCTCAAAAATATAAAATTCTTCCAACTTATCATAAATTTTTGTATTAGGGCTAATTGAATCAATAAATTTTTTCATAAATTAATTTGCTTCATTATTAAAAATAATATTATCAACTTGGAAATTATTTAAAATACTTCTGAAATTTGAATAATGATCAGTATGAAAGTGACTGAAAAAAATAGCAGAAATCTTATTAATTCCCTTTTCTTTTAAAACCTTAGTTGGTCAAATATTGCCATTATATAATTTAGTATTTAATACACGTGGTGGCCCGCCAATCCCAGTATCATAAACAATTGCTGTATCACCTTTTTTATAAATTGAAATAAACCACTACCAGTTTATAACATTGTATATTCATAATATGGTTTTGTTTCATCATCTATTGATACTTTCACATCTTGAGAATCCTCATTAGGTTTAGCATCAATATTTTCATTTGGTAAATTTGCTTCTTCTGAACTATTTGAACAAAATGTACAACTCACAATAGAAGCAACAAATATATTATTTACTGATAAACTAGTTAATAAAGCTAATATTTTTTTCATTTAATATTTACCTCGCTTTCTTTATTAATAAACAATAATTTGTTAATTTAAAATACAAGCAAAAACAAACAAAACTTTTCTCATAGTCTGACCTGATTGTAGCATTGCATAAATTAAAATGGTTTGCTATTTTTTAATATATTGATGTCCGTATTAAATTTTAAAAACTAAAATTTTATCTTTATCAAATTATTTGTAAAATTATAATAATAAATTACAAATAATTTGATAAATGTTAAATTTATTTTTGTTTATATTATTTTAGATCATGATAACTATATAATGAATTTTGAAAAATATTAAATAGTAAAGGTAGTAATAGTAATGAAAAAACAAAAAAAATAATTTATACAACTAACATAGTATTAATTTTTATCGCAGGATTTTTATTAAGCATTATTTTATATCTGCTATATCATACTTATTTAAACCAAAAAATAATAGTACTAAATACAATTATTAGTAACCCAAATTTACAAGCAATTAAAACTAATGGTTACCATCTTCCAACAGAAGAGCAAATTAAAACTACATTGAAACAAAAGTTCCCAGCATTAAATATTAATAAAATTAAAATTAAAAATAATATTATGGCTACTACGGCTACAATTATTTCTAATGATTTTAAGATTTACCGAGGTTCAGTTACTCTTAATTATCTTATTTATAAATCAGTGTTAAATCAAATTAATTTTTTAATTTTGTAGAAAACTATTGATGAAATAAAAAAATCATCAATATGATAACTTTAAAAGAAAATTATATAAACTTTTAATATTGTTATTTAACTTTTTTATACGTTAAAATATAATACCGATGATTGTTGGTTTGGCGTTAAACCTTTATGCTGGTATTTTAATTTTCAGTGATTTAAATAATTTTGAATGTTCGTGAAACCTAAGCCATGATAATGAATTAAGGATTCTTTAAGATTTGATTGTAATTTACTAATTTTATTTAACTTCCGATAACTAGCATCAGGATTTGTACTAGTTTTAGTTGCTAATAAAATAGAATTTGTTTGTTTTGCTACTAATAAATATAATGGTTGTATGTCAGAAATAATAATTGAATTTTCTTTGATTAATTGTTTATTAATATTTTCAATAATTCACTGTTTTTGTAATCGTTTTGTGTTGGTTGATTTAACATAAATATTATTATTGCTATCAACAGCCATTTGAATACAACATTTATTGTTGGTTGAAAATGAATCAAGATGAATTTTTCTTTTATCAAATTTATCTTTAAAATTACTGGAATGGCAACACTTTTTAGGACACTTTTTATATAGACATTTGTTTTCTAAAAGTAACTGGAGATAAATAATTTAAACTGCCATGAATTCGAATATTGTTATATCAATGCACAAAATCAAAAAGTTCTTATTTTAATTGTGTTAAATTTTTAAATTTTTTACCCTTAATAAATTCAGTTTTAAAAGTTTTGTAAGTTGTTTCAGCCACAGCATTATCATAAGGGCAGCCTTTATTGCTTAATGATCTTTTAATATTAAAAGTTATTAAAATTTCATCAATGATTTTATTTTTAAACTCATTACCACGATCAGTATGAAATAGAGTTATTTGATTTAATGGTCGTGTTATTTTATGAAAAGCTTGTTGGACCAGTTCGGCTGTTTTATTCGGCCCAGCACTATAACCAATTATTTCACGATTAAACAAGTCAATTAATAAACAAATATAATGTCATTTAGCGCCAACTTGAACATATGTTAAATCACTAACAATAACTTCATTAGGTTTTTTGTTGTTAAATTGACGATTTAAAATATTATTAATTTGGTCATTATTGACTGTTGTTTTATGATTATGATATTTTAATTTGGTGTATTTAGAAACCAAATTATTTTTGATCATAAAGAATCTGATTTTTCGCCGCGATAAGATGATATCTTTTCTATTTAAAATAACTTTAATTTTGCGAGCCCCATAAATTTTGCGACTTTTATTAAAGGCACTGATAATTTCTTGTTCATAATTATTAACTTGCTTGTTAATACATTTATTAGTTTGATAATAATACGTTGATTTTGATAAACCCAAAATCTTACATATTTTTCTTACTGAATATTTTGTTTTGTTGTTATTAATTATTGTTATTTTTTGGCCATTATCAGTGCGGCTTGCTTTAAAATGTCATTTCCCATTTTCAAGTCTTTAAGTTCTTTTCGTAAAGTTATTATTTCATTTTATTCTAGTGTGCGATTGTCTTTTGCTTTAAATGAACCAGAATTATTATAATTTTTAACTCAACTATAAATAGTTGGTTTTGGTAAATTATATTCTTGCCCTAGATTAATAACACTTTTACCATTTTTATATAGCATGACAATTTGTTTTTTAAATTCTTCAGAGTATGAAGTTTTATTTCCCATTTTTATATTCCTTATTTCTTAATAATTTTATCTAATTTTGAAGTCTATATAATTATGGTCCTAATAATTGTAGCCTATCCATACCTTTGTGGATTTCTTTAATAAATGTTTCATCGATTTGAATTTGGCCATTTAACTTTTTAAATTTTAATTGGGTGTTTTCTAATTGTTTTGATTTCATTATTTTTTGGCGATTATATCAAGCGGTTTTCGGTAATGTTTTAATAAAGTGGGAAATCATTTTACTAGATTGGCCTAATAATGAAATTTGAATCAATAAATTTCACTGTTCATAATTTAAATGACTTCAATACGTAAAATGATCACGAAAAGCATCAAAACTAGCACGACATTTTTTGCATAAATATTTTTGTTTTCCTTCAGGATTATTACGATTTTTAACACAATAAAAAGATTGACAATTAGGACATTTAATACCTTTATCCCTAAATTTTTGATCAATTTTATTTAAGCGTTTTTGTTTTTTAATTAATTCTGCTTCTTTTTTGACTTTTTCATGAAATTCTAAAAATTGATCATCTGTTAAACTATTTATTAATTCTTCAATTATTTTTTCCATTAATTATTCACCTCTTATATTAAAAATATACCTAATTTTAGGTATATTTTATAAATATCAAGAGTTTTCTACAAAATTAAAGAATTAATTTAAATCAACAATATGTTCCAAATCAAACTTGAATGCAACAACGTGGCTATAATGGCTTATGAATTAGTAACCATCCAGCAACAGATCTTGAAAAAAATTTAACAAATGCTTTTTTAAGTCATGCTGAATATCCTAACTTACCATTTTATGAAAAACCATAATTTAATTCATATGAAGAATTATCAAATTTTTTAAATCCAAAAACTAAATCATCTTTAACAAATTTAATTAATAATTATTATCCGACATATATTAATAAATTAAAACAATTAATGGTAAGATTTTATAAAATTACAGCTAGTAGTTGAGGAAAAAATAATGTTCATAATGTATTAAAATGAATTGATATTGCTCAAGTTCTTGATGCAGATGGATATGGTCATTTTTACCATCATATTCAGATTCATGCACAAACATTACAATGTTATTATAATGCTATGGGAAATCACTCATTTTATAATGGTTATTCTTCTGTTCTTGATCCTTTTAGAGTTTTCTTTCATGAATTAGGACATATGTTAGATCATTTTTTAAAAGATAATATGCATATAAGTATAAGTAATAAACTAAAAGATTTTTTAATAAGTAAAATTATTAATTTTAATAATTGACAAAGTTTAGACAAAGAAAAAATTTTTAAATTATTTCATCTTAGTTCATATTCTTTTTCTATTTTATATGAGGTTATTGGTGAAGGATTTGTATATTGGTTTTTAATACCAAATAATGGATAGGCTACAATTATTAGGACCATAATTATATAGACTTCAAAATTAGATAAAATTATTAAGAAAGAAGGAATATAAAAATGGGAAATAAAACTTCATACTCTGAAGAATTTAAAAAACAAATTGTCATGCTATATAAAAATGGTAAAAGTGTTATTAATCTAGGACAAGAATATAATTTACCAAAACCAACTATTTATAGTTGAGTTAAAAATTATAATAATTCTGTTTCATTTAAAGCAAAAGACAATCGCGCACTAGAAGAAAATGAAATAATAACTTTACGAAAAGAACTTAAAGACTTGAAAATGGAAAATGACATTTTAAAGCAAGCCGCACTTATAATGGCCAAAAAATAACAATAATTAATAACAACAAAACAAAATATTCAGTAAGAAAAATATGTAAGATTTTGGGTTTATCAAAATCAACGTATTATTATCAAACTAATAAATGTATTAACAAGCAAGTTAATAATTATGAACAAGAAGTTATCAGTGCCTTTAATAAAAGTCGCAAAATTTATGGGGCTCGCAAAATTAAAGTTATTTTAAACAGAAAAGATATCATCTTATCGCGGCGAAAAATCAGATTATTTATGATCAAAAATAATTTGGTTTCTAAATACACCAAATTAAAATATCATAATCATAAAACAACAGTCAATAATGACCAAATTAATAATATTTTAAATCGTCAATTTAACAACAAAAAACCTAATGAAGTTATTGTTAGTGATTTAACATATGTTCAAGTTGGCGCTAAATGACATTATATTTGTTTATTAATTTACTTGTTTAATCGTGAAATAATTGGTTATAGTGCTGGGCCGAATAAAACAACCGAACTGGTCCAACAAGCTTTTCAAAAAATAACACGACCATTAAATCAAATAACTCTATTTCATACTGATTGTGGTAATGAGTTTAAAAATAAAATCATTGATGAAATTTTAATAACTTTTAATATTAAAAGATCATTAAGCAATAAAGGCTGCCCTTATGATAATGCTGTGGCTGAAACAACTTACAAAACTTTTAAAACTGAATTTATTAAGGGTAAAAAATTTAAAAATTTAACACAATTAAAATACGAACTTTTTGATTTTGTGCATTGATATAACAATATTCGAATTCATGGCAGTTTAAATTATTTATCTCCAGTTACTTTTAGAAAACAAATGTCCATATAAAAAGTGTCCTAAAAAGTGTTGCCATTCCACTTTTTTTAACATCACATCTTCATAACCAGGAATATCATATTATTGAATATCTCATTTTTGTGCTAATTCATCAGAAGTTAATGCCATTGTATCAAGATGCAAACGCTTGGTTAAATACATAATATACTTTTTACAATATGCTTCTAAATCATTGTCAGTTTTTTTCTTCAAGTATGATGAGTTAATAAAAACCGTTTGTCATAAAAAACATAAAATATTTTAATATAAAAAGCATTATTATGGATATATTCTTGTAATTGATCATCAGGAACAAGACGATAACTATGGTCAGTAACGAAATCTTGCTGAAAATCTTCCTCATCTTTATGTTTCTTGACCATACTATTGTAAATCCTCCTTCGTAAAGCCATATGGTAGTAAATCTTTAATTGTTAAAACATATGATTCACCTTTTTGATTATAAATTTCAATTGGAATCCGATGATCAACTAATTCTCATAAAAATTGCCGGCATATTTTGCAAGGAGAACCTGCTTGTTTACTGTCAGTATATAAGTAAAATTTTATAATATCTGTTTTACGATAACCTAACGCATAAAACTGTGCCAAAGCTGTCCGTTCTGCACAAATCGTAGCAGCATATGCTGCATTTTCAACATTAACACCGATAACTTCTGTACCATCTTTTAACAAACAAATTGCACTAACACGAAAATTTGAATATGGTGCATAAGCTTTTTTACTTAATAATTTTAGCTTTTCAAAATAAGTTGGCATTTTATTAACTCCCCCTTTTTAACTAATGTGTAAATATAACTTAATAACATCCACTAACGGTGGTAACATATTATTAATAATCCAATTGCAATTGCCAAAATAGAATTAATTAATGTTGCCGCGGCACAAATATCTTTAATTTTTTTTGCTTTAATTATTAATTATTATATTCAAATGATAATAAATCAACAAAATTTTCAACCATTGTATTAATTAACTCAAAACTAATGACAATTCCAATGGTTAATAATAAAATTGCTCATTGAACATAGCCAAACTGGTTAGGAACCATTTTTTGCAATCAAATTCCTAGACCAATAACAACCAATGACACAATAAAATGAATAATTAAACTTGATTCTTATTTAATTGCTGTATAAATTCCACGAAAAGCATTTGAAAATTTATTCCGTAATTTAAAAAATATTTTTTTCTTGACTGGTGACTCTTTTGCCATTATGTATCCCTTTCTTCTTTCTGTTTTTATTTTATTGGAATTCGATTAATTTGTAAATCATTTAATACTTTTCGTTGTAAATTAAACATTTTTTCTTCATCAGCTGGAGTTTGATGATCATAACCTAAAATATGTAACATACCATGAGTAAATAAAAAAGCAAATTCACGACGAAGAGAATCGTTATATTCAGCAGCTTGAGCAAGGGCTTTTTCATAGCAAATAAAAATATCCCCTAAACTGCGTAGTCCGGTTAATTGAAATAAATCAATCTTATTTTCTTCTTCTAAAGCAAAGGTAATAACATCAGCGACATAATCTTTGTTACGATATTTTCGATTAAGTTCTAATTGTTCTTGTGCATCAACAATAATTAATGATAATTCTAATGGCTCAGTTATTGCTAACAAAGTTTTAATTTTTTTGAAAATTGCATTAAAATCATCTTCATATGGTTTAATATCAAACTTTGTTTCATTGTAAATCACAAAATCATCTTTCATTACCTCACCAGACCCTTCTCTTTTTTTATTATAACAAATTAAATCATTATCTTTAGTAAATAAGATAGCATTACAAAAGTTGAGATTTTACAAAAAAATATAAATAAAAACAACTAAACAAATTAAATAAATTTACTAAAAACCTAATATTAAGCATTTTTTTGCATTACTTAATTAATAAGTAAATTTAATTTTGGATAGGCTACAATTATTAGGGCCATAATTATATAGACTTCAAAATTAGATAAAATTATTAAGAAAGAAGGAATATAAAAATGGGAAATAAAACTTCATACTCTGAAGAATTTAAAAAACAAATTGTCATGCTATATAAAAATGGTAAAAGTGTTATTAATCTAGGGCAAGAATATAATTTACCAAAACCAACTATTTATAGTTGAGTTAAAAATTATAATAATTCTGGTTCATTTAAAGCAAAAGACAATCGCGCACTAGAAGAAAATGAAATAATAACTTTACGAAAAGAACTTAAAGACTTGAAAATGGAAAATGACATTTTAAAGCAAGCCGCACTGATAATGGCCAAAAAATAACAATAATTAATAACAACAAAACAAAATATTCAGTAAGAAAAATATGTAATATTTTTGGTTTATCAAAATCAACGTATTATTATCAAACTAATAAATGTATTAACAAGCAAGTTAATAATTATGAACAAGAAATTATTAGTGCCTTTAATAAAAGTCGCAAAATTTATGGGGCTCGCAAAATTAAAGTTATTTTAAACAGAAAAGATATCATCTTATCGCGGCGAAAAATCAGATTATTTATGATCAAAAATAATTTGGTTTCTAAATACACCAAATTAAAATATCATAATCATAAAACAACAGTCAATAATGACCAAATTAATAATATTTTAAATCGTCAATTTAACAACAAAAAACCTAATGAAGTTATTGTTAGTGATTTAACATATGTTCAAGTTGGCACTAAATGACATTATATTTGTTTATTAATTGACTTGTTTAATCGTGAAATAATTGGTTATAGTGCTGGGCCGAATAAAACAGCCGAACTGGTCCAACAAGCTTTTCATAAAATAACACGACCATTAAATCAAATAACTCTATTTCATACTGATCGTGGTAATGAGTTTAAAAATAAAATCATTGATGAAATTTTAATAACTTTTAATATTAAAAGATCATTAAGCAATAAAGGCTGCCCTTATGATAATGCTGTGGCTGAAACAACTTACAAAACTTTTAAAACTGAATTTATTAAGGGTAAAAAATTTAAAAATTTAACACAATTAAAATACGAACTTTTTGATTTTGTGCATTGATATAACAATATTCGAATTCATGGCAGTTTAAATTATTTATCTCCAGTTACTTTTAGAAAACAAATGTCTATATAAAAAGTGTCCTAAAAAGTGTTGCCATTCCATTTTTATCTTTTTTGCTACTGTCATAATTTTTATATTTATCTCAATAACTACGTTTTAACCCTGTTACTTCTAGTAATAATTTTATTGAATATTCACGACAATTTTGTTTAATAAAAGAGACTATTCTTAGTTTGCTTAATTGTAAAAGTCATGGATCTTTTTTAATAATTCATACCTTGTTTTATAATATTCTAAATTTCTTTTGACAAAAGAAATTTTAGGTCCTTTAGGATTGTTTAATTTTCCTTTTTTATGATTTGTTCATCAATATCCTACTGTATTTGCATTTATATTATATTGTTTTTTTACTATTCAACAACTTTTTTGTTTAATTTCCTCAATTATTTTTGTTCTAAATTATGATGTATATTTGTTATATTTTTGTCCTTTTTTTGCCATATAAAAATGCACCCCCTATAAAAATTTAACAAAATCTTTTTTTATTTTACTTACTTTTTGGGGTTCAGTCTTAGTTGTTCTTTTTTTATTTTTTGTTAGTTGTAAGAGACAATTAGGACATTTAATACCTTTATCCCTAAATTTTTGATCAATTTCATTTAAGCGTTTTTGTTTTTTAATTAATTCTGCTTCTTTTTTGACTTTTTCATGAAATTCTAAAAATTGATCATCTGTTAAACTATTTATTAATTCTTCAATTATTTTTTCCATTAATTATTCACCTCTTATATTAAAAATATACCTAATTTTAGGTATATTTTATAAATATCAAGAGTTTTCTACAAAATTAAAGAATTATTCTAATATTATTTAAAATAAATTATAAAATAAGTTATAATATAAAAGTAATATTTAATACGATTAGAAAAAGGGTGGAAAATAATGATATATATGTTAGCAACAAATGATAATTTATTAATTTCACAAACAATTTTAATCATTGTTTTATTATGTTTAGCAATTGTTTTTTGCTGTTATGGCATTATTGCTGCGCGAAAAGTTGCAATTGCTGCTAAGAAATTTTATTATTTTGTTGAAGACTTAACTTATAAATCAGAAATGTTAAATTCTACTGTTGATAATGTTGTTAAAGTTTCAAATTATATTGATGTTTTTGAAGCTTTTGCAAAATGAAACGTTAAAGCATGAGTGAAAATTATTGCTCGTAATAAAGACATTGCCTATCGAATTGTTGATAAATTAAAAGATTTTGCTAATTCTGATGAGAAGGAATAATTATGGCATTTAAATTTGTTAAAACATTGGCAGTGATGGTAGTAGGAATGTTAATTGCTCCGAAAAAAGGTTCAGAATTACGACAAGATTTCATTAATTTAGTTAAAAAATATAATCCACAACTTAAAAAAATGGTTAATAAAATTGAGATTGTATGAAAAAAATCGCAAGAAATAGAATCAGATTAAGTTGCATCTGATATTGAATTGCACATTAAAAATGTCAAAGGTGCAGTTGAAATTTTAGATTCTGCTTCAACAAAAGAAATGGCTTATAAGACATTAAAGAAAATTGATAATGGTGCAGTTAAATTAATTAAAGCAGCAGCAAAATCGCCTAATGTGCGCGCAGCGGCAAAAGATTTAGCAAAAATAACAGTTTCAGCAATTGACGCTGGAATTAAGGTAACTGAAGATTTGAAAAAAACATCAGCATCAATTTCTGAAAAAATTATTGAAGAAGGAAAGTCTGGCCCAATTAAAAAAGATTCAAAAGTAGATAATAAATAACTCTAATAATTTAGAGTTTTTTAAATAGCAAAGGAGATAAATTATGGTAAAAAATATTTTAGAAGAATTAAGATGAAGAGGACTATTAAAACAAGTAACTAATGAAGCAAAATTATTAAAAGCGCAAGAATTAAAAAAAGGAGTTTATTGTGGTTTTGATCCAACTGGTGATTCATTACATGTTGGTCATTTAATTCAAATTATGTTATTAAAACGTTTTGAAATGTTTGGATTTCAACCAATTTCTATTATTGGTGGCGGGACAGGAATGATTTGTGATCCTAGCGGGAAAAAAGCAGAACGGGTATTGCTAGATGATAAAACAATTAAACATAATGTGGAAACCATTAGTAATCAAATGCAACAATTAATTGGAACAAAAGTTAAAATGGTTAATAATGCTGAATGATTGCAAAAAATGACCTTGATTAATTTTTTGCGAAATGTTGGTAAAGATTTTAATATTAGTTATTTATTAGCAAAAGAAAATATTGCAACTAGAATTGAAGTTGGTTTATCATATACTGAATTTGCTTACACATTATTGCAGGCTTATGACTTTTATCAATTATATATTAATTATGATTGTGCTGTTCAAACTGGTGGTAGTGATCAATGAGGAAATATTACTTCGGGAACAGATTATATTTATAAACAAATTGGAGAAGATAATTTAGCTTGTGGTTTGACAATGAATTTATTAACAAAAGCTGATGGTTCCAAATTTGGAAAAACAGAATCAGGGGCAGTTTGATTAGATTCAAAAAAAACATCACCTTATGAATTTTATCAATTCTTTTATAACCAAGATGACCAAGAAGCAGGGAAATTATTACGTTATTTAACAATGTTATCTGAAAAAGAAATTATTGTTCTTGAAGCAGCTCACCAAAATGAACCAGCACAACGCATTGCACAAAAAAAACTAGCAGAAGAAGTAACTTTATTTGTTCATCAAGCAGCAGGATTAAAAACAGCACAAATTGTTAGCGAAGCTTTATTTAAAGGCAGTTTACATGAATTATCAGAGCAACAGTTAGACCAGCTTGATAATAGTTTACCTAATTTTTATTTAACAAACCTTAATTTACCACTGCTTGATTTATTAGTACAAGCAAAAATTGTTTCTTCTAAACGTGAAGGTCGTGAGTTTTTAGAACAAGGTGCAATTACTATTAATGGGCAAATTGTAAAAGAAGAAACTTTACTTGTAGCAAAAGATAAGTTTTTATTTGATAAATATTTGATTATTCGTCGTGGAAAACGAAAATATCATTTAATTTATCTTACAACTAACAAAAAATAAAAAAAGAACACTTTACCATTTAAATAATGCTATTTAGGAATAAAGTGTTCTTTTTAGTTTTTTAAAATTATTGCAATTTAATAAGTTTATTTTTAGTTGCTTTCTTTTTATGTTTTAAATAAAGACGAGTATAATAAATTACTTGTGCTAATAATATAACAAAAATATTGATAAACGCGAATAAACTACAATGTCAAGGTGTTTGTGGTAAAGCAAACACAGCAATTAATAAAATGATAACGGATAAGCATTTAAGATTCCCCAAATTGTAATTTTATGTCATAATTTTAGTTTTCTTTTTTGACCTTTTTTCATACTTGTGACCTTTCTTCTTTAATTTTGTAGAAAACTCTTGATATTTATAAAATATACCTAAAATTAGGTATATTTTTAATATAAGAGGTTAATAATTAATGGGAAAAATAATTGAAGAATTAATAAATAGTTTAACAGATGATCAATTTTTATAATTTAATGAAAAAGTCAAAAAAGAAGCAGAATTAATTAAAAAACAAAAACGCTTAAATGAAATTGACCAAAAATTTAGGGATAAAGGTATTAAATGTCCTAATTGTCAATCTTTTTATTGTGTTAAAAATGGTCATAATCCTGAATGAAAACAAAAATATTTATGCAAAAAATGTCGTGCTAGTTTTGATTCTTTTCGTGATTGGAATGGCAACACTTTTTAGGACACTTTTTATATAGACATTTGTTTTCTAAAAGTAACTGGAGATAAATAATTTAAACTGCCATGAATTCGAATATTGTTATATCAATGCACAAAATCAAAAAGTTCGTATTTTAATTGTGTTAAATTTTTAAATTTTTTACCCTTAATAAATTCAGTTTTAAAAGTTTTGTAAGTTGTTTCAGCCACAGCATTATCATAAGGGTAGCCTTTATTGCTTAATGATCTTTTAATATTAAAAGTTATTAAAATTTCATCAATGATTTTATTTTTAAACTCATTACCACGATCAGTATGAAATAGAGTTATTTGATTTAATGGTCGTGTTATTTTATGAAAAGCTTGTTGGACCAGTTCGGCTGTTTTATTCGGCCCAGCACTATAACCAATTATTTCACGATTAAACAAGTCAATTAATAAACAAATATAATGTCATTTAGCGCCAACTTGAACATATGTTAAATCACTAACAATAACTTAATTAGGTTTTTTGTTGTTAAATTGACGATTTAAAATATTATTAATTTGGTCATTATTGACTGTTGTTTTATGATTATGATATTTTAATTTGGTGTATTTAGAAACCAAATTATTTTTGATCATAAAGAATCTGATTTTTCGCCGCGATAAGATGATATCTTTTCTGTTTAAAATAACTTTAATTTTGCGAGCCCCATAAATTTTGCGACTTTTATTAAAGGCACTGATAATTTCTTGTTCATAATTATTAACTTGCTTGTTAATACATTTATTATTTTGATAATAATACGTTGATTTTGATAAACCCAAAATCTTACATATTTTTCTTACTGAATATTTTGTTTTGTTGTTATTAATTATTGTTATTTTTTGGCCATTATCAGTGCGGCTTGCTTTAAAATGTCATTTTCCATTTTCAAGCCTTTAAGTTCTTTTCGTAAAGTTATTATTTCATTTTCTTCTAGTGTGCGATTGTCTTTTTCTTTAAATGAACCAGAATTATTATAATTTTTAACTCAACTATAAATAGTTGGTTTTGGTAAATTATATTCTTGCCCTAGATTAATAACACTTTTACCATTTTTATATAGCATGACAATTTGTTTTTTAAATTATTCAGAGTATGAAGTTTTATTTCCCATTTTTATATTCCTTCTTTCTTAATAATTTTATCTAATTTTGAAGTCTATATAATTATGGCCCTAATAATTGTAGCCTATCCATTATTTGGTATTAAAAACCAATATACAAATCCTTCACCAATAACATCATATAAAATAGAAAAAGAATATGAACTAAGATGAAATAATTTAAAAATTTTTTCTTTGTCTAAACTTTGTCAATTATTAAAATTAATAATTTTACTTATTAAAAAATCTTTTAGTTTATTACTTATACTTATAATGCATATTATCTTTTAAAAAATGATCTAACATATGTCCTAATTCATGAAAGAAAACTCTAAAAGGATCAAGAACAGAAGAATAACCATTATAAAATGAGTGATTTCCCATAGCATTATAATAACATTGTAATGTTTGTGCATGAATCTGAATATTATGGTAAAAATGACCCCATATCCATCTGCATCAAGAACTTGAGAAATATCAATTCATTTTAATACATTATGAACATTATTTTTTCCTCAACTACTAGCTGTAATTATAAAATCTTACCATTAATTGTTTTAATTTATTAATATATGTCGGATAATAATTATTAATTAAATTTGTTAAAGATGATTTAGTTTTTGGATTTAAAAAATTTGATAATTCTTCATATGAATTAAATTCTGGTTTTTCATAAAATGGTAAGTTAGGATATTCAGCATGACTTAAAAAAGCATTTGTTAAATTTTTTTCAAGATCTGTTGCTGGATGCTTACTAATTCATAAGCCATTATAGCCACGTTGTTGCATTCAAGTTTGATTTGGAACATATTGTTGATTTAAATTAATTCTTTAATTTTGTAGAAAACTCTTGATATTTATAAAATATACCTAAAATTAGGTATATTTTTAATATAAGAGGTTAATAATTAATGGGAAAAATAATTGAAGAATTAATAAATAGTTTAACAGATGATCAATTTTTATAATTTAATGAAAAAGTCAAAAAAGAAGCAGAATTAATTAAAAAACAAAAACGCTTAAATGAAATTGACCAAAAATTTAGGGATAAAGGTATTAAATGTCCTAATTGTCAATCTTTTTATTGTGTTAAAAATCGTCATAATCCTGAAGGAAAACAAAAATATTTATGCAAAAAATGTCGTGCTAGTTTTGATGCTTTTCGTGATCATTTTACGTATTGAAGTCATTTAAATTATAAACAGTGAAATTTATTGATTCAAATTTCATTATTAGGCCAATCTAGTAAAATGATTTCCCACTTTATTAAAACATCACCGAAAACCGCTTGATATAATCGCCAAAAAATAATGAAATCAAAACAATTAGAAAACACCCAATTAAAATTTAAAAAGTTAAATGGACAAATTCAAATCGATGAAACATTTATTAAAGAAATCCACAAAGGTAATTTTAAAGATAAATTTGATAAAAGAAAAATTCATCTTGATTCATTTTCAACCAACACTAAATGTTGTATTCAAATGGCTGTTGATAGCAATAATAATATTTATGTTAAATCAACCAACACAAAACGATTACAAAAACAGTGAATTATTGAAAATATTAATAAACAATTAATCAAAGAAAATTCAATTATTATTTCTGACATGCAACCATTATATTTATTAGTAGCAAAACAAACAAATTGGATAGGCTACAATTATTAGGACCATAATTATATAGACTTCAAAATTAGATAAAATTATTAAGAAAGAAGGAATATAAAAATGGGAAATAAAACTTCATACTCTGAAGAATTTAAAAAACAAATTGTCATGCTATATAAAAATGGTAAAAGTGTTATTAATCTAGGGCAAGAATATAATTTACCAAAACCAACTATTTATAGTTGAGTTAAAAATTATAATAATTCTGGTTCATTTAAAGCAAAAGACAATCGCACACTAGAAGAAAATGAATTAATTTACTTGCGAAAAGAAAACAAACAATCACGAATGGAAAATGACATTTTAAAGCAAGCCGCACTGATAATGGCCAAAAAATAACAATAATTAATAACAACAAAACAAAATATTCAGTAAGAAAAATATGTAAGATTTTGGGTTTATCAAAATCAACGTATTATTATCAAACTAATAAATGTATTAACAAGCAAGTTAATAATTATGAACAAGAAATTATCAGTGCCTTTAATAAAAGTCGCAAAATTTATGGGGCTCGCAAAATTAAAGTTATTTTAAACAGAAAAGATATCATCTTATCGCGGCGAAAAATCAGATTCTTTATGATCAAAAATAATTTGGTTTCTAAATACACCAAATTAAAATATAATAATCATAAAACAACAGTCAATAATGACCAAATTAATAATATTTTAAATCGTCAATTTAACAACAAAAAACCTAATGAAGTTATTGTTAGTGATTTAACATATGTTCAAGTTGGCGCTAAATGACATTATATTTGTTTATTAATTGACTTGTTTAATCGTGAAATAATTGGTTATAGTGCTGGGCCGAATAAAACAGCCGAACTGGTCCAACAAGCTTTTCATAAAATAACACGACCATTAAATCAAATAACTCTATTTCATACTGATCGTGGTAATGAGTTTAAAAATAAAATCATTGATGAAATTTTAATAACTTTTAATATTAAAAGATCATTAAGCAATAAAGGCTGCCCTTATGATAATGCTGTGGCTGAAACAACTTACAAAACTTTTAAAACTGAATTTATTAAGGGTAAAAAATTTAAAAATTTAACACAATTAAAATACGAACTTTTTGATTTTGTGCATTGATATAACAATATTCGAATTCATGGCAGTTTAAATTATTTATCTCCAGTTACTTTTAGAAAACAAATGTCTATATAAAAAGTGTCCTAAAAAGTGTTGCCATTCCAAATTCTATTTTATTAGCAACTAAAACTATTACAAATCCTGATGCTAGTTATCGGAAGTTAAATAAAATTAGTAAATTACAATCAAATCTTAAAGAATCCTTAATTCATTATCATGGCTTAGGTTTCACGAACATTCAAAATTATTTAAATCACTGAAAATTAAAATACCAGCATAAAGGTTTAACGCCAAACCAACAATCATCGGTATTATATTTTAACGTATAAAAAAGTTAAATAACAATATTAAAAGTTTATATAATTTTCTTTTAAAGTTATCATATTGATGATTTTTTTTATTTCATCAAGAGTTTTCTACAAAATTAAAAATAAATTGCGAAATTAGAAAATTAATGCAAATAATTTTTATTAATATGTAATTAACTAAAACTTATGTTAACACTACCAGTATAGTATTCTGATTTATCATAATCAGTAATTGTTCCACCTTTGTTATCGGGGTTAATTTCTAAATATAAATCATTTAATAAAGCACTTAGTCAATTTAACTTACTAACAAAGTTAACACTAATAAACATCATCATTACTTGTAAAATAGTTACTTTTGGTAATTTGCCTAAATTTGTTGTTAACTTCATTTGTCCTAAATCCTCTTTTACCGTTGGAGGTTCTGGTGGTACAACAGAAAAATACACTTTAACTGAACCATAATAATCTGTTGCTGGGTTATCATCTTCTGACCAATGGTCTTTTCCTGAAATTAAAGTTGCTCCAGTTTGATCAGGTTCAATCATAATTTTATCAACTTTATCAATTTGTCGGTTTCATATTTTTGATGTTTGTGGCCCAATAAAATGCTCACCAAACTTATCTAATTCTGAAATAAGTTGCATATTGTTAAAAATAGTGGCAATTAAAATTGTTTTTGGTCGTGCATCAGTAATTTGCCCTAAATCAATACTTTTTACTTTATCAGCTAAATGATTTGAAGTTGTTACTGTTTTATTAATTTTTATTGTATTTAAATTTGTTCCATCACTAAAGTTTAATTCGTATTGACCATTACGATACAAATCAATTTTATCAATTGGTTTTGATTGATTATTAAATTTATATTTTTTTATTAATTGATCAAAGTTTCATTTTGTCCTTTGAAACAATTGCGCTAATTGTTGGAATAATTCAGGAATAGTTTGTTTATTATTTTGTGGATCAATTGTTTTAAAATCAGCTCTAACAAAACCAGTTACTTCAACTGGTAAAACTGGTAGATCAACTGTAATATTATTTCAATTATCATTTTTAGTACAACTAACTATAGACATTAATGGCCCTGAAGCTATAATTCCAACTGCAACCGTTGCTAATAATTTTTTCATTTTAATTATTCCTCCTTAATCCGCATTCATAATTGCAATCAATGGATTAATTCGATTCATATTGAATCAACTAATTAAATATGCAATAAAGTATAATAATAATCCACTTCCAATTGCAATAAATGGAATCATTACATCCATAAACAGTGGTAAAACTATTCCAATTCGAATTAATATCATGTTAGAAATAATTAAGAATAATCATCCAAAGCCAAAGCCGGCAATTGTCATTATTACAATAATGGGAATATACATTCCAATAACTAATTTTGTGATATAACGATTTCGATATCCTAATACTTTCATTGTTGCAATAATTGTTTGGTTTTCCGCAATAACAATATTACTTGTTAAAATAATAATCATAAAACCTAATACAAACGAAATTCCAATAATAAAGAAGATAATACCATTAACTGCTTTTGAAATATTTCCTAAAATTGCTTGTGCTTCAGCAATTGGCATTAAACTACCAAAAGT
The DNA here is from genome assembly GCF_964030655.1 of Spiroplasma endosymbiont of Poecilobothrus nobilitatus. GTDB lineage: Bacteria > Bacillota_I > Bacilli_A > Mycoplasmatales > Mycoplasmataceae > Spiroplasma. Next base: position 481,726 of record NZ_OZ034915.1, on the reverse strand, counting down.
ACTATTTGCGTATGGTGGATAAGAAATTTCACTTCTAATGCCACCATTTAAACCATAAAAACTATAATCACCAAATAATTGACTTGTTCCTAGTCCTGTTTCAATATCATCAATTTTAGCACTATTAGAAATTTTATAATTAAAAATCGGATATTCATTTTCAAAGACAGCAATTCAATTAACTGAACTTTGATGTACGCTTCAATATTCAACAAACTCATTTCATAAGTTATCAACAGGTGTACTTGAATGCTCTTTAATAAATTCTTCTAACAAGTTTAAACTCTTTTGTCTTGATGATGTTAATTTAGGATCGTTCTTGATAAATGAATTCATTCATTCGTTTAAAAATAATTGTAATAAATAATTCCGTGTTTTATCATATTTTAGTAATTGTTGTGCCCCATCTTCATTAATTCAAGCTCGTGGTGAACCATATTGATTAGTAATACCAATAACTGTAAAAGTTTGATTGCTCGTTTGATTACTTACTCGATAACTTCCATCAACAATTTTATCGTTTAAAATTGATGGTTTTGTAAAATTTGGGTCAAGTGCATAAATTTTACTTTCTAAAACATATTCATTATTTTCATCTATAACCTTATTTTTATATTTATTATCCCCATTAAACATTAATTTATCAACTCGTCCTTGTGCTTGAGCATCATCACCTGTTACATCACTTGCATCTCAACCTTGTAAAATTTGATCAGAAGTAACACCTTGGTTACTATCAACTAATGCTTTGCGAATCAAATGCGGACTAATTTGATTTCCAACTGTAACATTTAAGCGTTTAGATAATGTTTCATTTAAAACAATATTATTACTTGCTGTAAATAATTTTTCATTTAAATTCGCACCATTTTTATTAGTTAATGCTTGGTTTTTAAATGTGCGACTAATTCCGTAAATCTTAAACTCAATACTATTTAATTCAGCATTAATCATTGTTCCCCGATCATCTGTTAATGGATTAAACGGAATTACTCCGAAGGTTAAATTAAAATTACCATTGTTTTGATTAAATGCTTCTTGCATTTTTAACCGAACAGTTTGCGGAGAACATGAATATACTCCTTGAATAAAACAATGATTAACATTTTCTACAAAGTAAGCATAAATTCAATTATATAAATCATACATTGTTTTTTTTAAACGTGTATTAAACTCATTTCCTGTTGCTGAATTTAAAACATCATAAAAAGATACAGACAATGGTTGTTCTAATGCTGGACGAAAATGATTATTAGCTAATGTAATCGTTTGGTTTCCTTCTTCAAAATCTCGTTTATAATCACTTTGGGTAAAAATATTGTTTCTTAACTTATCATTTAAATTTAAATTCCCTCGTGAATCAAAATAATCTGCACGTTTAATGTTTAAACCAATAGTTTCCCGATATTTTCAATAAAATAATCGAGATTTTTCTAAAATATCAATATGTTCACGAGCCGTTTCTGTTGTCCGTAAATATTGCTCAATGGTTGATTTTGTTAAAAGATTTAGACCAAAATCATTGTAATCACCTCATGTCGTACTACAAATTGCTTTTGATAAACCCGGATTACTTGAAGTTAATTTATTACTTTGCAAAAATTCTTTTGAAATATTACGATATAACAATGACCGCATATCATCTGCTTGATAAGTTGGAGCAAAATTTTCAGAATTAATTTGCCCTGTTTCAAAATCAGTAAGATATTGATTAACATCTGTTGTCATATTTGTTGTATTAGCTAAAAGACTTTTTTTACTATCTCATGGTTTTTGACTTGGATCATATGTTCGCAAAAAACTTGTTGGTAAATTATAAATCGGACTATTATATTCAACTAGGGTTTTATAATTATCTACTTCGTATGAATAACGAATATTATTTTGTAAGATAATTGGAATTGTTGTTGACATTGTAATCATAATGGTACTAATAATCATTGTTAAAGATACCCCTACCATTTTTCCGATTGAATTAGATAATTGTACTGCTTGAAATCGTGCATCAAATGTTTTGCGAATTGCAAACATTTTATAAACATTTTTTTTAAAACTACCATGTGAAACTGTTTTTTCTTTACGAATTAATTGTAACGGTGTTCTTGAAACCATCATAATTGTTCCACTAATCATTGTGACACAAGTTAGTAAAGTGAAAATAAATAAAACACAAATTACTAATGCTAATAGTGCAAATACAAAATTTCCATATGGTAAATTAAAATATGAACCAAATAAATATTTAACAGTAAATTGGCCACTAATTCCCGTTCCATAACCAACTATTCCACCAATTAATGCAATCATTAATGGATAGGAAATATAACTAAAGGTTAATACACGACGACGATATCCTAATGCTCGTAACAATCCATTTTGTGATCCAGTTGCATCAATTTGTCGACGGACAACTAGAATTAATACAAAAAACGAAATAATTAGTAAAATTGTAATTAAAATATAAGAGCCATTAATAAAAGCACTTAATGTTGACGTAAAGTATGTAATTCGTTTTGCAAATTCATAACGATTATCTGTCCGAAACGTAGCAATTGGTAAACCAGTTGATAATGTTTTAACATAATATCAATTTAAACCAATATGTTTTCCCTGGTCAGTATTTAAATAATTATTAATTGTTTGACTATAATTACTTCGCATTTGGTCAACTTTTGTCTGCTGAAATTTTCCAACATAATAAATTTCTCGTTCTAATTGACTTTCTGGAATTAAAATTTGTTTTGTTAAATCTAACTTTGTTACAGGATATTTATTACCAGCTGTATCTTCAACTGTATCTTCAACTAAACCAAATAATCGCGGATCTAAATATGCAATTCCTTCATTTTTCATATTTGGAAACGGATGTACTGCATCAATAATTGGTGTAACATAATCCGCTGATTGTCCAGACCCAACCACTCGAAACCAATTTTCATTTGAATATGGTGATTTCGGCAATCATTTATTAATATCTTCTTTTTCATATGGAGTTAAATCAACACCTTTTAATTCACTATCAGCAACTTTAATTGTTGTTCCATATCTATCGGGTTGTAATCGAATAATATCATTAATTTTAATATTATTTTTACGAGCAAACTCAGGGGTAAAATAAATCCAATGCATTGTTTCTTGATTAATCGATAATAAATATTTCATATAAAAAGTTAACGGCATTCCATTAGCAACAATAAATTTATCAATTTCTTGATAAGGACTTAATGTTACTGCTTTAATAACTTTATTATTTCCCAAACTAAATGTTCGTGCTTCAACACGATTATAAATAAAATGCTCATCTCGATTCTTTAATTGTTCGTTAATAAATTCTAAAATTGCGTTTTGACGAACCCCACTATCTGTAATTTTTTCAAACTGATCTGGTTCCCCATTTGAATTTTTAACATAAGTAGTATTAGTAAAACTAACAGCAAAATCATGTTGATTACTTAATTGTTCAGAAATAAAAGTATTATAATTATTCTCTACTCGTTGTTTAGAAACCTCAATAATTGTAAAAATAAAACTAGTCAAAAATACTAAAACAACTAAACCAAAAAATTGAATTTTATTTTTAACCGTGTTTTTAAAATTGTTTTTAAATAATAACTTAAAACCTGTCATTTTTTCACACTCTTTCTTCTTCTTTTTTGTTAATATTTGAATTTAGTTAAAATAAAGATTAGGTGGCGTTGTTTGTTTTTTAAATTGTGTTAATAATTCTGTTTTACGAAGATTATCAACAATACTAGCTTTTTTAATAAATCATTGATTAAAATCATAATTTATATAAATTATTAATAAAATTGACATTGTTAATTGACTTTGTTGGGTAATAACAATACTGGTTAAAGTACATTTACAAAATGTATAGTAACTAGAAGCAATCACATCATTAATGTTTTTTAAATAACCAATATATAAGCGAAACAATATTAGCATTACAATAAAACTAATGGTAAAAATTGCATAAAAAACATAGCATAAAATAACTAGAAAAGAATATATTGTTTCATATGCAATTATATTTTGCAATTGAAAAATTATTGAAGTATAACCAAAAAATAATATGTATGAAATTAAAACAATATTACAAAGTCATAAAATAATAATTTGTCAATTAGAAAATAAAATTAATTTCCACGCTGAAATTGTTGTCTTTTTTAATTGCTTAAAATTAATCAAAATTTGAGCTAAAATTCCCATAAAAAAGAGAAAAATAAAACTTGATCAAACAAGATAAAATAAATTTAATGTAATATTTAAAAAACTATAATTACCATCAATATCAATAATTGAAAACCATGATGAAAATAAAATATAAGCAAGAAAAATAATAAAGAAAATATTAATAAATTTTTGATATTTTTTTAGAACATATATTTTCATTACCATCACCTTTATAACTTTCATTATATTTTGCTCATATCATTATAACATTATTCCTAAATTAATGTAAAATTAAGTTTAATAAACTGCGGAATAAAAGTGGTGTTATCTGTTAGATAACACCACTTTGTTTCTTATAATTAATTGATATAAACTTAAACAACCTTAAATTCTATTTTTTGTAAAAATGAATAATCATCATTTTTAATATTACTTTCTTGTCGATCAGGAGTAAAAAAGAAACTATAACCAAAATCATTGTAAGATAAATTTATATAGTAAATTGGATAATTTCCGCTAGTATAATGGTTTCTAAATAGTTGAATTGTAATATTTTTATCATCATTTATTGTTTCCATTTTAAATTTTGAAATAACTTTTTTCTCTGCTGAATCTGCTACATTAGGTTTATAAATGTATCATTTAATCTTTCCTGTGTCAGCAACAGTATTATTAAAAAGATTAAAAATAGTCTCAAAAATTAGTGTCATTTTTGCATCAATTGAATTTTCTGGTTTAAATAAACTAACTTTTTTAAGTAAAACATCAAAATCTGATTGGTTCATCTTAAAAACAAGTTTATTATCATAAGTTTCTAACTGATAATAACGTCAAAACGCCATTGTTTTTTCTGCAAATTGCTGTAATTGTTGATCAACTTTATCTTTTGGTACTAAAACTTTAATTGGTGTATTTAATGTCCTTCACTGTGGAGATTTATCTTTAAAAGGTAAATTCTCAATTGTTAAATTACTTGGCAAAAAATATCTTATATCTGCTTTTAAATAATATTTATTTTCACTAAGAATAGTCTTGTTATGTTCTTTATAAAGTTTTAAAAAGTTTTCTGCCGTTAATTTATCTGGTTGATACCCTTCCCCTACTAAGGTTAATATTGAATCAGGTTTATAAAATCGACTTCATAAATTTAAAGTATCAAAAAACTGAGAAAAATAAGGTTGAGAATTAGTTATTATATTTTTTTTATCTAATTCTTGTTTAATAATTGGTCAAATTGTACTATTCGTATTAATATCATTAAAATGTTGATTTGAATTATCAGTAATTTTATTTTCTTGCTTAATAAATAAATCATGAATAAAGTTTATAAATCATGATTCAACCTTTTCTTGAACATTAGTTAGAACTTCCAGATTATTACTAGCAATAACTAACCCGTTACTTTCATAAACTTGGTCAAATTCTTTAAATTTAACTGAATAATTAATATCAAAATTAATTTTAATTGCATTTAAATTTTCTTCATTATTATCAATTAATTTTGATATGTTATTAAAATTAATTTTATTTACTTTTAATCTAATACTATCATCTGACAATAATATTGGGAATTCTTTTTCTATTTTACGATAAAAATTATCATAAGTAATAACAAGTTCACTATTAATATTATTAATTTCTTTTTTAAAATCATTAATTAACTGTTTTAAAAAAGATCATTTGCTAATTTCCCCACCAATAAAAGTTTTTGATTCATCTGGTTTTAAAGTTGTAATAAATTCATTAAATTTAGCAATATCATTAAAATAATTATTAATATCAATTAGTGCCTTAGTATCTCATCAAGTTTTAATTTTCTTTTTAATTAATGTTATTATTTCATAAAAAGTTTCAATATCTTGATTCGCTTCTGCTGTATATTCATTAGTTTTTGGTAAATTGTTACCTCTTGTTACACAACCATACATTCCAAAGCTACTTGTCGCGCCTAATAAAAGAATGCTTAAAATACCTAATATTTTTTTCATTATTTATACCTCATTTTATTTAAACAATATATTTTATATTATCTTGCAAAAATAAAAATAAAAAGTAATTTAACTTATTTTTCAAATTATTTGCAAAAAATAATACTAATTAGCAATTTATTTTCTTAAATTATAAATTAAAAAGTTATTACTTCAATAATAACTTTGTTGCTAATTTAATTGTTAATTAAATTTTAACTAATTAGTAGCTAATACTTGTGGTTTTTCATTTTCATATTTACCAATTAAAATTAAAAGACCACTAATCAAACCTGAAAAAATTAAAGAAATAACGCCCGCCGCAAGATTTGATTCTGCTTTTCCTTTTAAAACATTATTACACATAATAATTGGTATTATTTCGATTCCAGCAATTATTAAATAAAAAATCCCAGTAACCATATAAAAACCATAACTCATAGTAGCTGTTACTAATAACATTAAACCACCAATTGAAAAACCTATCAATGCTAACGATGATATAACAATTGCTATAATACATCCTGCTCGACATAAATTATCTGGTTTTTTATTTTTAATAACATTGGTTTGAACATTATCTTGTTCATTTTGTACATAATTTGTATCCATTTGAATCTGACACCCTTCTTTGTAAATAAATATTTTATTAATATGTATACTGTAAAACTAAATCATAAAAAGTTAATAAAATTATAACAAATTAAAAATAAAAATCAATAATTACAAAAATAATAAAATAAAAATTGGAATGGCAACACTTTTTAGGACACTTTTTATATAGACATTTGTTTTCTAAAAGTAACTGGAGATAAATAATTTAAACTGCCATGAATTCGAATATTGTTATATCAATGCACAAAATCAAAAAGTTCGTATTTTAATTGTGTTAAATTTTTAAATTTTTTACCCTTAATAAATTCAGTTTTAAAAGTTTTGTAAGTTGTTTCAGCCACAGCATTATCATAAGGGCAGCCTTTATTGCTTAATGATCTTTTAATATTAAAAGTTATTAAAATTTCATCAATGATTTTATTTTTAAACTCATTACCACGATCAGTATGAAATAGAGTTATTTGATTTAATGGTCGTGTTATTTTATGAAAAGCTTGTTGGACCAGTTCGGCTGTTTTATTCGGCCCAGCACTATAACCAATTATTTCACGATTAAACAAGTCAATTAATAAACAAATATAATGTCATTTAGCGCCAACTTGAACATATGTTAAATCACTAACAATAACTTCATTAGGTTTTTTGTTGTTAAATTGACGATTTAAAATATTATTAATTTGGTCATTATTGACTGTTGTTTTATGATTATGATATTTTAATTTGGTGTATTTAGAAACCAAATTATTTTTGATCATAAAGAATCTGATTTTTCTCCGCGATAAGATGATATCTTTTCTGTTTAAAATAACTTTAATTTTGCGAGCCCCATAAATTTTGCGACTTTTATTAAAGGCACTGATAATTTCTTGTTCATAATTATTAACTTGCTTGTTAATACATTTATTAGTTTTATAATAATACGTTGATTTTGATAAACCCAAAATCTTACATATTTTTCTTACTGAATATTTTGTTTTGTTGTTATTAATTATTGTTATTTTTTGGCCATTATCAGTGCGGCTTGCTTTAAAATGTCATTTTCCATTTTCAAGTCTTTAAGTTCTTTTCGTAAAGTTATTATTTCATTTTCTTCTAGTGTGCGATTGTCTTTTTCTTTAAATGAACCAGAATTATTATAATTTTTAACTCAACTATAAATAGTTGGTTTTGGTAAATTATATTCTTGTCCTAGATTAATAACACTTTTACCATTTTTATATAGCATGACAATTTGTTTTTTAAATTCTTCAGAGTATGAAGTTTTATTTCCCATTTTTATATTCCTTCTTTCTTAATAATTTTATATAATTTTGAAGTCTATATAATTATGGTCCTAATAATTGGAGCCTATCCATTTTATTTAACAATAATACGTGATATTCATAATGGTGAAATTATTGATTGAAATATTTCATCTAATTTTAGTAATGGTTTTGTTTTTCAAAGTCTTAAAAACGCTTGGGTTAAAAGAAATAAACCTAAAAATGTAATAATCCATATTGATCATGGTATTCAGTACATTAAACAAGAATGAAATATTTTAACTGGTCAATTAGATATGTGAATGTCAATGTCTCGGAAAGGCAATCCTGCTGATAATGGTTGTTGTGAAACGTTATTTAAATCTTATAAATATGAATGTTTAAATTTAATTATTAAAAGCAACAGAACAAAAGAAGTTTTAATGAAAGTTACACATAATTATGTAAATTTTTATAATAATTACCGTACTTTACAAAATTAAAAGGAATGAGCCCCGTTGAGTACATACTTCATTCTTAGAGTTCTTTTTCGTATCCATTTTTCTTGACAATTTAATACTAACAATGAGCGTAACAATGGCCTTAACATGATTTTTAGAAAAACTTCCACGTTTTACAAAATTACGAGATGAAATATTACAAGTTAAGGGGACAAGTTTAATTAGTTTTAAAAAAAACCAAAAGCAGTTGAAAATATTAACAAATAAATCTTTGAAACTATAGAGGAGATTATCAATGAATAAAATAAATTTTCAAGAAGCGATTGTGTATGAAATTCACCCACAATCGTTTTATGACATCAATCATGATGGTGTTGGCGATTTACAAGGAATTATTCAAAAATTAGATTATTTAGCAATGCTAGGAGTTAATTATTTATGATTAAATCCAATTTATGTGTCACCACAAAAAGATAATGGTTATGATGTTTCAGATTACAAAAATATTAATCCGCTTTTTGGAACAATGGATGATTTTGAAATGTTAGTTACAGAAGCAAAAAAACGGAACATTTTTATTATGATGGATATAATTTTTAATCATTGTTCAACAGAACATGAATGATTTCAAAAAGCACAGACAGGAAATTCAGATTATTTGCAACGATTCTTCTTTCTTCCTGGCGACAAAGCAAAGCGTCCAAATAATTGGCAAAGTAAGTTTGGTGGTTCAGTATGAGAATATCACGATGAATTAAAAATGTTTTATTTACATTTATTTGATAAAACACAAGCTGATTTAAATTGAACGAATGAAAGTTTACGCCAAGATATTTATCAAATTGTTAACTATTGATTACAAAAAAGAGTACGAGGGTTACGATTTGATGTTATTAATTTAATTGGCAAACCAAATACTTTTGAAAATGATTTAACTGGTGATGGTCGGAAATATTATACTGATACACCACAAGTTCATACATATTTACAAGAAATGGCTCAAAATAATTATTTGAAAACAAATGATATTATTACTGTTGGTTAGTTATCATCAACATCAATAAAACAAGCAATTTTATATACAAAGCCAGTGGCACAAGAATTAAATATGGCTTTCATTTTTCATCATTTAAAAATTTATTATTTAAATAATGAAAAATGAAAATTAGCGCCCTATGAGCCAGCTAAACTAGTAGCAAAAATTAATGAATGACAGAGCCCAGTGCAAGCAGCAGGTGGTTGGTTAGCTAATTTTTTAAATAATCATGATCAACCACGCGCATTATCACGCTTTGGTGATTCAGAAAATTATCGTTTTGAATTAGCTACGTCTTTAGCGGCTGTTGTCTTGTTACTACGATGAACGCCATATCTTTATCAAGGAGAAGAATTTGGCATGGAAAATAATAATTATACCAAGATTGAACAGTTAAAAGATGTTGAATTAATTTTTAATTTTGTAGAAAACTCTTGATGAAATAAAAAAAATCATCAATATGATAACTTTAAAAGAAAATTATATAAACTTTTAATATTGTTATTTAACTTTTTTATACGTTAAAATATAATACCGATGATTGTTGGTTCGGCGTTAAACCTTTATGCTGGTATTTTCATTTTCAGAGATTTAAATAATTTTGAATGTTCGCGAAACCTAAGCCATGATAATGAATTAAGGATTCTTTAAGATTTGATTGTAATTTACTAATTTTATTTAACTTCCGATAACTAGCATCAGGATTTGTACTAGTTTTAGTTGCTAATAAAATAGAATTTGTTTGTTTTGCTACTAATAAATATAATGGTTGCATGTCAGAAATAATAATTGAATTTTCTTTGATTAATTGTTTATTAATATTTTCAATAATTCACTGTTTTTGTAATCGTTTTGTGTTGGTTGAAAATGAATCAAGATGAATTTTTCTTTTATCAAATTTATCTTTAAAATTACATTTGTGGATTTCTTTAATAAATGTTTCATCGATTTGAATTTGGCCATTTAACGTTTTAAATTTTAATTGGGTGTTTTCTAATTGTTTTGATTTCATTATTTTTTGGCGATTATATCAAGCGGTTTTCGGTGATGTTTTAATAAAGTGGGAAATCATTTTACTAGATTGGCCTAATAATGAAATTTGAATCAATAAATTTCACTGTTCATAATTTAAATGACTTCAATACGTAAAATGATCACGAAAAGCATCAAAACTAGCATGACATTTTTTGCATAAATATTTTTGTTTTCCTTCAGAATTATGACCATTTTTAACACAATAAAAAGATTGACAATTAGGACATTTAATACCTTTATCCCTAAATTTTTGATCAATTTCATTTAAGCGTTTTTGTTTTTTAATTAATTCTGCTTCTTTTTTGACTTTTTCATGAAATTATAAAAATTGATTATCTGTTAAACTATTTATTAATTCTTCAATTATTTTTTCCATTAATTATTCACCTCTTATATTAAAAATATACCTAATTTTAGGTATATTTTATAAATATCAAGAGTTTTCTACAAAATTAAAGGAATTCTCTAAAATAACTTCTGCAGTTTTGATATTAAAACTATGATTCTCATTTTTAATCGGTTCATTGTTTTCATCAATTAGAACATACTTTACATTTTTTATCATTTCTTCACTTCCTTATTTTTTGATATTTGTTCTTTTTATAATTGCTTTTTTTATAATTTCAAAGCTATCTACTCGAAAAGAAAAAAAATAACGTTTATTTTTTAAATTTAGTTGATTAAATACCGAGCCTTTAATTTTTATCTCATCATCTTTTTTTAATTTCAAAAACTCAGATACAATTGGCGGATTATATATTGATAATGTTGAATAATTTAATCCCTCTCACTGACATTTAGCAGAACATGCATCAACTTCAACGCAACCAGCAACAATCGCTTTAATCTTAGTTTTAATCGGGTTTTCGTGTAATCTAACAGTTAATTCTAATTTATTAACTATTTTATTTTTTGTTTTACTGCTAACTGTTTTTTTCGATAAATTGCTTTTTGTTTGTGCCATTTTTATCAACTTCTTTTGTTAAAAAATATTGTAAATGTTTTCATGCATCGTGTTAATGCTCTGTCATTTTAATATTTCCTTTATAGCTATAATTTTTCTTAGCAACTGGTGATTGTAAAACATATTTTAAATTAAATAGGTATTTGAATAAAACTTTTAAAACCACCGATAAATTTAGGTGTAGATAGTGGGTTTGTTATTTTTAATCCCTTATGAAGTTGATAATCTTCAATTATTACAAGAACTTTATTTAAATAAGAACAAGTTTGCTTTTGAAAGTTGTTTAATATTAAATAGATATTATTTATTGCTTCTTCTTCGTTTTTAGAATGAAAAGTAATATTATTAATTATTTTCTGTTGCAAAACATTATAAATAATAATACCAGTTTGCCCACCTCCAGCAGGGTCAATTGCAATAATATATTTTAATTTATTTGGTTTATTTTTTTGTCAATTTGTAATATTTTTCATCCATCGGAAGCCAAATCTAAAATATCGTTAATTTTGTAATGCTGCATATAAGAAGCAATTACATCTCATTTGTTTTTAAATAAATTTAAGTACATTTTTGCTCATTCTAAACATTGCAAATCATAATGATTTTTATGATGAGAAACACGACAATTAACAAGGTTACAATTAATTCAATCAAATGAAGTTGTTATTTCATTTCAAGTTTTATTAATATACAAACTTTTATATTCTGTCATTATAATAATCCTTTCATTAATTAGTTTTGCCTAATACTCAATATTCATCAGTTATTTCATCTACTGAAACTGGATAAGCTCGTATCATTAATTCTTGTAATTTACTTTCAATTTTTTTATTTCATTTTTTTATCAAATATTTTCCTTTCTGTAAAAAAATATTATTTTTTTATTGGTTAATATTTTGATATTTAGTAAATAATGTATTTTGTATTTTAGTATTTATTTAATTCGCCGCCCGCTTCACTTTTTTTGGGGGGTGAGCGGGGGCGGTAGGATATTTAGACAGAGTTTATCCCCCTACGGAAATAAACAAAAAAAGTTTACCCAGTTATTAATTACGCTTCATCCATACCTAGACAACTTTATATAAAGAAAATAACCTTTTGGAGTTCCAACCATCTTGTTTTTTTAGTGTCCGATATTGTTTTTTTCGTTTTAATAACACTCTTTTTATGAAAACAAGTCAAAAAACACGCGCTCTGACATTTCGCAAGTGATTAATCTTGCCGAGAATTGAAGAAATAAATAGGAATAAATCCACTCGCTTTCACACTTTCTTTAAGGCTTCGTGCCATAGATGAGTTATCCATCTTTAAGTATCAAAATATTAATTTTTAAGCATTGCATTATTCAATGGATAATACCTTTATTGAAAGGAAATTTATAAAAATATCATTTATTTTGTGTAGGGAAAACAGAATAACATCTGTTTTTATGATAAAAGTTCTAAATTTAAAGATACTATCCTATGAATAATGCAAATAAATTTATTTTTTTAATAGAAAAATAAAAAAACAATCTCACAAGAATTGTTTTTTTGCCGATTCATCGTACAGGACGCCATATGTCAATAAAAATAGACATATAGAAAGTAATTTATAGGAATGATTTTCTGTATTCAACGGGATTCATTCCTTTTAATTTTGCTTGTGGTTCTAAAATTATAATAAAATTCATTTTAATTTCTAGGGAAAATGATTTATTTTATTAATTTTTTAATATATAATTAATATGTTGTTAAATTTTAATTTATTCTGTTATCTAAAATAATATTAATATGTAAATTCAACAGCTGTAATGTTAAAAAAACAACTAAACTATTTATACTAAATTTTAAAGGAGACTAAATGAATTTTAATACATTAAATTTATACCCATCATTACAGCGGATGATTGTTAAAATGGGTTATACTAACCTAACTGAAATTCAAGAAAAAGCTATTCCAGTGGCTCTTAATAATCAAGATATTATTGGTAAAAGCCATACGGGAACTGGTAAAACTGTAGCTTTTATTTTGCCAATTTTGCAAAACTTAAATACACACTTAAAACAACCACAAGCAATTATTTTATGCCCAACACATGAATTAGCAAGCCAAATAATTGACCAGGTTCGAAAATTTGCAACTTATTTAGAAGGTGTAAATGCAACCTTAATTTGTGGTGGTTCACATATCCAACGTCAAATTTATGCTTTACGAAAAAGCAATATTATTGTGGGAACTCCAGGACGAATTGCTGATCATATTAATCGTAAAACATTGCGATTAGATAAAATTAAAACAATTGTTTTAGATGAAGCTGATGAAATGTTAAAAATGGGATTTAAAAATGATCTTGATAAAGTATTTCAAAATGCTCCTAAACAATATCAAACATTATTATTTTCAGCAACAATGTCAAAACAAGTATTAGAAATTGCTAATAACTATCAAAATAATCCTGTTGAAATTGTTGTTACAAAAAATGTTATTGAACAAAATAATATTAGACAGCAGTATGTAAATGCATTGTCTTTTCATAAGGAAGATGTTTTAATAGCATTATATAAACATTTGCAACCAAAACGAAGTATTATTTTTTCAAATACAAAAGTTTTTACTAATAAAATTGCTGAAATGTTAACAAATAATGGTATTCCTTGTTGTACAATTAATGGTGATAAAAGTCGTTATGAACGAAAGCGGGCAATGCGTTTATTCCGGGATGGTAAAGTGCAAGTTATGGTTGCCACTGATGTTGCAGCACGAGGAATTGATATTGACAATATTGATTATGTTATTAATTACGATATTCCAATAGAACGAGAAAGTTATATTCATCGGATTGGAAGAACAGCACGCGCTGGCGCTACTGGTGTAGCAATATCAATTGTTTCAAATCGTAATGATTTAAGAGAAATTCAGCATTTGGGTACATATCAAAAGAAAAAAATTGAGTTATTAGATATTACAACATATGATTTAAAACAAAAACCACAAGGAACAAAAAACTTTAGTTCTAGTAATAAAAAAGCAACTTTTAATCAAAAAAATAATAATTTTAAATATGAGTATTCATATTTAGATAATAAAAAGAACCAATCTAATACAAAAAAGAAATTTAATACCCAAGGTAATAAAAAATGAAAACAAAAAAAACAAAAATTTGATAAATCCAATTTTACTTTCAATCGAATTTAAGTTTGCTTATTTTTTTAAGAAAGTAAAAACAATAAATCAACTTTTTTATAAGTTGTTTTTTTATTTTGTAAATTGTAAATGCAAATGTAGCACTTTATTTTTTTCAATAAAGTGCTACATTTGCATTTACAATTTACAATTATTAAAAAAAAAAAAAAATCAAGGGGGTTAATAATTATTTTAAAATATATTTTTTTGACCCGAAAGAATTTCTAATTTATGACATAAATTAACCCATATATAAAATTTTTTTAATTTTGTAGAAAACTCTTGATGAAATAAAAAAAATCATCAATATGATAACTTTAAGAATGGATAGGCTACAATTATTAGGACCATAATTATATAGACTTCAAAATTAGATAAAATTATTAAGAAAGAAGGAATATAAAAATGGGAAATAAAACTTCATACTCTGAAGAATTTAAAAAACAAATTGTCATGCTATATAAAAATGGTAAAAGTGTTATTAATCTAGGGCAAGAATATAATTTACCAAAACCAACTATTTATAGTTGAGTTAAAAATTATAATAATTCTGGTTCATTTAAAGCAAAAGACAATCGCGCGCTAGAAGAAAATGAAATAATAACTTTACGAAAAGAACTTAAAGACTTGAAAATGGAAAATGACATTTTAAAGCAAGCCGCACTTATAATGGCCAAAAAATAACAATAATTAATAACAACAAAACAAAATATTCAGTAAGAAAAATATGTAAGATTTTGGGTTTATCAAAATCAACGTATTATTATCAAACTAATAAATGTATTAACAAGCAAGTTAATAATTATGAACAAGAAGTTATCAGTGCCTTTAATAAAAGTCGCAAAATTTATGGGGCTCGCAAAATTAAAGTTATTTTAAACAGAAAAGATATCATCTTATCGCGGCGAAAAATCAGATTCTTTATGATCAAAAATAATTTGGTTTCTAAATACACCAAATTAAAATATCATAATCATAAAACAACAGTCAATAATGACCAAATTAATAATATTTTAAATCGTCAATTTAACAACAAAAAACCTAATGAAGTTATTGTTAGTGATTTAACATATGTTCAAGTTGGTGCTAAATGACATTATATTTGTTTATTAATTGACTTGTTTAATCGTGAAATAATTGGTTATAGTGCTGGGCCGAATAAAACAGCCGAACTGGTCCAACAAGCTTTTCATAAAATAACACGACCA
Organism: Spiroplasma endosymbiont of Poecilobothrus nobilitatus; assembly: GCF_964030655.1. GTDB lineage: Bacteria > Bacillota_I > Bacilli_A > Mycoplasmatales > Mycoplasmataceae > Spiroplasma. Next base: position 465,861 of record NZ_OZ034915.1, on the reverse strand, counting down.
TTAAATCAAATAACTCTATTTCATACTGATCGTGGTAATGAGTTTAAAAATAAAATCATTGATGAAATTTTAATAACTTTTAATATTAAAAGATCATTAAGCAATAAAGGCTGCCCTTATGATAATGCTGTGGCTGAAACAACTTACAAAACTTTTAAAACTGAATTTATTAAGGGTAAAAAATTTAAAAATTTAACACAATTAAAATACGAACTTTTTGATTTTGTGCATTGATATAACAATATTCTAATTCATGGCAGTTTAAATTATTTATCTCCAGTTACTTTTAGAAAACAAATGTCTATATAAAAAGTGTCCTAAAAAGTGTTGCCATTCCATAAAATTATATAAACTTTTAATATTGTTATTTAACTTTTTTATACGTTAAAATATAATACCGATAATTGTTGGTTTGGCGTTAAACCTTTATGCTGGTATTTTCATTTTCATAGATTTAAATAATTTTGAATGTTCGTGAAACCTAAGCCATGATAATGAATTAAGGATTCTTTAAGATTTGATTGTAATTTACTAATTTTATTTAACTTCCGATAACTAGCATCAGGATTTATAATAGTTTTAGTTGCTAATAAAATAGAATTTGTTTGTTTTGATACTAATAAATATAATGGTTGCATGTCAGAAATAATAATTGAATTTTCTTTGATTAATTGTTTATTAATATTTTCAATAATTCACTGTTTTTGTAATCGTTTTGTGTTGGTTGATTTAACATAAATATTATTATTGCTATCAACAGCCATTTGAATACAACATTTAGTGTTGGTCGAAAATGAATCAAGATGAATTTTTCTTTTATCAAATTTATCTTTAAAATTACCTTTGTGGATTTCTTTAATAAATGTTTCATCGATTTGAATTTGGCCATTTAACGTTTTAAATTTTAATTGGGTGTTTTCTAATTGTTTTGATTTCATTATTTTTTGGCGATTATATCAAGCGGTTTTCGGTGATGTTTTAATAAAGTGGGAAATCATTTTACTAGATTGGCCTAATAATGAAATTTGAATCAATAAATTTCACTGTTCATAATTTAAATGACTTCAATACGTAAAATGATCACGAAAAGCATCAAAACTAGCACGACATTTTTTGTATAAATATTTTTGTTTTCCTTCAGGATTATGACCATTTTTAACACAATAAAAAGATTGACAATTAGGACATTTAATACCTTTATCCCTAAATTTTTGATCAATTTCATTTAAGCATTTTTGTTTTTTAATTAATTCTGCTTCTTTTTTTACTTTTTCATGAAATTATAAAAATTGATCATCTGTTAAACTATTTATTAATTCTTCAATTATTTTTTCCATTAATTATTCACCTCTTATATTAAAAATATACCTAATTTTAGGTATATTTTATAAATATCAAGAGTTTTCTACAAAATTAAAGTAAAATTTTAATCTTTAGTTTGAATTAAATATGTATAATTTAATGAAGATTTTTGTGGAATAATACGAAATAAACGTTTCAAAGAGCGATTTTTTCAACCAATAATTAAATAATTTTTTCTTTTTATTTTTAATGCTTTTGGTAAGGATTTTTTAATAAATCGTTCTAATTACATTAAACCTGGCAATGTTTTATTTTTTTTAAAATCAGCATTTTTAAAAAACGCAGTTTGTGTGGCTCTAGGACAAATAGTAACTACACGAACTGGTGATTTTGTTTTCTTTAATTCAGTATTAATAGCAACAGATAAACTTAAAATATATGCTTTTGTTGCATAATAAAATAAGTTGCCATTCCTGGTCCAGGAAAAAAAGCAGCCAGGGAATAAATATTAATAATTCGTCCTTTTTTCTGCTCAATAAAATATTGCGTAAAAAGTTTTGTTAAAATATGGACTGCTTGAATATTTAAATTAATCATTTTTAATTCATCTGCTAGAGGAATTGTTATAAAAAGATCTTTTTTACCAAAACCAGCATTATTAATAAATAAAACAATATGATACTGTTTTATTTCTTCAAATAAAGCATAACAATTTTCAGGAACAGACAAATCATATGATAAATCAACAATTGTTTGTTCAGGAAATTGTTGTTGTAATTCTTTTGCTCATTCTGTATGACGAGATACTCCAATAATATGATAACCTTGCTTCAACAATCACTGACAATAACCATATCCAATTCCTGATGATGCTCCTGTTACTACAACAAATTTTTTTCCATTATATATCATCCTTTTCATTACCTTAATTCTAACATTAAGTAAAATAATCTTTTTTTAAATGTAAATTAAATGCACAATAACAAATTTATTAACTAAATAATAGTAATTGTTGTAATTAAATAAATTATGATAGTAAGAAAAAAGTTGAGGTTTGTAAGTATAACAAACAAAATTAAATTTACTTATTAATTAAGTAATGCAAAAAAAATGCTTAATATTAGGTTTTTAGTAAATTTATTTAATTTGTTTAGTTGTTTTTATTTATATTTTTTTGTAAAATCTCAACTTTTGTAATGCTATCTAAATTATTAATTTATCTTATTATACTCCATATTAAACTTTTAAAAAAAGGTTAAAAACTTTAAACCTTATTTTCTAATTCCTAATGTTTCAATGATTGCTTTATATTCATTAAAATCAGTTTTGGTTGAATATGCAAGCAAGTGTTTTCTTTGTGCTACTTTTTGCAATAAACTTCTTCTTGAAACAATATCTTTTCGATGTACTTTTAAGTGTTCGGTCAAATTGTTAATATCTTCTGTTAAGATTGCAATTTGAACTTTTGTTGAACCAGTATCTTTGGTATTTTTACCAAACTTTGTAACTAATTCTGCTTTTTTTTCTTTTGAAACCATTACTATTTTCTCCCTTCATTTAGTGGTTTATTATGTTAAAACAAAGAATTTAAGAAAGGGTTATCTTAAATCAACGAAATAACAGCCTTATTAATATTATGCTTTTTTGGCAAAAAAAACAAGGGTATTAACTAAATCTTGTTCTAAAAGCGTAACTAATTCTGCTAAATTATTAATTTTAATATTTTCTCGAAGATATTTTTTAAAATAAACAATGATTTCATGACCATATAAATCCAAATTAACATTTAGCAAATATGTTTCAACAACTTTTTTCCCTTCAAATAACCGATAAGATGTCATTGAAGGATAAAGTTTGCCTTGTGCTAATGTTTCTGTTGCATAAACACCATGGGGCAAAATTACTTTCTGTGGCAAATAAATATTTGCCGTTGGAAAATTAATTGTTCGTCCTAATTGTTTTCCTGGTTTTACTTCTCCACGTAAATTATAATCTTCATACAATAATTTATTTGCTGATAATAAATCATATTCTAATAAAAAATTTCGAATTGTTGTTGAAGAAAACAAATTATCTTGGCGAGTAATTAAATAAACATTTTCTTGACCAAAAAAAGCAATAATATCATTAAAATCCCCTTCACGATTTTTTCCAAACCGAAAATCAGAGCCAATGACAATTTTTGTAACATTAAATTGTTTTTTTAAAATTGTTAAAAATTGTTGTGCAGATAAATTTATAAATGCAGTAGTAATCGGCACTTCTAAATAATAATCAAATCCTAATTTTTCAACAATTTGTTGTTTTGAATGATTATCTACTATTTTTGTATTTGTTTGTTGTAAAAAATTACTGACACTTTGTGACATAGTAAAAAATAATGTTGCAAGGTTATACTGTTTTTTAATCTCCATTAAACGTGTAATTAATTTTAAATGACCTTGATGAAACCCATCAAACAAACCTAAACAAGCAACTTTTGGTTTCTTATCACTTGGCTTATTTCATACTAAAGTTTTCATTAATAATGATCGTCCTTCTCTCTGTCATCTTGGTTTTTAGGTTCAATATGTCCTCATAGTCCACGTTGACAAGCATAAACATGTTTGCTAATATGTTTATAAATTGCTAAAACATTTTTATTTTTATCAATAATAAAAATAATTGGGTCAGTATGGTTAATAATAACAATAGGTTTTCCTTGCCGAATTTCTTCATCATGATGATAAAGCAATAATTGTTGATTATTAGTAAATAAAGCATCATACATCGATATTAACTCATTAAAATTTACTGCTTCAGGGCTAATTGCTTTAGATAGCATAAAATTTCCTGATTGCGTACGGCATAAAGCTGTAACAGTAGCAATAGTATTTAATTTTGCCGCAATATCAGTCACTAAACTTCTAATATATGTTCCTTTAGTACATAACACAATAAATTTAATTGTATGATTATGTGCATCATATTTTTTTAATTTAATTGCCTTAATTGTAATAGTTCGTGGTTTAATTTTTACTTCTTTATCTTGGCGTGCATATTCGTAAAGTTTTTTACCATTAACTTTAATAGCAGAATATTTTGGCGGATATTGTTCATACATAAATCCATTAAATTCATTAAAGATTTTTTTTAATATTTTTTTTTGAATCTTAAATTGTACTGTTTCATTAAGCACATTCCCAGTAATATCACCAGTATCTGTCTCAACAAATAATCGCATTTCAACATCATACGCTTTATCTGTTGTTAACAAATATTCACTCATTTTCGTAGCATTATTTACTAAAACAACTAACAATCCTGTTGCTAATGGGTCTAATGTTCCTGCGTGACCAATTTTATTAATCTGCAATTTTTGTTTAATTTCTTGAATAACCTGATTACTTGTTTTTCCTGTTGGTTTATTGATTAAAAAAATACCGTCATGCATAATAACCACCCCACTTCTTGAAATATTATATCACTTTTTAATATATTCCTAACACTGATTAAAAAAGTACCCTTATTTTTGTCGTATTTTTTACAAAATTAATTGATTATTAGAAAAATATAGTTTATGATATTTATGTATGAAAAATAAATATTGTTACATTTATATCTTTATTAAATTATTCTAGCCTTTCCTTTTGTGCTAAAATTTGTATTTTTTGGCAATATTTAAATCTAAAATAATCTTAAAGTTTGTTTTTAATACGTTTTTAAAAATTAATTAAAGTTTCTTATAGGCTGTTCATTTTTCTTCAATTAATTTTTTTATTTGTCTAAAACAAAAAAATTACTTTTAAAATATTGCAATTTCAAAAATGTATGTTATTATTAAAAATTTCTTAAGTAGACAAATAAGTAAATCAAAATAAGAAAATTGGACATGTTAGGTAATCTTTATTTTTTAATAAAATAAAGCAACGAACAAAATAAATGTATAAATGTATTAAATACCTAAATTGTAGTATACCACACACATTTTGTAGATTGCAAGAAAACAAGAAAAAATAATAAAATATATAATTTAAAATATAAAAAAATTATTAAAAATGATACATATATAAATAAAAATTCTAAAATTGACACACTAAAAAAATAGTTTAAATAAAACTTTATAAATTTTAAATTATTTAATTAAATTAGTTAAAAATTCAAATGGTGTCTGAAAATTTAAAGATTTATGTACTCTTTCAAAATTATAAAAGTAATAATAATCATTTAGTTTATTTTGTAAACTAACTTCATCCAATATTTTTTAATAAAATACAAATAACTTAGTATAATTTTGATGAAATCTTTCAATCTTACCGTTTGACTGTGGAGAACGAATGGGTATTGTTTGATGTAAAATATTTTTATCTGTTAAAAATTGAGTAAAAGTAGTTTCTTTAACGCTACTTTTTTTATTATTCTGATGACTATTAATAAATTCAGAACCGTTATCAGTTCTAATTCGTGTTATTTTGATACCAAATATTTTTTTAAAATCACTAATTGCTCTTTTAACAGCATCAATAGCATTCTCAGTGCATAATTTATCATAAATATAACCGAATACTCCTCTAATTCTTTCATCAATAAAATCATAAACATAATACTTTTTATCAACTGGAAATTTACTTGGCATAAAATATTTCGCATCCATTTGTAATAATCCTAATTCTTTAACTTCATATCTTGGATGTTGTCTTTTAATTTCTTTAATTTTATTTTTTATTTTTAATCATCGTTTATCTTTTTTAAGTCAACGAAAAAATGTTTTTAAATTTTTTGGTGCTTTATTTTTTAATTCTTCGCCATGAATTCCTTTTTTTAAATTATAAAACAATGATAAAAAACCACCAGCACGTTTATCAAAATATTCAAAATATAAATCACAGATATTTTTGCGAGTATCTTCACTATATTGATAATTAATATTATTAGGAACTGTTGATTTTAATAATAAATCTTCAAAATTATTATTTGTATATGCAAGTAAAATTTTCTTTGCTCAATAATAAAAAGTTGAAAATTTATTTTTAAAATATTTTTTAATTAAATCTTTTAATAACAACTTAGTTTCAAGAAAAAACTCCTTGCATAAATTAATATATGCAAATATTTTTGTTTTTATTCTTTTATAATATTTATTTTTATAATTTTTACTTAAAAAATCTTGTGATTTTGCTTGTAAATCGCTTAAATTAGAATCATTAATAATATTTTTCATTAATTTACACCAACCTTAAAAATATAGTATAATTTTATCATTAAAGATAAATTAAAAAAGAAAGGGAACAGATATGAAAAAGTTACTAAGTATTTTAGGAACAATCGGATTAACAGCAACAAGTACAACATCATTAATTAGTTGTGAAAAACCAAATAACAATGAAAACGAAGGGGGTAATAAACCAGAACCTAAACCTACACCAGAACCAGAAAAACTACAACAACCACCAAAAAATAGTAATTGAAAATTAGTTGATGGATTTATAAATGAAAAAAATAATGATAGTAAAAAATATATTGGAATTGTTAAAATTGAAAATGGTTGAAAAATTATAAAATGAACAGGAAAAAATATTGAATGAAAATATCAATACAAAGCAATTTATCGTTGAGATGGTATTAATGAACCAGAAACACCAATAATTGATAAAAATACAGGTAAAATTACAGATTGAAAAGGTTAAAAAGGAACTATATTATTAAGTTCCTTTTTATATTAATCTTACAAATTTCATAAAAATAATTAATAAGAATAAATTAGTTATTGTACTATACAATGCGGGACTAAATTTTCATACCTCAAATGTTTGACTAAAAAAACTATATATTGTTTGAAATATTTTTCCAACACCACTCGCTAATTCATTTACTTGTTTAATACCAGGGATATTATTAACTATTCAAATTGCTGCATTACGAATATGACACGCTAAATTATATCAACTACAACTTTCATATTGTGCTTGTCATCATTGACTATCAGGGAATAATCCACCGTTATTAATTTCTTGTCAATTATAAATACCAAAATTAAAATCATAATAACGGTACATATCATTTTCTTTTTGTGCTTGTAATTCAAAGACATTATAACCGATTTTTTGTTCTTCCATTTTCTTATATTTTAAACCATATTTGTTTTTTAAAGTGCTTTCAAAAACATAACCCTCATTTTGATTAATATTATAATTATTTGCAACGGAAAAATCATAATTAAATACATCTCCATAATTTGTATTATAAAATCGATTTTTATAAGCAGAATACATCTTAAAATCTAATAATTTATATTTATCAGAAAAATAAAAATAACGTGGGTAAATTTTAAAACCATTATTTGCTAATAAACCATATTTTTTACTATATCCTTGTTTATAAGTATTATTTTCTAAATCAAAAATTGTTCGTAAATAATCTTTATAAAAATTTTGCGAAACTGTAAACATACTATTTAATAATTTTTCAAATTGATTTTTATTAATATTATTTTAATCAATTAAAACATCTTTAAAATTAACTAATTTTAAACCAAAAAAGTTAATTAAAACAGTATCATATTGTAAATTATCAATATAACCACTTTCAATAAAATTACTACGATTTTGAAACACCGGCACCAAAGCATACGCAAAAAATGCTTTTAAAAACTTATTAATATAAATTTGACCTTTCATCTGTTCATAATATTTAATATTTCCATTTTCTAAATATGAATTAGTATTTCCATCAAAATTAAAGATATTATCTTTATCTTTCATAAAAGTAAATAAAAAACCTAATTTATCTTTTTGATTTTTAACAGATTCATCAGCATATTTTCAGTTATGAAATAATTCTAAACTACCAGCAATAATATTATTACTTTTATCAATTGTTAAAACCATCCGATAAATTGACTTAAAACTATTTTTTCACAGACTTTCATCAACAATTTCAAAATCAAAGATTATTCGTTGTGTTCCAACAATAGAACTATCATAATCGGGATTACCGCCTTGCTGTACTCTAATATTTTCTTGGATAATAACATCAATATACTTTAATAAAAAAGAACGAGTATTTTGATAATGATTATCAGTTCAAAAAATTAATTTTCCAGTATTATTATCTATTTCTGGTAAATTAGGTTCATTAACACCATCTCAACGATAAATTGCTTTGTATTGATATTTTAATTCAATATTTTTTCCTGTTCATTTTATAATTTTTCAACCATTTTCAATTTTAACAATTCCAATATATTTTTTACTATCATTATTTTTTTCATTTATAAATCCATCAACTAATTTTCAATTATCTTCAATTAAATTAACTGATTTTAAATTAGTTATATTTGCTTTTAATTTATTTAACATTTGCGTTAAATTATATTTATTCGCAAAAGAATAAGCAAAATTTGTCAATTCTTTTAAAAATTGTTTTTTGTCAACATCATAAAATTTATTAATGTTATATTGTTTAACATAATTATCTCAATTTTTATATAAATCTATAAATTTATCACTAGGTTTATCATAAGAAACACCAGTTGAATAACTATATTTTAAAAAATCTAAATACAATTTATCATTATAAGTTAATAATTTTGATGTTTTTAAGGTAGGATTAATAAAATAATTGGTATCACTTCAATTTTCAAAAAAACTACTACGTAAAAACATTGTATTAATAAAATCAGTTTCATTAATGCCGGTTTCTGCACTCCGTTTTGTTCTTACTTTTTCTGTTATTTGTTGTATTTGATGGTTTTGTTGTAATGTCATCGCCCCTAATGAGAAAAAAGAAATCAATAAAATTGGTACAAAAGAAAATAATACTAAAAACTTACGCATTATTCTCTACCAACTTATTTTTACGATTTTCTTTTATTAATTTGATAATTTCATTAAATAAATAACCATAAAAATAATGAATTATTAAGATATATCACAATATATCAAATCATAAACCATAAATTATGCAACCATTTATACCAGCATATTTTTCTTTTAATTCTTCAATCGTTGAAACTGTATCTAATACACATACAAGAGTTAACGAAAAACTTATAATAAGATACAAAATCAAATCAACCCAAGAAATAAATAAACCATTTTGTTTCTTTTTTTTTATTTTCTACATTACTTTTCATAAATTCAACTCCTAACTATATAATGTTTTTGAAATAATAAAACCAATAATATATAAACTTGATATTGTTAACATTAACGGATGACTAAATAAAATCGCCATTTTACCAAAAATAGATAACAACCAAGTATCAGAATTATATAAATCCATAATAATATTTTTTGCTGATGTCAACTGATTAATAATAACAGTAATAAAACCAGTACCAAATATATCGATTGCCGCTGCCAATAAAACTAACTTAATCATATAAAATCAACTCCTTACTTATTTTTTTATTCTTTTAGTGCTATGAATTCTTTTAAACCCTTGTTCTCTTGTTTTTGCTTTTTTTGCTAAACTTGATAACTGTTGTTTATTGCGACTAACTTTAAATTGTTTTCGTTCTTTAATGTGTTTTTGTAAACCTTGTTTAGTATTATAAACACCCCGAACAGTAGCGCCGTATAGTTTAGAACTATTAATAACACCACTTTTAACTGTTAAACCTAAATCGTTATAATTAGTTGATGTTCCGTGAATTGCATAAATTGATAACTTAATAACCATAAAAAAGATTAAAAAATAAGCAATCGTTATATTTGACATTGGTAATTTAGTATTTCAAATCACATCAAAAACAAATAAAAAAGTATCAAAAATAAAACTAAAAATCTTATTTCAATTATTGTTATTAACGCTTTCACTTAATAAATTACTCATTTTTTATCTTTCCTTTCCCTTTTTTTGCTTTTAAATTTTCTTTCAAAATATCAATATCAAACAATTCTAAGCGTTGTTTATTGTTTAATTTTGATATATCTTTTCAAAAGTATTCTTTTTTATTAACAACCTCATCGTTTTTCAAATCACGAACAAAACTTAATCAATGACTATCGTATTTATTAGCAAATTAAAGCGGAATAATTATCTTAAAAAACCGAATTCCTAAACCAACATCCGATTTATGTTTTGCTCGTTTACCTTCTGCTGTTCGTTCTACTGATTTTGTTTTTCAAATTTCATAATCTGTAATATCTTGGAAAATACCAATTCGCATAACAAAACTACGATTAAAAATATTACCTAATTTTGACTTAACGGGTTTTTCGATGAAATTGTAATAATAATACCGCTTGCTAAATGACGAATATTATTTCACATCATACCCTCACGCTCTGTACGGTAAAAATCGCTCTATTTTTAAAATGTCTTGCTAAAACAATCCACACACTTTTACCACCATGAACTTTTTTAACTTCGTGTGGACTAGTTCCATCAATATATAAAAAACTTTCATCAAACAAAATTAAACTATCGTCAGGTGGTACTAATTTAGTTCTATCAGTAAAATATAAATTATTAAAAGTTAAAATTTTTATTGCATCATCTTCAATTGGATAATTACTATAAATTTTCTTTGTTAAAAGTTTCATAACTTGTGATAAAAAAGTTAAAAGTAATGTTTTACCAGTTCCTAATTTACCAATAATTACTGATAACGGATTATCTCAAATAAAGTAAACTAAACGAAAAACATTTAACTGATAAAAAACATTTTTTCAAATTCACCAAACAAAATAAACACACTGCAAAGCAAATAAAAGTCAAAATACTAAACCAGTATAATTTAATGAAATTATTCAAAGTAATAAATCAATTAAACTAAACAAAACCATTGAACCACTAATATAACAAAAATTTATTAGAAAAAATACAAACTTTTTCATTACTTAAAATACCCAACTATTTTAAAAATCATTCACAATAAGAACCAAGTTAAAAACAAAATTACAATTCAAACACCAATCATTAAAGTTAAATATTCATTTTGTGTTAAATTTAAAGTTGTAATAGTTTTAACATTCGTTTTATCTATAAACAAAAAGACATGAATAAAAAACTCTTTTAATTTTTCTCAATCATTTTGCATCTTTAAAAACTTCACATTTTCTGAATAAGTTTAAAAAACATTCCAAAAAATAAAACGATAAATAATACAAAAGATAATATATATAAAAATTCAGGAGCATTTGAACCAATAATATAACTTACAAATTGAACTCAATAATTATATAAACTCATTTAATTTAAACTTTCTAAATCATTAATTAATTGTTGTACTTTTTCATCACTTCAATTTGTTAAATTATTATTGTTATTTGTTTTTACTTTTTTAGGTTCATTTTGAAATAGTGCTTTATGCATACGCGTAAAATAGTTTTGTTTATATTGATTATATAAATCAATTATTTCTGTTCCAGTTAAAAATTTTCAATCGTGTTGTTTTAAATTTTCATCATATTTTACAATACGATAAGAATTATCATAAATCAAACCGATTGCTACTTGTTCAGAGTGTTTTTGACTAGGATAAATAAACTTATTACTCAACCAAAAACCAATATGGCAATTATGATTAGGTAAATTTATAAAACTTGCTTTATCTGTTTCAAAAGGAATAAGTTCCTTAGAAATAAAATAATTTGCTATATTCTGATTTTTCTTAACAAAATTACTCAATTTTATCAACTCCTAACTAAATATTTTTTTAATAAACAATGTTATATTTAATCTTATTGCTTATTTATTGATAAAAACATTGATTATTAACAATGTTATACATAATGCTAATATATTGTTTATTTAATGTTTAATAAACAATGTTATTAACAATGTTAAATATATAAAATAATAAAAATTGGCACACTGAAAAATACTATTAAGTTTTAAAGTAATAGTTATATAAAATAAATTAATAAAAAATGAATAAACTAGTGTGCCTTAATTTTGTTTAAAATAACTTAGAATATAGTATTATATTCTATTAAAATCATTTAACCATATGACGGAAGAAGTTTAATATCTTAATTATAATAAATAATCCAAATGGAATTAAAATAATTCATGCATCACCTAAAAAGGTCATTAATTGCGGCAAAATACCATATACAGCGCAGCGTCTTTCACTTTACTCATTGCATTACCTAAACCAGTTCAAATGGAATCCATTCCAGTCCCAAAAGTAACTGCATCTGCTAAAAAATTCATTATTTTCTATCCTCCTTTTTTTCAAGTTCTTTTTTTTCTTTTTTCTTACCTTGAATTTGTCTAACTTTTTGATAAATTGATAAACCAATTCACGCAAAAATACCTAACAAAATCAAAATACTAAATATTCATGTTAATCATACTGGCGTGATATAACTCCTTTCATAAATTAAAAAATTGAAATTTGCAAACTCGCTCCGCTCGTTGTCGCTTCGCTCCACTTAAAAACATTATTGAATAAATTATCCGCTAATAAATTACGCGGAATAATTTATTTTTTTACTTTTTAATCTCAATATCTTTTGCAATCTTATTGACAGTATTAATAACAATATCTTTACCATACTTTTTCAATAACGACCGCAAAATAAAATAATGTTTTGTTTGCATAATTTCAACTCCTTATTTAAAATATTAATAAAATTTATTTTGTAAAAATGTAAATACCACAAAATTACAAAATGTATGTGGTTTCTACAATTAAATACCTAAATGGCCTTTAAAATTAATAAAATATCTCAAAAAATATAAAAAATAGAACTTTTGAACACCCAAAATAAAATAGACACATAAAAAATAGGATTGTGTCATAATTTTATTGAAAGGTGTTTTTATTATGGGCGGAAAATGATTTACAAAAGAAGAAAAATTAAATATTATAAAATATTATCGAGAATATGGGTGGTCAAAAACTTTTAAAAAATTTAACATTGCATATCCAACATTAATTAGATGAAAAAGAGAACTTGCGATTAAAGGAGATTCTGCTTTAGAACCAGGAAATAGGGAAAAAATCTAAAGGAATTCGTAGATCAGGTCGACCAAAAAATATTGATTTTAATGCAATGACAAAAGAAGAATTAATTCAATGCATTAAAATTGTTGAAGATGTAAAAAAGTTCTTAACCAAATCGAAAAAGAAGAAATTTCAGACGGTTTGGTCCTTGAAGAAAAAATACAAGATTAAATATTTATGTAAAATTTTAAATGTTTCAAGAGCAGGATATTATAAATGAGTTAATCATGGTATGAAATATTTTAACAAATGAGGGTGAATAACTGAATTACGGATTTACAATATTCATAAAAAGAAACGGAATATCTTTTTTATTTGTTAAGTCTATATTAACATAAAAATAATTTTTTTAAACAAATAATTAAAATTTAACAACATTAAAAAATAATCATTCAATTAATGATTTGTACACTAGATTTTTTCTAATTTCTGTATATATAATTTTTTAACTACTCATAAATTCTCTAATTGTTTCTATTACATTTATATTATTTAATTTAGCTAATTTTAAATATAGTAAGTTTTTATATGTTTTATATGAATATGCTTTTGCCCCATAACCCAAAGTTTATTTGTTAAATCAAGATATATCACTTTCAGCTGAAACTCCAATATTATACTGTAATTTTTGATTTTTAATGCCTTTACTATGATTTTTAATATATCTAATTAATTCAGTTTTATGATAAGAATTAGCAATTTTTAATAATTTATCGTACTTACCATTAATAAATAAGTTATAACATTCATTATAAATATTTATTTTTGCTTCGGTTTTTCTTCCTTTTAAAAAGGCTCTTTTTAATTCTTTAGAAAAATGAAATCAATCTAAAACATATTTTGCTTATAAATAAGACGCTGTTTACATAATTCAACCATCACCATTTCCGCCAACAACAATTTTAATTTTTTTTGGTAAAATATAATATTTTTCTAATTCCATTAATATTCTTTGAACATAATCTTCGGTATTAATTTCTCCTGTTTTTTGTTCTTTTAATATAACAAAACCTCTTTTATTTGCTAATGTTTTTCTGTTATATTTACATTCTTTTAAATTAAAACCAGTATTAAATGTTGTAATACAACATCTAAATTTTTTAATTTGTTTTTCTTCTTTTAATGTTATAAATCCTTCATCCATAAAAATATAAAGACATGAATTTTCTTCTAAATTAATCTTTTCAAATTTATTAAATAAATGGCTGCTAAAATACTCAATATCATATTTTCTAATTGTTCGTGAAATAGTCATTTTTGATAAATTTAATCAAGGAAAACAATCAATAATATCTTTTTGCCTTTTTCCTTATGCTAATTCTAATATTTTTAGTTCTAAATCTAAGGTAAGTTTTTGATATTTCTTTATTCCTAATTCCTCATCTAAAAATGATTTAGATTCTCAACAATTATGGTCGTATAAAGAAAATAAGGGTTTTAGACAAATAAGAAAAAAAATACCTTTTTAATTTATTGAACTAAATAACATTTAAAAATAAAAACCCTTATTTTCTTTATACGACCACAATCTTCATAATTTCATCTTCTATAAATTCTTATAAGATATTTTAATTCTCCATGTACATCAACTATATTACAGATTCGTTTTGTGATGTTTTAATTTCATATTTATCATACTTATCTAAAACTTTTTCTTTTTGTTCAAAATGTTTAAATTTAACAATGCGTCAATCATTATTTTCATTACCTCGTCATACAACGAAATAATATTTATTATCAACAATAATAAATGGTCTATCATTTGCATAAACTTCCACTCAGTAATTAATTGGTTATGGAGGAACAGGGCCACCACCATTAAAATTAAAATATAATGAATTTAATCCAACTTTACAATTTTCAAATACTCAATAACCTGTTTCTAATTCTAGTGGATTAGATACTAATTCAAGATAATACGGAGTGGAATGGCAACACTTTTTAGGACACTTTTTATATAGACATTTGTTTTCTAAAAGTGGATTGGCAACCCTTTTTAGGACACTTTTTATGTAGACTGGTATTTTCTAAATTCAACGGGAGTTAAATAATTTAAACTGCCATGAATTCGAATATTGTTATATCAATTAACAAAATCAAATAGCTCGCATTTTAATTGTGTTAAGTTTGCAAATTTTTTATCGTTAATAAATTCAGTTTTAAAGGTTTTGTAAGTTGCTTCAGCAACAGCATTATCATATGGGCATCCTTTGGCGCTTAATGATCTTTGAATTTTAAAGGTTATTAAAATTTCATCAATAATTTTATTTTTAAACTCATTACCACGATCAGTATGAAATAAAGTTATTTTATTTAATGGTCGTGTTATCTTGTGAAAAGCTTGTTGAACTAATTCAGCAGTTTTATTTGACCCATCAATATAGCCAATTACTTCGCGATTAAACAAGTCAATTAATAAACAAATATAATGTCATTTAGTGCCAACTTTAACATATGTTAAATCACTAACAATAACTTCATTAGGTTTTTTGTTGTTAAATTGACGATTTAAAATATTATTAATTTCGTCATTATTGACTGTTGTTTTATGATTATGATATTTTAATTTGGTGTATTTATAAACCAAATTATTTTTGATCATAAAGAATCTGATTTTTCGCCGCGATAAGATGATATCTTTTCTGTTTAAAATAACTTTAATTTTGCGAGCATCATAAATCTTGCGACTTTTATTAAAGGCACTGATAACTTCTTGTTCATAATTATTAACATCAAACTTAATACATTTATTAGTTTGATAATAATACGTTGATTTTGATAAACCCAAAATCTTACATATTTTCCTAACTAAATATTTATTTTTGTTGTTATTAATTATTGTTATTTTTTCCCGATTATCAATGCTGTTTGCTTTAAAATGCAATTTTCCATTCGTAATTGTTTGTTTTCTTGGATAGGCTCCAATTATTAGGACCATAATTATATAGACTTCAAAATTAGATAAAATTATTAAGAAAGAAGGAATATAAAAATGGGAAATAAAACTTCATACTCTGAAGAATTTAAAAAACAAATTGTCATGCTATATAAAAATGGTAAAAGTGTTATTAATCTAGGGCAAGAATATAATTTACCAAAACCAACTATTTATAGTTGAGTTAAAAATTATAATAATTCTGGTTCATTTAAAGCAAAAGACAATCGCACACTAGAAGAAAATTAAATAATAACTTTACGAAAAGAACTTAAAGACTTGAAAATGGAAAATGACATTTTAAAGCAAGCCGCACTGATAATGGCCAAAAAATAACAATAATTAATAACAACAAAACAAAATATTCAGCAAGAAAAATATGTAAGATTTTGGGTTTATCAAAATCAACGTATTATTATCAAACTAATAAATGTATTAACAAGCAAGTTAATAATTATGAACAAGAAATTATCAGTGCCTTTAATAAAAGTCGCAAAATTTATGGGGCTCGCAAAATTAAAGTTATTTTAAACAGAAAAGATATCATCTTATCGCGGCGAAAAATCAGATTCTTTATGATCAAAAATAATTTGGTTTCTAAATACACCAAATTAAAATATCATAATCATAAAACAACAGTCAATAATGACCAAATTAATAATATTTTAAATCGTCAATTTAACAACAAAAAACCTAATGAAGTTATTGTTAGTGATTTAACATATGTTCAAGTTGGCGCTAAATGACATTATATTTGTTTATTAATTGACTTGTTTAATCGTGAAATAATTGGTTATAGTGCTGGGCCGAATAAAACAGCCGAAATGGTCCAACAAGCTTTTCATAAAATAACACGACCATTAAATCAAATAACTCTATTTCATACTGATCGTGGTAATGAGTTTAAAAATAAAATCATTGATGAAATTTTAATAACTTTTAATATTAAAAGATCATTAAGCAATAAAGGCTGCCCTTATGATAATGCTGTGGCTGAAACAACTTACAAAACTTTTAAAACTGAATTTATTAAGGGTAAAAAATTTAAAAATTTAACACAATTAAAATACGAACTTTTTTATTTTGTGCATTGATATAACAATATTCGAATTCATGGCAGTTTAAATTATTTATCTCCAGTTACTTTTAGAAAACAAATGTCTATATAAAAAGTGTCCTAAAAAGTGTTGCCATTCCAACCCTTGCCATTCCATATAAAAAAGTTAAATAACAATATTAAAAGTTTATATAATTTTCTTTTAAAGTTATCATATTGATTATTTTTTTTATTTCATCAAGATTTTTCTACAAAATTAAAACAATTTTTTATAAATTTTGTTATCATTTAGTTATAAGCGAAACCTAATTTGTTTCTAATTACTTAATTTTATTAAAAACCTAAGAATAATGAATAATACCGATAATAATTCATTAATGTTTTTTGATTTTATTATGTTTTGGAAGATTACCATTTTCTAAATCAGATTTCCCTTTAAAATCATAATGTTTTTCGGTTCCTTTTAATAAGCGAACAATATTTTGATGATGCTTTAAGATTAATAAAATAGCACTTAAAGTGATAATAATATTAATTAAAGCTAAACTATCATAGTAATTATCATAATTAACATAATGTAAGTAATTCACTCAAGCAAGATGAGAATTTTGAAGTAAATCACCATTAAAGTTAATAACATCAATGCCACTTAATTGCGGAATTCAACATAATGCTCCTGTAAAGAATGCTGCTAAAATTGAAGAAACAGAAACTCGTTTTCAAATAAAAATTGTGCTTCATCAAACAACTGTAGCAATTAAAAAATAATATTGGTTAGTCATTCATAATAACCCTAAAAAAGATGAAACTGTTTTACCACCTTTAAATTTATAATAAATTGGATAAGAATTACCAATTAAAACAAAAAAAGCTGGAATATAATAACTAGTTGAGCCAAAATTAACTCCATTAATATTAATACAACTAATACCAAAGGCAATAAACATTGTAATAGTAACTTTTAGCATATCTAAAAACATAATGGCAAAACCTCATTTTTTTCCTAAAACACGACTAGTATTTGTTGCTCCGGCATTTTTAGAATGATAATCACGCACATCAATTTTATAAATTTTTTTACTAATAAAGATTGATCAACTAAAAGAACCAATTAAGTAACCAATTATTGCCGTAATAGCTGTCTCTAAATATCCATATAATGTCATTCCTTCACCTCTCTTTTACTATTATATAGCAATTAGAAATAATTTAGTAAATAATTGTAAATAAAAGCATTATAATATAAAATATTAATAGTGAAAATTATATTTAAAAGGAATGATAGAGAATATGAGTATTGAAGATAAAACATTAAAGTATGATGAATCATCAATTCAGATTTTAGAAGGACTAGATGCGGTTCGAAAACGTCCAGGAATGTATATTGGTTCAACTGATGTTCGTGGATTACATCATTTAGTTTGAGAAATTATTGATAATTCAATTGATGAGGCATTAGCTGGTTATTGTAATGAAATTGATATTATTATTTATAAAAATAATGCGATTACGGTGGCAGATAATGGCCGTGGTGTTCCAACTGGAATTCATTCATCTGGAAAATCAACGCCAGAAGTAATTTTTTCAGTTTTACATGCTGGGGGAAAATTTGGCGGTGATGGCTATAAAACATCAGGAGGATTACATGGTGTTGGTTCTTCAGTTGTTAATGCTTTATCGGCAGCTTTTGATGTCACAATTTATCGTGACCACAAAGTTTGAAGTATTAAATTTGCGAATGGTGGACAAGTTAAAGGGCCGTTAACAAAAATTGGTACAACAACAACAACGGGAACAACAGTTACTTTTTTACCTGATCATAAGATTTTTAAAGTAATTGATTTTTCTTTTTCAACAATTTCAGAACGAATTCGTGAATCAGCATTTTTAAATAGTGGGGTTAAGTTAACATTAACTGACCAACGCACTGATAAAAAAGTATCATATTTATTTAATAATGGTTTGGAAGAATTTATTACTTATATGAATGAAGGTAAAAAAAGTATTACTCCAATTATTATGTTAAAAAGGATAGAAAAAAAAATTGAAGTTGAAATAGCGTTACAATATTCAACTGAATTTAATGAAAATTTACTTAGTTTTGCCAATAATGTTAAAACAAGTGAAGGTGGTAGTCATGTTGCCGGATTCCGAACAGGATTAACAAAAGTAATTAATGATTATGCTCGCAAAGAAGGCTTATTAAAAGAAAAAGATAAGAATCTTGATTCCGTTGATACACGTGAAGGATTAACGGCCATTGTTTCAGTAAAAATTCCCGAAAATTTAATTCAGTATGAAGGTCAAACCAAAGGGAAATTAGGGACTTATGAAGCGAGGCTTGCAGTTGAAACAATTGTAGCAAAGCAATTTGGATTTTGATTAACAGAAAATAAGGCAAATGCTTATACTATTATTGAAAAAGCATTATTAGCTCGTAATGTTCGTGAAGAAGCTCGGAAAGCACGCGAATCAGCTCGTAATAGTAAAAAACGTGGTAATAGTGATCGCTTATTAACCGGAAAATTAACACCAGCTCAAAACCAAAATAAATTTAATAATGAGATTTTTTTAGTTGAAGGAGATTCTGCGGGGGGAAGTGCCAAATTAGGGCGTGATCGTCGTTTTCAAGCAATTTTACCATTACGTGGGAAAGTGATTAATGCTGAAAAAGCAAAATTTCAAGATTTAATGAATAATGAAGAAATTAATGTAATGATTAATGCCATTGGGGCCGGAGTCGGAAATGGCTTTGATATTAATGATGCCAATTATGGCAAAGTAATTATTATGACTGATGCGGATACGGATGGTGCACATATTCAAACTTTATTGTTAACATTTTTTTATCGTTATATGCGACCATTAATTGAAAATCATCGGGTTTATCTTGCTTTACCACCTTTATTTAAAATTACTAGCACCAAAAATAAACATATTGAATACGCATGAGATGAAACAGAATTAAAAAATAAATTAAGTCAATTTCATGGTAAATTTGAATTACAGCGTTATAAAGGGCTAGGGGAAATGAATGCAGAACAATTATGAGAAACAACAATGGATCCCCAAACTCGTCAGCTAATTTTAGTAACAATTGATGATGCCGTTATGGCTGAAAGACGGATTGTCACCTTAATGGGAGATGATGCTAAAAAACGAAAAGATTGAATTGATGAAAATGTTAAATTTACTTTAGAAGATGATTTTCAAGCAATCATTAATTAAATAGGACAACAATGTTACAAGCAATCAAAAAATTAATTAATACCCTAAATCAAACCAATCTAACTCTTAGTCAATATCAAAATTTTCAGTTATGACTTATTAAAATAAAAGAAACAAAAACAAGATTGACATTAGAAGTTTGAACAAGTAGTGGCAGTGAAGATAGTGAAAATACAATTGCAACAACGATTGAACTTGCGATAACAGATGAAATAGCATTAAACTGATGCTATGAAAGTTTATTATTAGCAGCGCAACAAACTACGGAAAAAGAAATTTTTTGAAAAAAAATTATGCAACAAGCAACCCCACTTTATCAATTAGAACTAAGTAGTAACTTGTACTTGTTAACAAAAGAAGGCATTCATTTTTTTGACGATAAAATTGTTGCATTTGAATTAAACTATTATAATTATAATATATTAATAATTTTATTTGCTTGGCAAAAAATTAATATGGGAATTAATATTAAAAAAAGAACATTAATTAAACCTAACAATTTACCACTAAAAATTAATCAACAATTAAATACATTAAATTTAACAATTTATAAATTATTATTAATTGAAGGAACATTATTTTATCAATATGAAATTGATTGATTATCCAAAATGGGTAAATATATGATTAAATCAGCAACAACAATTTATTATCAACAAGAATTTACAATCAAAACAAATATTTTATCAGAGTTGTTACAGTTAATTGAAATTTGTAATAATCTTAATGACCGAATCTTAGCATATTTCCGGGCATTGTTATTATTAACTCATCAACAGCAACTCTTTACTTATGATAAACATAAGGATTATTGAACATTAACAAAATTAGGGCAAAAGTTATTTTATCAAATTGATTATAAAAATTTTATAATCAAGAATGAAATGATGAAAGTTTATTTACAGAGAGGAATTTAAAAATGAGTAATAACGAAAAAGAAAATGAATTAGTTTATAGTTTAAATGATATTATGTCAGAACGCTTTGGTCGTTATGCCAAATATATTATTCAAGATCGAGCTTTGCCTGATGTTCGTGATGGTTTAAAACCAGTGCAACGCCGCATTTTATTTGCAATGAATGAATTACGATTAACTTTTAATACGAGTTATAAAAAATCGGCACGGATTATCGGAGAAGTAATTGGAAAATATCATCCGCATGGTGATACATCAGTTTATGATGCAATGGTAAGGTTATCGCAAGATTGAAAAGTTCGTTATCCATTAATTGATATGCATGGAAACAATGGTTCAATTGATGGGGACCCGGCGGCTGCGATGCGTTATACTGAAACTCGTTTAAGTGAAATTTCCTCATTTTTATTACAAGATCTTGATAAAAAAACAGTTGCTTTTGCCCCTAATTTTGATGATTCAGAACAAGAACCTGTTGTATTACCAGCTTTATTTCCAAATTTATTAGTTAATGGTTCAACTGGAATTGCTGCTGGATATGCAACAAATATTCCACCACATAATTTACATGAAATTATTAATGCAACAATTAATTTTATTGAAAAACCAGACAGTACGGTTAAGGATTTAGTAAAATATGTTAAAGGACCTGATTTCCCAACGGGGGGGATTATTCAGGGGAAAAGTGGAATTTTAGAGGCATACCAAACAGGAAAAGGCAAAATTATTGTTCGTAGCAAAATTGAGTTTGAAAACAATGCTTTAGTAATTACTGAAATTCCATATGAAGTTGTTAAACAAGACTTAGTTAAAAAGATTGATGATATTAAATATAATGAACTAGGATTAAATATTAAGGAAGTTCGTGATGAAACAGACCGCGAAGGGTTACGAATTGTGATTGAATTAGGTAAACAAGCTAATGTTGAAACAGTACGGAAATTTTTATTAAAAAATACTAATTTACAAATTTCATATAATTTTAATATGGTTGCTATTGCAAATAAACAACCACGACAATTAGGATTAAAGGAAATCTTAACCTACTATGTTGAACATCAACAAGCAGTTATTACTAATCGTTCTCGTTTTGAATTAGCACGAGCACAAAAACGCTCAGAAATTGTTGCTGGATTAATCAAAACAATTAGTATCTTAGATGAAGTAATTGCTGTTATTCGCCATTCAAAAGATCGCAGTGATGCAATTCATAATTTAGGGAAAAAATTTGGTTTTACCCAAATTCAAGCCGAAGCAATTGTCCAGTTACGATTATACCGTTTAACTTCAACGGATATTTTACAATTAAAAGCAGAACAAAAAGAATTAATTGCAACAATTGCTGAATTAAAAGCAATTTTACGTGATATTAATAAATTAAATAGTGTTATTATTCATCAATTAGAATTAATTAAGAAAAAGTTTGTTTCACGTCGTCGTAGTGTGATTGAGAATGAAATTGAAGCAATTGAAATTCAAAAAACAGAAACAATTATTGAAAAAGATTTGAATATTTGAATTTCACGAGATGGGTATTTAAAAGCGTTAGAAAATAATCAATTATCGCGGTTAGCAACTGAAGAATTTAAACGAAAACCAGGTGATTTATGAATTGCTGATTTTCAAGCTAATACTTCTGATAAAATTTTATTAATTACTTCAAAAGGAAATTATGTTATTATTCCGGTTTACAAAATTAAAACTGTTCGGTTACGTGATATTGGTGAACATGTTAATACTATTTCTGAGTTGCCAGGAGAAGAAAAAATTATTAGTGCTTTCTTATTAAATGATTTTAATAAAAAAGAACAATACATTATGTTGGCAACTAAAAATGGAATAATTAAAAAAACAGCTGTTAAAGATTTTGAAGCAACACGAATTAGCAAGGCTCTTAAAGCTATTAATTTAAAAAATGATGATGAAGTTGTTGCTAGTCAATTAGTTGGTGATCATCCATATGTTGTCATAACAACAGCAAACGGTTTTATTGTTAAATATCGTAAAAAACAAATTCCCACATTAGGGCTACGAACAGCAGGGGTAAAATCAATTAATCTACGTGATGATGTAGTTATTAATGCGGGTTATTGTGAATATGATAATTTAGTGTTAATTACTAATCTTAATACTGGGAAAAAAATTGATTTAACAGAAATTCCCACATCAACACGGCCAGTAAAAGGAACACGATTATATAAGTTAAATAAAGATATTAATGAACTTGTCCGATGAACGTTTTTAACAAAAGGGAAATATATTTTACATATGTTAAATCAAAATGATGAAATTGAGGCATTTAATACTGATAAAATGCCTGTTCATAAATTAGTTACTGCTAATCATACGTTAGGCTTTGAAAATATTGTTGATATTGTTATTCCCCATTATTATGATTTAAAACTAATCCCATCAAAAAAGGGATTAGAAAGTAGTAGTGAAGCTGCAAAAAAGCATCCGCTTCATCATAATGAACATGATAATGTGAGCAATATCAAACCCCTAATTGAAGTAACAAAGCCAACGAATAATTCTGCTGTTAATAAGACAGAACCAAATGAAAAAAGTTATAATCAAGAAACAATCACCTCAGAAAATACTAACGATGAAGAAAGTGAAGTCAATGTTAAATTAGCATTAATGATTCCACCAGAAGAAATTTAACAAGTTGAGCAAGTTATTGCAAAAGCAGAACCAATAACAACGCTTGACTATCATTCAAACAGTAAAAAAACTATTAACAAAAACATTGTGGGTAAACCACGCGGAGAAAAAATGCGCCAGAAAAATAAAAATATAAAAGAGACAAAAAAGAAAGTTCGAAAATAACAACAAAGTAAACGACAATTAGAGCAAACCTTAACAAATGTGGAAACTAGTACAATAGTATCTCCACTTGAACAAGAACCATCTCCATTATTTGTTCGCAAAACCTTTGGAAAAGCGGTCACAACAGTGGAAACTCTTCTTAAAAATAGACAACAACAAATTAATTTTGAGTTTAATAATAGCGAAAAAGATAAACCAAAAGATAAGTCTATTATAAAAGAAAAATCACGAACAAAATGATTAAAAGAAATTGAACAAGCTCCAGCTGGAACAATTAAGGTTGGATTAAGAAATGTTTCTTCAAATAATCATGAACAAACAATGCAAAAAGTTGATTTTAAACAAATTAAAAATAAAAGTGTAACGAAAGCTAAATTTAAAAAAGATTTAGCAATTGATGAAACAAAAGAATTACAATTAACTATTCATGATATTTTAGATAAAAGTAAAAAATATATTAAAAATCAGTCAATTTTGACTGATTTTTAATATATAATTTTAGTGATTAAAGATAAAAACACGAAGAGCGAATAAAAAATGACTAATTTGGGAACAGACTTTTTAGTTAAATGTACTAATATTAATAAATTTTATCGAAAACAACATGTCTTAAAAAATGTCAGTTTAACTGTACAAAAAGGGGATCGAATTGGAGTTGTTGGACCAAATGGAACGGGGAAAAAACAACTCTATGTGAAATTTTAGCCCAATTACGTCGTGTTTACAATGGCGGCAGTGAAAAACAAGTTGGAATTCGGATTGGGATGCAATTGCAAGAATCTAAATATCCTCGTGGCATTACTGGTTATGATATTTTAAATTTGTATTTAAAAGCTTATAATTTATTAATTCCACCAAAAAAAATTTATCAACTTTTATTAAATTTACAAATTGAAAAAATTATGAACAAGGATATTTCAAAATTATCTGGCGGATAACAACAAAAGATTAATATTTTATTAGCATTAATTGTTGATCCAGATTTGATTATTCTTGATGAATTAGCAACTGGCTCAGATTTAGAAATTAAAGATAAAATATATGAAATTTTAAGTATTTTTTTAGCAAATGAAAATAAAGCATTATTATTAATTTCCCATAATATGGAATAAATTGAGAAGTTTTGTGATACTTTAATTTTTATGGTTGCAGGATAAATTACAAAATTAACAAAAGTAGTTGATGTTGTTGCCGAATATGGCAGTGTTGAAGCTTTTGTCAAAGATCAATTTAAAGAATATCAAATTGGCGCTTATAAACAGGGCTATAGAACAGGAACAATCGAACATGACAAATAAGCGAAAAACTGAGCAAAATACATCGATAAAAATAAAAAATAGTTGATTAGTTAATGAAAAAGTTAATTTATCAGCCCTATATCGTTTTTTTCTAAGTTATTTACGACGTCAAAAAATGGTTTTAATTCTTTCCGTTGTACTAATTACAATTGCAATTCTTTGCCAAGCAATTTTTGTTAACTACCGCCAAGGGCCGAATGTTATGGCACTATCATTGGGGTTACTTTTATTGCAACGGGGGCAAGTGTTGCTGTATATATCTTAATGGGCTTTTTAATTGATTTAAAAATGTCTGTTGTCTATAAACACATTGGATTATTAGGAATCAAACCATTAGGCTTTGTTTTAATTGTTTACGCTTATTGTTTTACCTTAGTATTAATTGCTGATTTCCTAGTTTTAATTACTAGTTTCATTATTAATGTGGTGTTAAAGATTAATTTTGCTGTTGCGTATAATTTAATTGTTCTTTTGTTTTTCATTATTTCAATTTTTATTACTGCTTTTGCGATTGCTTTAATGATTATTGCTGTTATCTTAATTAATTTGCGAACAATGCAATCAATAGTAACTACCATTTTAACAATTTTATTTGTGTCGGAGGTTCATTCTTATTTGCAGCTTTCATTCCGGCTTTATTTGGTGCACACTATAAAGAAGCAATTTTATCAATCAAGTGCTTAAGTATTGGTTGCGGCGTTATGTTGGGTTCAGTTGTTTTAACTGGTCTCTTAATATGACTAATTGTTCGAATTTTTCGTTGAGATAATTAAAAAAATGCGGAAAGAGGCGAAAATAATTGGCAAATTTAAATTATTTTGCTATGATATATTTGTTGTAAAATTCGGGAAGAATAGGATTTAAGCAGAAAAGAGGAGTAAATAAATGCGCGAAGGAATAATTTTACGTTGTGAGCAATGTAAGGAAGAAAACTACATTGCAAAACGTGGCAAAAAGAAACAACAGGACAAATTAGAAGTGAAAAAATATTGTTCAAAATGTAACCAACATACTTTACATAAAGAAAAAAAATAATTCATCCTAATGAGTTATTTTTTTAAAATTATTTTCATCAAAGATTAGACTTAACATCTGTTTGGATTAACAGGTTTTATGTTATAATTAAGGTAAAGTAGATAACAATACTTTCATATCGGTTTTTTTGATTATTTTAAAATAGCAAAAAAAATGTTAAGGGAAGGAAGAACGAATGATTCGAAAAGTTACAATTATTGATCAAGACCAAATTAATCAGTTAAGACAAAAAATAATTAAGAAAATTAGTCTTGATGATTATAATCTTTTAAAACAAGAAGCTATTTTACAGTATTTTCAGAATAATAATTTTTATAAAAAATTAGAAACCGAAATAGGATATGTAATTAGTTTTGAAAATAAAATTTTAGGTTATGGTGTGCTTTATCATCCCCAACAAAATCAAATCACTGATTTATATGTTGACCCTTAATATCTAGGGTGATATTTTGGTAAAAAATTGCTAAAACAGTTAGAATTAGAAGCACAAACAAACGGTTTTTTAGATATTACTGTTTATGCCTTTTTACCAGCTGTTGCTTTTTTAAAAAGCATCATTATATTACAATTAAGAAAAATGTTAATATCTATTCACAACAAGAAGTTTTAACCTATTTTATGAAAAAATATTTTAATTTTGTAGAAAACTCTTGATGAAATAAAAAAAATCATCAATATGATAACTTTAAAAGAAAATTATATAAACTTTTAATATTGTTATTTAACTTTTTTATACGTTAAAATATAATACCGATGATTATTGGTTTGGCGTTAAACCTTTATGCTGGTATTTTCATTTTCAGTGATTTAAATAATTTTGAATGTTCGTGAAACCTAAGCCATGATAATGAATTAAGGATTCTTTAAGATTTGATTGTAATTTACTAATTTTATTTAACTTCCGATAACTAGCATCAGGATTTGTACTAGTTTTAGTTGCTAATAAAATAGAATTTGTTTGTTTTGCTACTAATAAATATAATGGTTGCATGTCAGAAATAATAATTGAATTTTCTTTGATTAATTGTTTATTAATATTTTCAATAATTCACTGTTTTTGTAATCGTTTTGTGTTGGTTTATTTAACATAAATATTATTATTGCTATCAACATCCATTTGAATACAACATTTATTGTTGGTTGAAAATGAATAAAGATTAATTTTTCTTTTATCAAATTTATCTTTAAAATTACCTTTGTGGATTTCTTTAATAAATGTTTCATCGATTTGAATTCGGCCATTTAACGTTTTAAATTTTAATTGGGTGTTTTCTAATTGTTTTGATTTCATTATTTTTAGCGATTATATCAAGCGGTTTTCGGTGATGTTTTAATAAAGTGGGAAATCATTTTACTAGATTTGCCTAATAATGAAATTTGAATCAATAAATTTCACTGTTCATAATTTAAATGACTTCAATACGTAAAATGATCACGAAAAGCATCAAAACTAGCACGACATTTTTTGCATAAATATTTTTGTTTTCCTTCAGGATTATGACCATTTTTAACACAATAAAAATATTGACAATTAGGACATTTAATACCTTTATCCCTAAGTTTTTGATCAATTTCATTTAAGCGTTTTTGTTTTTTAATTAATTCTGCTTCTTTTTTGACTTTTTCATGAAATTCTAAAAATTGATCATCTGTTAAACTATTTATTAATTCTTCAATTATTTTTTCCATTAATTATTCACCTCTTATATTAAAAATATACCTAATTTTAGGTATATTTTATAAATATCAAGAGTTTTCTACAAAATTAAAGAAAAAATATTTTTAATTTAATAGAAAAAAATGTATAATATATCCAATAAAAGGAATGGTGGATAATGTTGAACAAATTAAATTTAGATCCAAAAGCGTTAAAAACTTTTAAATTTTTAAATTCACTAAAATTAAATTTTATTTCAATTGAACGAATTTTAAAAATAAAAACATAATTAACTTTTGCTCAAAAAAACAATTTTAAATTTAATGCGACAACAATATAATATTAAGATTAAAGTAAATTATAATGCACGTCCAATAAGTCAAACCCAGCATCAAAACTAGCACTTAGTTTAAAAAAATAAAAAAATTAAAAAAGATACAAAAAACATTCTCGGCAAATGACATTAAAAAATAAAAAAAGACAATAGGTAACAAACATTTATCAAAAGCGGCCTTTTTTATTCAAGGTAATTTATTAGAATTAACAAAGCAAAGGATTAATTTAATTGCGTAATGCTTCAAACAATTACAACCGAATGGGGCAAGGTGTTGTAAAATGACGAAATCCTTATTATTCAATGTTTGGCATTAATCAAACGAATCTTGTTAAGCGCCATAAAAATTTATAATTTAAGTAAAATTAAAATCAGAAATATTATTTCTGATTTTAATTTTTTATTTACATCTTAAATAAAAATAAATAACTTTATTTTCAAAAAAAGTTCATGATTAAGAAGCAAAAATAACTTTTTTAAAATAATATTTTTAAGGTATAATAATTAACAACACAGTAAAATAGAAAGGTCATTAGTGATGGAAGAATACATATCCCAGAATAATAGCAACTTAGAAACTAATTTAAAAACTAATTTTGAAACGGGCTTAACTTCAGAAGAAGTAATTGTTCGGCAAAAACAATATGGAAAAAATGAATTACCAAAAAGTAAAGTAACACCATGATATGTTATTTTTGGCAAAGCCTTAATTGAACCAATCCAATTAATTTTAATTGCAGCAGCTGTAATTTCAGTAATTGCGCCAATGATTGGAAATAATTGACAAATTAAGGGGGAATATTTTATTGATTTTTCAGTAATTGCAGCAATTGTTATCCTTGATGCAATTCTAGAAACAATCCAAACAGTAAAAGCGCGGAAATCAATGGCCGCTTTAAAATCTTTATCAAAACCAAAAGCGGTAGTAATTCGAAATGATTATCAGCAAGAAATTCCAGCCAATGAATTAACAGTTGGTGATATTGTTATTTTAGAAGCAGGGAAATATGTTCCAGCGGAACTACGCATTATTGAACAATCTGATGTATTTATTGATGAAGCAATTTTAACGGGGGAAAGTGTTCCTGTTCATAAAACAGCTTACCCAATTGAACCAACAACAATTTTGGCAGAAATGAAAAATATTACTTTTATGTCAACTTTTATTACGGCTGGGCGAGCAGTTGGCGTAGTTATTAAGGTTGGTCAACAAACAGAAATTGGAAAAATTGCAACAACAATTAATGAAACAGAAGAAACTGCTACAAATTTAGAAAAAAAACTAACAAAGTTTTCGTATTGAATTGCAGGCTTAAGTTTTATTATTGCTATTGTTATTTTTTTAGCATTATACTTTAATGGTAATAAAAGTGGATGAACTAATTATTTAATGGTAGCAATTACTTTAGCAATTGGGGTGATTCCAGAATCATTAGCAGCAGTTGTTTCTATTACTTTATCATTTTCAACCAAACGAATGGCAAAACAAAATGTGATTGTCAAAAAACTTGCTAGTATGGAAACATTAGGAAGTGTCAATGTTATTTGTACTGATAAAACAGGGACTTTAACACAAAATAAAATGACAGTTAAAAAAGTAATGATGAATAATGCTGTAATTAATGCTGAAGAATATATCAATAGTAGTCTTGATCAGAACCAAGATTTATTTTTAAAAGCATTAGTTTTATGTAACGATAGTGTTACTGAAGATAAAGAACGAATTGGTGATCCAACAGAATTAGCATTAGTTGATTATGCTGAATTATTTGCATATGATGAGCAAGATTCGCGTGATAAATGAGAACGAATTGATGAAGTACCTTTTGATTCTGAACGGAAATTAATGTCAACTTTAAATGTTATTGAAGGTGTTAGTACAACTTTTACAAAAGGAGCATTGGATAGTTTATTAGAACGCTGTAATCGCATTATAATTCAGAATGAAATTTTAACATTAACAAAAAAAGATAAAGCATTGTTGTTAAAGTTAGCAGATGATTTATCAGCGCAAGCATTGCGGGTATTAGCTTTTGCTTATAATACTAACTTTGATGATGAACAAAACCCAGAGTCGTTAGAAAAAAATTTAATTTTTTTAGGAGCCGTTGGAATGATTGACCCTGTTCGTCAATCTGCTATTGAAGCAGTAAAAAAAGCACATGCTGCTGGAATTAAAGTTGTTATGATTACTGGTGATCATGCAACAACTGCCCTAGCAATTGCAAAGGAATTAGACTTAGCTTATTCAGAATATGAAGTAATTTCTTCGGAGCAGTTAAATGCAATTAGAGATGAGCAATTAATTCGAATTGTTGATAATATTAAAGTATTTGCACGAGTTAATCCTGAACATAAAGTTCGGATTGTTAATATTTTACAGCAGAAAGATTATCTTGTTTCAATGACAGGAGATGGGGTTAATGATGCTCCAAGTTTAGTAAAAGCTGATATTGGGGTAGCAATGGGAATTACCGGAACGGATGTTGCAAAACAAGCAGCTGATGTTATTTTAACGGATGATAATTTTGAAACAATTATTAAAGGGGTTAATGAAGGCCGTAATGTTTATCAAAAAATCCGCCGGGCAATTACTTTTGTGATTGGGGTTAATTTAGCAAATGTTTTATCAATTTTTATTTTATCCTTAATTAACCATTTTTCGCCAGTAGAAGCAACTGATATTTTATGAATGAATTTAGTTATTGAATCAATTTTAGCAATTTGTATTGGAATGGCTGATAATGATGATACATTAATGACAATTAAACCAGCGCAAGGGAAGAATCCCTTATTTCGGAATATTTGAGGACCAATGATTCGCATTATAATTTTAACAACAAGTGTTTGTGTTGGTGCTTATTATTTTGGAATGAGCTTTGTTCCAACCCAAGCATACGAAGCCTATGGTTATCAAACAGTTTTTGATTTTTTGCGAAGTAGTGATCCTAATATTACGATTGAAATGAAATTGCAAATTTCTGATTTTGGACGAACAGGGATTTTTATTGCTTTAACTTGTGCACCAAGTATGTTTATTAATACTGTTACTTTAACAAATTGAAAAATAAAACAACGTTTTACTCCAATTATTAATCGACCATTAATTTATGCCGCAATAGGAGCAGTTTTATTAAATATTGTTATTTTGTTTATTCCTTGAATTAATAATAAAGCATTAAACTTAAATGATTTAGAAGTTTATAATTTAAATAATTGATATTTTATTCCTTCTTGTTTAGCAATGGCAATGATTCCTGTAACAATTATTGTGATAACTGATGCTTGTCATTTTTGATTACATCATGGGTTAAAACAACATTTACAAAAACTTGGTAAAATTAAAATAAGAAAGTTATAAAGGAATAATTGTGTTAGAAATAATTTTTAGTAAATATTATATTGAGCAATTAAGTTGTTAAAAGCACCCCCATGCTTTTTTTATTCAATATAATGATAGGTATCTTATTGAAGGAAGGTGGAACATTAATGAAAAAGTTATTAACGCTTTTTAGTTCTTTTGTGTTAGTAAGTGGTAGCGCTTTGACGATGGCTAGTTGTACCGCGCACAACCAAAGCATGACTGTGAAGTAGATGATGACTTAGATGTTAATCAAGATCTTGACATTTTAAATCATATCAAAAAGGAAGTAAACCAAGCTTTAAATGCATGATGGCAAACAAAGGCAACAATTGATATTAATGATTATCCAGATCAAGTATCATTTTTTACAGAGTTAGTTGATGAGTTAAAAAAAGAGAATGATAGTTTAACTTTAACAGGAAAAGAAATTAGTTCATATCGTGTTTTAAAAAAATTGTTTGTTGGTTTTAAAGCAGAGTTTGATAATTTGAATCAAAGTTTACGAGATCGCTATTCAAATTATTATGTTGATACAATACCGTTGTTTTTAATGGAGGATGATATTTCATTTACTTTATATAATATTAATTTTTATAACATCGCAAAGTTATTAGAAGTTACTTCGGAAGTGGTATTGGGAATTACAGTGCGGGTTGATATTTATTATGAAGTGAGATTTAAAGGATTGCAAGCGCGGGATAACATTGAAACTATCGTAGTTATAACTAATGATTTAGATGCTTTAAGTAATATTCAAGATAAATTAGAAGCATATTTTATTAAATTTATTGATGAGATTTTTAAAGGTCGTATAAAGAAAATAAGAGTTTTAGAAAAATAAAAAAATACCTTTTTAATTTATTGAACTAAATAACATTTAAAAATAAAATGTAGTATACCACACACATTTTGGAGATTTCAAGAAAATAATAAAATATATAATTTAAAATATAAAACATTGTATAGGCTACAATTATTAGGACCATAATTATATAGACTTCAAAATTAGATAAAATTATTAAGAAAGAAGGAATATAAAAATGGGAAATAAAACTTCATACTCTGAAGAATTTAAAAAACAAATTGTCATGCTATATAAAAATGGTAAAAGTGTTATTGATATAAAGCAAGAATATAATTTACCAAAACCAACTATTTATAGTTGAGTTAAAAATTATAATAATTCTGGTTAATTTAAAGAAAAAGACAATCGCACACTAGAAGAAAATGAAATAATAACTTTACGAAAAGAACTTAAAGACTTGAAAATGGAAAATGACATTTTAAAGCAAGCCGCACTGATAATCGCCAAAAAATAACAATAATTAATAACAACAAAACAAAATATTCAGTAAGAAAAATATGTAAGATTTTGGGTTTATCAAAATCAACGTATTATTATCAAACTATGGAATGGCAACACTTTTTAGGACACTTTTTATATAGACATTTGTTTTCTAAAAGTAACTGGAGATAAATAATTTAAACTGCCATTAATTCGAATATTGTTATATCAATGCACAAAATCAAAAAGTTCGTATTTTAATTGTGTTAAATTTTTAAATTTTTTACCCTTAATAAATTCATTTTTAAAAGTTTTGTAAGTTGTTTCAGCCACAGCATTATCATAAGGGCAGCCTTTATTGCTTAATGATATTTTAATATTAAAAGTTATTAAAATTTCATCAATGATTTTATTTTTAAACTCATTACCACGATCAGTATGAAATAGAGTTATTTGATTTAATGGTCGTGTTATTTTATGAAAAGCTTGTTGGATCAGTTCGTCTGTTTTATTCGGCCCAGCACTATAACCAATTATTTCACGATTAAACAAGTCAATTAATAAACAAATATAATGTCATTTAGCGCCAACTTGAACATATGTTAAATCACTAACAATAACTTCATTAGGTTTTTTGTTGTTAAATTGACGATTTAAAATATTATTAATTTGGTCATTATTGACTGTTGTTTTATGATTATGATATTTTAATTTGGTGTATTTAGAAACCAAATTATTTTTGATCATAAAGAATCTGATTTTTAGCCGCGATAAGATGATATCTTTTCTGTTTAAAATAACTTTAATTTTGCGAGCCCCATAAATTTTGCGACCTTTATTAAAGGCACTGATAATTTCTTGTTCATAATTATTAACTTGCTTGTTAATACATTTATTAGTTTGATAATAATACGTTGATTTTGATAAACCCAAAATCTTACATATTTTTCTTACTGAATATTTTGTTTTGTTGTTATTAATTATTGTTATTTTTTGGCGATTATCAGTGCGGCTTGCTTTAAAATGTCATTTTCCATTTTCAAGTCTTTAAGTTCTTTTCGTAAAGTTATTATTTCATTTTCTTCTAGTGTGCGATTGTCTTTTTCTTTAAATTAACCAGAATTATTATAATTTTTAACTCAACTATAAATAGTTGGTTTTGGTAAATTATATTCTTGCTTTATATCAATAACACTTTTACCATTTTTATATAGCATGACAATTTGTTTTTTAAATTCTTCAGAGTATGAAGTTTTATTTCCCATTTTTATATTCCTTCTTTCTTAATAATTTTATCTAATTTTGAAGTCTATATAATTATGGTCCTAATAATTGTAGCCTATCCAACATGTTATTAAATAGTTAAAATAAAAATAATATTATTCAAAGATTTTAACTTAGTTTATTATTTTATCTTTCAACAGTATTTTCTTCTACTGCATCATTTTCATTTTATGTGATATTTTTATACACATCGCTAACTTTTGTTGAATCTAACTTTGGAACTGTAATAATTGTTTCTTTTCTTAATTCTGGAACTGGTTTTGCTGGTGGTAAATAATCATAGATTGGTTCATTTTTAGAAGATGGAATATTATCATAAATTGGTTCATCATTTAATTTAATCGGGATTTCATAGCCATCTTCATCTTTAGTACTATCATATTATGTATCATGTACGATGAAGCGGCAAAAAACAACTCTTGTTAAATAAAAGGGTTGTTTTTTTATTTATAAAACCAAATTATTTATTGTTTCAGAGAAAGGACAGCATCTTAAATTCTTAAAATAGAAACTTTTTATCACAACTTTTGTTAACTTTTTAAAAGTTGTATTACATATTTATTAAATATTTTAGAAATCTTTACAAAGTGTACCTGTTTTTTCTCCAATTTTAATGTGTTGTCCTTTCTCTGTTTCAGTTAATTAATTTGCTAATAAATAAAAAATAATTTCAAAGAAAGGAGATAGTAATAGCAATTAATAAACAACAAAAAATATGTGATGTTAATGATTGTTATAAATCAATATCATTTATTACCGATAAATTTGTATCAAATAAAGTTTTATGAACTTGTAAAAAACATAAAAATTTATTAAATCATACAAAAAATAAAAATCAAAAACAATTTTATCAGAAACTTGAAAATTCAAAAATTATCTTTGATTATAAAACTGGTTCTTTTAAACTTTGATTTTATAAAACAACTTAATACAGAGTGGGGCGGTTATTTTAAATAACTAAGTGCTTTCCATAAGAACATGAGTTTATACTCATTCCCACAGCCGGCCGAGGCAAGTACTGAAATAGTGTATGAGGAAAAATGTAAATCGGCGCTGGTTATGTTAAATAACTAAGCGATAGTCGTGATAAGTGCAAGGTCAACATCAAACGACAATAAAAAAAGAGATGATCACTTTATAAATAAATTTGCGATAGATATTACTTCTTAGAAGTGACAGCGGTTTAAAAACCACAAAGTCAGCATTAGGCTCTTCAAGATGCAAGTGAATTTATTTTAAAAACTGAACGCTTTGACCTGAAATGGTGCGGATGAAGAGAGAGAATTCTCTGGATCCAAAAGGAAAAAACAACTGTCGATTATTAAATAATATACCGCCACCGCTCACCTTCAAAGTGAAGCGGATGGCGTAGTAAATAAATAGATAAATATTTATATAACTAATTATCGCTTTGGCACTTTCATTTGGGAATTAGTGCCAGCGAGTTAAAAATAGGAGGAATTGAAAAATGACAGAATATAAAAGTTTGTATATTAATAAAACTTGAAATGAAATAACAACATCATTTGATTGAATTAATTGTCAATCTGTTAATTGTCGTATTTCACATCATAAAAAGCATTATGATTTGCAATGTTTAGAATGAGCAAAAATGTACTTAAATTTATTTAAAGATAAATGAGATGTTATTGCTTCATATATGCAATATTACAAAATTAACGATATTTTAGATTTAGCATCAGATGGATGAAAAATCTTACAAATTGACCAAAAAATCAAAGGAATAATTTAGGGAGGTTTATATAAAAAAGTTAAATAAAATTTATCTTAAACAAAAATATTGAGGATATTGTTTTCATAAAGAATGCAATATAAAAAACAAATTAAATGAATTAATTATTAGAAGTTATACAGTATCACAAGATGATATTACTGATGAACATTGAACATTAAATATTAAAAAGAATTAGGGGAAGCAAATTATGAACAAAAGATACTTATTAGTAATTAAAAGTAAATATGGTGATTTTAAAACAGACTGCTTTTATACATTAGAAGAAGCAAAAATTACTGCTGATATTGAAAATCAACAAGAATGATTAACAACAATTATTGATTTAGAAAATACAAATATTAAATGAAAAGGATGTGAATAAAATGTGAAAAGATGAAAATGGTTATGTTTATACTGAAGAAGACTTATTTAACATGGCATTAGAAGAATGTTATTCAGAAGAAAGTGCTTATGACTATATTGATAATTTAATTAATGAAATGGAATTAGAGGAAATTTAATTATGGAAGACTTAAAATTAAATAATGAAGTTAAAAATATTACTTATCCGTTTTATTTAAAAGGAAATGATTTTAAAGAATTAAGTTTAAAAGCATTAACAATTAAAAAATGAATTGATGAAAATGGGCAAGAATTAGCAGAATTTATATATCGACAACAAAATTGATTAATAAATGGAGAATATAAATCACAATCACTAAAAGATTTAAAATTAGTAGTTTCAAAAATTGATTATGTTTTTAGAGAACCATTAGAATTAATAAAAATTTTTAAAGATGAATTAAATTTTATTAGAAAAGATATTTTAAATTTAGAAAATAATATTAAGAATAATCATGATTCTTTAAAAAATAGTGTCATTAATATTCAATTTCAAAAACAAAATGAAATTATTGAAACTCATAAAAAAGAACAATTTTTAGAAATTAAAATTGTAGCAAAACAAGAGCAAGAATTAAAAATTATTACTAGTAATTTTCGTAAAGATAAATTATTAATTAAAGATATTGAAGTTATTGGTATTAATGATGATTTTTTACAAAATGCTGATAAATTAGAACTTATTAATCTTATTAAAAACTATTTAATTGTTGATGAACAAATTGTTAAAAATGAAATTAAAGAACAATGAGATAGTAATAAAGATATTAATTTAATTGGTATTAAAGGTATTAATTTTAAAATAAATAAAGGAGAAAAATAATATGGCAAATATAGTAGAATTTTTAAGAACAGATAAGGCAAATGATTGAATAAAAAGTAAATTTTCAAATGAAAATGAAATTGCAAGATTTAAAAGTAATATTGTAGCAATATCAAATAGTAATGAATTACTACAAAAAGCAGACCCAAAAACTATAATGACTGCTTGTTATCAAGGTGTTTTATTAAACTTACCTATGGAAAGACAATTTGGTTATGCTTATGTTGTTCCATATAACACTAAAATAACAAGAAATATTAATGGTCGCGAAATACAAGAATGAATTAATCAAGCTCAATTTCAAATGGGTTATAAAGGTTATATTCAATTAGCACAAAGAAGTGGTCAATATTTAGATATGTCAGTATCAGATGTTAGAACTGGTGAATTAGTAAATTATGATCGATTAAAAGGAACTAGTTTTAATTGAATACAAGATTAAGATGAAAGAGAAAAATTACCAATTATAGGTTATGTATCTTATTTTAAAATGGTTAATGGTTTTGAAAAAACATTATATATGACAAAAGAACAAATGGAAAATCATTTTATGAAATACTCTAAAACTTATGCTAAAAATAAATCATTTTATATTGCTAGTTTTGATGAAATGGCATTAAAAACTGTATTAACATCATTATTAAGAAAATGAGGTATTATGTCTGTTGAATTACAACAAGCATATAAATCAGACCAAGCAGTTATTACAACTAATGATGAAAAGATTTATATTGATAATGATAGTAATATAAACATAAATAAGAGTCAAATTAGCAACGAAAATATATCAAATAATAATTTACAACATGAATCAAGTGAAGAATTGACAGATAATAATGTAGTAAAAGAAGAAGATATATCAAATGTAGTACCAACAGTTAACAATGATGAGGAATGAGCGACTTGATAAAAATAGGTATTGACCCATCAGGAACTGGTACTACGGGTATTGTTATTTACAAAGATAATAAATTATTTGATAAATTTGAATTTACTAATAATTTATGAACAAAACAATTTGATTTTATAAAAGATATATTATGCAAATATTCTGATGTTTTTAGTATTGTAAACATTGAAAATTGTTTATATACAAATGCTAATGGTTCAAAAGATAGAGATGATTTATTAAGATTATTAGGTTCTATTGAAATTAAAAAGAAACATTATAGCATTATTAATTGAGTATCTAATTGAGTATCACCAAAACATACTAAATCAGTTGTTAAAAATATAGAAAATTTAAGTAAATATAATGATAGTTGTATATGAGAATATGAAAAAGATAATAATTTAACTTATGAATATGGTAAGGGTTGAAAATATAATAATGAGAAAATAAGTAATCATTTACGAGATGCCATTATTATTGCTAATTATGAGGGTTAATATTATGAAACATTCATTTAATCAAAAAACAGGAAAATATTATTCTAAATTAATTCGTAATGTTAATATTTACTTAAATGAAAATGAAGAAAAAGTTTGAAATGAATTTAATGACTTTACTTATTCACAACGAATAGAACATCTTATTAATTTTTATATAAAACACAATAAATAAAAATAAAAAATAACCTTAATTGGTTATTTTTTTAAATACTATTTGTTAGTTGTCTAATAGCATCTTTTTGTGCTTGTTTTTTATCGTTTACTTTAACTTGTTTTTTAACATTTTTAATTTGACATGTTTTTAATGCTAATTCTGTTGCATAATCAGGTCCGCGTAAATGTTTTTCATGAGCAATAACAGCAGTTCTTAATTCTCTAATTTCTGCTTTATATTTTTTAATTTTTTTAGCAGATAAGCCTAGAATACCAAGACTACCCATTCCACCAGCACCTGCTAAAACAAGTAAAGCAATCATTAATGTTTCATTCATTTTCTTTAATTCCTTTCTTATCCTTACTCAAACAGTGGCCATCTATCCTTTCAGAACAAAATAATTTATAAATTAAACTATATAACCACCCAAAAATATCAGCCACCCCTAATATATAGTTTATTTTAAATTTAATTCTTTGTTATTTTCTTCTGTTATACCATCTAATTTGTTTCATTGTTTAGCTATTCGTGGTTGAATGACACGCGGATTAATCCGACAATCTAAACAATGTCTTAAATGGTCTTTTTTTCATTTTGATTTATCAATTCAAATAATAATTAAAGAAATTATTAAAGTAATTAAAGGTAATATTGTAAATACTAATCCCATTTTAGATATTTTTAATCGTGGTATATCAATTTTCATATCTACTTTTGGTTTACTACTAGCAACAAATATGCCTTGAATTCCATGCGTAAATAAAGGTGTTAATAAAATAGCAATTCCATTACCTCAATATTGACCATAATTATATCAATCAATTTTATTCTTAATACCATCAATCATCCCATATTCTAGCCAACCATTAATTAATAAAAATAATATTGTATAAAAACCAACAACTCAACTACGAATTTTATATTTTCTTTCTCATTCTATAATATCTTTATGAGTTCAATTATAAGTTGGAATAGGGTCTTTTTTAAATCAATTTCAAGGTA
Organism: Spiroplasma endosymbiont of Poecilobothrus nobilitatus; assembly: GCF_964030655.1. Lineage (GTDB taxonomy): Bacteria > Bacillota_I > Bacilli_A > Mycoplasmatales > Mycoplasmataceae > Spiroplasma. The sequence continues at coordinate 425,891 of NZ_OZ034915.1, read as the reverse complement.
AGGCACCCTTTAATCAAGTTGTTTTATCTTGTTTCATTAATTAAAAATCCCTTTCTAAATTACTCTTTTTCTTTCAACGTGTAGACCAGTAATTGTTCCGTCCGTCCCACCTGTGTGTATATCAAAAATTCCGTCATCGTCTAATTCTACACGATGAGAAAATTTATTTTCTAAATCAAATGATCCAACAGTTATTTTTCCTATAAAATTTTTGTATGTTGATAAATAATAATTATTTTTCATACTTGTTTTAATTCAAATATTGTATTTATAATTTTCTTTATCTCAATCTTGTATTTGATAATCATACCTTGTTTTATCTAAATCACTAGTATCAACAATTTCTCAATCTGAAATATTTGTTTTTCAAACACCGTTTTCTTCATAAATAGTATCATTATCAAATGGAACTATTAATTTAATATATTCGTTATAATCAATTTTAGAAAAATCATCAATAGTTGGATAAGTAATATTTATTGAATTATCTGTTTGTAATCGTTCTTTTAAACAAAATAATAATGTTGGATAAAAAGTTTTTTTACTAATATGTTTATATTCTTCTTCTCGTGGATTAGCATAATTATCTAAACTATAATTATAAGGTCTAGATACTGTTTTACTAGATATAATATCAATTATTTCACCTGCTAATTTTAAAGCATTTTTAACATCTCTGGTAATATTTTCATTTGCTTCAGGGTCATTGGTTTGTGAATATGCTACACCACCTTGTGAAAATGAAGCACTACCAGTTAAATCATTAACTCCTTTTGGTAAATATCAATTCATAACTGCTAATAAACAAGCAGATTGAATATAACTTAATCATTTATCATATTCAATTAAACCAGTATTATCTTTTTTTACTCAGGGAAATAAATTTTTTTTATTAATTTTATCGGAAATTGTCCCCCCTGATAATCTATCCATTCATAAACTAGTTTTTAAAATAGCATTATAAATTAAATTATCATTATAAGCAGATTGTTTTCTATCATTAATAGGTTGTCAAAGTTTACTTTCTTTAACATCTTCAACTGTTATAAATAACAAATTACTTAAATTATTTTCCATATAAAACACCTCTTAATTGATTACGATATTTATTTTTTAAATTACTTGGCTTATAACTATTAACTCTTGTTTTTGTTTTCTTAATTGTTTTAATAGTTTGATTAGTTTTGTAAAACATATTTTTAACTGGTGTTTTATATAAATTCTTAATATTTTTAACATCACTTTTTCGCTCTCGATACCATTTTTTATTATTAATTTCACCAGCAAAATTAAAATTAAAATGTCCAATTTTTAAATTATTAATAAACTTTTTAATTTGATTTAATTTTTGAACTGTTGGTAATGTTAATTTAGTAGTTCCTTTTGGGTATTTTTCTTTTAATGCTTGTGGTAATCGTTTTTTAATATAATTTCTTAAATGACTAGGTAATCATTTTCTTAATCAATAACGCCAAAATAAAGTTCCTGCATTAGATACAGCATTACTTAATAATTTTCAAATTTCAACTGGAACACTAGGATAAACATAAGGTCCATAAAACTTAGGGTGTTTTGCTGTTTTTGTATATATTAAAATAGTTAAATTACCTGTTAAAGTTAACTTATTTGTAATATTAAACATACCACTATCAAGTCAACTACTATTTAAAGGCTGTCAATTAGTATTTAGATAATTTTCATTTTTAAATTGTTCTCTATTTTTAATATTATTATCTTTTTTTAATTGACTTAATATTTGTTGTATTTCTTTTTTATGACCTTTTTTAATTAAATCTACATAAGTAAATGGATTTAATCACTGATAAATATCTTCAACTTTATTTGTAATTTTATTATATTTATCAGTAATATAATTAATTGGCTTTAATACTTTATTTTTAACTTGATTAACTTTATTAATTAAATTTACAAATTTGCTTATTACTACTTTATTTTCTAAATTTCCTACTAGTAAAGTTAAAACTCGTAATATTAATAAATTCATTTTTTATTAAGAATTTTTAATTACAATATCAATAGGATTTGTTTGACCAGTAGCGTTGTTTTTACCTTCAATTTGAACTGCAACTGTTTTATCATTTGTAATATCAATCGGTCAGTCTTCACCTTTACTTTCAATAAAGTAATCATAATCATTTTCAGTTAAAGAATTATTTATTGCTTTAACTGCTTTTAAAACAACATTTTTAAATTGTGGTTTTAATTGCTCGGCTGTTGTTTGCGTTTGAGTATCAACATGAATAGTTGGTTTATCTATTCTATTAATTTTACTGATATTAATTTTACTGGGAGTTGATAATTGAATTTCATAATCAACTGGTACTCTAAATGTTTTATTAAGGTTGCTTTTAGCAGTATTAATTTCATCTTGTGTTGGTTGTTTTTCTAAAATAATCTTACATGTTTTTGGATATAAAATAGTTGGTGTTGCATATTGTACTTTACCAATTCATTTAGGGTTAGCAGTATCATTATCTAAAACTTGTTGAATAGTATCCATATTAATTGGATATGCTCATACTTGTTTATTAATAATTAAACCATTTACATTAGTAAAATTATAACCTTTATCACGATTAACTTGTCCTTTTGTATATGTTTTTTCTAAATGAAAACTTTTTGATACAGGAATACCCATTGCGGTATTTTCATATAATTCACCATTAACCATCGCTTTTAATTGTGCTTGTGAACCAATTACTTTTAAATAAGCAGGTGTTAATCCTAAATATGATCTTCGACCTAAAACCATAAACATTTTATCTGTTGGTAAACCAAAATATAAATTACTAATTTGATTTGTTAATTCAATCAAAGTTTCATTTAATGTAAAGAATGCTTTATTTGCATCATCTGCATTTTCGGCTGTATAACTACGAAATGGAATTACTTCATATTGACTATCTGCTAAACAATAATCATAAATAGCCTGAATTAATTCACATTCTAAATTAACAAATTTATTCTGTACTACACTAGAAATAGCATCAGCAATAACACCATTTTTAATATTTTGTTCTATTAATGCTAAATCAAAAGCCTCATTCATTAATTTTAAATTAAATCTTTTATCAATAGGAACTGGAATTCTTGTTAATCCCATTGTTTGAGTTGTCCCACCATTTGGTAAAGTATAATCATTTTGCCATACCACACGATGAGTTAAATTATATAATGCTTGCCCAGCATTAGGTAATCAAGCAACTTGTTCTGCTGTTGCTGTTGCATATTGCATAATACTTGCATATTCATTATATAAAGGTCCACGCAATAAAGCATTAACCATATCAACATAGGCTTTTTGCCCTGTTGTATTACCTTGTAATGTAAAAGGTACTTGTGGCAAATTAATTGTTGCCATAATATTCACTCCTTATTATCTAAGGTTTTTAAGTGTGAAATCAGATATCTTTTTAATTTCTTCCGGAGTATATGCTCCCTTTTCTTTAATAATTTCAATTTCATCATTTTTATTTTCAGTAGACTTTTCAATCATATCTTTAATAAAATTAGTTGGTGAAACCGATGGTTGTTCTTGTGCAAACAAATCAGGTTTTAATTCTTTTAAAGTTTGCATTTTTTCAGATAAAGAATTACCACTAACTTTATTTAAATTAGTTTTAATATCTTCAATTTTATTAGATGGAACATTTTTAAATGCTTTTAATTAATCTAATTCATTAGATAATTTAATAAAGTCTTCTTTTGATATAACATCTTCGCGTTTTTGCACACTTTCTCTAATTTGCTTTGCTTCATTATTAAACTGATTTAAGATATTTTCTGCAATCTCTTCATTTAAACCTTGTTCGATTAATTCTTCTTTTGTAAGTGCCATTTTATAAACCTCTCTTTTTTTATTCTTGTCCGATTAACAAGTCAGCATAAACTCTTTTTTACGGAAAAAGATTAAACCTGTAAATTAATTATATATCAATAGTTTATAAATACAATATATTTTGTATATAAATACTAAACTTAATATATTTTATTGCTAATTTAACCATTAAAATGCTTAATAATGGTTATTTTAAAAGATAAAATTTTTGAGATAATTGATAATTTTGCTTGTATATATATATAATGCAGGTAGATCTTGATAAAAAGCTTCAAGATTAAGAAACGGAGAAAAACAAGTATGAAAAAATTACTTAGTTTATTAAGTGTATTAACAATTAGTGGAACTGCTGTCCCAACAACAATTGCCGCTAGTAGTTATAAAAAAGAAGAAACATTAAATAGTGATAATAATTATCAACAAACAAATAATTTATAAAATTTAAAAAGAAATAAAAGAATCACAAATGAAAAAATGTCAGATGCTTCTGCTTTAATAATGTTTTGAGATATTTTATGAAGTACTTTAAGTTGTGAACAAAGGTTTAATTTATTAAAAAATAGATTAAAAAATAGATTGCAAAAGTATCCTGAAAATAAACATAACGCAATAGTAGAACAGTGATGAAAAGATTTAACTGATGGTGAAAAATATATGATAATAGAAAATGTTTTATTAAGTTGAAATGTAAATAATAGAAGTAAAAGAAGCACACAATACTATTATTATCCTGCATATCCAACATATACATATCCAACATATACATATCCAACATATACATATCCAACATATCATCAACAACCTCAAGCAGTAGTGGAGAATCCAGCAAAACGTGTATATCCCAATGAAGGAAATATGCATAGATATTATGATTTGTTTCGTAAAAGATACGGAATGACAGATGAAGAAGCTAGAGAATCAACCAATAGACAATATAATAATTTATGAATTACTGAAGCTACAAATCCTATAAGTAAAATACTTGATAAAGTTGAAGATACTATTGATGGAAAAAAATTAGTTAGAAATGAAGCAGTAGGAGCTATTTTAGCCGGATTAGTAAGTTTAAAAGATTCTAAAATAGGAAAAGATACTTTAGCAGCTGCTGGTTTAGGTGCTTTGACCGGTATTACAGAATCTGTAGTTGAAGATTACTTTTCTGATAATTCTGAGTCAAGAAAAATGGAGCAACATTCTATTTCTAGAAAACAAGGACAAACAAACCCAAACTATGAACATAATTGAGAAAATCAACAACAAAAAACATATCAAATTTATGAAAATGAAAACAGACAATCAGATGTAGAAAATATATATGACAAAATTGACAAAATTAATTTAAACAAACAATTTACTTTTAAGTCATATCCAATAGATTCACAAACAAGTAGAATAGAAATATCTTCTTCATCAAATGTGGGCGATTTATATTCAAGATTATAATTTATTATATCAATTAAATGTTAAAAAAATAGTAGTTTTATTTAAAATACTACTTAAAATGGAAATAAAATTAATTTCCATTTTTAATTAAATTACAATTCTTTTTAAAAAAAGAAAGGAATTTATAAAAATGAAAAAAACATTAAGTATTTTAGGAACAATCACTTTAATTGGAACAAGTACAACCAGTTTAGTTGCTTGTAATAAACCACAAGAATACACCCCCGAAGAATTAGCAAAATTAAAAAAAGAAAACCAAATAAATACTACTAACCAAGAAATCAGAGACAATTTAGAATGAATAGCACCACAAGAAAAACCATTTAATACAGTTGACAATAAATGATATTACATAATATATAAGGATAATTCTAATAATATAAAATTATCAAAAAGAATAAATAATAATCCAGATGTTAATATTAAATTGCCCTGGTCTAATTTATGAATAAAAGTTTATCGTTGAAATGGTGAAGAACAAAATTTACCTGACTTAATTGTTGATAATGATGGTAATGTAAAAGTTAAGGAAGAATAAAAAAAGAGATTTTAAAAGACTGCACCCCGTTTAGTAAGTATTAATAAAAAAGGTTTATAAACTTTTATTTATTATATCTTTTTCTTTATCTTGGTTTAAATGTAATTTTAACTGAGTTATCACTTTTGTTTCTAATACCTAATACATTTGGATTAGAAACATACATTTTTATATCTTTATCATTGCCTCAATATTTAAAATATTCTTGATTTGGGAATTTTTCAATTCCAATACATGATAAGTTAACAAATAATATTTTTGAAAATCTAATTTTTAATTTTACATCATTAGTATAATATGTTTGTAAATAAGTTTCTTTAATTTTATTACTAATTAAATTATTATAATCTTCATTTGGAAGATTTGTTATTTGAAGCAAAAAATTAATACTATACTTTTTATCATTTATATAATAAGTATTTTTATAACCTTTTTCAGATAATCCATTAGTATATGCAGTAGCAAATGTTTGAATATCATTTACTTTTATATTATCAGTATATAAAGTTATTGTATTTTCAAAATTAACTTTATCTGTTTGTGAACGACCACTTTTGTATAAAGTTATATTTGTTAATGAACCACCACCATTATTACAACTATTAACCCCTCCCGATAAATTAATATTTCTATTAGGAATAAAATTTTCGATATCAGGTGGTCCACATTCAACTTGTATATTATTAAGATTACTTATTTCTATTATTTTATAAGAACTAATAAATTTATCTATACTTTGAATTGTTGGGTCAATTTGTTTTAAATCAATTTCAGTTTCATAATAACCTTCATTAAATTCATTATTAAATAAATTAATAAAATTATTATCATTTACATAACCGCTATTAGTGCATTGTGCTGGTGCGGTAATTTTAGTTTTTAGTGTTTGTACTACACCAGCAGGCATAATATCTTTTGTATATGGTTTATAGTTATATGGAACTGGCGGTAATACATATTTAGGATAATTAAAGGTTGGTATTTCATAATCATGGGGTAATAAGAAACTAGTTTTATAATTAGTTGTCATATCTCGTAAATAATTATTTAATGTGCTTTTTGTTTTACCTCTGAAACTCCATACTGATAATCTTAAATAATCTTCTTCATTATTAGTATATGGGTTATCAGCATAAAAGATAATTTCAAAATTACCTTTATATAGTGCTTGGATTGAAAACATATCAATAATATAACTACAATTTGTCCCATCTGGTGTTTGTAAGAATTCACAATCATTATCTTTTTCACTATTACTAACTGGCGTTTGAGCATCAAGTGCTTTGGTTTGTTCATTAATTAAATAAACTCGGTTAGTTTTTTGATTTAATTGTTTTAAATTGTAAGTTGAATAAACTAATTCTTCTGTTGGTTTACCATCTTTATTTAAAACAGTACCTTTTAATTTATCTGTTAATAAAGTTGTAAAACTAAAACTAGTAGCATTAGCTCCAAAAATAGCACCAACTTTATCATTTCCTTGTTCTCTAAATATTTCAAATGGTAAATAACCTTTACCTTTTGATTTTTCAGACCAAAATGCATCATTATAAAAACTATAAATATTAGCACTCATAAAGCCATTTAATCATTGAAAATTAGGTCAAGTTTTTTCATCTTGGTTAATTATTCAACCCCAAGGAATACCAAAACTAATTTGATTTAAAAATTTACCAAGAACAGGAATTGTAAAAGGGTTAAAAACTAATTTTTGCGTATAGTTTAAAGGTAATACTGTAATTTGGCGATTAATAAAATTATTCATATTTAAAATATCTCAAACATTACATTTACCCATTTTATTATATTCAATTTGAACTTGTCCGACAGTATTACCAAATTCATCTTTTCTTCTAAAATATGATGATGCTTGGGTACTAATGATATTATCAACTGTACCACCGTTTGTTTTTATTTTGCTTGGTGGTGTTATTTTTCAATCTTTAGACCAATAAAACTTAGAATCCTTATCTTCTTTATGAATAGTTGTTCCAACAGTCGGATTGGTTGCTGTTGAACTAGCTTTATCAGTTATTACAATTCCCTCACTATTTTTTTGATTTCAAAAGTCATATCTACTTTCCATATCTTTTTTTCAATCTTCATAACCAGTTATCATAGTTGGTTGAATACCTTGAATGTTATATCAACTTACTTCGGGTGATGCATAAGTATTTATTTTATCAGGTGGTGCAGGAAACATGTTATACATTAATAAGTCTCTTGAATTCATTACTTTTTTATTAAATTCACCTTTAATAATTGGTCGTCCAATAACTGGCATATCAAAAAAGATAGGATTACCATAAAATTTAACGGCCATTGCTCTAACCCCTGGGTCTTTTAATAAAATATCATCTAATTCAATGGTTGATGTATTTGTTTTTTCATCATAAGTTATTTTAGGAAAACAATAACCTTCACCTGGGGCACTTGTCTGAATAAATTGTCTAACTGATAAACCACTATTACTAATTTTGTCATTAATACTTGAAAAGGTAATTTCTTGTCATAAAAAACTACCATCATAAGGTGAATAATAATTAATAACATTAGATGGATATAATCATTGTCTATCTTGTGGTGAAGAATTAATATCACCACCACCAATATTTAAACCACGGTCATTAAACACCGTATAAAAATTATAATAATCATTAATATTTAATTTATCTGCATCTTCATCTAAAATTAATAAAGTATATTGTCGTTCTGTTGATTGTTGAGTAAATACTTGTTCAAATTTAGCCTCACCAAATTGAATAGAACTTCTATCATCAATCATATAAGCATCTCAATATTTACCAACTTTAACCTCTTTTGTATAAAAGTTATCGGCTTTATTATCATTATTCATAAAATAACTTAATTTATATTGATTTAAGTATTCTAACATTTTATTAATATCATAAATGTTTTCACCATCAATTAATTTTCAATAAAGATTATTATTTTCATCTTTTAATTTTATTGCAAAAGGTGTTTCATTATTTGCTCATATTGTTGAGTTAACTGGTTGATTTTTAAAATCATCAGTCGTTAAAATATTAATTTCTTCACCTTTATATTTTTGGACTATTTTTAAACTATTTTGTCATTGTGCAATCGTACTTTCCATATTATCAAATATTCTTGAATAACTACCATAATCACTTGGCTTAGCATTATTAGGTTTTCAACCTGTTTCAGTATCAGGTATATATGAACTATAAACATTAAAAGGAAATACCATTCAATGTCTATTATCTCGTATATTTTCTCTTATATCTATTAAAGTATCATGTGCTTGTCTTCTTAATTCTTCCATAACACCTGGGTTAATTCTACTCATTTGTTAATTCTCCTTAATTTCTGTTCTACCTTGTAAGGCATTTTGATTATTACCAGTTTCATCATATTCTAGTAATTTATTATTATGTTCTATTTCTTTTGCTTGCATTTTATCTTGTCATTGTTCTACTTTTTCAAAATATTTTGTTGCTTCTAATTCATCAATATTATCATATTCAGTTATGGCTCTTATTGGTTCCATTGTGCCATTATCTAATCTAGCAGTAATTAATTCATTTTGGCGCATTTGGTCAACTAAACTAGCACTAATAAAATCAAAACCATACGGGCGTTCACCAACTCCATCTCATAAACCATAATATTTTAAAACAGTATCAAACATTTTAGTATAATACTGTTTACGATATGTTTGTAAATATGCTTGTTTTTCTAAATCTTTGGTTTTAGTTAATAATGACTGTGTTTTATTTTGGTCATTATCTGATTTATCACCAAAAGGACTAGAAAAATGACATGCTAAATATACTTGTTCAATAATTGATTTTTGGTCTTCTGTATATGTTTCTAAGGTTGGTGTACCTTGTACTACTTGTAAAGATTGTGATAATTGACCATCTACTGCTGATTGACCTGATTAAATAAAAATATCATCAAAAGCATCTTGCAGTACTTTTTTATTACCTTTGTTATAAGCAGTCATTAAATCATCATCTAATACCCCATATCAATTAGTACGATTTGCTCATCGTTCTTTTGATTTAATATTAAAACTATCTTCTAAATCAAATTGTAATTTATAACAATTTCCCATCGTAGGTCATGGATTTAAAGTAGTTGATGTTGATAAAAATAATGGATTAGGTTCATTTATCATTTCTCAAAAAGGGACTATTCCTAATTTATTTTTAAATTCTTGAACTAAAACAGGTCTAACATCATCTTTAATTTGTGTTTTACTTTGTCCAACAACTACTTCATTATTTTTTGGTCAACCTTTAATAACTATTTTATCTTTGGTACAAATTAAATTTAAAATAAAACCACTATCTGATTGATGATAATTTAATCAAATATCTGCACCTTGTTCAATTTCATTTATTTTACTTACTCTTGATGTAAAGTTAAATGGATTAATTCATAAATCAATATTTCCATCACTAGTTTCTAATAAACCAAAGATAGTTTTACCCATTAAACTTGCTGTTAATTCATTTTTATCTAATTTTTCTTTTATTTTATAAGTTTCATATCATCAATTTAATTTTTCTAAAATATCTTTACGATGAGACTTAAATAAAATATCTTTACCATTTACTAATCGCATTTGATGGCGAGCAATAATATTTGTTAAATTAATTGTTCAATCATAATTATAAAATTTTAAAACACTATTAATATCATTTAAGTTTGGTAAACAAGGGAAAGTATTATTCATTGTTATTTTGCTCCTTTAATTTTAAGATAACTGCATAATTAATTATATTTACTGTTAATAAGCTTGGTTCATTTGCTAAAACTTGAACACATACTTTAACTTTTTGATATTTCTTAATATATTCGTTATATAAATTTAATTTACATATTGCGATATTATCTTTTTTTAATTCTTGACAAAGTCTTTTTTTAACTTGTCCACAAACAGACATATATGGTCTTTTTGCATTTATTACACGTTCATCATGTATTACATAAATATCTTTTTTCATTAAGTTAATCACTCCCTTTGTTGTCATAATTTATAATCTGATGAACTATTATGATTAACCATTGGTACTAATTCAAAGTGTAAAGCATAAAAATCACTATCAAATGTATCATCATATAAGTCTAACATTCGTTCTTCTCTTGCATCAGGCTTATCTTCTCATTGAATTAATTCATATTGGGTTTTACTTACAGGGCATTTTTCTCATAATCATTTTAATTGATTAGTATTTATTAACATGGTGAATGCTTCAATACGATGTCTTATTTTAAATTTTTGTTTTTGTGCTGGTTTAAATGTCATATATTGACAAAAAGAATAATTATATTTTTCTCTATTTAAACTTTGTAATGTTGAATAAGCACTATCATCAACATTGATTGATATACCTTGCTGTATTAAATTAAAATATTGATTTAATTGATTATTATAAAACTCTAAAATATCTTTTACTTGTTCTAATTCGGTTTTAAATTGCTGAGTAGCATTTGAATGCGTATATTCTGCCACTTTATATGCTTTTTTATCAAATGAATTATATATTCAGAAACTTGCTGCTGTTGTATGTCCCTTAGGACTTGTAGCATTCGCAATATCAACACCACCTAATAACTTAGTTGGTTGAATAATATCTGTTGCTTGCATTATATCAATATATCTTGCAAAGATTGAACCATTAGTATTACCTGGTAAACCTCAACTCCAAACTCTTGCTCTTTCAATATCTAATTGTTCTAATCTTAATTGTTCATTAACTTTATCTTGTGGTAATTCATAATTAAGTCTTCAACTAGAATAATGAATAATAATTTTCATATTTCATTTTTCAATATATTTAATTTGTTCATATTTACTACGCATTATTTCTTCATTAAAAGGTAATAATTCATTACAATAACCAACAATATATCTTTTTAAACTTTCAGGATTACATGTATTAATTGTTATTTTATTTTTATAACCACGAATAGCAAACTCTAAATCACTTAAATCTTTTTGTTGAAATTGGTCACATTCTTCTCTTCAATCAATTACTAATTTATATTTATTCAAATCAGCAAAAGCTTTTAATTTTTCTTTCCGACTTGGTGAATGTAAACCTTTACAATATATTTTGCTCCCATTTGATAAAGTAAAAGTAAAATTTGATAAATTAATAGTATAAGGTATATTATTTTCATCTAACATATTTCATATATTTTGAAAGACACTATCTTTTAAATCTTTACTCCAATACATACTAGCAATGATACAAATTGGTTGTTTAATTAATAAACTAATTTTTAATAATTCACCAAACATTTTAATATTTGATATAGTTTTACCACTATATCGTGTTCCAATTTGATTAATTTCATTAACTAAGTCATATTTTTTAGCAAATGGATATTTATTACCAATGTTACTATTTTGTAATAACCAATAAGGAGTTTCTAACAAATAAGTAAAATGATTAAGCATTATTATCACTTTCTTTTTTAATATCTCTAATATTAGTTTGTAAATTAACAATTATTGGTTGCTGATTATTTAAGTTTAATTCTTTTTCAAGTTCTTTTTCTTGTAGTGAATATTTATAATTAAATGCTCGTTGTCAATATAATTTAGCACCATCGGGTGATTTCATCATAAAATTAATTATTTCACTTTCAATTCTATCAACTTGTTTTTCAAGCAAAGGAACTATCTTTTCGCTCGCATAAGTATCATATCTTCACTTGCGAGAAAGGTTGAATTCATTGGTTAAATCATTCAAAGTATATGGTTTATTAGGTGATTTATTTTGCCAAAATTCATCTATTTTACGATAAAATGTTCGTAAACTTGCTGTTTTTGGATTAAATTCTTTCATTTTTTACTCCTTTTTGCATATTAAAATTGCTATTATTTAATGAATATGATTAAATAAAAGAGTAATAAATCCTGATAAATATAAAAGAACTTTCACAAGTTCTTTTTTTATTATCTACATTTTACATCAAAATAAAAAAAAGTAAACTTAATTACTTTATTTTTTATAAACAGCTTTAAGAGACAGAATTTACTTACTGTTTATTACTTAAATTATATACCTATAAAAATAATTGTCAATAATTTTTAATTTAATGTTATAAATATTTTAAAAAGAATTGGAGACAGAAAAATGCAAAAATATACACATGTAAAATATGATGAACGAAATTTATTTAATGATTTATTGTTATCTGATAGTTGTAAAAAGAAAAATGGCACACTTAATTTATCTGAAATAGCAAGACAAATGGGTCGTGCAGTTAATACTGTTAAAAGAGAAATAAATCGATTTAAAAAGGTAGAAGATTATATGCCAGTTGAATCACAAAAAGATTATAAACAAAAAAGAAAAAAATGTATTAAAAAACTGCCCACATTTACAGACGAACAACAAGAATTTTTAAATTTAAGATTTAATATTTTGGGTGATTCACCAGCAGAAATTATTCAGCGATTTTTAATAAAGTTTGGTATCAAATTTCCCGCTTGCCTTAAAACATTTTATAAATGAATTTTTTTAGGTCTTTTGGGTTTGTTAAAGAAAAATTTATTAAATGGTGGTAGAAGAAATAGAACAAAGAAAAGACCTGATAATCGTGGAAAATTAGATGAAAGATTTAGGTCAATTTGAGATATTGAAAATAAACAATCTAATGTTGGTTGATTTGAAATGGATACGGTAGTTGGTAAAGACCATCAATCTAGTTGTTTAGTATTAGTTGAGCAATCAAGCAAAAAATACTTTGCTATGAAATTAGAAGAACATACTGCTAATGAAGTTTTAGAAAAACTTGAAGAATTAGTTAGAATTAATGGTTTAGTTGGAAAAATTAAAGGAATAATAACAGATAGAGGGAAAGAATTTAGTAAATTTGAAGAAATGGAAAAGATTGCTGGAGCTAATGTTTATTATTGTGACCCAGGTTCACCTAAACAAAAACCCTTAATTGAAAGAATAAACCGTGAATTTAGGAAACGATATGGTAAAGGAACAGATTTTAATCCTGTTACACAACAAGAAATGGATTTAGTAGTTGATATTATAAATGAAAAATTAAGGCCTTGTTTAAATTGAAGAACATCTAAAGAAGTATTTTTAGAGAATTTTAAATAAGTTTATTTGAAGTAAAATTTAATAAATTATTTTTCAGTGTGCTTAAATATGTTTAAAATAGACTAAACTTACAAATATTTTATTTTTTTAAAAAAATAGTTGCATTTATTTTAAATGATGTTATTATCATATTAACAAGAGACAGAATTTGCTGCTTGAATTTACATAATACATTATTTAAAAAAGTTCAAGAGATATTAGTTAAAAAACATGGTTCAAAATTTAAATTTTGCTCTGAGATAACTTTCCATTGTTTCTATTAAATTATGTGTGTTTTTTGCCGCAATTTGCACTGATTGCTTTTTACTAAAACCTAATGCTCTTGCAAGTTTTTTAATTTGTTTTCTTGTATTTTTTAGAATTTTTTTTACTAATTTTTCAACTTTTACCATAGCACGTATAGTTTTTACCCTTTATCATTATTATATTTATTAAGGATTAACAAATATAAGCCATGTACTTTAAAAAACTATTTTTTAAATCATATACAAAAATCATATACAACAAGATACTACTATACTTAAATTATTTTGTCAATTTAGAGTTAAAACAAAGAAAATAAAAATGTATCAATTTGATACATTTTAAAAATTAGTTTGTGCCAAAAACATTTTTGAAAACTTCATCATATGTTCCAACTGGAATAATATTCAATGTTTCTTGCACTTCTTTTGGAATATCTTCAATATCTTTAATATTTTTATGTGGAATTAAAATTGTTTTTAAACCACTACGGTTGGCCGAAATTGATTTTTCTCGTAAGCCACCAATTGGTAAGACTTGTCCTCGTAAAGTAATTTCACCAGTCATTCCAATATATTTCGATACCGGACGATTACTTAAAGAACTGATAATCGCTGTTGTTAAGGTAATTCCAGCTGATGGTCCATCTTTTGGAACTGCTCCTTCTGGAACGTGAATATGAATATCATGTGTTTCAAAGAATTTTGGATCAATGTTAAATTTGCCAGAATTTGCTTTTACATAGTCTAACGCAATTGATGCTGATTCTTTCATTATGTCACCTAATTTTCCAGTTAACACTAATGAACCTTTTCCTAAGAAACTATTAACTTCAATTGGTAAAATATCACCACCAAATTGAGTATATGCTAATCCTGTTACAACTCCAACTTGTGATTCTTTTTCTTTTTCGGTATGTTCAAAACGACGTTTACCTAATAAATCATTAACAGTGTCTGGTTTAACTGTTAAATTAACCATTTCTTTATTTAAGAACTTAACAATAAATTTACGTGCAACAGCATTTAAATCTCGTTCTAACTGACGAACTCCTGCTTCACGCGTATAATATTTAATTATTTCATTAATTGCATCATCGGTAATTGTTAATTGTCCATCTGCTAAACTATTATTACTTAATACTTTTGGAACTAAATAATCTTTTGCAATGTGGAATTTCTCCAATTCAGTATATGATGATAATTGAATAATTTCCATTCGGTCAATTAAAGCTTCTGGAATATTATCATAATAATTGGCTGTTGCAATAAACATAACATCACTTAAATCATATGTTTCTTCTAAGTAGTTGTCAGAAAAGGTTGAATTTTGTTCTGGATCTAATACTTCTAACATTGCACTAGCGGGATCACCGCGATAATCTGATGCCATTTTATCAATTTCATCTAATAAAAATAATGGATTTATTGAACCAGCACGTTTCATTGACTGAATAATGCGTCCTGGCATCGCTCCAATATATGTTTTACGATGCCCGCGAATTTCTGACTCTTCTTTTACGCCTCCCAAGGCCATTTTAACAAATTTTCGCCCTGTTGTTTCAGAGATTGATTTTGCTAAACTTGTTTTTCCAACCCCTGGTGGCCCTACTAAACAAATAATTTGTCCTTTTAAAGATTTAGTCATTGTTTTAACAGCTAAGTATTCAATAATTCTTTCCTTAACTTTATCTAAACCAAAATGATATTTATCTAACACTTCTTTTGCAAATTTTAAATCATTTTTTTCTTCTGTTTTTTCCCATCATGGAATTTGCATCATTCAATCAATATAAGTTCGAATAATATTTGATTCACTTGATGCTTGTGGTAATGCTTCATAACGAATGATTTCTTGTTCAATTCGTTCTTTAATATTTTTTGGAAATGGTTCTTTTGTTAATCGTTCTTTATATAATTTCATTTCATCAGCGGCGCCATCAAATTCATCTAGTTCATCTTTAATTGCTTTTAATTTTTCTCGTAAGTAATATTCACGTTGTTGTTCATCAACTCGTTCTTTAATTTTTTTGCTAATTTTATTATCAATATCATTTGCTTGTTGTTTATTAACTAAATGATCAAAAATAATTTGAAGCCTTTTTTCAACATCTAATTCTTCAATAATTTCTTGTTTTTTTGCTACTGGAATAAATGGTAAAAATTGGGCAATTGTGTCAACAACTTCATTCCCATCAACTGAATCACCAATTTGATCTAATAAATCTTCTGGTAAAATATCTTGTAATTCCATTAATTCTTTAATATTCGCTGTTAATTTTTCAACAATTTTATCTTCTGATTTAACAAATGATTTTAAAATATCAATATCAGCAGCATAAAATCCTCCTTCATGTAAATCTAAAATTTTTATTCGATCAACTGCTTTAAAATTAACTGTTAGACTACCATCTTCCCATAGTTTACGAATTTTTAACTCTGCTAAAATCCCAATTCGATAAATTTCAGATAATTTTGGATTATCTTCTAACGGTTTTTTTTGACTAACTAACACAATATGATTATCGAAATCCTTGCTAGCTGTATTTACCGCTAAAATTGATTTATCTCGTCCTACCTCTAATACTTGTTCAAAGCCTGGAAAAATATAACTACCCCGCGTTACAAGAACGGGCACATTTTTTAATTGTGTTATTTTTGAATCCACCTTCAAAACACCTCCTGTTTCTTTTCTTCACTTATATTGACAATATCTTATCTTATTTTAAAAAATATCGCAATATCAATATAAATTTAAGTTACACAAAAATTATAACAAAAAAATTAGCACTTGCAATAAATAAGTGCTAATTTTTAAAAAATCATCACACCTATTGTTTATTATATCTTTATCCCAAAATTAAGGAATACCAGTTTAATACTTAATAATACTCTTATTATATCATAAAAAGAAATTTTAATTTTGTAGAAAACTCTTGATGAAATAAAAAAAATCATCAATATGATAACTTTAAAAGAAAATTATATAAACTTTTAATATTTTTATTTAACTTTTTTATACGTTAAAATATAATACCGATGATTGTTGGTTTGGCGTTAAACCTTTATGCTGGTATTTTCATTTTCAGATATTTAAATAATTTTGAATGTTCGTGAAACCTAAGCCATGATAATGAATTAAGGATTCTTTAAGATTTGATTGTAATTTACTAATTTTATTTAACTTCCGATAACTAGCATCAGGATTTGTACTAGTTTTAGTTGCTAATAAAATATAATTTGTTTGTTTTGCTACTAATAAATATAATGGTTGCATGTCATAAATAATAATTGAATTTTCTTTGATTAATTGTTTATTAATATTTTCAATAATTCACTGTTTTTGTAATCGTTTTGTGTTGGTTTATTTAACATAAATATTATTATTGCTATCAACATCCATTTGAATACAACATTTATTGTTGGTTGAAAATGAATAAAGATTAATTTTTCTTTTATCAAATTTATCTTTAAAATTACCTTTGTGGATTTCTTTAATAAATGTTTCATCGATTTGAATTTGGCCATTTAACGTTTTAAATTTTAATTGGGTGTTTTCTAATTGTTTTGATTTCATTATTTTTTGGCGATTATATCAAGCGGTTTTCGGTGATGTTTTAATAAAGCGGGAAATAATTTTACTAGATTGGCCTAATAATGAAATTTGAATCAATAAATTTCACTGTTCATAATTTAAATGACTTCAATACGTAAAATGATCACGAAAAGCATCAAAACTAGCACGACATTTTTTGCATAAATATTTTTTTTTTCCTTCAGGATTATGACCATTTTTAACACAATAAAAAAATTGATAATTAGGACATTTAATACCTTTATCCCTAAATTTTTGATCAATTTCATTTAAGCGTTTTATTTTTTAATTAATTCTGCTTCTTTTTTGACTTTTTCATGAAATTCTAAAAATTGATCATCTGTTAAACTATTTATTAATTCTTCAATTATTTTTTCCATTAATTATTCACCTCTTATATTAAAAATATACCTAATTTTAGGTATATTTTATAAATATCAAGAGTTTTCTACAAAATTAAAGAAAAGAAAGAAAATTCATCACTTTTCCTGCTAATCCAGATTATCCTCCTATATAAAAAAACTAACAATAATGTTAGTTTTTATTCTATTCACCATTATTTTG
Source organism: Spiroplasma endosymbiont of Poecilobothrus nobilitatus (assembly GCF_964030655.1). Taxonomy (GTDB): domain Bacteria; phylum Bacillota_I; class Bacilli_A; order Mycoplasmatales; family Mycoplasmataceae; genus Spiroplasma. The sequence goes on along the minus strand of NZ_OZ034915.1, from coordinate 407,527 downwards.
ATATAAAAAGGCAAATACCTTGTCATACATAACTTGTTCTTTTACTTGTTGGTCGGATACTAATTTTGTTTCTTTTAATGCTTTACCATCAATTCCAAATTGTTTTCCTAACTTTTCATATTGTTCATCAATTTCTGCCTCAGTTGCAGTAATATTTTCATTTTGAACAACTGCATCAACAATAACACCATTTTCTAAACGATTCTTAGCGTCTTTAAATAACTCATTAAAAATATCTTCTTCTGACATTCCTGTTCGTTTTTTATACGTTTTTATATCCATTTGTTGACCTTGTAACTTTTGTTCAAACTCATGTTTTAATTGATTTGCTTCTTTACGAATAATTGATTCTGGTAAAGCAATCTTTGAATCTTCTGCAATTAAGCGGAATAAATGACCAATAAAATGATCATATTCTTGTTTTAATAATTTCTCATAAATATTATTTTTAACATGCTCTTCCAATTTAGCTAATGTATCAATACCTTTTAAATTAACATCTTTTGCTAATTCATCATTTAATTCTGGTAATTCTTTTGTTTTAACTTCCTTAATATTTAACTTAAAAATAGCAGGAGTTGATTTTAATTCTTCAACATTATAATCAGCCGGGAAAGTAACATTAATTTCTTTTTTATCACCTGTTTTTAAACCAATCATGGCTTCTTCAAAACCGGGAATAAATTGACCACTCCCAATTTCTAAAGTAAAATCTGTTGCTTTACTACCACCTTTAAATGGTTTTCCATCAACAAAACCTTCAAAATCAAAAATTACTGTATCTCCAGTTGTAATTTCTGTTGTTTTTGGTTTAAAAATTGCAAAACGATTACGCAATTGATTAATATTATCGTCAATATCTGCTTTTTTAACTTCAATTTTTGTCTTTTTTAACTGTTTATCAGTAAAACCAGTATATTTACTAATTTTAACTTCCGGTTTTAAATCAAATTCTAATTGTAAGATATACTCTGTTTTACTAATTTTTTTTACACTTGGAACTGGTGATGAAAATGGTTCAATATCTGATTTTTGATCAAACGAAAACTTATAAGCTTTATTAACAACTAAATGATGTGCTGCATCTAAAATTTTTGCTTCAGTTAGATGTTTTTTAATTAAATCAGTAGGTACTTTCCCTTTTCGAAAACCAGGGACCTCTAATTGCTCTGCTGCTTTTTTTTCAGCTTTTTTAATATAATCTATTCATTCTGTACCATCAATGATTACATATCATTTTCCAATTCCTTTATCTTGTATTTTTTCCGCTTTAAATTTCATATTTTACTCCTTAACTAATTATTGCACATAATTTATTATAACAAAAAGAATGACTTTAAATAACATTTTTCACTTTTAATTTTGTAGAAAACTCTTGATGAAATAAAAAAAATCATCAATATGATAACTTTAAAAGAAAATTATATAAACTTTTAATATTGTTATTTAACTTTTTTATACGTTAAAATATAATACCGATGATTGTTGGTTTGGCGTTAAACCTTTATGCTGGTATTTTCATTTTCAGAGATTTAAATAATTTTGAATGTTCGTGAAACCTAAGCCATGATAATGAATTAAGGATTCTTTAAGTTTTGATTGTAATTTACTAATTTTATTTAACTTCAGATAACTAGCATCAGGATTTGTACTAGTTTTAGTTGCTAATAAAATAGAATTTGTTTGTTTTGCTACTAATAAATATAATGGTTGCATGTCATAAATAATAATTGAATTTTCTTTGATTAATTGTTTATTAATATTTTCAATAATTCACTGTTTTTGTAATCGTTTTGTGTTGGTTGATTTAACATAAATATTATTATTGCTATCAACAGCCATTTGAATACAACATTTAGTGTTGGTTAAAAATGAATCAAGATGAATTTTTCTTTTATCAAATTTATCTTTAAAATTACCTTTGTGGATTTCTTTAATAAATGTTTCATCGATTTGAATTTGGCCATTTAACGTTTTAAATTTTAATTGGGTGTTTTCTAATTGTTTTGATTTCATTATTTTTTGGCGATTATATCAAGCTGTTTTCGGTGATGTTTTAATAAAGTGGGAAATCATTTTACTAGATTGGCCTAATAATGAAATTTGAATCAATAAATTTTACTGTTCATAATTTAAATGACTTCAATACGTAAAATGATCACGAAAAGCATCAAAACTAGCACGACATTTTTTGCATAAATATTTTTGTTTTCCTTCAGGATTATGACCATTTTTAACACAATAAAAAAATTGATAATTAGGACATTTAATACCTTTATCCCTAAATTTTTGATCAATTTCATTTAAGCGTTTTTGTTTTTTAATTAATTCTGCTTCTTTTTTGACTTTTTCATGAAATTCTAAAAATTGATCATCTGTTAAACTATTTATTAATTATTCAATTATTTTTTCCATTAATTATTCACCTCTTATATTAAGAATATACCTAATTTTAGGTATATTTTATAAATATCAAGAGTTTTCTACAAAATTAAAGTTTTTCACCAATTTATTTTGCTTTTCTGTCCTATTTCTAAATAATAATTTATTTTATAATTCTTGTTGGTCTAAGTAAGGAAGATATTTTTTTACTATTTCAACTTGAACTGTAAATTGTTCTGCCAGATCTTGGATTACTATTTCTTCACCATACATCCGATGACCTTGATATATAATTGCAATCGTTAATGCTTTTTCTTCATTATTTTCTAAAAAATAAGGATATGAGTTATAATAATATGTTTCTAGCAAATATAAACAAGTATGGTATAAACTAGGATTATCATTATAAACTCATTGGTCTAATAATTTCATTATGGTTTTAACTTGTTCATTTTCTTTATATGGTATTATTTGGCTTGGAATCAAGTGAAAAATACCATTTGTTTTTTTCACTTCAAATATTTCTGTAATTTCTTGTTTTTTTAATAAGTATAATAAATAAATCTTTGCAAAATCAGTGACTTTTTTATTCAGAAAATATTGACGAATTACTGGTAAAATTTGTCGTAAATTTTGATCTTTTAAATATTGAAAAGCTAATAATTGGGTTTCTTTATCAGATGGATTCGCTAAAATATCACTAATTTTTGCTAATGTTCAAACTGTTGTTTCACTTGGTTTTTGTTCTCGGATTTTTTCATTAACTTCTTGTAATAATGTTGTTAATAATTCTTCAACTTGTCGAGGAATATAAGGCATCATCAATTCATCATTAATTTTGATAAATGCACCATTGTAATTATGATTACTAATTAATTCTTTAATTTTATCAATTAATTCATCATAATAATTTAATGGTGTTTGCATTTAATAAATCCTCCTTAGATAAAACAATCGTTTATATTATTATAACAATTTTAAAAAAATAAACCCTTATTTAATCATTTAAATAAGGTTTTTAATTTAATTACAATTTAAAAAATGGCGCCCACGGAGAGATTCGAACTCCCGACCCCACGCTTAGAAGGCGCATGCTCTCTCCTACTGAGCTACGTGGGCATACCATAAAAATAATAACATAAATTAAAGAATATTTTCAAGAAAATAAGTTTGCTTTTTTAAAAATAAATTTCATCAATAATATTATAATCATGCAATACTTCTGTTACTTTTTTTGTTGGTTTTATTATTATAAATTGCTTTTGAAGGTGAATTACTGCACGATAAATTAAGATAAAAACAATACTATTAATTGTAAATTTCAATAAATTAAAAGGAATAACTATCGGTACTAAAATACTTTTAAATCATTGTACTGTTTCGCGGGGAAGATGTAAGAAATGAGCATACATCTCATAAATAAATAATCAATTAAATAATGTCATTACAAATGAAACAATAATTGTTGCTAAACTAACATTTATTGTTGTAATTAAATAATCAACTTTTTTTAAAAAATTATTTTTAAACAAGCGATTAAATCCTTTTCGTAAAAAATTATCCCATAATCAAAAAAATAATAAAAAAATTAAATCTGCTAACATTAAAGCAAATACATCAATTGGAGTATCACCTAAATAAACCATTCGTAATCAACTAATACTAATAGTTAAAAAACTAGCATAAATAATACCAAACAAACGAACAGATAATAACATTAAAAAATCAGTTAACTCAATTTTTAAAAATGGAGCAACGGGGAAAACTGTTAAATTCATTATTTTACTTAATCATGACAATAAAACATATAAAGCAATTACAATTGCCATTGCCACAATTCTTTTTGTATCTAAGTAAAATAAATTTTTTATTTTTGTTTGCATATTATCACCTTGTTTAATTATAAATTATTTTTAAAATATAGCAAAGTAAAAACTAATTGTAAAAATTATTCAGTTGGATGTAAAATGTTTTGTATAAATCATATACAAAGCATTTTACATCCAACAATTTATTCTGTTTCAGGTTTAACATTTCCTAAACCAATTGTTGCATTGTATTCATTTTTAGGAAAACTTATAGTAACTATAATGCGATTAAATCCTTCAGTTAAAATTGTAGTTTTATTAGTTTTTGCAATTGTTATATTTTCGCTAGCTAACTCTTTTACTAAGTTAACAAGTTTTTCTTTAATTTTAATATTTTTAATATCGTCTCTTTTTGTTATTGCCTCTATTGTATCTTTTTTATTTTTATCAATAAAGTCTCATTGGATAGGCTACAATTATTAGGGCCATAATTATATAGACTTCAAAATTAGATAAAATTATTAAGAAAGAAGGAATATAAAAATGGGAAATAAAACTTCATACTCTGAAGAATTTAAAAAACAAATTGTCATGCTATATAAAAATGGTAAAAGTGTTATTAATCTAGGGCAAGAATATAATTTACCAAAACCAACTATTTATATTTGAGTTAAAAATTATAATAATTCTGGTTCATTTAAAGCAAAAGACAATCGCACACTAGAAGAAAATGAAATAATAACTTTACGAAAAGAACTTAAAGACTTGGAAATTGAAAATGACATTTTAAAGCAAGCCGCACTGATAATGGCCAAAAAATAACAATAATTAATAACAACAAAACAAAATATTCAGTAAGAAAAATATGTAAGATTTTGGGTTTATCAAAATCAACGTATTATTATCAAACTAATAAATGTATTAACAAGCAAGTTAATAATTATTAACAAGAAATTATCAGTGCCTTTAATAAAAGTCGCAAAATTTATTGGGCTCGCAAAATTAAAGTTATTTTAAACAGAAAAGATATAATCTTATCGCGGCGAAAAATCAGATTCTTTATGATCAAAAATAATTTGGTTTCTAAATACACCAAATTAAAATATCATAATCATAAAACAACAGTCAATAATAACCAAATTAATAATATTTTAAATCGTCAATTTAACAACAAAAAACCTAATGAAGTTATTGTTAGTGATTTAACATATGTTCAAGTTGGTGCTAAATGACATTATATTTGTTTATTAATTGACTTGTTTAATCGTGAAATAATTAGTTATAGTGCTGGGCCGAATAAAACAACCGAACTGGTCCAACAAGCTTTTCATAAAATAACACGACCATTAAATCAAATAACTCTATTTCATACTGATCGTGGTAATGAGTTTAAAAATAAAATCATTGATGAAATTTTAATAACTTTTAATTTTAAAAGATCATTAAGCAATAAAGGCTGCCCTTATGATAATGCTGTGGTTGAAACAACTTACAAAACTTTTAAAACTGAATTTATTAAGGGTAAAAAATTTAAAAATTTAACACAATTAAAATACGAACTTTTTGTTTTTGTGCATTGATATAACAATATTCGAATTCATGGCAGTTTAAATTATTTATCTCCAGTTACTTTTAGAAAACAAATGTCTATATAAAAAGTGTCCTAAAAAGTGTTGCCATTCCAAAAATTAAAAAGACATAACATTATTTGCCTTTCTATGCTATATTAATAATTAGGAAAGTAATGAAAGGAAGAAAAATAATGAGTAAAAATAATGTTTTACCAATTATCGTTGAAATCCCTAAGGGGTCTGGTCATAAATATGAATATGATCTTAAAACGGGGCGAATTGTTTTAGATCGTGTTTTATATGGTGCTAATTTTTATCCAGGAGAATATGGTTTTATTGAAAATACATTAGATTGAGATGGCGATCCCCTTGATGTAATCTCATTAAGCACTTACCCCACAATTCCTGGTTGTCAAATCAATGTTCGTATTTTAGGAACAATTAATATGATTGATAACGGGGAAATTGACACAAAATTAATGGCTGTGATGGCTGATGATCCGCGTTTTAATCATATTCAAACTTTAGAAGATGTTCCATTAGCAATACGAAATGAAATTGAGACTTTCTTTTTACAATATAAAACCTTGCAAAAAAAAGAAATTAAAATTAATGGTTGAAGTGGCTTAGACCAAGCTTTAAAAGAAATTAAAGAATGTCAAGAACGTTATTTAGAATACAAAGATATTTTAGAGACAAAAGGAAAAAATGCTGTAATGAAAATTTGAAAAGCAAAAGGATTAGGGCAAATTTAAACAAATAAAAACTAGTGTTAATGAACACCCAAAATAAAATAGACACATAAAAAATAGGATTGTGTCATATTTTTATTGAAAGGTGTTTTTATTATGGGCGGAAAATGATTTACAAAAGAATAAAAATTAAATATTCTAAAATATTATCGAGAATATGGGTTGTCAAAAACTTTTAAAAAATTTAACATTGCAGACCCAACATTAATTAGATGAAAAAGAGAACTTGCAATTAAAGGAGGTGCTGCTTTAGAACCAGGAAATGGAGAACAATCTAAAGGAATTCGTAGATCAGGTCGACCAAAAAATATTGTTTTTAATGCAATTACAAAAGAAGAATTAATTCAATACATTAAAATTGTTGAAGATGTAAAAAAGTTCTTAACCAAATCGAAAAAGAAGAAATTTCAGACGGTTTGGTCCTTGAAGAAAAAATACAAGATTAAATATTTATGTAAAATTTTAAATGTTTCAAGAGCAGGATATTATAAATGAATTAATCATGGTATGAAATCTTTTAACAAATTAGATAGTCAAATTGCGACAATTATAAAAACGCTATTCTTAAATTTTAAGAAAATTTATGGTTGCAATATGTTGACACTATTAGTTAATCAGATATATAAGTTAAACTTAAAGCCACACATTGTTTATAGATATATGAAAAATATGAATTTAAAATCAATTGTTATAGTAAAAAGATTTAATTATAATCTTCAATCTGGTAGTAATTGTCATGAAAATTTAATGAATCAATATTTTACAACAACAAGTATTAATCAAAAATTAGGAACAGATATAACATATTTATTAACAAATAATAAAACCTATTATTTATCTATAGTTAAAGATTTCCATACAAATGAAATTCTTGATTATCAAATTAGTGATAATTTAGATAAAGAATTTGTATTTAAAAATATAATTAATTCTTGAATAAAAGCAGGAAAACCAAAAACTTGAGTTTTGCAATCATATCAGGGTTTTCACTATACTAATTCTGAACTAATTCTGATTATGAAAAACTTTGCAAATATCTAGGAATTACAATTTCAATGTCTAGACGTGGAAATTCATATGATAATGTTCATACTGAATCATGGTTTGGTACTATGAAAACTGAATTTTTATATCACTTTACAAGAAGAAAAAGAAATGCTGAGTGAATTAAGGAAAACTTACCTAAATATATTTATTTTTATAATAATTTTCGACCTCAGACAAAGTTAAAAGGAATGTCTCCTGTCCAATACAGAAAAAAATTCCTATAGCTTACTTTTTATATGTCTACTTTTCTTGACATATTCATAACACTAGTTTTTTTATTGTCTTATTTCTTTTCAATTAATTTTTCTGAAATTATGGCAACAATTTCTTCTGGTGTTTTATGATTGGCATCAATAACTAAAAAATTAAACTTATCTTTTGAGCGTTCATATCATTCCTCATATTTTCGGTTTAATAATGTTCAATAAGCGCTGCCAATATTTTGTTCACTAGCTCGGCCTCTTTTGGTAATTCGTTCCATTGCTATTTCTGGATCAACTCGTAAATAAACAACTAATTCTGGTTTAATGTTTTCATCTAAATATAAACTTTGTAAAACAACAACATCATAAAATTCTTTATAAACTTTATAATCTGTTGTATTCATATATCCTAGATCATATAAGACATCAACAAAAATTGGATCCTCTAAAATACTACGATCAAAAATAATATTAGATGTTATTTTTGCTTGTTTTAATTGTTTACTACGCGCCATTACCATATATACTTGCATTTTAAAAGCCATATCTTTTGGATCAGCATAATACTGATCTAAATATGGATTTTCTTCAACTGGCTCATCCATTACCATATAATGATGTTTTTTTCCCAATAGCTTACTAACAGTTGATTTTCCAACTCCAACAACTCCCGCTAATGTAATTCGCATTGTTTTTTTCTCCTTTATTTTGTTTTTAAGTGTGATGCTATTCCAAAAAAACGTTTAATTTCTTTGGGTTTTAAATAACGTCATTCACCAGGCTTTAATGTTTCATCTAATTGTAAAAAACCAATTGCAATTCGTTTTAATTTAATAACTTCATGCCCTAATGCTTGTATCATTTTTTTAACTTGATGTTTTCTGCCTTCATGAATTGTTAATAAAATAATCGAAACATTTTTTGCTTCTTCATATTTTACTAATTTTGTTTGCGCTTCGTTTGTTATAATTCCTGGATCAATTTCAATTCCTGTTGCTAATTGTTGTAATTGTTGTTTTGAAAGATAACCAGAAACCAAAACATGATATGTCTTATTAATAATATGACTTGGGTGTGTAATAATATTAGTAAATTCTCCATCATTAGTCAATAGCAAAAGCCCACTAGTATCATAGTCTAATCGACCCACCGGATAAATTCGTTCTGAAACACCTTTAACATAATTTAAAACTATTTTGCGATGTTGCGGGTCATACATCGTTGAAACACAATTTCGTGGTTTATTCAACATCAAATAAACCTTATTTGCATTTTCATTCGTAAGGATTTGATTGTTTATTTGTATTTGATCATTTTTGCTAACTTTAGTACCCAATGTTGTTACCACAATATTATTAACTTTAACTCGTCCTTGAATAATTAATTCTTCTGCTTTTCGTCGTGAACAATAATCTTTTGCTGCAATAACTTTTTGTAAGCGTTCCATTATTTAAATAAATCCTGCTCTTTTTCTATAACAGTTTCTTTAATTTGTGGTAAATCTGCTAAGGAAGTTAAATTAAAAACTTTTAAAAATTCTTCAGTAATATGATATGTCATTGGCTTCCCTGGCAATTCGCTTTTACCAACTTCATCAATTAAATCACGTGCGCGTAATTTGTTAATAACGCTGTCAGAATTAACTCCTCGTAACTCTTCAATTTCTGGTTTACTAATTGGCCCGCGGTAGGCAATAATTGCTAATGTTTCTAATGCTGCTTGTGATAAACGTGCTTCTATTTTATTATTAGCTAATTTTAAATAAAATTGATAATATTCTTGCTTTGTTGCTAAGCGATATTTATCAGCAAAAGATGTTATTGTTAACCCACGATTATTATTAGTTTGATATTCTACTTTTAATTTTATTAAAACCTCCTCACACTCAGGAACAGAAATTTCAAGAATATGAGCAATTTCTTTTAAATTAATTCCTTCATCGCCGCTGATAAATAATAGCCCTTCTAAAACAGCCATTTTTTCATTTAAATTCATCTAATTTAATTCCCCTCTTTCTGTAAGTATGGTCTAATGTAAATTGCTTCTAAATGTTGGTATTGCTCAATTTCAATTTTTTGATGACGAGCTAAATCTAACAAAGCAATAAAACAAACAACAAAAACTTGTAATGATAAAGTAAAATTACCTAGCAATTCTTCTAATGTTCATTCTTTATCATCCTGCGCTAATAATGCCATGATTCGCTCCGCCATTTCTTCTGGAGAAACTTCAGTAATAACAACATTTGATTCTAATGGTTTTGCTGCATTAATTCGTTCTAGAATTTTTAAAAAACTATTGGTTAATTTATCAATATTAATTTTTGGCGATAATGGTAAATCTTTTTCTTTAATTATATTTCCTTTAATAATTGTTCGCGGTTTTGACAAATAACGAATTCCCTCTTGATGTTGATCTTTAAAATATTTACTAACTTCTTTAATTTTTTTATATTCTAGTAAACGATTAATTAGTTCATCACGAGCATCTTTTTCATAATTATCATCAATTTCAACTTCTTCTTTTGGCAACACTAATTTTGTTTTTGTCTCAACTAAATAACTTGCCATTGTTAAATATTCTGATGCAATTTCAATATTTAATTGTTCCATTTCTCTAATATACGCTAAAAATTGATCAGTAATTTCTGTCAATTTAATTGCAAAAAGGTTTATCTCTTTTTCTTTAACTAAATGCAACAACAAATCTAATGGTCCTGAAAAATTATCAAGTTTTACTTCATAGCGCGGCAAATGCAACATTCTTTCTCTCCCATATTTATTTTCTTAGTTAATAATACCGCTATTTTAAAAAAAATTAAAGACATTAAAACAAAAAAGTGATTAAACTAGAGTGCGCCCATTTTAGTAAGTACTAATAAAAAGTATTTAATATTTTTTAATTATATCTATTATATCTTTTTCTTTACGATTTGAATATCATGTATTTGGATGGGTTAAGATAAATTGGACAACAATAATGTAGAGTAAATATTTATAATTAAACTACAATGGAGGTGTAATTATGGCAAAGAATCATCATACTGATGAATTTAAGCAACAAATTGTTGGTCTTTACAAAATGGGTCAAACTCCTGAACAATTAGTCAATGATTATCAAGTTGGTAAATCTACTGTTTGGAAATGAGCTCACCAATTTAGCATTTAAAGCTAAAGACAATAGAACGCCAGAAGAAAACTAATTAATTCAATTACGTAAAAAAGTTAAACAATTAGAAATGGAAAATGACATTTTAAAGCAAGCAACACTGATAATCGACAAAAAATAGCAATCATTAAAAATAACAAAGCAAAATATCCAATTATTAATTTATGTAAAACATTGAAATTGCTAGATCAACATATTACTATCAATTAAAATCAAACAATCCCAAGAATACTCAAAACATTGATAATGCTGTTATCAGTATTTTTATAAAAAGTTGTAAAAATTATGGAACACGCAAAATTAAAGTATTGGATAGGCTACAATTATTAGGACCATAATTATATAGACTTCAAAATTAGATAAAATTATTAAGAAAGAAGGAATATAAAAATGGGAAATAAAACTTCATACTCTGAATAATTTAAAAAACAAATTGTCATGCTATATAAAAATAATAAAAGTGTTATTAATCTAGGGCAAGAATATAATTTACCAAAACCAACTATTTATAGTTGAGTTAAAAATTATAATAATTCTGGTTCATTTAAAGCAAAAGACAATCGCACACTAGAAGAAAATGAAATAATAACTTTACGAAAAGAACTTAAAGACTTGAAAATGGAAAATGACATTTTAAAGCAAGCCGCACTGATAATGGCCAAAAAATAACAATAATTAATAACAACAAAACAAAATATTCAGTAAGAAAAATATGTAAGATTTTGGGTTTATCAAAATCAAGTTATTATTATCAAACTAATAAATGTATTAACAAGCAAGTTAATAATTATGAACAATAAATTATCAGTGCCTTTAATAAAAGCCGCAAAATTTATGGGGCTCGCAAAATTAAAGTTATTTTAAAAAGAAAATATATCATCTTATCGCGGCGAAAAATCAGATTCTTTATGATCAAAAATAATTTGGTTTCTAAATACACCAAATTAAAATATCATAATCATAAAACAACAGTCAATAATGACCAAATTAATAATATTTTAAATCGTCAATTTAACAACAAAAAACCTAATGAAGTTATTGTTAGTGATTTAACATATGTTCAAGTTGGCGCTAAATGACATTATATTTGTTTATTAATTGACTTGTTTAATCGCGAAATAATTGGTTATAGTGCTGGGCCGAATAAAACAGCCGAACTGGTCCAACAAGCTTTTCATAAAATAACACGACCATTAAATCAAATAACTCTATTTCATACTGATCGTGGTAATGAGTTTAAAAATAAAATCATTGATGAAATTTTAATAACTTTTAATATTAAAAGATCATTAAGCAATAAAGGCTGCCCTTATGATAATGCTGTGGCTGAAACAACTTACAAAACTTTTAAAACTGAATTTATTAAGGGTAAAAAATTTAAAAATTTAACACAATTAAAATACGAACTTTTTGATTTTGTGCATTGATATAACAATATTCGAATTCATGGCAGTTTAAATTATTTATCTCCAGTTACTTTTAGAAAACAAATGTCTATATAAAAAGTGTCCTAAAAAGTGTCGCCATTCCACATCACTTTTATTGAATTATCTCATAAACTAATTCTTCTTGCGGTGGTTTTGTTGGAACAATTCGAAAAGTTCGTTGTGCTCAATCATAAACTGGGCCAGTAACATAACGGTTAGTATATAAAGTCATTACAACATCATCTTTTGCAACTTTTTCACCAGTTTTTTTGTTTAAATAAATACCAGCACGATAATCAATTGTTTCATCTTTTGTATTACGGCCAGCTCCTAAACGAACAGCTAATAATCCTAACTCATTAGTATTAATAATTTCCATAAATCCGGCTTGGGTTGCTTTAATTTCAACTATATTTTTTACTTTTAATATTTCTTTTAAAGTTAAATCATTATCAATAAAACTTAAATCTCCACCTTGCTCGTTCACAAAAGCACGGAAGTAATTTAACGGCTCTTCCGTTTGTAATTTTTCTTCACAAGCTTTAACTGCCATTGCTAAATCTTTAAAAAGCCCCGCTTGGCATAAACTTAAGGCTGCCGCTTCACATACAATGCAAGTTAAATCATCAGGTCCTTTCCCTCGTAATGTTTGTAACGCTTCATAAATTTCAATTGCATTACCGATAGTACGGCCTAATGGTTCTGTCATGTTAGTAATTTCAGCAGCAATCTTCTTATTAAATTTAATTCCAAGTTCAACCATAATTTGTGCTAATTTTCGTGCATCAGATATTGTTTTCATAAAAGCGCCACTACCACATTTAACATCTAACACAATTCCATCACTACCAGTCGCAATTTTTTTACACATAATACTTGTTGCCACTAATGGTAATGAATCAACTGTTGCTGTCACATCCCGTAAGGCATAAATCTTTTTATCAGCAGGAACAAGATTATCAGATTGAGCCATAATTGATAAATTTGTTTTATTAATAACATCCTTAAATTCATTAAAAGAAAGTTCAACTTTAAAACCGGGAATACTTTCCAACTTATCAATTGTTCCTCCTGTTTGGCCTAATCCCCGCCCTGACATTTTTGCCACTTTTAAACCAAATGCAGCAACTAAAGGCGCATAAATTAAGCTAACCTTATCACCAACTCCACCAGAAGAATGCTTATCAACTTTAAAACCAGGAATCGTAGTTAAATCATATACTTCCCCTGAATTAATCATTGCTTCAGTTAAAAACGAAATTTCTGTAACTGACATTGATTGAAAATAAATTGCCATTAAAAAAGCTGACATTTGATAATCTGGAATAATCCCTGATGTATATCCTTTGACAATAAAGTTAATTTCTTCTCGTGATAACTCTTGTCCATTTTTCTTTTTATCAATTAATTCTAAAATATTCACTATTCAATACCTTCTTTTTTTAAGTCGTTTTTTTCTTTAATGAAGTTTTATATTCTTCATAAGCTTTTTTATGATCAACATCTTGATATTGATCAATTCCTTTTTGAATAATTTGTTTAACATTATTTGCAATTAATTCAGTTGATTTGGTCATAAACGTATCTGGCTTAATTGGCTTATGAAACACAACATGAGCATACTTTTTCCCTCTTTTTTTAAATTCTTTATTAAAAATTGGATAAGAGTTAACAATTGAAACAGGAATAATTGGGACATGTGCTTTCTGGGAAATTTTAAAACTTCCAACATGAAATTCTCCCATTTCTTGCCTGCGACTTCGCGTTCCTTCTGGAAAAACAACCATTGTTCGCGGTACACGGATTAAATCATTTGCCTCTTTAATAACTTCTAATGCCTGACGAGGGTTTTCCCGTTCTAAAAATAAAACATCAATTAATGTTAAGAAATTTCGATATGTTCGGTTATCTTGCAATTCTTTTTTAGCGATAAATGCACAAGGCGCGGTTTTATTAAAATCATTTAAAGCAAATAATAATGCCGGATCAACATTGGATTGATGATTTGCAATCATTAAACAACCCTTATCAATTCAATTATTAGGATCATGAACAATTATTTTAACATCGTGTACTCATAACATATAGCGTGTTCGTTTTTGTAATCAATGATAACGATATTCTTCTGAAACAATATTTGGATCTCGTTTAATTTTTTTACTAATACTTCTTGCCTTAGTAATTGTTCGTAAAAATCGTGGTCATGTCAGAATAATTTTTCAAATATTTAACATTTTAACTTTGTTCCTTTCTTTTATAATATTTTATTACAAATTGCTGATATTCGTTTGATTTAATTAAAGTAAATTGGTTTAAATCAAATGAAGGAAAATAAGTATCGCCTTGATATTTTCCCTTAATATAACTAATAATTAATTCATCAGCATATGGTAATGTTGCATCATAAATTTTTTTCCCCCCACAAATATAAATATATTCGTTTGGATTTTGATGATAAAAATTAATAATTGCTGTTAAATCAGTTACTACTTCCGCATCCGGATGATTAATTTGATAATCAAGCTGCCTTGTTAAAATTAATGTTTTTCGTTTCGGTAATGGTTGTCCAATTCCTTCATAAGTTAACCGACCAAATAAAATTGTTTGCCCTAATGTTGTTTCTTTAAAATGCTGTAATTCTTCTCTTAAATGTCATGGCAATTGGTTATTTTGACCAATTAAATTATTTTCATCCATTGCTCATAATAACTTAATCATTATACTGCGACAGTTCCTTTAATTAATGGGGATGGGTCATAATTTTCCAGCATAATATCTTCAAATTTAAAATCAAATAACTAAGTAATGGTTTGATTTAACTTCAAAGTTGGTAATTTTCGCGGAGAACGTGTTAATTGTTCTTTAATTTGATTAAAATGATTTTTATAAATATGACAGTCTCCTAAAGTATGGACAAAATCGCCAGCATCTAAGCCAACAACTTGGGCAATTAAATTGGTTAATAAAGCATAACTTGTGATATTAAAAGGGACTCCTAAAAAAACATCCGCACTACGTTGATATAATTGACAACTTAATTTATTATCTTTTGAAACATAAAACTGAATTAAAGTATGGCATGGTGGTAAAGCCATCTCATCAACTTCTGCTGGATTTCAAGCACTAATAATATGACGACGTGAATATGGATTCTTTTTTAAATTTTCTAATAATTTTGCTAACTGATCAACTCCGTTAAAGTTTCGTCATTGTTTCCCATATACTGGTCCTAAATCACCAAATTCAGCAGCAAAATTTGCATCAGTTTTAATTTTTTCAACAAATTCAGCTAATGTCTCATTATTATATTTTGTTGATGTTTTATATTTATCATATGGTCATTCATTTCAAATTCGAACATCATGATCTACTAAACATTTAATATTAGTATCGCCTTTAATAAATCATAATAATTCATAAACTACTGATTTAAAATGAACTTTTTTTGTTGTTAAAAGCGGAAAACCTTCGCTTAAATTAAAACGCATTTGATAACCAAAAGAAGAAATTGTTCCCGTATTTGTTCGGTCATCTTTTTCTTGCCCGTGTTCTAAAATAAAACGAGCCATGTTAAGATATTGTTCCATCATTTTCACCCTATTTTCTATTCTCATATACTTAAATCTTACCTTATTTAAAAATAAAATCATCTGAAAAAATAAAAAAAATCTTTAATTTTGTAGAAAACTCTTGATATTTATAAAATATACCTAAAATTAGGTATATTTTTAATATAAGAGGTGAATAATTAATGGAAAAAATAATTTAATAATTAATAAATAGTTTAACAGATGATCAATTTTTAGAATTTCATGAAAAAGTCAAAAAAGAAGCAGAATTAATTAAAAAACAAAAACGCTTAAATGAAATTGATCAAAAACTTAGGGATAAAAGTATTAAATGTCCTAATTGTCAATCTTTTTATTGTGTTAAAAATGGTCATAATCCTGAAGGAAAACAAAAATATTTATGCAAAAAATGTCGCGCTAGTTTTGATGCTTTTCGTGATCATTTTACGTATTGAAGTCATTTAAATTATAAACAGTGAAATTTATTGATTCAAATTTCATTATTAGGCAAATCTAGTAAAATGATTTCCCACTTTATTAAAACATCACCGAAAACCGCTTGATATAATCGCCAAAAAATAATGAAATCAAAACAATTAGAAAACACCCAATTAAAATTTAAAACGTTAAATGGCCAAATTCAAATCGATGAAACATTTATTAAAGAAATCCACAAAGGTAATTTTAAAGATAAATTTGATAAAAGAAAAATTCATCTTGATTCATTTTCAACCAACACTAAATGTTGTATTAAAATGGCTGTTGATAGCAATAATAATATTTATGTTAAATCAACCAACACAAAACTATTACAAAAACAGTGAATTATTGAAAATATTAATAAACAATTAATCAAAGAAAATTCAATTATTATTTCTGACAGGCAACCATTATATTTATTAGTAGCAAAACAAACAAATTCTATTTTATTAGCAACTAAAACTAGTACAAATCCTGATGCTAGTTATCGGAAGTTAAATAAAATTAGTAAATTACAATCAAATTTTAAAGAATCCTTAATTCATTATCATGGCTTAGGTTTCACGAACATTCAAAATTATTTAAATCTCTGAAAATGAAAATACCAGCATAAAGGTTTAACGCCAAACTAACAATCATCGGTATTATATTTTAACGTATAAAAAAGTTAAATAACAATATTAAAAGTTTATATAATTTTCTTTTAAAGTTATCATATTGATGATTTTTTTTATTTAATCAAAAGTTTTCTACAAAATTAAAAAAAAAAATCTTAACAAGATTATTTTTTTATGTTATCATATTACTAATTAAAAAAAATGAACAGTAATTAATAAATTTTTAAAAAAAATAATTAAAAAAATTAAATTTTCATTAAGTTTATTTATTCATGGCACATTTAATCCTCTACGGAGCAAATATTAAAATGAAGCCGAATTTGATTATGCGTATATTTTAAGCAATTCAATTTATCAACAAAATGTTATTGATAAAACTAAAATTATATTAGAAGAAAAAGATAATAATTGTCAATACGATAAACAAATTATTAAAAAAATTAATCGTTTTAAAAAACCTAATAAAAATAATATTTTAGTAATTTTAGGTTTTGTTGTTTAATTTTTTAAAATCAAAAATATTACATTACCACCACAAGATTTTAAAAAGACAATACAAGCAAAATAAATTAACGACCTAAAATAATAAAATAATTTTTTCAAATAAAAAACCTTTCAAATTTTAAATAATAGTTAAAAATCTAGA
This sequence comes from Spiroplasma endosymbiont of Poecilobothrus nobilitatus, assembly GCF_964030655.1. GTDB lineage: Bacteria > Bacillota_I > Bacilli_A > Mycoplasmatales > Mycoplasmataceae > Spiroplasma. The sequence goes on along the minus strand of NZ_OZ034915.1, from coordinate 389,857 downwards.
TTTTAACCCTTGTCTATATTTTTTTTATTTTATTAAGATAAATAAAAAAATGTTATTAAATAACATTTTTAAAACCACGGATCAAATGGTACATCAAGATCAAATCAACTATTAATTAAGTCATGAACTGCTTCTATATTAAAATACAACATTACAATTGTTATAACTGCTAAAACTAAAAGTACTAGCACAACAATTAAAACTATTGCTCAAACTGGTAATTTTCGTTCGCTTGTTTCTTCATCATATTGAAATGGCATTTTTGTTGCATCAATTTTACCCAAAACATTGCTATTATTAAAACCATCTGATGGAGCAAAATCAGGTGATGAACTAAAGCTTGGTTCTGCATTAAAATCTGGTGTTGGTCCAAAATTTGGATTTCCTTGGCCAAAATCATTTTGGCCAGAAAAATTAGCACTATCAAAGTCATTTGTTTGATTAAAATCATGGTTTGACCCAAAAGGAGTTCCCTCATTAAACGTATCATCAAAATCGTTATTGATGCCTTGTTGTTGTTTCATCAAATCTGGATTCATAATTGCGTAATGACGGCCTGAATCTTGCGAATACTGTCTTTTATTAAAATTAGAATCTTGACTAGCAAATTGTTGTTGCATTCCTTGCAATTGTCGCTCTACTTCTGGTCCTGCCATTGGAGGATAAGTTAACATTCCGGGATATTGTGACATTTGCGGATAACCCATCATCATTGGAAATTGTGGCATCATTTGATAAGGAAACATTTGCGGATAACCAATCATCATCGGATTATATGCTCCCATTCCCATCGCGTTCATTGGATTAGCCATAATAGGCATAAAAAATGGTTGATAAATAATTGGTTGATAAATTGGTTTATTATGCTGCGGTTTAACTTCTGTCCCATTAATTCCTAAGGCCTTTGAAATGTAAGAAGAATTAAAAGGTGGATTAGTTTTTGTTTTAAAATCTTTTGCATTACCAGGAACTCTAATTGGTTTTGTTACTGGTGTTACTGGTGCATTTTGGTTTAATAAATTATCATTGCCAAAACTATTGTTATTTTCAAACGAATTAAAATGATTTTCATTTACTCCACTAAATTTTGGATCATTATTATTCATGCGATACCCTCCATATCAATATGCCCACTTTTCTTATAAACAAATTATACCATATATTTAAGTAAAATTAAAGTAAACTATTGTCATAATTATTAGAAAGGTATATAATTATTTACCATTTTATTTAATTTTAATAACTTGTTTGTTATTTTTTGCTTTGCAAATATTCTTGATCTTTTTGGGGTCCTGTACGATGAACCGGCAAAAAAACAATTCTTGTGAGATTGTTTTTTTATTTTTCTATTAAAAAAATAAATTTATTTGCATTATTCATCGGATAGTATCTTTAAATTTAGAACTTTTATCATAAAAACAGATGTTATTCTGTTTTCCCTACACAAAATAAATGATATTTTTATAAATTTCCTTTCAATAAAGGTATTATCCAATGAATAATGCAACGCTTAAAACTTAATATTTTGATGCTTAAAGATTGATAACTCATCTATGGCACGAAGCCTTAAAGAAAGTGTGAAAGCGAATGGATTTATTCCTATTTATTTCTTTAATTTTCGGCAAGATTAATCACTTGCGAAATGTCATAGCGCGTGTTTTTTGGCTTGTTTTCATAAAAAGAGTGCTGTTAAACCGAAAAAAACAATATCGGACACTAAAAAAACAAGAGGGTTGGAGCTCCAAAAGGTTATTTTCTTTATATAAAGTTGTATGGGGATGGATGAAGCGTAATTAATAACTGGGTAAACTTTTTTTGTTTATTTCCGTAGGGGGATAAACTCTGACTAAATATCCTACCGCCCCCGCTCACCCCCCAAAAAAAGTTAAGCGGGCGGCGAAGTAAATAAATACTAAAATACAAAATACATTATTTACTAAATATCAAAATATTAACCAATAAAAAAATATTATTTTTTTACAGAAAGGAAAATATTTGATGAAAAAATGAAATAAAAAAATTGAAAGTAAATTACAAGAATTAATGATACGAGCTTATCCAGTTTCAGTAGATGAAATAACTGATGAATATTGAGCATTAGGCAAAACTAATTAATGAAAGGATTATTATAATGACAGAATATAAAAGTTTGTATATTAATAAAACTTGAAATGAAATAACAACTTCATTTGATTGAATTAATTGTAACCTTGTTAATTGTCGTATTTCTCATCATAAAAATCATTATGATTTGCAATGTTTAGAATGAGCAAAAATGTACTTAAATTTATTTAAAAACAAATGATATGTAATTTCTTCTTATATGCAGCATTACAAAATTAACGATATTTTATATTTGGCTACATATGGTTGAAAAATATTACAAATTGACAAAAAAATAAACCAAATAAATTAAAATATATTATTGCAATTGACCCTGCTGGAGGTGGGCAAACTGGTATTATTATTTATAATGTTTTGCAACAGAAAATAATTAATAATATTACTTTTCATTCTAAAAACTAAGAAGAAGCAATAAATAATATCTATTTAATATTAAACAACTTTCAAAAGCAAACTTGTTCTTATTTAAATAAAGTTATTGTAATAATTGAATATTATCAACTTCATAAGGGATTAAAAATAACAAACCCACTATCTACACCTAAATTTATCGGTGGTTTAAAAGTTTTATACAAATACCTATTTAATTTAAAATATGTTTTGGAATGGCAAGGGTTTTTTGGACAAATTTTATGTAGAATAATAATTTCTGTATTGCACTGGTGTTAAATAATTTATTTTGCTATGAATTCGAATATTATTGTACCAATTAATGTAATCAAATAATTCTAATTTAAACTGCTCAACGTTTTTAAATTTATTATTTTTAATAAATTCAGTTTTAAAAATTTTGTATGTTGATTCCGCAACAGCATTGTCATAAGGACAACCTGGTTTACTGTAAGATTTTTGAATCCCATTTTTAACTAACAGGTTATAAATAAGATTATTATTGAATTCACTGCCTTGATCAGTGTGAAATATTTTAATATTGCTTAATGAAAATTTAAGTTTATTAAAGATGCTTTCAACTAATTTGGCATTTTTGTGTAAACTAACATATAACCAATAATTTCTCGATTAAATAAATCAACTAAGAAACAGACATAATATCATTTGTTACTAACAAAAACATAGGTTAAATCACTGACAACAACTTCATGTAGTTTATAACTATCAAAAACTTGATTTAACAAATTGTTATATTTATATGTAACATCAGTTGTATTTGAATGTTTGTATTTGATTTTTGTATAATTTGAAATTAAGTTATATTTTTTCATTATGTTGCTGATTTTTACACGAGATAACATGATATTTTGCTGAGCTAATATAACTTTAATTTTGTGTGTTCCATAATTTTTGCGACTTTTTAGAAAAATACTGATAACAGCATCATCAATGTTTTGATTATTCTTGGGATTATTTGCTTTTAATTGATAGTAATATGTTGTTCTAGCAAATTTCATGTTGGATAGGCTACAATTATTAGGACCATAATTATATAGACTTCAAAATTAGATAAAATTATTAAGAAAGAAGGAATATAAAAATGGGAAATAAAACTTCATACTCTGAATAATTTAAAAAACAAATTGTCATGCTATATAAAAATGGTAAAAGTGTTATTAATCTAGGGCAAGAATATAATTTACCAAAACCAACTATTTATAGTTGAGTTAAAAATTATAATAATTCTGGTTTATTTAAAGCAAAAGACAATCGCACACTAGAAGAAAATGAAATAATAACTTTGCGAAAAAAACTTAAAGACTTGAAAATGGAAAATGACATTTTAAAGCAAGCCGCACTGATAATGGCCAAAAAATAACAATAATTAATAACAATAAAACAAAATATTCAGTAAGAAAAATATGTAATATTTTTGGTTTATCAAAATCAACGTATTATTATCAAACTAATAAATGTATTAACAAGCAAGTTAATAATTATGAACAAGAAATTATCAGCGCCTTTAATAAAAGTCGCAAAATTTATGGGGCTCGCAAAATTAAAGTTATTTTAAACAGAAAATATATCATCTTATCGCGGCGAAAAATCAGATTCTTTATGATCAAAAATAATTTGGTTTCTAAATACACCAAATTAAAATATCATAATCATAAAACAACAGTCAATAATGACCAAATTAATAATATTTTAAATCGTCAATTTAACAACAAAAAACCTAATGAAGTTATTGTTAGTGATTTAACATATGTTCAAGTTGGCGCTAAATGACATTATATTTGTTTATTAATTGACTTGTTTAATCGCGAAATAATTGGTTATAGTGCTGGGCCGAATAAAACAGCCGAACTGGTCCAACAAGCTTTTCATAAAATAACACGACCATTAAATCAAATAACTCTATTTCATACTGATCGTGGTAATGAGTTTAAAAATAAAATCATTGATGAAATTTTAATAACTTTTAATATTAAAAGATCATTAAGCAATAAAGGCTGCCCTTATGATAATGCTGTGGCTGAAACAACTTACAAAACTTTTAAAACTGAATTTATTAAGGGTAAAAAATTTAAAAATTTAACACAATTAAAATACGAACTTTTTGATTTTGTGCATTGATATAACAATATTCGAATTCATGGCAGTTTAAATTATTTATCTCCAGTTACTTTTAGAGAACAAATGTCTATATAAAAAGTGCCCTAAAAAGTGTTGCCATTCCAACATGTTAGTTAAAATAAAAAATGTGATTATAAAAAAATAACAAAAGGAATTTAAAGTAATGAAAAAAATATTAAGTATCTTAGGAACAATTACATTAATTGGAACAAGCACAACAAGTTTAGTTGCTTGTAATACACTACAAGAATATACACCAGAAGAATTAGCAAAATTAAAACAAAAAAATAGCAAAATTATAAATGGAAATAAGTTAGAATGAATAGCGCCACAAGAAAAACCTTTTATTATTGTTGAAAATAAATATTATTTTGTTGTATGACGAGGTAATGAAAATAATGATTGACGCATTGTTAAATTTAAACATTTTGAACAAAAAGAAAAAGTTTTAGATAAGTATGATAAATATGAACTTAAAACATCACATTTTGGTGGTGATTTATTTATTTATAAAAATGGATTTGTAAGTTATGATTGAAATAAAGATAATGGAACTTATTTTAAATCAGTTTATCGTTGAAATAGTGACGATGAACCAAATACAGATGTCGAAAATCAATTAAAAAGTTATTTAGATTTATAAATCTAAATAACTTTTTATATTTCTAATGTAATTAATGATAATTTTTCATTATTTTTATTAAATAATTCTAAATTATTAATATTAATTTGTTCTTTTAAGGTTGGATAGGAAAATATTTTTAATTTTGTAGAAAACTCTTGATGAAATAAAAAAAATCATCAATATGATAACTTTAAAAGAAAATTATATAAACTTTTAATATTGTTATTTAACTTTTTTATACGTTAAAATATAATACCGATGATTGTTGGTTTGGCGTTAAACCTTTATGCTGGTATTTTCATTTTCAGAGATTTAAATAATTTTGAATGTTCGTGAAACCTAAGCCATGATAATGAATTAATGATTCTTTAAGATTTGATTGTAATTTACTAATTTTATTTAACTTCCGATAACTAGCATCAGGATTTGTGCTAGTTTTAGTTGCTAATAAAATAGAATTTGTTTGTTTTGCTACTAATAAATATAATGGTTGCATGTCAGAAATAATAATTGAATTTTCTTTGATTAATTGTTTATTAATATTTTCAATAATTAACTGTTTTTGTAATCGTTTTGTGTTGGTTGATTTAACATAAATATTATTATTGCTATCAACAGCCATTTGAATACAACATTTAGTGTTGGTCGAAAATGAATCAAGATGAATTTTTCTTTTATCAAATTTATCTTTAAAATTACCTTTGTGGATTTCTTTAATAAATGTTTCATCGATTTGAATTTGGCCATTTAACGTTTTAAATTTTAATTGGGTGTTTTATAATTGTTTTGATTTCATTATTTTTTGGCGATTATATCAAGCGGTTTTCGGTGATGTTTTAATAAAGTGGGAAATCATTTTACTAGATTGGCCTAATAATGAAATTTGAATCAATAAATTTCACTGTTCATAATTTAAATGACTTTAATACGTAAAATGATCACGAAAAGCATCAAAACTAGCACGACATTTTTTGCATAAATATTTTTGTTTTAATTCAGGATTATGACCATTTTTAACACAATAAAAAGATTAACAATTAGGACATTTAATACCTTTATCCCTAAATTTTTGATCAATTTCATTTAAGCGTTTTTGTTTTTTAATTAATTCTGCTTCTTTTTTGACTTTTTCATGAAATTCTAAAAATTGATCATCTGTTAAACTTGGATAGGCTACAATTATTAGGACCATAATTATATAGACTTCAAAATTAGATAAAATTATTAAGAAAGAAGGAATATAAAAATGGGAAATAAAACTTCATACTCTGAAGAATTTAAAAAAAAAATTGTCATGCTATATAAAAATGGTAAAAGTGTTATTAATATAGGGCAAGAATATAATTTACCAAAACCAACTATTTATAGTTTAGTTAAAAATTATAATAATTCTGGTTCATTTAAAGCAAAAGACAATCGCACACTAGAAGAAAATGAAATAATAACTTTACGAAAAGAACTTAAAGACTTGAAAATGGAAAATGACATTTTAAAGCAAGCCGCACTGATAATGGCCAAAAAATAACAATAATTAATAACAACAAAACAAAATATTCAGTAAGAAAAATATGTAAGATTTTGGGTTTATCAAAATTAACGTATTATTATCAAACTAATAAATGTATTAACAAGCGAGTTAATAATTATGAACAAGAAATTATCAGTGCCTTTAATAAAAGTCGCAAAATTTATGGGGCTCGCAAAATTAAAGTTATTTTAAACAGAAAAGATATCATCTTATCGCGGCGAAAAATCAGATTCTTTATGATCAAAAATAATTTGGTTTCTAAATACACCAAATTAAAATATCATAATCATAAAACAACAGTCAATAATGACCAAATTAATAATATTTTAAATCGTCAATTTAACAACAAAAAACTTAATGAAGTTATTGTTAGTGATTTAACATATGTTAAAGTTGGCGCTAAATGACATTATATTTGTTTATTAATTGACTTGTTTAATCGTGAAATAATTGGTTATAGTGCTGGGTCGAATAAAACAGCCGAACTGGTCCAACAAGCTTTTCATAAAATAACACGACCATTAAATCAAATAACTCTATTTCATACTGATCGTGGTAATGAGTTTAAAAATAAAATCATTGATGAAATTTTAATAACTTTTAATATTAAAAGATCATTAAGCAATAAAGGCTGCCCTTATGATAATGCTGTGGCTGAAACAACTTACAAAACTTTTAAAACTGAATTTATTAAGGGTAAAAAATTTAAAAATTTAACACAATTAAAATACGAACTTTTTGATTTTGTGCATTGATATAACAATATTCGAATTCATGGCAGTTTAAATTATTTATCTCCAGTTACTTTTAGAAAACAAATGTCTATATAAAAAGTGTCCTAAAAAGTGTTGCTATTCCAATAAAATATATAATTCACATTAAGAATATATACAAGATGTTTTAAAATGAAATACATGATATTCAAATCGTAAATAAAAAGATATAATTAAAAAAATAGTAAATACTTTTTATTAGTACTTACTAAAATGGACGCACTCTAATATTCTTGTTTTTTTGCCTGAAAAAAAGTTATAAATAAAGTATACAGTTGCATTTGTACTAAAATTTATCAAAAAATATTAAAAATATAATTTAAGAAAGAAAGAAAAATACTATGGGAACATTATTAGGTATTTTAAGTTAGTTAGTAGGATTTATAAGCAGCGTAGCAACTAGTGCAGCTGCAACAGTTATTCCGGCTGGAACATATATTATTCAAGATAATGCATCATCGATGATTGATCTTGTTACGAGAGAAGTATCAGGAATTCTTAATGCTAATTCAACATTAATTGTAACAATTGAGAAAGCAATTTATGCTGGTAAAAAATTAACTAGTGATGTAATTGCTGATGCAATGATTACTTTAGAAGAAGCAGCAAGTTCAACAGCTGAAATTTTATTAAGCAATGAAGCTATGACAGTAGCAGCTGAGCGTTATCAGTGCCAACAGCGATGGGGGGGAATTCTTGCTGGGTCATTAGGAACAGCTGCTGAAACTTTAGGAATATCATTAGCAATTGGAGCAGCTATTTATGGTGGTTATTATGCTTACTCACACTGAGATGATATTAAACATTTTACTAGTGAATCATTAAAAACAGTAGAGAGTTATATGACATCGGCCAATAATTACTTTAAAAAAGTATGACATTTTTTAGATAAAATGTTATAAAAAAAATTTTTTCTAAATATTTAATTAAAAAAATGCTATTAAGTTAATCTTAATAGCATTTTTTAACTAATTGTTTCTTCAAAAATAGTTTGAATATTATTTAACAAATTTCCTTTAATATATGTTAATTCATTATCTAATAAATGACAACTAGTTTTAACATCATATCATAGGACATGGTTATTAATTGTTGTTTTTTTAAAGTTAATTTTATTAATATTTTCTTTTAATAATTCTAATAATTTATCACTTTCCAAATGATCAATAATTAAATTAATTGCTTGTTGATTTGAAGTAAATTTATATCCTTCAAAAAAGTTAATAAAATTAATTGCATATTCTTCTTTTCATTTTGGGTTTGTGGAAAAAATATAATCTTTAAATTCAAATAAATGCATTTTTTGATTAAATGATCAATAAAAATCTTTAATTTGACTAATAACTTCTGAACTAATTTGTAATTTTTTTTCATTAACATTAAAAGTTGAACTTAAAAATTGCATAAATAAATTAAGAATAATGTTTTCAGCAGCTGTTTTAACTTCTTTATGATATTTATCAAGGTTCTTTTGAATTAAAGGAACATCATAAAATAAATTATAATCAATTAAAAAGGCATACTTAATCCGGTTTCGTAAATAATTATAATACAAAGCTTGATAAATTTTTTTATTCACAATTACATTACTATAATAATTTGTAATTAATTTATCATTAATTGGTAAAGATAATAAATAATCAATAAAAAACTTATTCAACCCTTGGTATTGAAACGGCATAATTTGATGATATGATAAAAAATATTTTCGATATTGACTAATACTCATTTTTCGTCAAATTGCTTCGGAACTAGTTGGATTAGAAAAATCAAATGTTAACTTTTCTGGTTTAATAGTTGTTCATTCCGAAGATTCTTCTACAATTGGTTCAGGGTCATCTTTTAAAATAATATTCCGTTTTGTTTGGTCAATATAATTATCGTCATCATTTGCCATAATATGTTGTTTGTTAAATTTAAAATATTTTTCTTCATTAGAAGGATTATTAACTATTAAATCAGGAATATCATGTAAAGCAATTATTGGTTTTTCCTTTTCATTTTTAATTGGATATAATAATTGAATAAAATTTAGATACCGGTCTGGAAAAGATAGACTACTAAAATCAATTGTTTTGCGTGGTAATGTTGCTTTTGCTTTTAAAGCTGGTTTTTCTTTTTGTTCATAATTGGAACTTAATTTCGCAATTGATTCTGTTGAACGCAACACGGGTGATTCAACTATTTCTTCTTTTTCTTGTTCTTGCCGACTAAATGATTCTAATGTTTCATTACCAACATAATGATATCCGCGCAGAAAAATAACCCGGTTATCTTTTAATAATGTAATAAATTGATTTGCCTGGTCAGAAGTTACGGTTGAAAAATAAGTATGAATTAAATTTAATAATTCTGCTTTAATAATCCGATTACCATTTTTTGGTAAATATGTTTTAAATAAATATATTTCTAAATCCTTAAGATTTTTCATTTTTTTAATTTTAGTTAAATCAAATTTCATAAGGCCCCCTATTTACCAATAATTTTTTGTACAATCCTATTAATAATATCTGCTTGGTAATTTTTAAATAACCAATTACTATGTAAAATTGCTTCAATTTTTCACCCGCGGTCAACCAAATACTTTTGACGATAAAAATCATATTCTTTTTGTTCAACCCCAATTGGATATGTTAAATCATCACAAATAATGCCTAATACATAATGGTCCTTTTTCTGATCATATACCGTAACATCAATTTGATAAGTTCCTTGCACTGTATATGTTGCAATTTGATAACGTTCATAACCACTTAAGACTGCTGTTAAAGCAGCCGCAACTTCTGTTGTAAATTGTCGATTAATTTTAGAAATTTGCTGTTCTTGGTCATAACTTTTTGCTGTTGTTAACTTTGCTAATACTTTGTCTTCTTGATCTTTACCACGGTTTAATTGTTCAACATACTCTAAATAATATTTAAAGTACCGTGGGCCAGGATGTTTTGAATCTTCTGAAATTAATGCTGATGGAAATGACTTAACAATATAAATTTTTTCTTTAGCCCGCGTAATTGCCACATTTAAGCGATTCTCACCGCCTGATTGCGATAAAGGACCAAAAAATTGCGCAAATTTATTATTTTCATCCCGGGCAAAACCAATTGAAAAAATAATAATATCGCGTTCATCACCTTGAATATTTTCAAGATTTTTAACAAATAATCCTTCATTACGTCCATTATGCATTCGATGTAATTCTTGTTCTAATGCTGGTTTTTTTTCAAATTCCTCAGTTAAATATTGTCAAATTAAGTTTTTTTGCACTTCATTAAAAGTAACAACCCCTATTGTTTCTTGTTGTTTTCGAGTTATAATAATTTCTTTTAGTAACATAACAATACGTTTTGCTTCAGGAATATTACCACGGTTTTTTCATACCCCATCGGGAACATCAATTAATTTTAACGGAAAATCTTTTTTTGTCTTATTTGAAATCATAATTAAATTATTATCATAGAAAGCGGCATTTGAAAAATTAATTAACTCACTATACTTTGACCGGTAATGGAACCGTAACATACTAGAATTATATTGCTTACTAGCAAAGTCAAGTAAACTATTATCAGTTAAGGTTGTTTCAAGGGCTAATAATTCTTCGTTTTGTTCTAACCCATCATAATCAAACCGTGATGAAAAGAAATTTGTTGGTCCTAATTGTTTTTTATCCCCAGCAACTAAAATTCGTTCTGCCCGATAAATAATTGGAATTGCTCGCTCAACAAAAATTTGTGATGCTTCATCAAAAATTAATTGGTCAAACTCTTGATGATTTAATGGTAATAATTGCGAGGCAATATCTGGGGTTACCATAATAACAAAAAATAAAATTTTAATTAATTCATAATTATTTTTAAAAAAATAAGTAATTGACCGTTTTGTTTTCTTTCGACATTCTTCAATAATTTTAGGCAATGTTTCAATAAAATTTGCTTTAATAACATCCCGGATTTGTTGATGGTATAAATAAGTTAAATATTCCGTTGTATTAACCATTGATTGATTGCTTAATTTAGTTAGTTCTTCTCGTCAATTTAAAGTTCCAACTTTTAATAACTCAGCATGTTCTGTTTGATAACAATGAACAAAATAATGTTGATAAATTAATGGCATATCTGCTTCAGTTTTAACAACAGTTCCTAAGTAAGCATATAAGTTATAATTTTTGTCTTCATGACGAAGACGATCATTTTGGTCAATCAATTCTAAACGATTAACAAAATAATCAATATTTTTAAATTCCATTGTTAATGCATCAATTAAAGCTGCTTCCTCAATTTTAAATAAATTAAATTTATTTTCATCAACACTATTAATCGTATAACTAACAATATTATTTTTTAATACATTAAATATTAAAGCTAAAAATTTACGCGGTTTTAAACCTTCTGCTTTTTTTAACATTTTTTTAAATTCTTTTGCTCGAAAACGATGATAAATTTCTGCAAAATGCGGAAAATCATTAAACAATGCTAAAAATTTTTGAACTATCATTGTATTTTGATAAATTCGATGACAATGACGACAATAATCCTCATATTCTAATTCAAAATAATAAAATTGACTTAATAATTCAAAATCTAATGATAGTGGATGGTCCTTAACATTATTTAAAAATTGTAAATAATCTTGATAAGTATTTTGGCGCGCAAAAATTTTATATTTCTTAATATTATCAAATAACTGATCCATTTTAGTTAGATACATTGCACTTTCTACTTCTGGATATAATTGATTAATATTATTAATACTATCTAAAATTTTTTGATAAAAACTCTCTTTTTCTTCTAAGTTAGTAATCATTAAACAATAATTTTGAATTTTTTTCATATTATTATAAACAACTTTAATTGCATCTTGTTTTTCCGCGCAAAATAGAACTCGTTCTCCACGGCATAAATTATTAACAATTAAATTACTAATTGTTTGAGATTTTCCTGTTCCAGGTGGTCCTTGAATAATTGTATTTTTTTCTAATGCTTTCTTAATGGCCACTTTTTGGGAAATATCATAATTGTTAATTGCCATTACTGTTCTTTCATTTAATTCTTCTTGATATCGTAGTTGGTTTTCTGCTCAATCCTCTTCAATATTATATTCATTTTGAAAAATTTGACTAACAGAATGATCAGAAACTTTCTCTAAATCACAATAATCGCGATATAATGTTGTTGATGAAATATTATACATTCCAAGATAACAATCAAATACTAATCCTAAATTATTAACTTGATAATTATTGGTTAAATATTTATCAAAGTTATCAACAATATTAGAACATAATTGCTCGTTTTGTTTGTAGTAATTTAAATTGTATAAATGATTTATTTTATCTTCATTTTTAATCTTAAATCCTAATTTTTTTAAATCATTAATTGCTTTTTGAAAAATATCATCCGTTAAAGTTAGGGAATCAAAACTAAATTCTGCAACATTATAATTACTATCTTTAATTTGACTTAAACGAATTGCTGAATTTAATAAAATTTCATCATGTTTCGTTGCTAAAACAATTTTATTTTTTGTGCGACTAAGTTCATTAAGTGGTCACAATAATAATGGTGCACGAAAAACTTTTTGTGATTGTGTTAGCCCTTCAATGTATGGTCAACCAATATATAATGGATTAATGTTTCGTTCAAAGTAATATAATTTAGCATCTTGCAAAATTCGAGTAAATTTATTAAAAATTTTTGTTGTTTCTTCACTAATAATTTTTTCTAAGTTTAATAAACTTTCTTCACTAACTTTTTTCCCATCCTTCTTAACAAACAATGTAAAAATAAATTCAAGAATTTTTGAATAATGCAAAATGGGATACTTATTAAATGCATGTTGCTTTAAGTGTGAAGCAAATTCTGCATCATTTTTACTTTTGTTAATAATTCCTCCAACGTAACAAAAAATTTCCATAATTGTTTCTCCAGATAATTTAGTAATAATAAGATTTTCTTTCTTATTAATATCTTTTCAAACTTTTTCTGGGTCTTGGTTTGATAAAAATAATAAGTCTAAGAAATTAAAAATATTTTTACTTTTTGTGTTAATTTTGGTTAAAAAAATGTCTCCCACCGTTTTATCATTTAATAGTCGTTTTTTGTACTCACTTAAAATCGTTAGAATATTTTTTTTCATAGTCTTTCTCTTCCTATTAATATTACTTATATTAGCACATTTGTTAAAAGTTGTAAATTATTGCAGAAAGGCAAATGTCTTAAAAATAAAATTTTATGAAATAAATTTAGTTAAAAACTACAATAATTTTCAAAAATAGTATATGTTTCAAATAGTGTATGACTAATTTATTTAGTAGATAACATTACGTTGATGAGGATAATAGTATGAACGCTATTAATCAATTATTAAATACATTAGAAAATTATGGTAGTATTACGGGAACTAAAATTTGGATAGGCTACAATTATTAGGACCATAATTATATAGACTTCAAAATTAGATAAAATTATTAAGAAAGAAGGAATATAAAAATGGGAAATAAAACTTCATACTCTGAAGAATTTAAAAAACAAATTGTCATGCTATATAAAAATGGTAAAAGTGTTATTAATCTAGGGCAAGAATATAATTTACCAAAACCAACTATTTATAGTTGAGTTAAAAATTATAATAATTCTGGTTCATTTAAAGCAAAAGACAATCGCACACTAGAAGAAAATGAAATAATAACTTTACGAAAATAACTTAAAGACTTGAAAATGGAAAATGACATTTTAAAGCAAGCCGCACTGATAATGGCCAAAAAATAACAATAATTAATAACAACAAAACAAAATATTCAGTAAGAAAAATATGTAAGATTTTGGGTTTATCAAAATCAACGTATTATTATCAAACTAATAAATGTATTAACAAGCAAGTTAATAATTATGAACAAGAAATTATCAGTACCTTTAATAAAAGTCGCAAAATTTATTGGGCTCGCAAAATTAAAGTTATTTTAAACAGAAAAGATATCATCTTATCGCGGCGAAAAATCAGATTTTTTATGATCAAAAATAATTTGGTTTCTAAATACACCAAATTAAAATATCATAATCATAAAACAACAGTCAATAATGACCAAATTAATAATATTTTAAATCGTCAATTTAACAACAAAAAACCTAATGAAGTTATTGTTAGTGATTTAACATATGTTCAAGTTGGCGCTAAATGACATTATATTTGTTTATTAATTGACTTGTTTAATCGTGAAATAATTGGTTATAGTGCTGGGCCGAATAAAGCAGCCGAACTGGTCCAACAAGCTTTTCATAAAATAACACGACCATTAAATCAAATAACTCTATTTCATACTGATCGTGGTAATGAGTTTAAAAATAAAATCATTGATGAAATTTTAATAACTTTTAATATTAAAAGATCATTAAGCAATAAAGGCTGCCCTTATGATAATGCTGTGGCTGAAACAACTTACAAAACTTTTAAAACTGAATTTATTAAGGGTAAAAAATTTAAAAATTTAACACAATTAAAATACGAACTTTTTGATTTTGTGCATTGATATAACAATATTCGAATTCATGGCAGTTTAAATTATTTATTTCCAGTTACTTTTAGAAAACAAATGTCTATATAAAAAGTGTCCTAAAAAGTGTTGCAATTCCAAAGTAAAATATAATTACATAATATAAAATTATATTTTGTATCAAGTACATTATTTTTGAATAAGTTATTTTAAGCACATTATTTTATTAAAATTTGATAAAAGAGACATTTTATTTTTCCTTAGAGCTAGCGAGGGAAAAAATATATGAAAAAATATTAAAAAAGAGAAAGATATTTCTAAAACCAATTTTGATATTAGTAAAGAATATGATAACAAGTTTGTTAATGTTGATTTAGATTATCAACAAGCAAATAAACGAACATCACTTTTTAATGAAATGAAATATAAAATGGCAATTTTTAATCATCACCGCCGGGAGTTTTTTGATCGTTTTCCATTAATAGGTTATTCATTAAAAAGAATCTTTTTTGCAATTATTACTTTATTGCTAGCAATTTGTGTAATTTTTATTTTATTGCGATTAGTAACTCCTGATGATATTTATATTAAAGACATTGATATTGATAAATTAAATATTTTACCAGGTACACCAGAATATAATGCTTTATTGGAACAAAGAATGAAAATTTTTGGAGTATATGGCTCAATTTGAAGTCAATTAGGAACATATTTACGAAATATTATGCCTTTTATTAAAAAAACAATAATTATTAATAGTGCTTTTGACCCAATAACTGGTGAATTAGTTGGTGAAAAATTTACAACATGATTTTACTTAGGAGTTGTTTTTTCAACAGCAGTAGCACAACCAGGAGAATTGGTGTCAGATATCTTTGCGCTAGCAATCCCGTATTTATTTGGTTTTGGGTCAGTTGCGGTGTTATTAGCTTATTTAATTGGTGTGCCATTAGGAATCATTGCTGCAAAAAATAAAGAACGTGGTGTTGATAATACTATTAATGCTGGGTCAATTATCTTTTTAGCAATTCCACCGGTTGTTTTAGTCGCAGGAATTTATTTAATTTCAATTAATGTTTTTTATGCTCATGGTTTATTTAGTTCGGGAACTTTTCATACTAAATTTTGACCAGTGTTTGCAATTTTTTTAATGATAACACCACCAATTGTTATTAATACAAGACGATATGTTATTGATGAAATGACGGCTGATTATACTAAGTTTGCCCTATCAAAAGGAATGACTAATCGTTATATTTTCTATATTCATATTTTCCGTAATGCGGGGATTCGAATTTTTCGTTTATTACCAGCAGCTTTTGTAACAACAATTTTTGGGGCGAGTATCTTTGCTGAACAAAATTGAGCAATTCCAGGGATGAGTAAATTTATTGTCTCGGGCGTTGGAAACAAGGATTCCTTTGTTGTCATGGGATATATTTTATTAACAGCAACAGCTGGAATTGTTACTAGTTTAATAGCCGATATTATGATGGCGATATTAGACCCACGAGTAAAATTAACAAAATAAAGAGAGGAGTAAGATGATGCGAAGAGTTACAGATGAAGAGTTACTTGATTTTCAAAGTTATGATATTAATAATTTAGATCCAAGTTTATTTGAAATTGTTGGCCCCCAACTAGAAGAGAATGAACGAATTTAAACGAAATCATATCGTTATTGAAAAGTAGTTGGTCAAATTTTAATTACTAAAAAAACATTTATTGTTTGTTTATTATTATTGCTTGCAATTATCTTATTAACAGCGATTGTCCCAATTGGTAAAGTTGCGAACCCATTACCTGCTGATTTACCAATTTCCAATTATCAACAACCTTTAGATCCAAATGCAACTTATTTATTTGGACTGGGGATGAATGGTGAGAATTATTGAGATAAAATTTGAATTGGAATGCGAACAACTTTATTATTTACATTAATAATTGCCTTAATTAAAATTTTAATTGGCGTTATTGTTGGTTCAATTTGAGGATTTTATAAAAAATTTGATATTTTATTTATTGAAATTACACGCTTTTTAAATTTAGTACCAACACTAATTTTATGATTAATTATTATTTTTGCTTTAGGTAAAACAATGCCTGTTATCATTTTTGTCGTATCACTTACTAGTTGAATTACTTTGGCAGAGGTTATTCGAGTACAAATTATTTTAGTCCGAAATGTCGAATATAATCTTGCTTCAAAAATGTTAGGAACATCTAGACCAAAAATTGTGACAAAAAATATTATGCCACGAATTTTACCATTAATTATTCAAACAGCATCCTTTGCTGTGCCAATGGCTATTGCAATTGATTCAACATTAAATTACTTTAACTTTGGTTTTGACCAAGGACATGAAAATACAACATTAGGATTTATTTTAAATGAAGTATTAGCATCTAGTAAGTGACAAGATTATCCACATTTATTAATTATTCCTATTTGTTTTATTGCTGGAACATCGGTTTTATTTTTCTTATTCGGAAAAGTATTTGCTGACTCATTAGACCCCAAAAACTATTATAAATAAAAATAATGTATTAAAAGGAGATATTGCTTTATGGAAAAAGAAATTGTTATTTCAATTAAAAAATTAATAATAAAATTTAAAACTCGTGCCAATGTTTTAACTGCTATTCAAAATATTTCTTTTGATATTTATGATGGTGAAACATTGGCAATTGTTGGTGAGTCGGGAAGTGGTAAGTCAGTTATGACCAAAACATTTACTAATATGTTAGAAAGTAATGGATGAATTAGTAATGGTTCAATTGTTTATTCGCCTTCAAAAAATATTTTAGCGGATGATTTAGCGTATTTTCGAAAACCAGTTCATTTAGTTGATTTTCATAAAATTTTATTAGATAATAACCTACAAAAAAATATTATTAAGTATAATAAAAAACGAATTATTAGAACAACACAAAAAATAAAGATGATTAATAATTTGGAATTAACTAATTTGCAAACAGCAATTATTGATTTACAAAATAAAATTGAAGTGTTAAAAAAACAAATTAGTTTTAGTCATTCAAACCGAATTAATAATAAAATAGGAAAACTTAATGCACAATTAAAGGAATATAAAAATCAACAAGAGATGTTGTTAAATCCTGAATTAAAACAAAAAAAGATTAAATTTTTGCAAAATCGAATTGTTGGTTATAATAATGAAATTGACAAAATTAAAAAATTAACTTGAAGTGAAAAACGATTATTAGGGAAAAATATCCAGTTTTTAAAAAAATATTTTGAGCAAAAAATTATTCCTTCGCCAACAGAATTTAGTAAAATTCAAACTTATTTTAGTAAAAAAACTTATACCGACGGGATTCGTTATCGTATTAACAAATTAAATCAGTTAATGGCTAGTGGAAAACCAATGGATGCTGCTAATTTTGCTAATGTATATGAAGAATGAAATTTAATTAAAAATTTTGAATTTATTAATAAATTAAAAGCGGCAAAACAAATTAGTAAATTACGTGGTCCAACAATAGCAACAATTTTCCAAGATCCAATGACATCTTTAAATCCATTATTATCAGTTGGTTTTCAAATTTCAGAAGTATTACGAAAACATCGTAAAATGTCACGAGCAATGGCAAAAAACAGCAATTGAATTACTAGAAAAAGTTGGAATTCCAAAGGCTAAAAAGCGTTATCATGATATCCCGGGAATGTATTCGGGCGGAATGCGCCAACGGGTAGTTATCGCAATTGCTTTAGCTTGTCAACCAAAAGTTTTAATTTGTGATGAACCAACGACAGCCTTAGATGTTACAATTCAAGCTCAAATTCTGGATTTAATTAAATCATTACAAAAAGAATATAAATTTACTGTTATTTTTATTACCCATGATTTAGGTGTTGTAGCAAATATTGCTGATCGGGTTGCTGTAATGTATGCTGGCCAGATTATTGAGCATGGAACAGTGAATGATATCTTTTTTGATCCAAAGCACCCTTATACTTGAGCGCCATTATATTCTTTACCACAATTTGGTCAAAAAGGGGAAGACCTTTATTCAATTCCTGGTTCACCACCATCATTATATGCAAAAGTATATGGAGATCTATTTACTCCTCGTAATCAACATGCGATGAAAATTGATTATTTATTAGAACCACCAATGTTTAAAGTAAGTGAAACACATTATGCAAAAACTTGACTATTAGATCCACGAGCTGCAAAAGTAACAAAACCAAAGCAATTACAACAATTAGAACAAATTAAAAATGATACAAAGGTAGGTGATTAAGATGAACAAAAAGGAACAATAACAGTTTATTATGGTTCGCGATTTGTTAATTCAATTTCGCCAAAAAAATAAAAAAGTAAATGCAGTTAAAAGAGCAAGTTTTGATATTTACCGTGGAGAAATTTTTAGTATTGTTGGTGAGTCGGGAAGTGGTAAAACAACCATCGGTCGTGCCATTGCTGGTGTGCAAACAATTAAAGATGGAACAATTTATATGGATAAGTATTTGATTCGGGGAAAACCACCACAATTATATAAAATTAATTTAGATATTAATGAAAAACTGCGATTATTGCGAAATAATAATATGTTATTAAATAAAAATTTAAGTAACTATATTAATAATTTAAAAATTAGTTATTATCGTTATTTTGAAAATAAAAAATATGTTGTTAGTACGAAAGAATTAATTTCTTATACAAATAAACAATATTTAGTAACAACTGACCTTGAATTAAAGAAAGTTGATTTACTAAATTTTAATCATAGTAATAATCATTTTACGTTAGTAAAAGAAATGTATGAATATAATTTAATTTTATTAAAAGATATGTTAAAAGCTTATCAACGAATTTTTCGTTTTATGGATAATTTGCATGAATAAATTCCATCATTATTATCCCTTGCCCTAGAAGAAGAAATCAAAGGCCGTGTCCGCGGAAATATTGAAATTATTGAAGGAAATATTTTATTAGGGCATAAAATTTATAAAGTTCTTTTAAAATTAGAAGAAAATCGTAATACTTTAAAAGAAAACCTTGTATTAGAACAAGCACAAAAATATTATGATGCTTCTTTTGAACAATTAGCAAAATTATTATCAATTCATACTAAATTGTTAAATGAGATTAATTTTTTACATAAAAATCAACGTGCAGCTTTTATTCTTTTTGTTCCGAAGGGAAAACGAAAAAAATATATTTTAGGTTATAATAAACGTTTTAATGTTTTCAAAAGTGATTTTGAAAAGGCATATTTACAGGAATTACAAAAATTGGAATTAGAATCGCAAACAAATCCACAAGCAATTATTGCATTACAGCAAGCATATCAAACGAGTGCTTTAATGATAAAAATTGCAACAGCAGATATGGCGAAAACATTAAGTGAATTAGCAACCAAGTCTAATTTTAAAACAAGTTTAGCAGCATTACCAGATAATGAATGAAAAGAAGGATTAATGACTTTGATTAAGAAAAGTGCAACATCAGAACAACAACAAATTATGCTTGCTGATTTATCATATTTAGCACGACATGGGGTTTTTCGTGATCAAACAACAATTAAATTATATTATCAATGAGTAGGCAAGAAGTATAAATCTTCAACATCGGACATTATTGCTTCTAATCGTTTATTAGATTTACCATTAATTGATGAAATTGTTAAAAATGCGGAATTGTTTAAATTACCAACAAGGCAAGAAAATCGTTTACAAAATTAAAAAATTAAAATGATTTTTCAAGATCCATCTTCGTCATTAAACGATCGAATTTCGGTTGAAGAAATTATTGGAGAAGGGTTAACAAATTTTCCTGAATTATATCAAAATGATACTGCTCGCCAGTTGTATTTAACTTATTATAATAATAATTTAGGGAAAAATGAAAAACCATTAAAGTCAGATCAAATTAAAGATCGTGATGTTAAAGATTTCTTAATTTTAAACATTTTAAAAGAAGTTGGATTATTACCAGAACATTTATCACGTTATTAACATTAATTTTCAGGAGGACAACGACAACGAATTGGTATTGCTCGCGCATTAATTATGAAACCACAATTTATTATTGCTGATGAACCAATTTCAGCATTAGATGTTTCAATTAGAGCCCAAGTTTTAAACTTATTGAAAAAATTTCAACAACAATATAATTTAACTTATATTTTTGTTGCCCATGATTTATCGGTTGTACGGTTTATTGCTGACCGAATTGCTGTTATTTATCATGGTCAACTTGTTGAATTAGCAAACGCTGAGGAGTTATTTACTAATCCATTACATCCATATACGCTCGCATTATTATCAGCAATCCCGTTACCTAATCCAAATTATGAAAAAGAAAAAGTTCATTTTATCTATGAACCAGAAAAAGAACATTTAGATTACTTATTTGATTTACCAGAGTTTACTGAAATTAAAACGGGGCACTATTTATTTGGGAATTAACGTGAAATTGCTTCAGCAAAATCTAAACTTGCTATGGCAGTTGACAGAAAGGGGGGGTAATGATGTTTAAAAAGAAATTGGCACTTTTTGCTAGTTTTACGGCAATAACAACAGCAACACCATTAGCCGTTTCGTGTGGAATTAGTTTAGAATTGTTAGCAAATCGTTTAATTACCGATAATGTTTTTCGTTCTATTTTTAAATTCCCCTTAACATCATGGTCAAGTGCATCAACAATGTTAGTTGATGATAATAAAATTTTAGCTGATGTTCTTGGAACATTAGTAGCAACTGATAAATATAATCGTAGTTTCGGTGATCTTACTGAAAAAAAGATAAAACATCAAAATATGTTGGAATTCCTAATGCTGATCAAAGTGAATGAAAATATAAAATTTCACCACAAGCAAAATGATTTGATTATCAAGGTAATTTTCAACGGCAAGTTAAAGCTAGTGATATGATTAATGCTGCTAAATTTGTTTTATTTCCAAAAAACTTATCGGCAACATCAGGATTATGACAAACTTTCATTAGTGGTGCACAAGAAATTTGAGATCATTTTCAGGCAGGCAATTATCAAACAGATTATTATAATGATCCAATTTGAAAAAAATAGGAATGACAATTAATGAGGCTGATGATGAAATTACCATTAAATTAACAAAGTCAGCAGAATATTTTGATACTTTAATGACTTATTTAGCTTTTGCACCATTACCAGAAAAGGCGTTACGACAAGGTTATAATTATGGGACCAATTATAAAAATATTTGGTATTCAGGAGCATATTTAATTGAAAAATATAGTTCAACTTCACAAATTTTATTGCGAAAAAATCCTGCTTATCGGCATACCAAATTAACATACATTGATAAATTAAATTATACTTATTTAGCAAATAATGATGTTTCGCGTGAACGTGTTTTATTTGAATCAGGTGATGTTAATGATTTTCTAGTTGAACCAACAGATAGTAATGGCTGAAAGAAATACGTTGGCTCTAATCCTGCTAATCCAATTTTTAGTGGTGCATCAAGTATTATTAATCCTGATCCAACAACGTATACAATTATTCACAATTATGCTAATAGTGATATTTTAAATTCAAATCCAGTTCGTGCTAATCAAGCATTAAATGCAAGTAAGGCGTTACAATATGATAAAGTTCGAAAATATTTTTCAGCCCAGCTAGACCGTAGTAAATTTGTTAAATATTATTCCGAAGCCATAGATGATTCACCAACTTCCAAGTTTTTACGAAATGTTTATACTGCACGTTATTTTATATATAATGGGGATGTTGATTATGCGTCATATGTTTAAGAAGAATATGCAAACCATTTTTTAGATGGTAATGCAATGGCTGCCAGCCAACTATTAAAAGATGGTAGTGATGCTTTATATCGTAACAAAGATTTATTAAAAAATGATGATAATATTTTAAATGATATTCGCACTTGATTACAAACAAATATTGGTTCTTCACAAGTTGAATTTCGCTTTTTAATGAATGGGGCATACACATTAACAGTTAATAAATTTTTATTGAATATGATTGACTCATTTAACGCTGAAAATGATGTAATTAAAATTATTTCAGATATTACTGTTGACGCTACGGAATATGAAACCCGTCGTAAAAAAGCAGATTGAGATATGCAAGCAGGAGGGTGGTCACCAGATTATGCTGATCCATATACTTACTTGCATACCTTTTCCTTAGGTGGTGATTTACAATATTATTTTGGAACTTCACGGATTTTTAGTGACCTAAAATTAACGAATAACCTTGCACCAGATTATACAACAATTAAGGATCAATTGAATAATCCATATTGAAATCTTTTAAAAAATACAACAGCAATTGAAAATTTTTATAATGTTTTTAAAAATTATACTAACCAAGTTGCGGCAAGTGATGAAATTACTGATCCCGTTCGCTTATCTGATCGTTATCGAGGCTTTGCCGAAGTTGAATTTAATGCTATTTATACTAATTTTATGTTTATTCCAGTTTATGTTCCAAATGGATCATATCAAATTCGAATTTCATATGTAACACCACGAACACAAGTTACAATTGGGTATGGTAGTTCAAAATATAAACATTGAGGAATGGTTTTAAATCCTTACTTACTAACGACACAAGAACGGCAAATTATTGAAAAACGTTATCAACAACAATTAGCAATTATTCAAACTGATTATGCGGCGTTTAGGGAGGATTATTAATATGAAAAAGTTGTTAACATCTTTTACGGTTTTAATGGTTATTAGTGTTTCTGCTACTGTTGTCAGTTGTGCTGGAATTGAAACTCGTGATCGTAGTAAAATTTATTTATCTTTATTTAAAAGTGAATTAGCTTTAATTCCTGTTTTCGAAACACAACAACCAACCACAAAAGTAACTGAAACGATATTTCAAAATGTAATTTATGATTCATTAGAAACAAACGAATATCATGGCGAAATTCCAAGCGATGAATTAAAATTTATTTATTATGACAAGGACGGAATTTCAAAATTGTGAACTGATTTGACATGACAACCACTAGCAAGTGGCGGTGCAAAGACAGCATTATTATGAGTACAAATTATCGTTAATAAGAATAGTACCCATTTTGCATATAAAACTGATATTATTTCGATAACATTATATCAAACCCAACCACTTGTGTTAGATACCATTACATTTAATTATGAAGCGAAAATGTTAAAATCCTTACCAATTGAGGATATGATGTCTTATTTTGCTATCTTAAATCCAACATTTTATTTCTCACCCCGTCATTTTACAATTACTAAAACAACTGATCATGTTATTATTAAGGCGTCGTCAACTTCAAATCGATATCGTGGTGAAAATCTTATTAATGTTTAGGTTACCTTACAATTTTATAAAATTAAAATATTTGGGGAAAATTTGTTTAAAAGAAATTTTCTCCTTTTTATTAATTTTTTTTAATTTTGTAGAAAACTCTTGATTAAATAAAAAAAATCATCAATATGATAACTTTAAAAGAAAATTATATAAACTTTTAATATTGTTATTTAACTTTTTTATACGTTAAAATATAATACCGATGTTTGTTGGTTTGGCGTTAAACCTTTATGCTGGTATTTTCATTTTCAGAGATTTAAATAATTTTGAATGTTCGTGAAACCTAAGCCATGATAATGAATTAAGGATTCTTTAAGATTTGATTGTAATTTACTAATTTTATTTAACTTCCGATAACTAGCATCAGGATTTGTAATAGTTTTAGTTGCTAATAAAATAGAATTTGTTTGTTTTGCTACTAATAAATATAATGGTTGCATGTCAGAAATAATAATTGAATTTTCTTTGATTAATTGTTTATTAATATTTTCAATAATTCACTGTTTTTGTAATCGTTTTGTGTTGGTTGATTTAACATAAATATTATTATTGCTATCAACAGCCATTTGAATACAACATTTAGTGTTGATTGAAAATGAATCAAGATGAATTTTTCTTTTATCAAATTTATCTTTAAAATTACCTTTGTGGATTTCTTTAATAAATGTTTCATCGATTTGAATTTGGCCATTTAACGTTTTAAATTTTAATTGGGTGTTTTCTAATTGTTTTGATTTCATTATTTTTTGGCGATTATATCAAGCGGTTTTCGGTGATGTTTTAATAAAGTGGGAAATCATTTTACTAGATTGGCCTAATAATGAAATTTGAATCAATAAATTTCACTGTTCATAATTTAAATGACTTCAATACGTAAAATGATCACGAAAAGCATCAAAACTAGCACGACATTTTTTGCATAAATATTTTTGTTTTCCTTCAGGATTATGACCATTTTTAACACAATAAAAAGATTGACAATTATGACATTTAATACCTTTATCCCTAAATTTTTGATCAATTTTATTTAAGCGTTTTTGTTTTTTAATTAATTCTGCTTCTTTTTTGACTTTTTCATGAAATTCTAAAAATTGATCATCTGTTAAACTATTTATTAATTCTTCAATTATTTTTTCCATTAATTATTCACCTATTATATTAAGAATATACCTAATTTTAGGTATATTTTATAAATATCAAGAGTTTTCTACAAAATTAAAGTTAATTTTAATAACTTTCTGTTTAAAATTACGATATAATTAATTAAACTACGAGAAATAGAAAAGGAAGAAAAAGATGATTAGTGTAAACGATTTCCGCCCAGGATTAACGTTTCAATATGATAGTAATATTTACGTAGTAATTGAAGCACAACATTCAAAATCTGGTCGTGGGCAAGCACATGTTAAAACAAAAGTTAAAAATTTGCGAAGCAATGCAACAACAAATATTACTTTCACTGGTGGTGATAAAGTTGAAAAAGCAATGATTGATAAGGTTGAAATGCAATATTTATATGATGATGGTACTAATGTCATCTTTATGGATACGCAAACTTATGAGCAATTAGAAATTCCCTCAACTAATTTAGTTTGAGAAAAAAACTTTTTAAAAGAAGGAGTGATGGCTTCTGTTACAAAATATGATGGTGAAATATTGGGAATTATTTTACCAGATAAGGTAGATCTAACAGTTACTGAGGCAGAAACAGCAGTAAAAGGTGATACTAGTTCTGTAACAATGAAAAAAGCAGTGCTAGAGACTGGATGAGAATTACAGGTTCCGTTGTTTATTAAAGAAGGCGAAGTTATTACTGTTTCAACTAGTGATGGAAAATATTACGGACGGGCTTAATTTTAACAATTCATAAAAGGAGAGATTGAAGATGAATAATAATTTTAATAAATTAACAATTAAAAATAATCATCGTGGGACAATTGTTGTTAGTTTATTAACAATTAAAAAGATTATTTTATATGCAATCCGTGATATGACCCACCAATATTTTGCAGATAAAGTTGAATGTCACATGATTGATAATTCATTATTGCACATTTATATTAGCGGAAAAGTAATGGCAAAAGAAAACTTAAATGATTTAACAGTTGAAATTAATGAAGCAATTATGAAAGAATTAAGTTATTCGTTACAAATTAAACCAAAAAATATTAGTATCGCTTATCATCATTAATAATTTAACAGCGAAGTAACTATAGAAAAAAGAAAAATATTATGAATTTGGTAAGAACTTTGCAAGGTATTACCAAATTTTTATTTATTCTTTTAATATTTTTAATATCATTTATGTAATGATCCCATTTTTGTCACAATTAATTCTTTCCAAAAATAAGGCAGTAATTTACAATATGTTATCATCATTATACTTGTAATTTTTTTCTGTTTGCTATAATTATAGATAAATTATTTATTTTAATTTTGTAGAAAACTATTGATGAAATAAAAAAAATCATCAATATGATAACTTTAAAAGAAAATTATATAAACTTTTAATATTGTTATTTAACTTTTTTATACGTTAAAATATAATACCGATGTTTGTTGGTTTGGCGTTAAACCTTTATGCTGGTATTTTCATTTTCAGAGATTTAAATAATTTTGAATGTTCATGAAACCTAAGCCATGATAATGAATTAAGGATTCTTTAAGATTTGATTGTAATTTACTAATTTTATTTAACTTCTGATAACTAGCATCAGGATTTGTACTAGTTTTAGTTGCTAATAAAATAGAATTTGTTTGTTTTGCTACTAATAAATATAATGGTTGCATGTCAGAAATAATAATTGAATTTTCTTTGATTAATTGTTTATTAATATTTTCAATAATTCACTGTTTTTGTAATCGTTTTGTGTTGGTTGATTTAACATAAATATTATTATTGCTATCAACAGCCATTTGAATACAACATTTAGTGTTGGTTGAAAATGAATCAAGATGAATTTTTCTTTTATCAAATTTATCTTTAAAATTACCTTTGTGGATTTCTTTAATAAATGTTTCATCGATTTGAATTTGGCCATTTAACGTTTGTTTTAAATTTTAATTGGGTGTTTTCTAATTGTTTTGATTTCATTATTTTTTGGCGATTATATCAAGCGGTTTTCGGTGATGTTTTAATAAAGTGGGAAATCATTTTACTAGATTGGCCTAATAATGAAATTTGAATCAATAAATTTCACTGTTCATAATTTAAATGACTTCAATACGTAAAATGATCACGAAAAGCATCAAAACTAGCACGACATTTTTTGCATAAATATTTTTGTTTTCTTTCAGGATTATGACCATTTTTAACACAATAAAAAGATTGACAATTATGACATTTAATACCTTTATCCCTAAATTTTTGATCAATTTTATTTAAGCGTTTTTGTTTTTTAATTAATTCTGCTTCTTTTTTGACTTTTTCATAAAATTCTAAAAATTGATCATCTGTTAAACTATTTATTAATTCTTCAATTATTTTTTCCATTAATTATTCACCTCTTATATTAAAAATATACCTAATTTTAGGTATATTTTATAAATATCAAGAGTTTTCTACAAAATTAAAGAAATTGAATAAAACAAAAATTTTTTAACAAAAAATTTAAACTTATAACGTATTAACAAAATCAATAATCTCTTTTGAATCATTATTAATATATAATTCTGATGGTAACACAGCAACTTTGCTATTCTTTGCAATAGCAACTACTTTTGCTGATAAATATTCAACTTGGGGAGCTAATAAAATAATATTGTAATTATTATCTAATTGCTCTGGTGTTATCACAAAAAATTTCATATCATAATTATTTTTAACAATAACATCATTAATTTTATCTAAAATTCGATTAGCACTAATTCCTGCCGAATAAATTAAAGCAATTTTTATCATTTAGACTTCTATTTATTACTTATAATCTTTTTAAATTATACTGATTATAATTTAAAATGCAATCATAACAATAAAATGTTATTACATTAAATTAATTCAATAATTTCTTAAAATAAAAAGAATACTTTTGTTAATTAATAATTAAAGTATTCTTTTCTTATTTTAATTTTTAAAAATAACTATTTCCCAAAAATTTTAGAATCAATATCTGGAATAAAGATTAGATGTAAATCCGGATTAGTTGTTTCAAGTAAAATCATCGTATCATTAATTGATTTAACTTTAAACTTAATATTATTAATATTAATTCGCATTTCTAGCGCTGATGCTAAATCAGTAATTTTAGCAGCTTTTTTCCATGCCCCCTCTTTTTCATCCCGATATTCAATTTTAACTAATCCACTAACCAATTCTATAGCAGTATTATCAATTGCATCACTACTATGTCCACTAATTTTTAATATTGATGGTATAAGTTTTTTAATTTGCCCATTAAGTGGAATTGAAAAATTAAAATCTCAATTAATAAGTTTTAATTTTATTGATAAATCAGTTATTAAATCGTAATTAAATAATTGATTAATAAACGCTTTAATTTCATCAATAGAAAGGATATCAATAAGTCCCTCTGTCCAGTGTGTTGTTGTTAATTGTCAAAAACTTTCCGGAATTTTTTCATATTTAATATTAATCGTTTTATTTGATATTAATAAATCAACTTTTACTACAATTGAAATTGGAGTTCTATTAGCTGACCATTCACCACTTTTGCTTTTTCATCCTTCTAACAAATTATGTAAAATATGTTCTAAATTAATACTAAATGTACTTTTAATATTTTTATTAACATCTAAAAACCCATCATTGTTAATTTCTCGTGGCTTTTCAAATAAATATTGTAATAGTAATAAGATTAAATTTTGTGATTTTTGTTGCTCACGTTTTTCAAGAACAAAATTACGGAAATGAATAATATCTGGTGCTAAACTATTTAAAATATTAAGATATTTTGCTTTAATTTTTATTTCTAAAGTAGTACCAAACAAGATATCTTTCTTTATTGTTTCATTAATTTCGCCATTTTTAAGTACTTCATCAGCAAGTGGTAAATTAATTAATTCATCATTAACAAAGGCTTCTCATTTTTTTCAATTTTGATCATCCGCATTAAATGAAGTTGGAATAACTTTTGGCAAATTATCAAAAAGATGAAACGTTGTAATTAACGATAAAATCTTGCCAATTGCTAAGTTATTGCCTTGAAATGGAAGATTAATTTTAGATAAAACCATTGTCATGCTTTTATTTAATTTTTGAACTGTATCATTTGTTAATTTTAAATTATTAGTAGCAACAGGAATTAAAAAATTTGAATCATTTGTTTTTGGATTAGTTAATTCTTTATTTTTATAATCAACAACAACTGTTAATTCCCCATAATGAGTAGTTCCATCTTCTGCAATTTCAATAGGCGTAAAATTTTTTTGTGTTAGCATTAAATCATCACTAAATTCTTTAAATTTACTTTCTAAAATGCTGAAAGCAGCAGCATTATTAACAGTTTGGTATTCATTACTGTCAACAACAAGAGGTGACAATTCACTAAAACTAGTTAATCGTTTAATAATTCGATTTTTTTCATAATCAACACTAGTTCCCCCATTTTTATCATTTTCTCCCCCACTCGTTGTATCAATATCACGGTGCCCAGCGGGGGTAGGCGCACATCCACTCAAACCAAAAACAGGTGAACTTGTTAAAATAACACTACTTAAGATAAACAAAATTTTTTTCATTATTTATATCTCCTTTTTTATTTTTTAATTTTTAAAATTTTATTTAATTAAAAATAACATTTAGAAGACTATGCTAATTTAAACACTCTTTTTGATAACCATTTAAAATAATTTTTAATTCTTTTTCACTGCGTTTATTTACTAGCATATGCATTTGTAAAGACTTAATAGCATTATCTAATTCACATAAATTAATGAAACTAAAATTTTCCCTAATATTTTGTTTTTTTAAAATTAATGAAAGTTTTTTAAATATAATTGTACTATTAACAGAAAAAGCAAGGGAAATTAAAACAAAAACATTTTGTGAAAATAATACAAGAGAAATATTATTTTCATTTAAAGCACGATGAAATGGCTTAAATGTATTGATATAAGCTAAAATTTTATTAATTAGGACAATCTTTAAATATTTTTTTCAATATTGTTTAAAAAAATATATTGTTGCAATAAACGAAATAAAAAATAGAAAAATAATAATCATATTGTCTGAGCCTTTGGTACTAGCTTTATGAATTGCAAATATTGTTATTAAACTAACTTTAAATATAATTGAAAAAAGACAAATAATTGAATCATTATAATAATTAGGAAGCAATTGTTTACCAATTAAGATTCATAAACTAATTAAGCAAACTGTTGAGGAAAGGAGATTACGAAGAACCAATAAATTAGTTGTATCCATTAGTAAAAAATAAAAACTAGCTTGAATTCCAACTAAAAAAATAATTGTTAAACTTTGTTTTGTTTTTTTCTTTAAAACAGTAAGATTTGTAAGATATGAAACAAAATAAACAACAGCAAAGAAGACTAATATCTTAGCAATAAATAATATTAATGGTCAATCAATATAATTAATTTCAAATAGCCTGTTAATTTTACTACACCTTACCTTTAAAGAATTATTTTACCTTATTTGCAAATATTATATAGATTTATTGTCAAAAATGCAAAAATGTTTTTTTAAAAATAAATGTTATAATTAAAGTGAGTTTAATAATATCAATAATTAAAAATTATTAATATTATTAAAAAATATAGTAGGAAGTAAAAACAGCGATGTTGCCAGAAAAAATTGATCTTTTTATCGATGAACATGTTGATAAACCCTTATCAGAATATATTAAAGAGAATCCAAGATTTATTTTAGAATTTGTTAATAACTTATCATGAGAAGAAAAATTTGAATTAATTAATGATTTTGTTACAGAAAATGATGAAATTAATCACGTAGTTAATACTTTAAATAAATATCTTTCTTTATTTATTGAAGAGGAAATTAAAGAACGCATTATTCAGAATATTTCATAAGAAGAATATTTACGTCATAAAGCAATTGTTGAAATTTATGAAAAAGCTAAAAATGAAGGAGAATTAAATAAAAAAGATTCTTCTAATTAAAAAAATAATACATTTGGTTAAATGTATTATTTTTTTAATTAATTACTTTTATTTAAAGAGAATTTAAAATTATATTTTTAAAATATTTTTTATCAATAATCTTTCCGTTTTTATCTAAATAAATAGTAATTGTCACTTCAGTATTATCAATTTTTTCTAATTGACTAGTTGTTAAGCCATTATATGGTTTTCCTGTCATACTAATTTCTTGACAAACACTTTCTTTTAATCGATCAATAATATTGCCATCTGGAAATTTGTGGCTTTCTGCTCCCAAAAAATTACGCCATGATGTGGCACTTGATAAATATCAATATTTTTAAAAATATCAGGTTTTTGGCTATCAATAGCTTCTCCAATTTTTTTCAGCATCACCAGTAAATAAAAAATCTGTTGGTCCAATTTTAAAATATAATACATTTGATAAATTATTTCGATTTACTTGTTTTTTATGACTTTATTTATCAAGAAAATCTTTTGCATAATAACTTCAATTATGAAATTTAATACCCTCAAAAATATAAAATTCTTCCAACTTATCATAAATTTTTGTATTAAGGCTAATTGAATCAATAAATTTTTTCATAAATTAATTTGCTTCATTATTAAAAATAATATTATCAACTTGGAAATTATTTAAAATAATTCTGAAATTTGAATAATGATCAGTATGAAAGTGACTGAAAAAAATAGCAGAAATCTTATTAATTCCCTTTTCTTTTAAAACCTTAGTTGGTCAAATATTGACATTATATAATTTAGTATTTAATACACGTGGTGGCCCACCAATCCCAGTATCATAAACAATTGCTGTATCACCTTTTTTATAAATTGAAATAAACCACTACCAGTTGATAACATTGTATATTCATAATATTGTTTTGTTTCATCATCTATTGATACTTTCACATCTTGAGAATCCTCATTAGGTTTAGCATCAATATTTTCATTTGGTAAATTTGCTTATTCTGAACTATTTGAACAAAATGTACAACTCACAATAGAAGCAACAAATATATTATTTACTGATAAACTAGTTAATAAGGCTAATATTTTTTTCATTTAATATTTACCTCGCCTTCTTTATTAATAAACAATAATTTGTTAATTTAAAATACAAGCAAAAACAAACAAAACATTTCTCATAGTCTGACCTGATTGTAGCATTGCATAAATTAAAATGGTTTGCTATTTTTTCATATATTGATGCCCGTATTAAATTTTAAAAACTAAAATTTTATCTTTATCAAATTATTTGTAAAATTATAATAATAAATTACAAATAATTTGATAAATGTTAAATTTATTTTATGGAATGGCAACACTTTTTAGGACACTTTTTATATAGACATTTGTTTTCTAAAAGTAACTGGATATAAATAATTTAAACTGCCATGAATTAGAATATTGTTATATCAATGCACAAAATCAAAAAGTTCGTATTTTAATTGTGTTAAATTTTTAAATTTTTTACCCTTAATAAATTCAGTTTTAAAAGTTTTGTAAGTTGTTTCAGCCACAGCATTATCATAAGGGCAGCCTTTATTGCTTAATGATCTTTTAATATTAAAAGTTATTAAAATTTCATCAATGATTTTATTTTTAAACTCATTACCACGATCAGTATGAAATAGAGTTATTTGATTTAATGGTCGTGTTATTTTATGAAAAGCTTGTTGGGCCAGTTCGGCTGTTTTATTCGACCCAGCACTATAACCAATTATTTCACGATTAAACAAGTCAATTAATAAACAAATATAATGTCATTTAGCGCCAACTTGAACATATGTTAAATCACTAACAATAACTTCATTAGGTTTTTTGTTGTTAAATTGACGATTTAAAATATTATTAATTTGGTCATTATTGACTGTTGTTTTATGATTATGATATTTTAATTTGGTGTATTTAGAAACCAAATTATTTTTGATCATAAAGAATCTGATTTTTATCCACGATAAGATGATATCTTTTCTGTTTAAAATAACTTTAATTTTGCGAGCACCATAAATTTTGCGACTTTTATTAAAGGCACTGATAATTTATTGTTCATAATTATTAACTTGCTTGTTAATACATTTATTAGTTTGATAATAATACGTTGATTTTGATAAACCCAAAATCTTACATATTTTTCTTACTGAATATTTTGTTTTGTTGTTATTAATTATTGTTATTTTTTGGCCATTATCAGTGCGGCTTGCTTTAAAATGTCATTTTCCATTTTCAAGTCTTTAAGTTCTTTTCGTAAAGTTATTATTTCATTTTCTTCTAGTGTGCGA
Organism: Spiroplasma endosymbiont of Poecilobothrus nobilitatus; assembly: GCF_964030655.1. Taxonomy (GTDB): domain Bacteria; phylum Bacillota_I; class Bacilli_A; order Mycoplasmatales; family Mycoplasmataceae; genus Spiroplasma. Next base: position 356,089 of record NZ_OZ034915.1, on the reverse strand, counting down.
TTGTCTTTTTCTTTAAATGAACCAGAATTATTATAATTTTTAACTCAACTATAAATAGTTGTTCATAAGAATGATAACACAATAAAAATCATTCCAACAATCATTACTGAAAAAACAAAAAAGACTGGTTTAATATTTGTAGCCCCAATTAGTTTCATTAAGACACTATTCTTAAATTCTAAAATTGTCTGCGGAATAATAAAAATTCCAACTGACATTGCTTGAACCATTGCGATTGAGCCAACTAAGGTATGAATGTTTTGTCCTGGATTATTATTTAATTGTTTAAAAGCAAATCTATTTAAAAATAATAATAAAATTGGATAAACAATTAAAAAGAATGGCACAAAAAAACCTTTGTAATAGTATTTTAACATTAAATCAATTAATGGTTTATTTTTACCGCGTAAACGGCCATCACAAATCCATTTATCAACTTTATTAACCCGTGGATTTGTTTTTGTTTTTTTAACTACATCTTGATATTGTTGTTCTAAAACAGCTTTTTTATTTTTCTCAAACATTTGTCACGTAAAATTATGCACTGAGCCATATTTTGCGACAATGTCTTTGACTTGACCAGCTTCTTTAATTTGACCATTCTGAACATAAATATATTTTTCACAAAACTCTTCAACTTCACTCATCATATGTGTTACTAAAAACATCGCTTTTCTTTTATCAACAATGTTTTCTTGTAAAAAGTGAAAAATTTATGATCGAACTTCAATATCTAATCCAGTTGAAATTTCATCTAAAATAACTAAGTCTGGATCATGGATTACTGACAATAAAATATTTAATCGTTGTTGTTAGCCCCCAAAAAGACCTTCAACAAATTTATTTTCCATTCCAATTAATTGATATGTTCGTAACAATTCACGTAAATGCCCATCTTTCTTTGAAATATTAAAGGTATTTAAATAGTATTTAATCATATCCATTACTGAAATCCTAATTGGATATTTTGATTCTTGGAACTGTAAACCAATTGTTAAATTTTCTTGTCGATGTACTTTACCACTTGTTGGTTGTCGAATTCCACCAATAATTTCATTTAATGTTGATTTGCCACTTCCGTTGGCTCCAATTACCCCAATGCGATCACCTGAATTAATCACTAAATTAACGTTATTCAAAGCAACCTTATTTTTATATTTTTTTGTAACATCAACTACTTCTACTAGTGGTTTTGTTGAATCAATTGCTTTGTGTTCCTTTATAACTACTTGTTTCATAGGTTACCCCTTTCCTAGCTATATTTATTCAGTTTTAATTAATAAATACGCTCAGAATATTTCTTTAATTTTGTAGAAAACTATTGATATTTATAAAATATACCTAAAATTAGGTATATTTTTAATATAAGAGGTGAATAATTAATGGAAAAAATAATTGAAGAATTAATAAATAGTTTAACAGATGATCAATTTTTATAATTTCATGAAAAAGTCAAAAAAGAAGCAGAATTAATTAAAAAACAAAAACGCTTAAATGAAATTGATCAAAAATTTAGGGATAAAGGTATTAAATGTCCTAATTGTCAATCTTTTTATTGTGTTAAAAATGGTCATAATCCTGAAGGAAAACAAAAATATTTATGCAAAAAATGTCGTGCTAGTTTTGATGCTTTTCGTGATCATTTTACGTATTGAAGTCATTTAAATTATGAACAGTTAAATTTATTGATTCAAATTTCATTATTAGGCCAATCTAGTAAAATGATTTCCCACTTTATTAAAACATCACCGAAAACCGCTTGATATAATCGCTAAAAAATAATGAAATCAAAACAATTAGAAAACACCCAATTAAAATTTAAAACGTTAAATGGCCAAATTCAAATCGATGAAACATTTATTAAAGAAATCCACAAAGGTAATTTTAAAGATAAATTTGATAAAAGAAAAATTCATCTTGATTCATTTTCAACCAACACTAAATGTTGTATTCAAATGGCTGTTGATAGCAATAATAATATTTATGTTAAATCAACCAACACAAAACGATTACAAAAACAGTGAATTATTGAAAATATTAATAAACAATTAATCAAAGAAAATTCAATTATTATTTCTGACATGCAACCATTATATTTATTAGTAGCAAAACAAACAAATTCTATTTTATTAGCAACTAAAACTAGTACAAATCCTGATGCTAGTTATCGGAAGTTAAATAAAATTAGTAAATTACAATCAAATCTTAAAGAATCCTCAATTCATTATCATGGCTTAGGTTTCACGAACATTCAAAATTATTTAAATCTCTGAAAATGAAAATACCAGCATAAAGGTTTAACACCAAACCAACAATCATCGGTATTATATTTTAACGTATAAAAAAGTTAAATAACAATATTAAAAGTTTATATAATTTTCTTTTAAAGTTATCATATTGATGATTTTTTTTATTTCATCAAGAGTTTTCTACAAAATTAAAGTAAATATCATCCATTTTTATTTGTAAGAACTAATTCGGTCGTATAAAGAAAATAAGGGTTTTTATTTTTAAATGTTATTTAGTTCAATAAATTAAAAAGGTATTTTTTTTCTTATTTGTCTAAAACCCTTATTTTATTTATACGACCACTAATTCTTATATTTTAGAAATTAAACTTGATCTAAGACTGAATTAATATAACTAAAATCAGTATCTTCGCCATATAATTTTAAAATTTCTAAACTTTCATTAATGACAATTGCCTTTGCTAATTGTTGATAACAAATTTCATAAACTCCATATACTAAAACAGCTTTATGATAATTACTTAAGCGAGCAAAATTTCATCCTGGTTTTAAATGTTGATTAATCTTCGCAATAATATCTGATAGATTTGCTAATATTTCCTCAACTTGAATTGTTTCCACAGAAGTTGTTACCATTTGCGAGAAATCATATGCTTCTTGTTTTGTTGTTAAAACATCATGTTGTAAAACAAAGTGACGATATAACAAATTAATAATATTAATGCGTTCTTGGCGTTTTGACACGTGACATACTCCTTTAAATATAATGATATAAACAAAATAAACTACTTTTTTGTAATCGATAATTATGATGATGACTATGCTCGCTTAATAAATGATGTAACATTAAAATTGTTTCATCGGCAAAAAGATCAATCGTTAAATCATCGTTTTTTTCAATATGTTTTATTATATCACTTCAATGCATTTCTTGCTGATTAATTATTTGAATATTATTATAAGGCACTAAATCACTAACAATAAATGGTTCTTTACTATTAATAACAATCAAATTAATTATAGCAGTACGTAAAAATTGTTTTGCATCAAGTAATTTGACCATCCGATTAATCATAAATTGTTGTGTTACAATTGGCGAAGTAATTAAACCCTTCCTTTGCTCTCACACTGGAGTTGTTAATGTTGTTGTTACTGGTTCAGATAATGTTCTGATTTTTAAAAAATAAAGATTTTTTCGCGTTAAAATTAAGCGTGGAAAATAATATGTAATATGGCTAAAATCATCATAAAAAGCAACATTTTTAAAATATCACATATAATTAACAGTACGAACATATCCGTTCAATAATCTTATCAAATCCATGATATTGCTCATAATATAACTCTTGTTTTCAATTCAACGGTGGTAAACCAAGCTCCTGCCGAATTTTAATTAAATAACGTCGTTTTTTAAATGTTAACATGTTATTTTTTCCTTCTTTAAATTAAGTAAAAAAGAAACCTATGGTTTCTTACTATGCAAAAAATGATTAGTTCGTTTTTGATGCGAATATAGATATTGAATTTCATCTTCTTCTGTTAATTTTTCAACTAATTCTTCATTATATCGACGTGCTAAAGTTTCTTGATAATCAAAGATTTTTTCTTGTACCCGAACATGAATCCCATCTACTAGTAATGGGGCTTTAATTTCTGCCAACTTTAAAAATATAATTTCTTTTGCATGTAAATACAGTAATTTCCCATGTAATTTAGCATTTCTTAATAAGATATATTCCTTTTTATTACATGCTTCTGTAACATTATCTTCAGTATAAACATTATAACTAAGAAAATGATTTTTATCTTGTGCATTACCTGCAAAAAACATTTCATTGTGGCCCATCCGATCAATGCAAATGATTTTTCCATTGCGCAAAAAGTAAAGATGTCCTGTTTTTATATCTCTTATCATTTCTCGTTGCCTCCTTTCTCCTTAAGGTTTATAAATATTTGGTTAATACTTAATGAGGTTGATAATTAATAATTAATACACTATTTTCTACTACGTGCGTCTTGCATTAGTTTTGCTTGCACTCGTAATGATTCAATTAAAGCTTGTCGATTTTCTTTAACTTCATCGCGAATTCTTAATAACCGTCGGAATTCCTTTTGAAGTTTAATAAACTCTTCAAGGTTTCCTTTTGTATCTTTATATTTAAGCACTTGTTTATTTAGCAATTTAATTTCAGCATATTGCTTTTGGTTTAATAGCATAACATTCTTACGTAAAAGGGAAATTGATTCACTACGGTTTTTAAAAATTGCATCGTTTAATTCTTCATAATTAGTTTTAATTGCTCGTGATAAGTTAATATCTCGATTAAAATCAGATAATTCTTGAGAAATTTGACGATTATATCCTTGTTCATATTGATGTCGAACTTCAAATAAATATTCCGTCATTTTTTGATCATAAACTAATCGTTCTTCAATATTTGGCAGTTTTGTTTCAACATAACGATGATTATAATTTGTTTTTTTGTAAAGATCTTCATCAAACAATAATTCTTGTCCATCAGTTATTACTTCGTTTGATTGATTATTAATTGCTTTCTTTTCTTTTGCAGTTTCTCGATTTTTTTTCTTTGTTCATAGTTTAGTTTTGCTGCAAAAGTTGCTTTTAATTGTTCTAATTGCGTTTGCTCTGCATCAGTCAATTTCTGAAAACGACTTTTATTTTCTAATCATAAAATTAATTGTTCTTCAATTGATAATGGATCTTCTGCTGTCCGAATTATTTTAACTGGCTTTGGTTTTGGTGGAGTAATATCTTTTTCAACAAATTCATTTAAACTAATTTCAACTGGTGATTGTTTAATTAAACGAACAATAATTTCTTCATCTCCTTTTTCAATTTCAATTTTATCATTTGGATCAACAACAAAATCAACAATTGATAAACCATTTCGTCTAATTTGAGAAATTTGTTGTGCCAAGATTGGTCGTAAATCACGACGATTTGTTGTTACTTCTTCTGTTTCTTTTCGACGAATAATTGTTTTAGGCTCGTCTTCAAAAGAGTTTGATAATTCTAATTTATTTTTAACCTGATTAGCATCAAAATGATTTCAGGTTGATAAAGTAGTAAACTGGTCATTAATGTGCTCACTATCTTTTGATGGCGGTTTCATTAAATTTTCTGTTTTAGAATTGGCATTTTTAACAGACATTTTCTTCGGCATACTTGTTTGCTCGGTAATAGTTGTTATTTCTTCTGATAATGACATTACTGGTGAAAATTGTGGCAAGAAAGGCTTTGATTTTGGCCCTGTTTTCTTACTAACTGCTTGTTTTGCTTTATGATTCTTTAATCTTTGCAAAACAGGAATTTCTTTTTCAACCCGATAACTATAATCAATAAATTTACTTTTAGCTCTTTGCTCTTCTCAAGTATTTCTTTTTTTATCCTTTAAACGAATAACACCTGTTTTTTTAGTTCCAACAACTTCGCTAACATTTTTTTGTTTTAACGCTTGGTATTCGGCACTATTTTCATCTAATTGCCCCAATAAAACCTTGATTGTTGCTGGCGTTAATTTTTTATCCATTAGTTCTGTTGTGTCTCTATCAGAATCAATAATGTTTCCATAATTGACACGAGAAGTTACGACATATTCTGAGTCTTTTTCTTTTGCCATTTTCTATTCCTCTTTTATCTATTTTCTCGTTTTTTTGATACTTACATACATTATATAAAATTTTTGCACTTTTTTAAAGTTTTTTTACTAAAAACATTGCTTTTTTTAATAAATTATTTATAATAATATACATTTTTTTTAATTTAAAGATTATCAGCGTGATTTTGGGCCTTTTTTATGAAGATAACGCTGCCTTTTACTTTTTATTGATTTTTCAGTTGAAAGCAGCGAAGATTCTTGTTCTTGTGGTTGATGATACATATTATATTCGTCTAACAATGCACGACAAATTTCTCGCATAAAAATAGAGCCATAATTATCTTCTGCTGTTGAAACATTATTAATGTCATTCCTATTTTTAAACACTGGCTTTGCTTGTAATTCTAATCCAGCAACTTCACTATTTAATATTTTTTTATTTATCTTTGGTAATTTAACTGGTTTTGATAATGTAGCTAAATATTCTTCTCGTTTTTTTAATTCATTTAATCTAATTTGTTGTAAATCACGAAGTGCTAACTCTTGTTGACGTTGTACTTGGTGTATTTGAATTTTATTATTATTTGCTAATGCTTGTAATAATTGTTTTTGAACAATAGCATCTGCCTCTTGCGTTCATAATTCTTTCTCTCTCGCTCATTGTAAAGCCACATCAGGTCTTTTATGAGGATCAATGCCACTTGATGTCACAACTTCATCAAAATATTTACTAATTAATTCGGCTGTTGAAATTTTTTTATTTCTCATTGTTAATTCTTCACCACTTTATTGTTAGTACTTATTGTTTCACTCTTTTCATTATTAGAGTTTTCAATTAAAAAGCCATCAACAACCTTTTTTCCTTCAGCACGATATTTTTCAATTAAAATTTGTGGTAATGGTTTAGGTTTTACTTTTTTATTATTAAGTTTTTTTTGATAACGCCGTTCTTTACGCATATTTTTTTGAATTAATTTTTCTTTTAATAAACGTTGATGAAGTTGTTCTAATTGACGCCGATAAATTTCACGAATTTTACGAGGATGATATCCTGCATAAGTGTATTGATTTTCCGTTAAATCAACTGTTAAATCAGGTGTTTTTGTCGAATCAGCATAATCAATTTGATAATCTTTTAATTCTTTCCGTGTATATAAAGTTAAACCTGTGTCTTTTCTTTTAGTGGGAATAAATGTTTGATTATTTACTTCTGCTATCAAATTAGATTGTTTTTTTGTCATTTTTAACTTAGAAACTTTATCATTATTTTTTTTATAATCATTACCATATTTTAACTTTTTTAAATTAGGACATTTTTTAGGATCAACAGTTGAAATATATTCATTTTTAATTTTTTGTGTTTGCTCAATTAATGTTTTATTATTTCTAGCCCCTGTTGTTTTGGCGGGCACACTATTTTGACTAACTCCATTCAAGAATGGTTGTTTTTGCTTACTACTAATTGCATTTGTAAAAGTTAAATTTGGCATAATTGCTTCATTTTTTCCTACTGATAATTTTGGTTTAATCTTCTTTAATTGTTTTACCATTAATGGATTAATTTGTCTAGTAATATCATGTTCTAAATAAAGGTCAGTTTTAAAAATTGGTTTTCGTTTTGGTTCTTCTTTTATAAAATTACGAATATATTTGCCACCAATTTGTTTCTTAGTTTTTCCTAAACTACGGGATAATGATTCTTTGACCATTTGATCACGTTTTTTAATAACATGTTCCGGATTAATCACAATTGGTGTCTCATTTTTATCTTTTTTATGTGTGATTTGATGCATATGTTGTTTTAGCTCTGAAGGATGTGAATTCCGACGTGATAACAATTGTAATTGATTTTGATTTAATCCTCAATTATTTGCATGCTCTTTCACTTGTTTATTAAATCCTTTTAATGATTCAATTGTTTTTTCGTTTTTACTATCATTTTTTGAACCTTGTGTTTGACTTTGGAATCGTCCATAATGTTCATTCCGTTGCCGAATTAATCGTTGTTGATTTGGATTTAACTTACTAATAATATTTTCAGTTTCTTCTGATGAAGGGATTACTTTATCAGGCTTTATATTCTCATCTAAGGCTAGTTCATTCTTAACAACTTGTTCGATTGGCAAACTTGCTAAAACAGATTCATTATTATTTAAAAAAGCTTGACGTGGTTGTTTTATCTCTGATTCAATTGCTTCTTGTGATGCTTGATAACCACGAACAACTCGTGATGGAAATAAGTCTTCAACTCGCGATAATTTTCGTTTTGACAATAATCTTAACTGGCTAGGATTTAATCCCATTGTTTTCTTGCTACTCGTTGCATTTTTTGCCAATTCTTTTTTAAATAATGATGACTTTTTACCTGAGATTTTTTTAAATTGTGCATTTTCTCCTAATAATAATTTAACAAATTTTTCATATTCTTTTTTATAACGTTGATTTCAATCAATTCAACTATTTGAATTCAAATTTTGATATTCTTCCATTAACTTTAAATATGGTTCTCACTTTTTCCAAGACTTAGTTAGCATTTTAATAATCATTGTTTCATTAACATTTATTTTTAAATTATTATTAACTTCTTGTAATTGTTTTGTTTCATTCAATTTCTTACTAGCCATCATTTTACCTCAAATTTTTAAATTATAACAGTCAATAAATTTTTTCTCTAAAATTATATCATTTTTTTCTTGCTTTTGATATCAATACTTGCTTTAATTTTATAGAAAAATATTATGTTTATGATTTTATTGATGAAAGAATAAGATGGGCATTGGGTTATATTTATGATAAATTAAGCACTGAGAATGCTATTTGATTCTGTTAAAAGAGCAATCAATGATTTTAAAAAATATTTGGTATTAAAATAACACGAATTAGAACTGATAACGGTTCTGAATTTATTAGTAGTCATCGTAATAATCAAAAAAGTACTGTTAAAGAAACTACTTTTACTCAATTTTTAACAAATAAAAATATTTTTCATCAAACAACACCGGTTCGTTCCCCACAGTCAAATGGTAAGATTAAAAGATTTCATCAAAATTATAGTAAATTATTTGTATTTGAAGAAAAAATATTGGATGCAGTTTGTTTACAAAATAAACTTAATAATTACTATTATTTTTATAATTTTGAAATAGTACATAAATCTTTAAACTTTCAGACACCAATTGAATTTTTAAACAATTTAACTAAATAATTTAAAATTTATAAAGTTTTAATAAAAAATATTTTTTAGTGCGTCAATTTTATAATTTTTATTTATATATTTATCATTTTTAATGATATTTTTTTATTTTAAATTATATATTTTATTATTTTTTCTTGTTTTCTTGCAATCTCCAAAATGTGTGTGGTATACTACAATATTTATAAAATATACCTAAAATTAGGTATATTTTTAATATAAGAGGTGAATAATTAATGGAAAAAATAATTGAAGAATTAATAAATAGTTTAACAGATGATCAATTTTTAGAATTTCATGAAAAAGTCAAAAAAGAAGCAGAATTAATTAAAAAACAAAAACGCTTAAATGAAATTGATCAAAAATTTAGGGATAAAGGTATTAAATGTCCTAATTGTCAATCTTTTTATTGTGTTAAAAATGGTCATAATCCTGAAGGGAAACAAAAATATTTATGCAAAAAATGTCGTTCTAGTTTTGATGCTTTTCGTGATCATTTTACATATTGAAGTCATTTAAATTATGAACAGTGAAATTTATTGATTCAAATTTCATTATTAGGCCAATCTAGTAAAATGATTTCCCACTTTATTAAAACATCACCGAAAACCGCTTGATATAATCGCCAAAAAATAATGAAATTAAAACAATTAGAAAACACCCAATTAAAATTTAAAATGTTAAATGGCCAAATTCAAATCGATGAAACATTTATTAAAGAAATCCACAAAGGTAATTTTAAAGATAAATTTGATAAAAGAAAAATTCATCTTGATTCATTTTCAACCAACACTAAATGTTCTATTCAAATGGCTGTTGATAGCAATAATAATATTTATGTTAAATCAACCAACACAAAACGATTACAAAAACAGTGAATTATTGAAAATATGATAGCATTACAAAAGTTGAGATTTTACAAAAAATATAAATAAAAACAACTAAACAAATTAAATAAATTTACTAAAAACCTAATATTAAGCATTTTTTTTGCATTACTTAATTAATAAGTAAATTTAATTTTGTTTGTTATACTTACAAACCTCAACTTTTTTATTACTATCGAAAATATTAATAAACAATTAATCAAAGAAAATTCAATTATTATTTCTGACATGCAACCATTATATTTATTAGTAGCAAAACAAACAAATTCTATTTTATTAGCAACTAAAACTAGCACAAATCCTGATGCTAGTTATCGGAAGTTAAATAAAATTAGTAAATTAAAATCAAATCTTAAAGAATACTTAATTCATTATCATGGCTTAGGTTTCACGAACATTCAAAATTATTTAAATCTCTGAAAATTAAAATACCAGCATAAAGGTTTAACGCCAAACCAACAATTATCGGTATTATATTTTAACGTATAAAAAAGTTAAATAACAATATTAAAAGTTTATATAATTTTCTTTTAAAGTTATCATATTGATGATTTTTTTTATTTCATCAAGAGTTTTCTACAAAATCAAAATTATTTTTTATGTTATGTATTATGTAAATTCAAGCAGCAAATTCTGTCTCTTGTTATTATGATAATAACATCATTTAAAATAAATGCAACTATTTTTTTAAAAAAAATAAAATATTTGTAAGTTTAGTCTATTTTAAACATATTTAAGCACACTGAAAAATAATTTATTAAATTTTGCTTCAAATAAACTTATTTAAAATTCTCTAAAAATACTTCTTTAGATGTTCTTCAATTTAAACAAGGCCTTAATTTTTCATTTATAACATCAACTACTCAATCTATTTTTTGTTGAGTAACAAGGTTAAAATCTGTTCACTTAAGGTATCTTTTCCTAAATTCACGGTTTATTCTTTCAATTAAGGGTTTTTGTTTAGGTGAACCTGGGTCACAATAATAAACATTAGCTCCAGCAATCTTTTCCATTTCTTCAAATTTACTAAATTCTTTTCCTCTATCTGTTATTATTCCTTTAATTTTTCCAACTAAATCATTAATTCTAACTATATGTTCAAATTTTTCTAAAACTTCATTAGCAGTATGTTCTTCTAATTTCATAGCAAATTATTTTTTGCTTGATTGCTCAACTAATACTAAACAACTAGATTGATGGTCTTTACCAACTACCGTATCCATTTCAAATCAACCAACATTAGATTGTTTATTTTCAATATCTCAAATTGATCTAAATCTTTCATCTAATTTTCCGCGATTATCAGGTCTTTTCTTTGTTCTATTTCTTCTACCACCATTTAATAAATTTTTATTTAACAAACCCAAAAGACCTAAATAAATTCATTTATAAAATGTTTTAAGACAAGCAGGAAATTTGACACAAAACTTTATTAAAAATTGTTGAATAATTTCTGCTGGTGAATCGTAAAGAATATTAAATCGTAAATTTAAAAATTCTTGTTGTTCGTCTGTAAATGTGGGCAGTTTTTTAATACATTTTTTTCTTTTTTGTTTATAATCTTTTTGTGCTTCAACTGGCATATAATCTTCTACCTTTTTAAATCGATTTATTTCTCTTTTAATAGTATTAACTGCACGACCCCCGTTTGTCTTGATATTTCAGATAAATTAAGTGTGCCATTCTTCTTTTTGCAATTATCAGATAATAATAAATCTTTAAATAAATTTCGTTCATCATATTTTACATGTTTATATTGGATAGGCTACAATTATTAGGACCATAATTATATAGACTTCAAAATTAGATAAAATTATTAAGAAAGAAGGAATATAAAAATGGGAAATAAAACTTCATACTATGAAGAATTTAAAAAAACAAATTGTCATGCTATATAAAAATGGTAAAAGTGTTATTAATCTAGGGCAAGAATATAATTTACCAAAACCAACTATTTATAGTTGAGTTAAAAATTATAATAATTCTGGTTCATTTAAAGCAAAATACAATCGCACACTAGAAGAAAATGAAATAATAACTTTACGAAAATAACTTAAAGACTTGAAAATGGAAAATGACATTTTAAAGCAAGCCGCACTGATAATGGCCAAAAAATAACAATAATTAATAACAACAAAACAAAATATTCAGTAAGAAAAATATGTAAGATTTTGGGTTTATCAAAATCAACGTATTATTATCAAACTAATAAATGTATTAACAAGTAAGTTAATAATTATGAACAAGAAATTATCAGTGCCTTTAATAAAAGCCACAAAATTTATGGGGCTCGCAAAATTAAAGTTATTTTAAACAGAAAAGATATCATCTTATCGCGGCGAAAAATCAGATTCTTTATGATCAAAAATAATTTGGTTTCTAAATACACCAAATTAAAATATCATAATCATAAAACAACAGTCAATAATGACCAAATTAATAATATTTTAAATCGTCAATTTAACAACAAAAAACCTAATGAAGTTATTGTTAGTGATTTAACATATGTTCAAGTTGGCGCTAAATGACATTATATTTGTTTATTAATTGACTTGTTTAATCGTGAAATAATTGTTTATAGTGCTGGGCCGAATAAAACAGCCGAACTGGTCCAACAAGCTTTTCATAAAATAACACGACCATTAAATCAAATAACTCTATTTCATACTGATCGTGGTAATGAGTTTAAAAATAAAATCATTGATGAAATTTTAATAACTTTTAATATTAAAAGATCATTAAGCAATAAAGGCTGCCCTTATGATAATGCTGTGGCTGAAACAACTTACAAAACTTTTAAAACTGAATTTATTAAGGGTAAAAAATTTAAAAATTTAACACAATTAAAATACGAACTTTTTGATTTTGTGCATTGATATAACAATATTAGAATTCATGGCAGTTTAAATTATTTATCTCCAGTTACTTTTAGAAAACAAATGTCTATATAAAAAGTGTCCTAAAAAGTGTTGCCATTCCAAAGACGCTATTAGAAAACTAACAAATAGTATTTAAAAAAATAACCAGAATTAAGGTTATTTTTTATTTGTTTTTAATATAATTAAATTCTTTTCGCCATATGTTTTAATTAAATACTCTCAATTTCATAGTGAATTTAAATCTACATCTTTGGGATCAATACCAGTTATATATTCATCAAGCGGAGTTTTACAAGGCCGATTACCTTGTTCTGAACGATAACATAAAATATAATTATTACTCATTTTTGTCATCTCCTTTATTATTTACAATATAATAATTAATAAGATATTCTATTTTTTGAGAATAAGTATCAAAATTTAATTCATTTCAAACTTGTTCTTAATTTTCATTTAAGTAAATATTAACATTCCGAATTTTAAAAGAATAATATTTTCCTGTTTTTTGATTATATGATTGCTTCATAATATTACCTCTCATAATTAGCAATAATAATTGCATCTCGTAAATGATTACTTATTTTTTCATTATTATATTTTCAACCTTTACCATATTGATAAGTTAAATTAAAATCTTTTTCAAATTCTCATAAACAACTATCATTATATTTACTTAAATTTTCAATATTCTTAACAACTGATTTAGTATGTTTTGGTGATAATCAGTTAATATTGCTTACTTTCTTTGTATTGTATTTAACTGCTCCAATTACTTTTAATAAATCATCTCTATCTTTACTAGCATTAGCAGCTGTATATAAACAATCTTCAATATTAATAATTGCATCTAATCTTAAAGCATCTAAAATAATATCGGTTTACGTAATTCAGTTATTATTTTTATATTCATATTTATCAATTAATTTATTGTCATTAATTAATGAAATAGCTGTAGTGCCAGTTCCTGATGGGCCAATACCTATTTTTATGCTCATTCAAAAGCATCTTCACTATTAACTGGTACTACATTTGATATATCTTCTTCTTTAACCACATTGTCATTAGTTTCTACTATTTCTTCATTATATATGATATTATTACTTATATTATTTGATAGGGTTTTGTCGCTCATTTGCCCCTTATTTTTACCAACATTGCCATCATTATCAATATAAATCTTTTCATCATTAGTTGTAATAACTGCTTGGTCTGATTTATGTGCTTGTTGTAATTCAACAGACATAATACCTCATTTTCTTAATAATGATGTTAATACAGTTTTTAATGCCATTTCATCAAAACTAGCAATATAAAATGATTTATTTTTAGCATAAGTTTTAGAGTATTTCATAAAATGATTTTCCATTTGTTCTTTTGTCATATATAATGTTTTTTCAAAACCATTAACCATTTTAAAATATGCTACATAACCAATAATTGATAATTTTTCTCTTTCATCTTCATTTTGTATTCAATTAAAACTAGTTCCTTTTAATCGATCATAATTTACTAATTCACCAGTTCTAACATCTGATACTGACATATCTAAATATTGACCACTTCTTTGTGCTAATTGAATATAACCTTTATAACCCATTTGAAATTGAGCTTGATTAATTCATTCTTGTATTTCGCGGCCATTAATATTTCTTGTTATTTTAGTGTTATATGGAACAACATAAGCATAACCAAATTGTCTTTCCATAGGTAAGTTTAATAAAACACCTTGATAACAAGCAGTCATTATAGTTTTTGGGTCTGCTTTTTGTAATAATTCATTACTATTTGATATTGCTACAATATTACTTTTAAATCTTGCAATTTCATTTTCATTTGAAAATTTACTTTTTATTCAATCATTTGCCTTATCTGTTCTTAAAAATTCTACTATATTTGCCATATTATTTTTCTCCTTTATTTATTTTAAAATTAATACCTTTAATACCAATTAAATTAATATCTTTATTACTATCTCATTGTTCTTTAATTTCATTTTTAACAATTTGTTCATCAACAATTAAATAGTTTTTAATAATATTAATAAGTTCTAATTTATCAGCATTTTGTAAAAAATCATCATTAATACCAATAACTTCAATATCTTTAATTAATAATTTATCTTTACGAAAATTACTAGTAATAATTTTTAATTCTTGCTCTTGTTTTGCTACACTTTTAATTTCTAAAAATTGTTCTTTTTTATGAGTTTCAATAATTTCATTTTGTTTTTGAAATTGAATATTAATTACACTATTTTTTAAAGAATCATGATTATTCTTAATATTATTTTCTAAATTTAAAATATCTTTTCTAATAAAATTTAATTCATCTTTAAAAATTTTTATTAATTCTAATGGTTCTCTAAAAACATAATCAATTTTTGAAACTATTAATTTTAAATCTTTTAGTGATTGTGATTTATATTCTCCATTTATTAATCAAGCTTGTTGTCAATATATAAATTCTGCTAATTCTTGCCCATTTTCATCAATTCATTTTTTAATTGTTAATGCTTTTAAACTTAATTCTTTAAAATCATTTCCTTTTAAATAAAACGGATAAGTAATATTTTTAACTTCATTATTTAACTTTAAATCTGCCATAATTAAATTTCCTCCAAATTCTTTTCCATAATTAATGTATCAATATACTCATAAGCACTATCTTCTGAATTACATTCCTCAAGTGCTTCATTAAATAATTCTTCTTCGGTATAAACATTGCCATCTTCATCTTTTCACATATTATTCACATCCTTGTCATTTAATATTTTCGTCTTCTAAATCAATAATAGTTGTTTTACAATAATTTAAATTTTCAGAATAAATTCTCGCTTCATCAAATGTATAAAAATATATAGTATTTAAGCTATATTTATCTTTCATTACTAATAAATATCTTTTATTCATAATTTATTAACTCGTAATCTGCTTCTTCATCTTCTAAATAATCACTAATTAAATCTTTAATCTCATCAATTTCATATCATTTGCAATTTAAGTCAAAGTCTACGTCTAATACCAACATGTCGTTCTTCATTACCAAATTTAAGATATAATTTTAATTCTCAATTATCTAAATAATCACGATTAATTTGTTCATAAATAATATCTTTATTGGTAATTTTTAATGCTTTATTACATATCATTTTTTAATTCCTCCTAGTTTTAAATCGCTGGCACTCACTCCCAAGTGAAAGTGCCAAAGCGAAGATTGGTTATATAAGTATTTATCTATTTATTTACTACGCCATCCGTTTCACTGGGGGTGATCGATGGCGGTATATTGTTTGTTTAATAATCGACAGTTGTTTTTATAAGGTAAAGCCAGAGAATTCTCTCTCTTCTTCCGCACCATTTCAGGTCAAAACGTTCAGTTTTTAAAATAAATTCACTTGCACCTTGAAGATCATAGTGCTGGCTTTGTGGTTTATTTAAAACCGCCGCCATCCTCGATGGGACAAATCTATCGCAAATTTATTTATAAAGTGTTCAAGACTGCACCCCAAAAAGTAAGTAAAATAAAAAAAGATTTTGTTAAATTTTTATAGGGGGTGCATTTTTATATGGCAAAAAAAGGACAAAAATATAACAAATATACATCAGAATTTAGAACAAAAATCATTGAGGAAATTAAACAAAAAAGTTGTTGAATAGTAGCAAAACAATATAATATAAATGCAAATACAGTAGAATCTTGATGAACAAATCATAAAAAAGGAAAATTAAACAATCCTAAAGGACCTAAAATTTCTTTTGCCAAAAGAAATTTAGAATATTATAAAACAAGGTATGAATTATTAAAAAAGCTCCATGACTTTTACAATTAAGCAAACTAAGAATAGTCTCTTTTATTAAACAAAATTGTCGTGAATATTCAATAAAATTATTACTAGAAGTAACAGGGTTAAAACGTAGTTATTGAGATAAATATAAAAATTATGACAGTAGCAAAAAAGATAAAAAAGCAATAAATGATATTGTAAAAGTCTATGAATAAAATTTAAAACAATTTGGTTATCGAAGAATTACTAAATATTTAAAAGAAGATTATGGTATAAAATATAATTCAAAAAAAGTTTTAAGAATTATGCGTGATAATCAAATACAACCTGAATATGTAAGAAAAATGAGAAGAAAAATAAATTATAAACAGAATAAAGAAAAAAGCTTATTGCAATATCCTGATTTAATTAATCGTAAATTCAATGATATAAAAACAAAGTTTTCAGTACTATATACTGATGTAACATATTTAATTTGAAAATGAGAAAGATATTATCAATCAACAATTATTGATGGATATACTAAAAAAATAGTTGATGTAAAGTGATCTAAATATAATGACAATAAATTAGTAATGGATAATTTAAATGATGCAATTAATAAAATAAAATTAATAAAAAAAGATCTGAATGGAATAATAATTCACTCAAATCACGGATATCAATATACATCCACTATTTATCACGATAAATGTTTATCTAACGGCATTATAATTTAAATGGGGAAAAAATACCACTGTGCAGATAATATTGTTATAGAAAGTTTTCATTCATTACTTAAGAAAGCTACAATCCATAATAAAATATATAATTCACATGAATAATATATACAAGATGTTATAAAATGAAATACATGATATTCAAATCGTAAAGAAAAAGATATAATTAAAAAATAGTAAATACTTTTTATTAGTACTTACTAAAATGTGTGCACTCTATTCATCTCTTTTTTTATTGTCGTTTGATGTTGACCTTGCACTTATCACGACTATCGCTTAGTTCTAATAAACCAACGCCGATTTACATTTTTCCTCATACACTATTTCAGTACTTGCCTCGGATGGCTGTGGGAATGAGTTTAAACTCATGTTCTTATGGAAGCACTTAGTTATTTAAAATAACCGTCCCACACTGCATTAAGTTGTTTTATAAAATCAAAGTTTAAAATAACAAGTTTTATCATCAAAGATAATTTTTGAATTTTCTAAGCGTTTATAAAACCGCTTTTGTTTTTTATCTTTTGTCCGATTTAATAAATCTTTGTGTTTTTCACAAGTTCATAAAATTTTATTTGATAAAAATTCTTCGGTAATGAGTGATATTAATTTATAACAATCATTAACATCACATATTGTTTGTTGCTTATTAATTTCTATTACTTACTCTTTTCTTTTATTAAGTTTTTTTATTAACAAATTAATTAACTGAAACAGAGAAAGGACAACACCTTAAAATTGGATAAAAAACAGGTACACTTTGTAAAGATTTCTAAGATATTTAATAAATTTGTAAACAACTTAAAGAGGGTATCAAAAAGTTGTTATAAAAAGTTTCTATTTTAATAATTTAAGATGCTGTCCTTTCTCTGAAACAATAAATAATTTGGTTTTATAAATAAAAAAACAACCCTTTTATTTAACAAGAGTTGTTTTTTGTCGCTTCATCGTACATGATACATTATTATTAAATTAATAGATTTGTTGCACTTGCATTTACAATTTACAATATTAAATTAGTTTTTTCATTATAAAATTTGTAATCAAACATTAAAGTTTTAAAATTTAACACGGTTAAATTATAAAAAAAATGCAAGTAATTAAATAATAAAATAGTTATTATTCGGTCGTATAAAGAAAATAAGGGTTTTTATTTTTAAATGTTATTTAGTTCAATAAATTAAAAAGGTATTTTTTTCTTTTTTGTCTAAAACCCTTATTTTCTTTATACGACCTATTATTCTTTAACTATTTATTTTTTATGTCCAATAATTTCTTTATAATTCTTTTCTATTAATTTCACAGAATAATAAAAAGAGTTATAAATCATATAACTCTTAATTAATTTATTAATTATTTTTTTAATTTTGTATAAAACTCTTGATGAAATAAAAAAAATCATCAATATGATAACTTTAAAAGAAAATTATATAAACTTTTAATATTGTTATTTAACTTTTTTATACGTTAAAATATAATACCGATGATTGTTGGTTTGGCGTTAAACATTTATGCTGGTATTTTCATTTTCAGAGATTTAAATAATTTTGAATGTTCGTGAAACCTAAGCCATGATAATGAATTAAGGATTCTTTAATATTTGATTGTAATTTACTAATTTTATTTAACTTCCGATAACTAGCATCAGGATTTGTACTAGTTTTAGTTGCTAATAAAATAGAATTTGTTTGTTTTTCTACTAATAAATATAATGGTTGCATGTCAGAAATAATAATTGAATTTTCTTTGATTAATTGTTTATTAATATTTTCAATAATTCACTGTTTTTGTAATCGTTTTGTGTTAGTTGATTTAACATAAATATTATTATTGCTATCAACAGCCATTTGAATACAACATTTAGTGTTGGTTGAAAATGAATCAAGATGAATTTTTCTTTTATCAAATTTATCTTTAAAATTACCTTTGTGGATTTCTTTAATAAATGTTTCATCGATTTGAATTTGGCCATTTAACGTTTTAAATTTTAATTGGGTGTTTTCTAATTGTTTTGATTTCATTATTTTTTGGCGATTATATCAAGCGGTTTTCGGTGATGTTTTAATAAAATTTTACTAGATTGGCCTAATAATGAAATTTGAATCAATAAATTTCACTGTTCATAATTTAAATGACTTCAATACGTAAAATTATCACGAAAAGCATCAAAACTAGCACGACATTTTTTGCATAAATATTTTTGTTTTCCTTCAGGATTATGACCATTTTTAACACAATAAAAAGATTGACAATTAGGACATTTAATACCTTTATCCCTAAATTTTTGATCAATTTCATTTAAGCGTTTTTGTTTTTTAATTAATTCTGCTTCTTTTTTGACTTTTTCATGAAATTATAAAAATTGATCATCTGTTAAACTATTTATTAATTCTTCAATTATTTTTTCCATTAATTATTCACCTCTTATATTAAAAATATACCTAATTTTAGGTATATTTTATAAATATCAAGAGTTTTCTACAAAATTAAAGAATTATCTTAAATAAAACAATCAAAACCGTGATATAAAGTATCTTCTCTTTCTTTAAAAATATCTTTAATATCATATTTTTTTCGATACTCTTCAATTTTTCTCGTTTCAATAGCTTTAATTGCTTCACAAGCTAATTTATGCGAATTACATAATGTCATTTGAGGAACATCACCATTATTTAATGGTTCATAATATAATGCTCCTGTAATCATTTCGTTTAAACCAAAACCAGGATATTCTCCTTTTAAAATTCCTTGATGTAAACGAAAGTCAGAAATAATTGGGAACAAATATTTATTTTTATTATGAATTGCTTGTTCAACTACTAAACCAAATTCCATATGAGTTCCTGAATCTCATCCATCTAATTCAAAAATAACATAATCTGCCTCAGTTAAACCAGAATAATCTAATTCAAAAATTGCTTTATTTGTAGGACGTACTTTTTGATTTGTTTCAAAGTCAACTGGATTTCCAATAATAAAGTTTGGAAACATTTCACGCAACATATCTCCTTCACGTTTTCTTGTGTTTCACTGGGCCTCAGTAAACATACTACCCGCATTATAAATTATTTTTTTATTATCTCTCATATTATTTTTTCTCCTTTATTGATTAATTATTGTTTCAAATGTTTTAAATTTTTCCATATCAAGACCTGTACTATTAATATCACCAGTTATAAAAGCGCCGACAGCAATTAAATCATATCCTAAGTTTTTTGCTTCTTCGTAATTTGTTAAATTAATTCATCCCGAAGCCATATAAACTTTTGTTGGAAAAAATGTTTTAATTGTTTGAATAAAATTTAATTTAAATGCTGTTGCTGGGAAAATTTTAATAATTTCTCATTTAGCATTAATAATATTGTTAACTTCTTGTAGTGTCATTGCCCCTGGAATATATAGTAAATCATTTTGATGGCAATATTCACTAACTGCTTGGTTAAAAACTGGACCTACTAAAAATTGAGCTCCGGCTTCTGCCGCTTGTATTGCTTGTTCTAATGTTAAAACTGTTCCTACCCCAACTAAAATTGTTGGATACTTGTTACGAAAAAAACTAATTAATTTTGCAACATTAGGAATTGTGAAAGTTAATTCTAAACATTTAACTTGTAAATTAATTAACTGTTCACAAATTTGTTGAGCAATAACATAATTATTATTTCGAATTACATAAAAAGTTTTATACTCTAATAGTTTTTCTAATGTAATCATTATTCTCCTAAATATGCTGTAATTCTATTAATAATAGAAATTTGTTCTAATTGCTTATACTTAATAACAGCATCAGCACTTCCCGATAAACCATAATCATCAACGCCTAACATTAAACCAGTTTTACCAACAAATTTATATCAAACATAATCATTTGAAAATTCAATTGCAATTACTTTTGTTATATTATTTGGTACAATTTTTTCTTGATACGCTCTTGACTGTTGTTCAAATAATTCAACACAGGGCATTGATACAACACGAATGTTTTTCTTAATTGTCTTATCTACAACAATTGCTGGATCTACTTCAGTTCCTGTTGCAATAATAATTGCCTTCAATGGTTTTGCCTCATCTTCAGCAACAATAATATATCCCCATTTTAACGTTTGTTCTCAACATGTTTCTGCTAATTGATATGGGGTATCTTGTCGCGATAAGATTAAAGCTGATGGAGTTCCTTTTTGCTTCCACGCTTGTTTTCAAACACCCAATTGCTTCTTTAATATCCGCTGGACGAAACACATTTAAATTCGGGCAATTTCGTAGCATTGCTAATTGTTCAACTGGCTGATGTGATTTTCCATCAAAACCAACACCGATTGAATCATGTGAAAAAGCAAAAATCACGGGTAAGTTTTGAATACAAGCTATTCGAATACATGGCTTCATATAGTCAGCAAAAATTAAAAATGTTGAATTAAAACCTTTCAAACCTTGGTGTAATTCAACACCAATGCTAATTGTTCCGGCAGCAAATTCACGCGCTCCAAAATGAACATTATTATTTTGTGGTGTTGATGTTGTTCATGAGCCATTATAACCAATAATTTTGGTTGCAGTTCCTAAATCAGCACTACCTCCAAACATATTATTTAAACATTTTTGTTGATAATATTTAAAAACATCGCCCATAAAATAATTCGTGTTCCTGCTTTTTTATCTTTATCAGTTGCTAATAATGCTTCAAAATCTTTTAAATCAACCGATGTAATTACAAATAATTCTTCATATTCCTTTGGAAATGTTGCTTTGTAAGCAGTTATTTTTTTATTTCATTCTTCATATTTTATTGCTCCTCGTTTAGCAAAAGTATCTTGTCAATGTTTTTTAACATCATTATCAACATAAAATTGAGGATGATTAAAATCATAAAATGCTTTTACTTGCTCCATCTCCTCGGGAGTAAATGGTGAAGAATGCATGGGTGAACCTTGCTTTGGATGCCCATAACCAATAATTGTTTTACATTCATTTAATGTTGGTTTATCAGATTTTTGCGCTTGTTCAATTGCTTTTTGAATTGCTGGTAGATCTTCATCTGCGTTTTCAATTCGAATATAATTTCAATTTTGTGCTTCAAAAAAACGTTGATAATCAATTTTTAAAACAGCATCACATTTTGTATCTAATTGGCAATCATTTAAATCATATAACATAATTAATTTATTTAATTTTCATACCCCAGCTAATTGGATTGCTTCAATTGCTCCCCCTTCTTGCAAATCACCATCGCTACATA
This sequence comes from Spiroplasma endosymbiont of Poecilobothrus nobilitatus, assembly GCF_964030655.1. Lineage (GTDB taxonomy): Bacteria > Bacillota_I > Bacilli_A > Mycoplasmatales > Mycoplasmataceae > Spiroplasma. The sequence goes on along the minus strand of NZ_OZ034915.1, from coordinate 333,525 downwards.
AAACATAAGTATAATGGTCAATGATTTTATAATCTGGTTTATTAAATTTAGCCGCTAAATGTTGTTCAGCTAATGCCATTCCAACTCCATAGCTAACTCCTTGTCCTGGGGGGCCAGAAGAATTATCAACTCCAAGAGTAACACCATATTCTGGATGGGCTGGCGTTTTTGAATTAATATGACGATAATTTTTTAAATCATAAATTGTTAAATTATAACCAGCTAAATGTAAAATCGCATATTGTAAAGTTGAATCATGTCCTGGGGATAATACAAAACGATCGCGGCTAATTCAATCAGGTACTGCCGGATTAGCAATTAAATTATTTAAATAAATTGCTTGCATTAGTGGTGCTGCACTTAATACAATCCCTGGGTGACCAGTTTTATTATAAATAATAGGATCTAGTCCTAAAATTCTTAAATTACTTAAACTTTTTGTCTCTATATTATTATTTGTGATTTTCATTTTAATTTCCTCCTTATTAAATTAAAATATTAATAATAATTATTTTTTAAATTAAACAAGGAACTTTATTATCAAGAGATAATAAATGTTGCATAATAATGCTTATTTTTTCTGAAAAATCATCATTGTCAGAATCAATAACAATAAATTTATAATCATTTTTTAATTCATGATATAAAATTTCATATTGTTCATTTAACTTTTCCCAGTAATAATATGGGGTTTCTAATTCTAATTGACGCCCACGTTGTTTAATTCGTTCAACAGCTTTTTCAGTTGAAACTTTTAAATAAATAATGACATCAAAGCCTAACTTTTGTTTCAAAATTGGAACAATAACATTTTGAAAAAAACGATTATAGACTTTAAAATCAATTTCATTCATAATTTTTAATAAGTGAGAAACTCGCACAAAAACAGGGTCTTCTAAAATTGTGCGGTCAAAAACAGTATTCTCTAAATTATCAATGTTGAAAAATTTCTCAATTCTTGTTGTTAACATATAAATTTGCATTTTAAAAGCAAATCCTTCCATATCTTGGTAAAAATCCTTAAAATATGGATTTTCTTCTAATGGTTCTTTAAATAAATTATAGTTTAATTGTTTACATAATTCTTCACTAACTTTTGTTTTTCCTGCTCCAACGGTTCCAAAGACTGCAATTTTCATTTTATTGCTCCTTTCGTTTTTAACCCATTAATTGAACAGCAGTATCTAATGATAATTCAACCATTGTCATAAAATTATTTTGGCGTTCCAATGCTGTAGTAACTTCTTTAGTTACAAGATGGTCAGAAACTGTTAATAATGTTGCTGCATGTTTTTGCGTAACAATTGCATTAGTAAACAAAGCATATGATTCCATTTCAACAACATCTAACTTATTAGCATGAGTAAAGTCTAATGAATCATCATAACGATAAAAAACATCTGCTGAATGAGCAATTCCCGTGTGAGTTTTAATTCCTTTGGCTTGTGATACAGTTTCAATTTCATTAAATAATTTTTCACTTGCAGCAATTAAATTACTATCAATATTAGCTGCAATTTTTGCATAATTACTTTCGCCAAATGCTTCACGAACATTAAAGATATCATAAACTTTAATATTTGGATTATAACTTCCAGCTGAACCAATTCTAATAATATAATCAACATCATAAAACTTAAATAATTCGTATGAATAAATTCCAATGCTTGGACAACCCATTCCACTTCCAGCAATTGTTACCTCAATGTTTTTATATTTGCCAGTATACATTAACATATTTCTAACTTCATTTACTAATTTTAAATTTGTTAAATATTTTTCGGCAACGGTTTTTGCCCGTAATGGGTCTCCCGGCATTAAAACAACTTTTGCAATTTCTTCTTTTTTGGCATTAATATGTGGTGTCATTTTTTATTCCTCTTTTTCCCGCTTAATTTAATTACCAATAAATACCTATCAATGCTATTTTTATTTAAAAAGTAAGGATATTTAAACAACACGAAAAAGAATATTGTTGCATATCCACATAAATGATGTTTAATTTCTACGATTATTTTAATTAATAGTTTAATACAATAGCAAAAATAAAACCATTTTAAATCAAATGCTATTAAACTTAATTATTAATTAATTTTATTATTTATTTTCTTTTAAATAATACTTTTTGATAGGATTACTGCTTTAAATTAACAACTAAAAAACGCTTTTTGACGTCTTTCAAATTATTATTTAATAGTTTTCACTAATAAATAATTAATCATCTAACCCCAGAGATAATAACTATAAGTGCAGCATTGATATTTTACCAATGTTTTTTTAGATCGGTCTACTGGCTTAGTTTCACTTTACTCACTATTCCTTCTCAAGAAATATTTTCTCAATGGAATGATGTTAGCTTTCATCCACTTTACAGTTGCTGGGACATCCTAAGATTAACACCTAATTCCCGTAACATCCAAAATTGCTTTTTAAAGTTGTTAAAATAATAATATAAAGTTTACTTTTAAAATGCAAGTTAAAATTAACAAATTATTTACCAACTAAAAACAAACTAGAAAAAAAGTTGATATTTTTATAATTAAAAATGAAACTATTGTCAGAAAAATCTAGGAGCATATAATAAAGATTGTAAATAATATTTATGGACCTTATTAAATATTTTCTTTAATTTTGTAGAAAACTCTTGATATTTATAAAATATACCTAAAATTAGGTATATTTTTAATATAAGAGGTGAATAATTAATGGAAAAAATAATTGAAGAATTAATAAATAGTTTAACAGATGATCAATTTTTAGAATTTCATGAAAAAGTCAAAAAAGAAGCAGAATTAATTAAAAAACAAAAACGCTTAAATGAAATTGATCAAAAATTTAGGGATAAAGGTATTAAATGTCCTAATTGTCAATCTTTTTATTGTGTTAAAAATGGTCATAATCCTGAAGGAAAACAAAAATATTTATGCAAAAAATGTCGTGCTAGTTTTGATGCTTTTCGTAATCATTTTACGTATTGAAGTCATTTAAATTATGAACAGTGAAATTTATTGATTCAAATTTAATTATTAGGCTAATCTAGTAAAATGATTTCCCACTTTATTAAAACATCACCGAAAACCGCTTGATATAATCGCTAAAAAATAATGAAATCAAAACAATTAGAAAACACCCAATTAAAATTTAAAACGTTAAATGGCCAAATTCAAATCGATGAAACATTTATTAAATAAATCCACAAAGGTAATTTTAAAGATAAATTTGATAAAAGAAAAATTCATCTTGATTCATTTTCAACCAACACTAAATGTTGTATTCAAATGGCTGTTGATAGCAATAAAAATATTTATGTTAAATCAACCAACACAAAACGATTACAAAAACAGTGAATTATTGAAAATATTAATAAACAATTAATCAAAGAAAATTCAATTATTATTTCTGACAAACAACCATTATATTTATTAGTAGCAAAACAAACAAATTCTATTTTATTAGCAACTAAAACTAGTACAAATCCTGATGCTGGAATGGCAAGGGTTTTTTGGACAAATTTTATGTAGAATAATAATTTCTGTATTGCACTGGTGTTAAATAATTTAGTTTGCTATGAATTCGAATATTATTGTACCAATTAATGTAATCAAATAATTCTAATTTAAACTGCTCAACGTTTTTAAATTTATTATTTTTAATAAATTCAGTTTTAAAAATTTTGTATGTTGATTCTGCAACAGCATTGTCATAAGGACAACCTGGTTTACTGTAAGATTTTTGAATCCAATTTTTAACTAACAGGTTATAAATAAGATTATTATTGAATTCACTGCCTTGATCAGTGTGAAATATTTTAATATTGCTTAATGAAAATTGAAGTTTATTAAAACTGCTTTCAACTAATTTGGCATTTTTGTGTAAACTAACATCATAACCAATAATTTCTCGATTAAATAAATCAACTAAGAAACAGACATAATATCATTTGTTACTAATAAAAACATAGGTTAAATCACTGACAACAACTTCATGTAGTTTATAACTATCAAAATCTTGATTTAACAAATTGTTATATTTATATGTAACATCAGTTGTATTTGAATGTTTGTATTTGATTTTTGTATAATTTGAAATTAAGTTATATTTTTTCATTATGTTGTTGATTGGAATGGCAACACTTTTTAGGACACTTTTTATATAGACATTTGTTTTCTAAAAGTAACTGGAGATAAATAATTTAAACTGCCATGAATTCGAATATTGTTATATCAATGCACAAAATCAAAAAGTTGGTATTTTAATTGTGTTAAATTTTTAAATTTTTTACCCTTAATAAATTCAGTTTTAAAAGTTTTGTAAGTTGTTTCAGCCACAGCATTATCATAAGGTCATCCTTTATTGCTTAATGATCTTTTAATATTAAAAGTTATTAAAATTTCATCAATGATTTTATTTTTAAACTCATTACCACGATCAGTATGAAATAAAGTTATTTGATTTAATGGTCGTGTTATTTTATGAAAATCTTGTTGGACCAGTTCGGCTGTTTTATTCGGCCCAGCACTATAACCAATTATTTCGCGATTAAACAAGTCAATTAATAAACAAATATAATGTCATTTAGCACCAACTTGAACATATGTTAAATCACTAACAATAACTTCATTAGGTTTTTTGTTGTTAAATTGACGATTTAAAATATTATTAATTTGGTCATTATTGACTGTTGTTTTATGATTATGATATTTTAATTTGGTGTATTTAGAAACCAAATTATTTTTGATCATAAAGAATCTGATTTTTTGCCGCGATAAGATGATATCTTTTCTGTTTAAAATAACTTTAATTTTGCGAGCCCCATAAATTTTGCGACTTTTATTAAAGGCACTGATAATTTCTTGTTCATAATTATTAACTTGCTTGTTAATACATTTATTAGTTTGATAATAATACGTTGATTTTGATAAACCCAAAATCTTACATATTTTTCTTACTGAATATTTTGTTTTGTTGTTATTAATTATTGTTATTTTTTGGCCATTATCAGTGCGGCTTGCTTTAAAATGTCATTTTCCATTTTCAAGTCTTTAAGTTCTTTTCGTAAAGTTATTATTTCATTTTCTTCTAGTGTGCGATTGTCTTTTGCTTTAAATGAACCAGAATTATTATAATTTTTAACTCAACTATAAATAGTTGGTTTTGGCAAATTATATTCTTGCCCTAGATTAATAACACTTTTACCATTTTTATATAGCATGACAATTTGTTTTTTAAATTCTTCAGAGTATGAAGTTTTATTTCCCATTTTATATTCCTTCTTTCTTAATAATTTTATCTAATTTTGAAGTCTATATAATTATGGTCCTAATAATTGTAGCCTATCCAAAAGTTAATTTGCATATTTTTAATAAAGACGATGAAAATATTGAGTTACAACCAGAACAAAAATTTGTTTTAGATCCTATAAAATTACGAACAAAAATTAATTATGTATATGGTCAATATTATTTTGATAATATTCGTTTTCATTATTATTTTTTAAAATGTTGAATTCCGCAAATGATGTTTTTTTATCATCCAACAAGTTATCTTAGTTTCTATTATAGTAATGAAAAAATTAGTTATTCAAAAACAATAATTGTCTATCATTATCATAATGAACAACAATTATATCAAGCTTGGAAGCTCACATTAGAAAGGTTACACTAGTGAATTCTATTATTTTATTGCTAAACTTGTTATAATTATATTAATTATTAAGAAAATGTGAGGGATTTTAAATGAATGTGCTAGATGAAATTAAAAAAGTTTTAAAAGAACGTGGAATTTATAAACGAATTGATTTAAATACGGAGTTTAAATCATTAGGATTAGATTCATTAGATTTGATGGATTTAGTTATTGAGGCTGAGAAAAAATGCGGGATTCAAATACCAGATGATAAATTAATGGATATTAAAACAGTTGCAGATTTAGTTGAAGTTATTAAAGAAATTAAAAAATAAAGGAGCTGGTGACAATGACATTATCATATGACGGGATTGTACAGTTATTAAAAAGTAAAAATTACCGAATTACTGAAATTAGGTTAGCAATTATTAAAATTTTATCAGAAAAGAAACATTTAACGTTAACTGAAATTGTAACATTATTAGAACAAGAATTTAAAAATGTTAATTTAATGTCAGTTTACAACACAATTGATTTATTAATTAGTGAGCATATTGTTTTTACAAATTCTTTTGATGGTAAACAAATTTGATATGATTTAGCAGAAAACCCATCCTTTCATATGGTTTGTGATATTTGTAAAAATGTTGTTCATATTAAAGATACGAATATTTTACATGAAATTAAGTTAGATAATTTAAAAGATGTAATGACAAATATTAATTGAGAACCAGTCCATTTTAAAATTGAAGGGCATGGAATATGTGACCAGTGCCATAATAAAAAATATGAGCCACTTCAATTTGAAGAGTACTTCAATGAAGAAAATAAGTAAAATTATTTGCTATTTTCTATTATTTTGTTAAAATGGTTAAGTGCCAATTTAGGCGCTTAATTTATCTTGTTAGGGGTATAGTTCAATCGGAAGAACACCGGACTTCAAATCCGGGTGTTGTGGGTTCAAGTCCTGCTACCCCTGCCATAACATAAAAAGATGAAAGTATGAAGACTGCACCCCAAAAAGTAAGTAAAATAAAAAAAGATTTTGTTAAATTTTTATATGGGGTGCATTTTTATATGGCAAAAAAAGGACAATGGAATGGCAAGGGTTTTTTGGACAAATTTTATGTAGAATAATAATTTCTGTATTGCAATGGTGTTAAATAATTTAGTTTGCTATGAATTCGAATATTATTGTGCCAATTAATGTAATCAAATAATTCTAATTTAAACTGCTCAACGTTTTTAAATTTATTATTTTTAATAAATTCAGTTTTAAAAATTTTGTATGTTGATTCCGCAACAGCATTGTCATAATGACAACCTGGTTTACTGTAAGATTTTTGAATCCCATTTTTAACTAACAGGTTATAAATAAGATTATTATTGAATTCACTGCCTTGATCAGTGTGAAATATTTTAATATTGCTTAATGAAAATTGAAGTTTATTAAAGCTGCTTTCAACTAATTTGGCATTTTTATGTAAACTAACATCATAACCAATAATTTCTCGATTAAATAAATCAACTAAGAAACAGACATAATATCATTTGTTACTAATAAAAAAATAGGTTAAATCACTGACAACAACTTCATGTAGTTTATAACTATCAAAATGGATAGGCTACAATTATTAGGACCATAATTATATAGATTTCAAAATTAGATAAAATTATTAAGAAAGAAGGAATATAAAAATGGGAAATAAAACTTCATACTCTGAAGAATTTAAAAAAAAAATTGTCATGCTATATAAAAATGGTAAAAGTGTTATTAATCTAGGGCAAGAATATAATTTACCAAAACCAACTATTTATAGTTGAGTTAAAAATTATAATAATTCTGGTTCATTTAAAGCAAAAGACAATCGCACACTAGAAGAAAATGAAATAATAACTTTACGAAAAGAACTTAAAGGCTTGAAAATGGAAAATGACATTTTAAAGCAAGCCGCACTGATAATGGCCAAAAAATAACAATAATTAATAACGACAAAACAAAATATTCAGTAAGAAAAACATGTAAGATTTTGGGTTTATCAAAATCAACGTATTATTATCAAACTAATAAATGTATTAACAAGCAAGTTAATAATTATGAACAAGAAATTATCAGTGCCTTTAATAAAAGTCGCAAAATTTATGGGGATCGCAAAATTAAAGTTATTTTAAACAGAAAAGATATCATCTTATCGCGGCGAAAAATCAGATTCTTTATGATCAAAAATAATTTGGTTTCTAAATACACCAAATTAAAATATCATAATCATAAAACAACAGTCAATAATGACCAAATTAATAATATTTTAAATAGTCAATTTAACAACAAAAAACCTAATGAAGTTATTGTTAGTGATTTAACATATGTTCAAGTTGGCGCTAAATGACATTATATTTGTTTATTAATTGACTTGTTTAATCGCGAAATAATTGGTTATAGTGCTGGGTCGAATAAAACAGCCGAACTGGTCCAACAAGCTTTTCATAAAATAACACGACCATTAAATCAAATAACTCTATTTCATACTGATCGTGGTAATGAGTTTAAAAATAAAATCATTGATGAAATTTTAATAACTTTTAATATTAAAAGATCATTAAGCAATAAAGGCTGCCCTTATGATAATGCTGTGGCTGAAACAACTTACAAAACTTTTAAAACTGAATTTATTAAGGGTAAAAAATTTAAAAATTTAACACAATTAAAATACGAACTTTTTGATTTTGTGCATTGATATAACAATATTCGAATTCATGGCAGTTTAAATTATTTATCTCCAGTTACTTTTATAAAACAAATGTCTATATAAAAAGTGTCCTAAAAAGTGTTGCCATTCCATAACTTTAATTTTGCGTGTTCCATAATTTTTACGACTTTTTAGAAAAATACTGATAACAGCATTATCAATGTTTTTAGTATTCTTGGGATTATTTGCTTTTAATTGATAGTAATATGTTGATCTAGCAAATTTCAATGTTTTACATAAATTAATAATTGGATATTTTGCTTTGTTATTTTTAATGATTGCTATTTTTTGCCGATTATCAGTGCGGCTTGCTTTAAAATGTCATTTTCCATTTCTAATTGTTTAACTTTTTTACGTAATTGAATTAATTCGTTTTCTTCTGGCGTTATATTGTCTTTAGCTTTAAATGAGCCCGAGTTGCTAAATTGGTGAGCTCATTTCCAAACAGTAGATTTACCAATTTGATAATCATTGACTAATTGTTCAGGAGTTTGACCCATTTTGTAAAGACCAACAATTTGTTGCTTAAATTCATCAGTATAATGATTCTTTGCCATAATTACACCTACATTGTAGTTTAATTATAAATATTTACTCTACATTATTGTTGTCCAATTTATCTTAACCCATCCAAAGATATAATTAAAAAAATAGTAAATACTTTTTATTAGTACTTACTAAAATGGGTGCACTCTATATGGAAATACTTTTTTATTTTGCCATATTTATGTTATTATGTTATGATTTAAAAAGGATTTAGGGGTGTAGTTTAATGGTAAAACAGCGGTCTCCAACACCGTACGTTGTGGGTTCAAGTCCTGTCACCCCTGCCAGTTTAAACAGTGGAAGTATACCCAAGTCTGGTTGAAGGGGGCGGTCTCGAAAACCGTTATATGGAGTGATCCATGCAAGAGTTCGAATCTCTTTACTTCCGCCATTTAATGAAGAAAAAATAAAAAATCATTTCTAATATTAGAAATGATTTTTTATTACTATTTAATTTGTGGGACAGCAACAAAAGCAATTGTGCTTAACCCTGCATGTGCAACAAAGATATTAGCCAAATTTTCAGTGTGGTAATTAACTTTTAATTCATTTAATTTTTGTGTAACATTATCTCAAACTTTGCTAGCACATTCACTTGTTTTTAAAACAAATAATTGAAAGTTTATTTTAACTGTTTTTTTAAATTTTTCTCATGTTTCAACTAAAGTTTCAATTAAATTATTTAAAGTTCGTGATGAGGCAATTTTTTCAGGATGTTCTCCTCATTGAATTAAAATTTTAATTTTAAATAAGTTAATTAATGATAATAAAACTTTTCCAACACGTCCACCTTTTGATAAACGATCTAAACTACCAGGTATCATTGCCATATATGTTTTTTGCTCAAGTTCATTTGTTTTTGCAATAATTTCTTCGACACTAAGCTTTTGTTTTGTTAATTCATTAGCATAAATTATTAATGTTTTTAAGGCAAAAGCTGCTGTATGATTACGAACAACATGAACTTTTCCACGGTATTTTTCATCTTGACTTAAAAGATAAGCAGTTGCATATTGGCTTGAAAGTTTCTCAGCAATTGGATAATGAATAATTTCATCATATGTTTTTAAAATTTCGTCGTATTTAACCATTAATTCACCAGTTGATGCTTGACTTGTTTTTGTTGTTCCTGTTTGAACAACATCAAAAAAATTATGTTTTGTTGTTTCTTCTTCCGTATCTAATATATCAACTTCATTATTTAAAATAATGTGTAAGGGAATAACATGAATACCCAATTGTTTAATTTCTGCTGTTGTGAAACCTGCTGATGAATCAGTTAAGATTACAATTTTTTTACTCATTGGTTGTACCTCCTTTTATTCATCTCAACATACTAGCACAACCGTATTTACTCCTGTATGAGATGCTATAACATTTGGCAAAATGTATGTTGAAGTAATTTTAGCACCCGCGTCTTCAATAATATTGAAAACTTCTTTTAATGTTTCATTGTCTGTTTTTGAATGCAATAAAATAATATTTTTTCAATTTTGCCGTTCTTTTTTTATTTGTCCTAAAGCTGTTTCAACAGCTTTTTTAAATGTTCTAGTTTTATCAAATTTATCAATGCGACCATCATATCTCAAAATAGGGGTTATCTTCAAAAGCGATGCCAAAGCTGCCGCTGTAATTCGCCCCCCGCGTTTTAAAGTTTCCAAACTTTTTGGGATAATAAAGGCGCTAACTTTTGTTTTAATTAAATCAAGTTTTGATTGAATTTTTGTTAATTTAATTCTTTCTTTAATTCATTGATATACTAGATCAATCATATATACTAGCAGTTGACTTACCCCGTCAGTATCAATAACAAAGACTTTGTTTTTATATTCATCGCCTTGAGCTAACATTGAAATATTTTCATGCTGACCAGATAGCCCCTTTGATAATCCCATAAAAACAATGCCGTCATATTTTTTTAACAATTCGTTTCAAGTACTTAACATTTTTCCCATTGGAATTTGACTAGTTTTGATAACTTGATGTTCTAAAATGTCATAAAATTCATTAAATGAAATAACATCTTCGTCATCTTCCACTTCACTTCCATCTGAAAAATTTAGTAATAATGGTAATAAATAAGTATCTTCATATTTTTTTAAATCGTCTTTCTTAATTCCAGACGATGAGTCGATTATTAATGCAACTTTGCGCATATTTTTCCTCCATTGATTTCTATCTCTTAAGTAACATTGAATCTAAGTTAAGGTATTGTTAAAGTCTTAACAATATATTAATTATAAACTTTGATATAATAATTTCAAGGATGAAAGGAAGAAAACAATGGAATGGCAACACTTTTTAGGACACTTTTTATATAGACATTTGTTTTCTAAAAGTAACTGGAGATAAATAATTTAAACTGCCATGAATTCGAATATTGTTATATCAATGCACAAAATCAAAAATTTCGTATTTTAATTGTGTTAAATTTTTAAATTTTTTACCCTTAATAAATTCATTTTTAAAAGTTTTGTAAGTTGTTTCAGCCACAGCATTATCATAAGGGCAGCCTTTATTGCTTAATGATCTTTTAATATTAAAAGTTATTAAAATTTCATCAATGATTTTATTTTTAAACTCATTACCACGATCAGTATGAAATAGAGTTATTTGATTTAATGGTCGTGTTATTTTATGAAAAGCTTGTTGGACCAGTTCGGTTGTTTTATTCGGCCCAGCACTATAACCAATTATTTCACGATTAAACAAGTCAATTAATAAACAAATATAATGTCATTTAGCGCCAACTTGAACATATGTTAAATCACTAACAATAACTTCATTAGGTTTTTTGTTGTTAAATTGACGATTTAAAATATTATTAATTTGGTCATTATTGACTGTTGTTTTATGATTATGATATTTTAATTTGGTGTATTTAGAAACCAAATTATTTTTGATCATAAATAATCTGATTTTTCGCCGCGATAAGATGATATCTTTTCTGTTTAAAATAACTTTAATTTTGCGAGCTCCATAAATTTTGCGACTTTTATTAAAGGCACTGATAATTTCTTGTTCATAATTATTAACTTGCTTGTTAATACATTTATTAGTTTGATAATAATACGTTGATTTTGATAAACCCAAAATCTTACATATTTTTCTTACTGAATATTTTGTTTTGTTGTTATTAATTATTGTTATTTTTTGGCCATTATCAGTGCAGCTTGCTTTAAAATGTCATTTTCCATTTTCAAGTCTTTAAGTTCTTTTCGTAAAGTTATTATTTCATTTTCTTCTAGTGTGCGATTGTCTTTTGCTTTAAATGAACCAGAATTATTATAATTTTTAACTCAACTATAAATAGTTGGTTTTGGTAAATTATATTCTTGCCCTAGATTAATAACACTTTTACCATTTTTATATAGCATGACAATTTGTTTTTTAAATTCTTCAGAGTATGAAGTTTTATTTCCCATTTTTATATTCCTTCTTTCTTAATAATTTTATCTAATTTTGAAGTCTATATAATTATGGTCCTAATAATTGTAGCCTATCCACAATAAAAATTACTACTGAACAGAAAAAAATGTATGAGACTATTTTACAAGCATTTGGACCATCTGGATGTGAACAAGAAGTTGTTAAACTATTAAAACAATATTATCAAAAATATACTTCAGAAATAATTCAGGATAATTTAGGGGGTTTCTTTGCTGTAATTCGAAATCAAAAAGGAATTACAAATCCAAAAAAGGTAATGTTAATGGTACATGGTGATTAAGTTGGCTTTATGGTCATCCAAATTAATAGTAAATGTTTAGTTCGCATTAATCCATTAGGGGGTATTTGAGAACAAACATTATTAGCTAAACGGGTAAAGTTATTAAAAGATGATGGAACGTTTTTGACTGGTGCGATTTCAGCAATTGCACCGCATTTGTTATCATCAGAAGATCGGTTAAAACCAACGCCAATTGCTAATATGTTAGTTTATTTTGGTTTTTTTCACAAGCAGAAGCCTATAAAGCTGGAATTCGAGAAGGAAATTTTGTAATTTGTGAAGGACCAACAGTTTTCTTAAATGATAAACGATTATTATCGAAAGCGATTGATAACCGAATGGGTGTTATTTTAGGATTAGAAGTTTTAGAACAAGTTAAAAATAAACAATTAGATTATGATTTATATGTTGGTTTTAGTGTGCAAGAAGAAGTTGGAACTCGCGGCGCTAAAACAGCGACAGCATTAATTAACCATGATTTTGCAATTATAACTGATATTTCACCAGGACAAGATTATGAATCAACAACAACTTTTGGCCAATTAGGACAAGGTGTAATGTTGCGCGGAGTGGATAATGGTTATATTACGCGTTATGATTTAATTCAATATCAACTTAAATTGATGAAAGAACATGCAATAAAATATCAATTTTATATTTCGCCAGGAGGAACTGATGCTGGAGCTGTTCATTTAACAACAGCTGGTATTCCAACTATTCAAGCGTGTTTAATTGCCCGTAATTTGCATACAATTAGTGGTATTATTGATTTAGATTACTTTAATAAAACAATTAAGTTAGTAACAACAATTATTGAAGATCTAGATGAAAAAAAAATTAAAGGATTTAATTGAAGCAGTAAGGAGTAAAAATGGGAACAAAAAAAATTGGTTTATTTTATAATCAAGGCTTTGATGTTTTAATGGGATATGAATCAACACCTGATGAAGTTAATTATGTTATTAATAATGATTATGTCTTATTTTATAATCAAAATCACCAATGTTGTGGGTTTAATTTGTTAAATGATAGTAAACATTTAACAACACCTTTGAAGTTAGGAATTAATAGTGATAATTATGATTTATTAACAGAGTTATGAACTATTTTTAAACAAAATGATTATTATTTTAATATTAATCAACAACCACAATTTATTGTTGGTAAAATTATTGAGAGTAAAAAACATCCTAATTCTGATAAATTAAATATTTGTCAAGTAGACATTGGCTTATCAACTGAACAAATTATTTGTGGAGCTGATAATTGTGATATTGGCCAATTGGTTGTTGTTGTGCGTGTTGGGACAATTATGCCTTCAGGTTTAAAAATTGTTCCTAGTGAATTACTAGGAGTTATTTCAAATGGAATGCTTTGTTCTGAACGCGAATTGGGATTACCAGTTACTATTATTGGTAAAAAAATTATGTTATTATCAAAGCAACAATATCATATGGGAAATAATTTTTGAAAGGAATATTATAATGGGCAAAATTAGGGCAGGATATTATAGTGCAATTTATTTTTTAAAAACAGCAAATATTTTAAAAAATGAAAAAACAAATGATTTAATAACAATGCAGTTTTTTCAACGTGAAGAAAATGTTATTTTAGCAGGCGTTAATGAATGTGTTGAATTATTAAAAACAGAAGCTTTTAATGCAGAAAGTTTAGAAATCACCGCCTTAACCGATGGTGATTTAATTCAAGATAATGAACCAGTTTTAAAAGTAACTGGGCATTATTATCAGTTTGGTCATTTAGAGGGTATTATTGATGGCATTTTAGCACGACAAACAAGTATTGCAACAAATTGTTATCGTGTATTACAAGCAGCTAATAATAAGCCAGTGATATATATGAATGATCGTAGTGATTATTATTATAATCAAGAAAATGATGGTTATTCTGCAAAAATTGGTGGAATAACTAATTTTGTTACAACAGCGCAAGTAACAAAACTAGTTGGTAATTATGAGCCTATGGGCACTGTTCCACATGCTTTAATCCAAGCTTTTAATGGTGATTTAATTGCAGCTTTGAAAGCTTATCAAAAATTTTATCCAACTGATAAATTAGTGGCTTTAGTTGATTATAATAATGATGTTATTACTGATACTTTGCAAGTAGCACATGCATTTTCAAATTTATATGCAGTTCGTGTTGATACTTCTCAATCATTAATTGATAAATATTTTCTTGGAAAAGAAGATAAGTATCCAAGTAGTGAAATTAATGGTGTTAATAAACACTTAATTCGTGCTTTACGTAAAACTCTTGATAAGGCAGGATATCGACATATTAAAATTATTGTTTCATCAGGATTTAATGCTCAAAAAATCCATGATTTTGAAAAAGAAGGTGTCCCTGTTGATATTTATGGCGTTGGTGAATCGTTGGCAAAAATTAATATTGGCTTTACTGGTGATGCTGTTCAATTAAATGGTGTTGATCAAGCGAAGGTTGGGCGGAGTAATATTGCTTCGAATCGACTAGTTAAAAAATAATAAATGTTTTATAATATATGTAATAAAGGGGGTTTTCATGATGAGTGAAAATAAAAACCATAAAATAGAGTCTTATTATAATCATGATGATGCTTATCCTCATTTAAAACAGGAACGAAAACAACATCAAAAAGAAAACAAAAAAATTATAATTGAAAATAATAAGAATAGATCTCCTTTAACATCATTATGTGAAGTTATTTCACCTTTATATGGAAAAAAATTAGATGGTGCTGATGAATTTAAAGTTAATATGTCGCATTCATATAAACAACAAAAAGAAAATAGCTCCATAACATTGATTGAGGATATTATTGATCAGCGGGTTAGTGAGAAGAAGGCCAAATTAGCGAAAATTCATATTACTGAAGAAAAGATCTCATCTTTTGATAAAACTAAAATTGAACCATATTTTCGAAAATATGACATAGTTACAAATAAAGAAATTATTCCATCAACTTTAAAAACTAAAAATATATCTGAACCAACAGCACAAACGGTATCATTTTTATTAAAGCCACGAAAAAGTGGAGCAAATATTTTTTGCGATAGAACAGCTGAGTTAAAAGTAGAATTAGAACAAATTAAAGAAAAAATTCGTAATCCAATGTCTCAACATAATGTGGATGATTATGAACAAACAGCAATGTTTGAAGGAATTGAAGAGCAAAGAGAAATTAATGAACAAATTAGCAATACAGTTGCTGAAGCTTACCATGTTGATGATAATTTTTCTGAAAATATGCCATTATATCAACGTCGTCGATTAATTCAACATAATTCAATAAAAGCGGGAGCAGTCAGATTTAAAACGCTACTTAATTTACAAGAAAATAATTTAAATAATCAGTTTCTTCGTCGCCCGAAACCATTATCACAAAATGCATCAGGATATCATAAGAAATTGCATGATTTACGAAACAGTGATTCTGAACCAGATATGGACCATGTTAAAGAATATCATACTAATCGTAATCCTTTTTTATCAAGCATGTTAGAAATTGAAGAACAAACAGCAAAGGAAGCAGAAACAAAACGTCGTGAACGAATTAAAACACAAATTAATAATGTTCAAAGGGATAATGAAAATAATAATGAATAGGTAAGGAAAATTTTAAAAACTAATAGAGGTGGTTAAAAGAATGAATAAAAGAATCAAGCAATTTTACTGTTGCTAATTTTTTTGTTAAAACCTTTATTATAAAAAAATAATTTAAAAAAATATTATAAAATATCAATATGAATGAAATTATGAAAACACATATATTTAAATAGTTTAACAAAAAGATAGGAATTAATTAAATGAATAGAAAAGTAAAAAAACAAACAATAATAATTGGAGGAACAACTTTTGGTGTTTTAGCAACAGCAGGAGCTACTGCAGGTATTGTTTTTGGCATTAGGCATATAAATGGTGATTTTGAAACTAAAAAAAGCCAAATATGAGAAATGGTTAGAGAAACACGCAAGGATACTGCACATGTTGTTTTTATTAATGGATTTGTTGGTACATCTCTTGTTGAAAAGTATCTATTTGAAAGTGTTAAAGGTAAATTTTCAGTTGATATTATTCGTAGTTATATTGATTCAGGTCGTGCAAAAAATAAACAAGAACGTGTTGCTAAATATAATCAATAATTTTCACACAATAATTTAAATAACCAAGCTAATGTTATTGATAAGCCTAATAGGTTGTCGCATATGAAATCGTATTTTTGATTTAATGATAAAAAAGAAATTATTCATTCTTTTACGAATAGTGGTAATTTTTCAGAATATTGTAGTATACCACACACATTTTGGAGATTGCAATAAAAAATAATAAAATATATAATTTAAAATATAAAAACATTGGATAGGCTACAATTATTAGGACCATAATTATATAGATTTTAAAATTATATAAAATTATTAAGAAAGAAGGAATATAAAAATGGGAAATAAAACTTCATACTCTGAAGAATTTAAAAAAAAAATTGTCATGCTATATAAAAATGGTAAAAGTGTTATTAATCTAGGGCAAGAATATAATTTACCAAAACCAACTATTTATAGTTGAGTTAAAAATTATAATAATTCTGGTTCATTTAAAGCAAAAGACAATCGCACACTAGAAGAAAATGAAATAATAACTTTACGAAAAGAACTTAAAGGCTTGAAAATGGAAAATGACATTTTAAAGCAAGCCGCACTGATAATGGCCAAAAAATAACAATAATTAATAACGACAAAACAAAATATTCAGTAAGAAAAACATGTAAGATTTTGGGTTTATCAAAATCAACGTATTATTATCAAACTAATAAATGTATTAACAAGCAAGTTAATAATTATGAACAAGAAATTATCAGTGCCTTTAATAAAAGTCGCAAAATTTATGGGGATCGCAAAATTAAAGTTATGGAATGGCAACACTTTTTAGGACACTTTTTATATAGACATTTGTTTTCTAAAAGTAACTGGAGATAAATGATTTAAACTGCCATGAATTCGAATATTGTTATATCAATGCACAAAATCAAAAAGTTCGTATTTTAATTTTGTTAAATTTTTAAATTTTTTACCCTTAATAAATTCAGTTTTAAAAGTTTTGTAAGTTGTTTCAACCACAGCATTATCATAAGGGTAGCCTTTATTGCTTAATGATCTTTTAATATTAAAAGTTATTAAAATTTCATCAATGATTTTATTTTTAAACTAATTACCACGATCAGTATGAAATAGAGTTATTTGATTTAATGGTCGTGTTATTTTATGAAAATCTTGCTGGACCAGTTCGGCTGTTTTATTCGGCCCAGCACTATAACCAATTATTTCACGATTAAACAAGTCAATTAATAAACAAATATAATGTCATTTAGCGCCAACTTGAACATATGTTAAATCACTAACAATAACTTCATTAGGTTTTTTGTTGTTAAATTGACGATTTAAAATATTATTAATTTGGTCATTATTGACTGTTGTTTTATGATTATGATATTTTAATTTGGTGTATTTAGAAACCAAATTATTTTTGATCATAAAGAATCTGATTTTTCGCCGCGATAAGATGATATCTTTTCTGTTTAAAATAACTTTAATTTTGCGAGCCCCATAAATTTTGCGACTTTTATTAAAGGCACTGATAATTTCTTGTTCATAATTATTAACTTGCTTGTTAATACATTTATTAGTTTGATAATAATACGTTGATTTTGATAAACCCAAAATATTACATATTTTTCTTACTGAATATTTTGTTTTGTTGTTATTAATTATTGTTATTTTTTAGCCATTATCATCAGTGCGGCTTGCTTTAAAATGTCATTTTCCATTTTCAAGTCTTTAAGTTCTTTTCGTAAAGTTATTATTTCATTTTCTTCTAGTGTGCGATTGTCTTTTGCTTTAAATGAACCAGAATTATTATAATTTTTAACTCAACTATAAATAGTTGGTTTTGGTAAATTATATTCTTGCCCTAGATTAATAACACTTTTACCATTTTTATATAGCATGACAATTTGTTTTTTAAATTCTTCAGAGTATGAAGTTTTATTTCCCATTTTTATATTCCTTCTTTCTTAATAATTTTATCTAATTTTGAAGTCTATATAATTATGGTCCTAATAATTGGAGCCTATCCAATTTCAATATACTTTTAACATTGAAAAATTAAAATTAAATTGAAAAAAACGTTTTTTAAAAACATCAAGCAATTTGGCGTTTGGTTCATGGTCAGTTTTATATGCTGTTGTTAATTCACCGGTTGGATTAAACCATGGTTTTAAATTTCCAATATTAGGACGAATATAAAAAGCATGGGCCTTACTATTATCATCATTATCAAAAGCAAATAAAGGAATTGTTAAATCTAATGCTAAATTAATTTTATTATTAGAAGCAAACTGAAAAGAATTATAAACTGCTAATGGCTCTTCAATAAAATTTTGATTAAACAAATAAAAACCTCCTTTACAATTGAAATTTATCAAAAATAAAAGAGATTTCTTTTTTATTAGTAAGCTCGAGCAAAATAAACTAAATTAGTTGATGGTTGCCCGCAATGAAAACAAGTTGTTTTTTTTGTTGGCACATCAAATGGAATACAACGTGATGTTGTTTGTGTTTCAGCTTTAATTGTATCTTCACACTCATTGCGACCACAAAATGGCACTAAAAATAAACCATTCATTTTTGTTAAAGTTTTTTTATACTCTGAATAATTATCAATTTCTTTTGTTCGTTGGTGACGATTATTCAAAGCTCTTTGGTATAAATTTGTTGCAATTTGATCTAATAAATCAGAAACTACTTTTTCAACTTCTGTTCATGAAACAGTAATTTTTTCAAAAGTATCACGACGAGCAATTGTAACTTGTTGCTGTGCTAAATCACGAGCTCCAATTTCAATTCGCAATGGAATTCCCTTAATTTCCGCATTAGCTGCACGAAACCCAAAACCTTTGTCTAATTGATCAATTTCACAACGATATTTGTGTAATTTTTTTTGTAGTTGCTCAACTGCAGATAATTGCTCATCATTATCATTATTAATTGGTAAAATCATAATTTGAATTGGAGCAATTTGTGGTGGTAATACTAGTCCATTATCATCACTATGCGTCATAATAATCCCCCCTATCAAACGCGTTGAAACCCCTCACGATGTTGAGTAAGCATATTCTAAAGTATTTTTTTGATTTGAAAATTTAATATCAAATGCCTTAGAAAAATTTTGGCCAAAATAATGACTAGTCCCACATTGTAAAGCTTGACCATCATACATTAATGATTCAATCGTATAAGTTTCTTCTGCCCCAGCAAATTTTTCACGTTCTGTTTTTTGCCCTTTAATCACTGGTAATAATAAAGTTTTTTCTGCAAAAGTAGCATAAATATCTAAAATTTTTAAAGTAAATTGCTGTGCTTCTTGTTTTGAACTATGAATTGTATGCCCTTCTTGTCATAAAAATTCACTTGTACGTAAAAACGGGCGGGTTGTTTTTTCTCAACGCAAAACATTAACTCATTGATTATATAACAATGGTAAATCATGATAACCTTGGATTTCTTTACTAAAAAAGGTTCCAAAAAGAACTTCTGATGTTGGTCGAATGTATAATTCTTCATCTAAAACTTTATCTCCAACTTTTGTTACTGTTGCAATTTCTGGTGAAAACCCTTCAATATGTTCTTTTTCTTTATTAAAAATATTTTTTGAAATTAGTAAAGGAAAATAAACATTTTTTACACCATTTTTTTTAAATTTAGCATCTAAAATTTTTTGAATATTTTCTCAAATTGCATATCCATAAGGTTTAAAAATAGTTGTTCCCTTGACTGGCCCATAGGCAATTAAATCAGCATTTAAAACAATATCAGTATATCATTGCGCAAAATCAACTTCACGTAGAGTAATTTTCTCTAACTTTCTCTTCATTATTTACTTCTTTCTACCTTCTGTTAACACATTAGAAATATTTCCTTTTTCACCTTGAAAAATTTTAAGTTTTAAATTATTACTTTTAACATACATTTGAATTCGATTTAAATACTGATTATTTTTCATTAATACTCATCGAATTGTTTCTGGTTTCACATCTTCAAAAACTTTTACGCGGCGGGTTACATAATCATATTCTCAATCTTTTTTTGTTAAATGAAATAAATTTTGAATATCAATTGCAATCACAGCAATTTGACTTGGATCAACTTTTTGCTCTGCAATTCAACTTCAAAAATAATGTCGCGTTGAATTATCTAACTCAAACTCTAAATGATCAGGTTTTTCTAAATATGTTCAAACAATATATTCACTTTCTTTTGCTAAATGAATATTCTTAACTGGCTGTAGCCCAAATTCCAATTGCCGTAAAACATTACTAGTATCAGTATAAAACAATAATGATTTAATTCGCTGGCGATTTAATTCTTTAATAATTTTGTGCGTTTTACGCCGTTTAAAACTAAAACCAGTTTTAGTTTTACTATTATCATCTTCATCTTCAAACAAACTACTTTCTAAATTGTATGATGATGACAATGATTTTTCTTGTAATAAGTTATTCTTTTTTTCTTTCTGATGTTCCTTTTCTTTGTCATCTTTATTTTTTAATTTATTAAATAGCATTATACCCCCCTCCTTCACATATTAATTATACAAAAAATTATTCTTTATATTAGCATTAACTTATAAAATTGGTGCGACTAATTTTAAACATGTTAACAATAGTCGATAAATTAAGGGTTTATATTTAATTGGTCATTCCTGTCATAAAATTGAATGTTCATAATCTCATTCCCAACGAGGAATAAAACTTGCCACCACTTCTGGATCATAAATTACTGCTGTTGTTTGATGATCAGAAAAGAAACTACGGTAATCTAAATTACAAGTCCCAATCACAGCAATATCATCATCAAAAATAGCAATTTTATTATGACTAAAAGTATTATTCATTTCATAAATTTTAACACCATTAGCAAATAAAGGTTTACAGTAACTTTTTGTTATATCTAAAACAAAAATTTTATCAGTCAAACCCGGAATTGTTAAACGAACATCAACTCCAGCGCGTGCTGCAAGAATTAAAGCTTGAATAAGATCATCTGGTGGAATAAAATAAGGAGTTGATAATCAAACTCGTTTACGAGCTTTGTTAATTAATGAAATATATAGGTCTTTGGTAATGGAATGATCAATGCTAGGACTATGATTAACAATTTGTAAATGTGATTTACCCTTCATATTGTAATCTTTTGGTGCTAAAATAGCTGGTTCTAAATATGTGATTATTTCATGACGTTTAGTAGTTGCAAAAAATCAGTCATCAGCAAAAATTACTTCCAAACCTCGAACCGCTTCACCTTCAATTCGTACTTGTGTATCATGAAAAATTCCAAATTTTCATGATTTATCAGCATATAAATCAGCTAAATTAATCCCACCAGTATAACCAATTAAACCATCAATAATAACATCTTTACGATGATTACGATAATTGGCATTCCCACTAATAAAAGGTGTAATAATTGGCAAATATTTATGAACTCGAACACCAGCTTTAATTAATTTTTTAATACTTTTTTTACTAATTTTAAAGTAACTACCAACATGGTCATAAATCATATAAACTCGAACACCAGCAGCAATTCGCTCTTCTAACACTGCTAAAAAAGATTCAAATAGTTCACCATCAGCAACAATAAAATAAGTTAATAAAATATATTGTTGTGCTTGTTGTAAATCTGTTAACAATGATTTAAAAACACGGGTCCCATTTGTAATTATTTTAATTTTATTATTTTGGTATAATGGCTTATTTGCATGCCGCATTAATAATTCAACAACATTCCCAAATTTTTGATTAGGAGCAGTATATTTTATTAAACATATCTTATTTTTTTTACAATAAGTATCATATTCTAATTTATTTAAATGATTGTACAATAATGATTTTTTATTTGAATAATGGTATTTTCGTCCAAAAAAAACATATGAACATAAACTAATAAATGGCACAAAATTAATAAAAATAATTCAAGAAAATTTAACTTCATAACGTCGTTTGGAAAAAAAGAAAAAGAATGAGAAAATTAAATCAATAATAACAATTCCTAAAAAAATATATAAGAATTTAACATTGAAAATAACAACTACAACAAGTAACCCCATAATCGCCATACCAAATAAAAAAATCATTGATAAAATAATTTTTAATCAATTTTTCATTATGTTTCCCCTTTATTGCACAATATTACTACTTTTATTATACCAATAATTTAAAAAGAGTTATAAAAATTATTTTTTGATTTTGTAGAAAACTCTTGATGAAATAAAAAAAATCATCAATATGATAACTTTAAAAGAAAATTATATAAACTTTTAATATTGTTATTTAACTTTTTTATACGTTAAAATATAATACCGATGATTGTTGGTTTGGCGTTAAACCTTTATGCTGGTATTTTCATTTTCAGAGATTTAAATAATTTTGAATGTTCGCGAAACCTAAGCCATGATAATGAATTAAGGATTCTTTAAGATTTGATTGTAATTTACTAATTTTATTTAACTTCCGATAACTAGCATCAGGATTTGTACTAGTTTTAGTTGCTAATAAAATAGAATTTGTTTGTTTTGCTACTAATAAATATAATGGTTGCATGTCAGAAATAATAATTGAATTTTCTTTGATTAATTGTTTATTAATATTTTCAATAATTCACTGTTTTTGTAATCGTTTTGTGTTGGTTGATTTAACATAAATATTATTATTGCTATCAACAGCCATTTGAACACAACATTTAGTGTTGGTTGAAAATGAATCAAGATGAATTTTTCTTTTATCAAATTTATCTTTAAAATTACCTTTGTGGATTTCTTTAATAAATGTTTCATCGATTTGAATTTGGCCATTTAACGTTTTAAATTTTAATTGGGTGTTTTCTAATTGTTTTGATTTCATTATTTTTCGGCTATTATATCAAGCGGTTTTCGGTGATGTTTTAATAAAGTGGGAAATCATTTTACTAGATTGGCCTAATAATGAAATTTGAATCAATAAATTTCACTGTTCATAATTTAAATGACTTCAATACGTAAAATGATCACGAAAAGCATCAAAACTAGCACGACATTTTTTGCATAAATATTTTTGTTTTCCTTCAGGATTATGACCATTTTTAACACAATAAAAAGATTGACAATTAGGACATTTAATACCTTTATCCCTAAATTTTTGATCAATTTCATTTAAGCGTTTTTGTTTTTTAATTAATTCTGCTTCTTTTTTTACTTTTTCATGAAATTCTAAAAATTGATCATCTGTTAAACTATTTATTAATTCTTCAATTATTTTTTCCATTAATTATTCACCTCTTATATTAAAAATATACCTAATTTTAGGTATATTTTATAAATATCAAGAGTTTTCTACAAAATTAAAGAAATTATTTATAACTCTTTATTACTTTTTTTTGTTAAATGTAATTAAATGGCGGAACAGGAGAGACTCGAACTCTCGCGCCGGTTACCCGACCTAACACCTTAGCAGGGTGCCCTCTTCACCAACTTGAGTACTGTTCCGTGGTGATACCCTATATATTATACAAAAGATATCATTTTAAACAAGAGAAAAAGATTATTTTTTTCAACCTATCCAATTAAAATATTTTTTTCAACATAACTGTATTCTTTTTCGCCACTTCCACGAATTGAAACTAATAATGTTGAAGAAACTCCTAATTGCCCAATAAACATTAATAGAATCAATATTAAAGTACTTAAAATACCAATGTTATATAGTTCGGTAAAATTTAAAGTACTTAATCCTGTTGTCCCAAATGCACTACAAATTGTAAAAAAAGTATTTAAAACATCAAGATGAGGATTTTCAACACTAATACAAATAATAGCAATTGCAATTAAACCTCCCGAAATAACAGTAACTCCTAAAGCTCGTTTTACTGTTTCATTTGGAATTTTCCGTTTAAAAGCATTAACACTATTATTATTCCGAATAATAGACCAAATTGTAATGATAATAACAGCTAAGGTTGTTGTTCGAATTCCCCCCGCAGTAGAAGAAGGCGCTGAACCAATAAACATCATAATTGACATCACTATTCGTGATCCTGGTAAAAAGTTACTCATTTCAACTGTTGAATAACCTGCATTTCTGGTTGACATTGTATTAAAGAAAATATTCATAAAACCATTTCAATTTGATTTTGAATTTCGTAAAATACTTTCCATATGCTGACCAGTTTCAGGGTGAATTATATTAATATTCGTAAATTCAATTAGTCAAACACTAAAAACACCAATAATTGATAAACCAATATAAGTAATTAAATTAATTTTAGTAAATAAGGTAAATTTAACATGTTCTTTTCGTCGTCATGCTACAAATTTTCGTTTTAAATCGTAAAAAGTTGGAAAACCTAAACCACCAATAATAAATTGGAATAAAAACACAAATTGAATAAAATAATTAGTATTATAAGGCATTAATGATGAATTACCAATAATATCAAACCCAGCATTATTTATTGATGAAATTGAGTGGAAAACACCACTTCATAAACTTCGTCAAAAATTATGATAAGTAACATTATCAATCATGAATTTTCCTTCTACTGATAACGGTGAAAAATAAAAATTACAAAATAATAAAATTGCCCCAAAACATTCCAAAATAATTAAAAAAATAAAACTATTTTTAATTAAATCCATTGTATGCCCAAAGTTACTACTTCCTCGTTCACCTTGCACTAGCATTTTATCTTTAATTGAAATTCGGCGCCCTAATCATACAAAAATCATAATTTTAAAAGTGGCAATTCCAAAACCACCTGTTTGAATTAAAATTAAAATTACCAACTGTCCTCAAAAACTATAATCCGCTGCTGGATTACTAATTGTAATCCCAGTATCAGAAAAAGAACTAGCGGCAGTAAATAAACCAATTAAATAATTTCACGCAAAAGTAACTGAAGGGTTTAAAATTTTACCTTTTCCATCAAGAATCATCCGTTCTCCGCCATGAACAAAACCTGGAATTGATAACAGTAGTCCACCTAAAAGAACAATTAAAATATAAACTAAAAATAATCTTCCCGATATTTTTGAGAAGGGTAACCAATGACGATGTCGTGTTAATGGTGCAGTTGGATCATTATTACGTTGTTGTTTATTATCATTTTTTCTTTTAAAAATATTTTTGAAATATAATTGAAAAAAAACCATTTGTGTCCCTCTTTCATTAATATTATTATATACTACAAGTTAGTAATTATTGCTAATAATAAAAAAAATAGTATAATTAAAGATGCAATAAGGGGGGAAGGAATGGCAAGAAGAAAAAGTTTTGCAATTATTGGACTAAATAATTTTGGACGTTCAATAATTGAAACACTAATTGTGCGAAAACAACATATTATGGTCTTTGATATTGACCAAACTAAGGTTAATAATATGATTGCTAGTTATGAACAAGTTGATGGCGTAGCATTAGATGCAACAGTTAAAACAAATCTAATTGAGCAAGGACTAGACGAATACGATACTGTCATTATCACAATCGCAAGTAATATTGAAGCTAGTATTTTAACAATTATTGGATTACAAGACCTTGGGATTACTAATATTATTGCAAAAGTAAAAGATATTCGTCATGCACGAATTCTAAAAGCATTAGGAATTAACAATATTATCCAACCCGATACAATGGCCGGAAGTATTACTGCAACTAAAGCAATGTTTGATATTGAAATTGAAATGCAAACTGTTGATGAAAATTATGCATCATTAATTATTCAAGTGACTGATCCAAATATTGAAGGACAAACATTATCAGAATTACGTTTTATTAATAATAAAGATTATAATATTGTTTATGTTAAACGTAAAGGCCGTGTTATTTTACCCGGAGATGTTGAAACAATTAAATTAGATGATGAATTATTATTTATTGCTAAAATTAGTGCAATTAATGATTTAACAATTAAATTACAAAAAATTGATCAAGAATATGAAAAAGATGGTAATAGAGTGCACCCATTTTAGTAAGTACTAATAAAAAGTATTTACTTTTTTTTTAATTATATCTTTTTCTTTACGATTTTAATATCATGTATTTCATTTTATAACATCTTGTATATATTCTTCATGTGAATTATATATTTTATTATGGATTGTAGCTTTCTTAAGTAATGAATGAAAACTTTGGATGGGTTAAGATAAATTAGACAACAATAATGTAGAGTAAATATTTATAATTAAACTACAATGGAGGTGTAATTATGGCGAAGAATCATTATACTGATTAATTTAAGCAACAAATTGTTGGTCTTTACAAAATGGGTCAAACTCCTGAACAATTAGTCAATGATTATCAAATTGGTAAATCTACTGTTTGGAAATGAGCTCACCATTTTAGCAACTCGGGGGGCTCATTTAAAACTAAAGATAATAGAACGCCAGAAGAAAACAAATTAATTCAATTACGTAAAAAAGTTAAACAATTAGAAATGGAAAATGACATTTTAAAGCAAGCAACACTGATAATCGGCAAAAAATAGTAATCATTAAAAATAACAAAGCAAAATATCCAATTATTAATTTATGTAAAACATTGAAATTTGCTAGATCAACATATTACTATCAATTAAAAGCAAATAATCCCAAGAATACTCAAAACATTGATAATGCTGTTATCAGTATTTTTCTAAAAAGTCGTAAAAATTATGGAACACGCAAAATTAAAGTTATATTAGCTCAGAAAAATATCATGTTATCTCGTGTAAAAATCAGCAACATAATGAAAAAATATAACTTAATTTCAAATTATACAAAAATCAAATACAAACATTAAAATACAAATGATGTTACATATAAATATAACAATTTGTTAAATCAAGATTTTGATAGTTATAAACTACATGAAGTTGTTGTCAGTGATTTAACCTATGTTTTTATTAGTAACAAATGATATTATGTCTGTTTCTTAGTTGATTTATTTAATCGAGAAATTATTGGTTATGATGTTAGTTTACACAAAAATGCCAAATTAGTTGAAAGCAGCTTTAATAAACTTCAATTTTCATTAAGCAATATTAAAATATTTCACACTGATCAAGGCAGTGAATTCAATAATAATCTTATTTATAACCTGTTAGTTAAAAATGGGATTCAAAAATCTTACAGTAAACCAGGTTGTCCTTATGACAATACTGTTGCGGAATCAACATACAAAATTTTTAAAACTGAATTTATTAAAAATAATAAATTTAAAAACGTTGAGCAGTTTAAATTAGAATTATTTGATTACATTAATTGGTACAATAATATTCGAATTCATAGCAAACTAAATTATTTAACACCATTGCAATACAGAAATTATTATTCTACATAAAATTTGTCCAAAAAACCCTTGCCATTCCATCTAAATTTCTTTTGGCAAAAGAAATTTTAGGTCCTTTAGGATTGTTTAATTTTACTTTTTTTATGATTTGTTCATCAAGATTCTACTGTATTTGCATTTATATTATTGGAATGGCAACACTTTTTAGGACACTTTTTATATAGACATTTGTTTTATAAAAGTAACTGGAGATAAATAATTTAAACTGCCATGAATTCTAATATTGTTATATCAATGCACAAAATCAAAAAGTTCGTATTTTAATTGTGTTAAATTTTTAAATTTTTTACCCTTAATAAATTCAGTTTTAAAAATTTTGTAAGTTGTTTCAGCCACAGCATTATCATAAGGGCAGCCTTTATTGCTTAATGATCTTTTAATATTAAAAGTTATTAAAATTTCATCAATGATTTTATTTTTAAACTCATTACCACGATCAGTATGAAATAGAGTTATTTGATTTAATGGTCGTGTTATTTTATGAAAAGCTTGTTGAACCAGTTCGGCTGTTTTATTCGGCCCAGCACTATAACCAATTATTTCACGATTAAACAAGTCAATTAATAAACAAATATAATGTCATTTAGCGCCAACTTGAACATATGTTAAATCACTAACAATAACTTCATTAGGTTTTTTGTTGTTAAATTGACGATTTAAAATATTATTAATTTGGTCATTATTGACTGTTGTTTTATGATTATGATATTTTAATTTGGTGTATTTAGAAACCAAATTATTTTTGATCATAAATAATCTGATTTTTCGCCGCGATAAGATGATATCTTTTCTGTTTAAAATAACTTTAATTTTGCGAGCTCCATAAATTTTGCGACTTTTATTAAAGGCACTGATAATTTCTTGTTCATAATTATTAACTTGCTTGTTAATACATTTATTAGTTTGATAATAATACGTTGATTTTGATAAACCCAAAATCTTACATATTTTTATTACTGAATATTTTGTTTTGTTGTTATTAATTATTGTTATTTTTTGGCCATTATCAGTGCGGCTTGCTTTAAAATGTCATTTTCCATTTTCAAGTCTTTAAGTTCTTTTCGTAAAGTTATTATTTCATTTTCTTCTAGTGTGCGATTGTCTTTTGCTTTAAATGAACCAGAATTATTATAATTTTTAACTCAACTATAAATAGTTGGTTTTGGTAAATTATATTCTTGCCCTAGATTAATAACACTTTTACCATTTTTATATAGCATGACAATTTGTTTTTTAAATTATTCAGAGTATGAAGTTTTATTTCCCATTTTTATATTCCTTCTTTCTTAATAATTTTATCTAATTTTGAAGTCTATATAATTATGGTCCTAATAATTGGAGCCTATTCATATATTGTTTTGCTACTATTCAACAACTTTTTTGTTTAATTTCCTCAATGATTTTTGTTATAAATTCTGATGTATATTTGTTATATTTTTGTCCTTTTTTTGCCACATAAAAATGCACCCCCTATAAAAATTTAACAAAATCTTTTTTTATTTTACTTACTTTTTGGGGTGCAGTCTTTAAAAACCATCTTTTTTCTCCCTTGTTTCGCTGTAATTAATTCAATAACTACTTGTTGGCCAATTTCTGGGGCAACTTGTCCTTTTGTTAATTTCATTAATTCACCCATAAAAAACTTAATTACTCGTTCTGGTCGTTGTTCATATTGTTCTAGCATTGCTATATTAGCATTAAAAACTGGTTCAATAATTTTTTTAATTTCAACTGGGTCACTAATTTGTTTTAATCCTAATTCAGCAACAATTTTAGTTGGAGCACAATCTTCATTTAAAATTCGTTGTAACAATGTTTTAGCTTGTTTATTTGAAATTACATTTTGATTAATTAACATAATCATTTCAACTAAATTTTGTGGTGTTAATGCTGTTTCACTTATTGTTAATCCCTTTTGGTTTAAATAAGCACTAATATCACCAATTAAATAATGAGCAATCATTTCATAATGTGGTGATAACTTAATTGCTGCTTCAAAAAAATTCATTAAGGCATAATCTTGTAAAATAATTTCAATATCAGCTGGTTTTAAATTTAATTTTGATAAATAACGTTTGCGTTTGACAGCTGGTAATTCTGGCATATTTTTAAGAACTTTTGCCATTCAATTTGGATCCAATTTAATTGGAAAAATATTTGGTTCAGAAAAATATTTATAATCAATAGCATCAGTTTTATGACGCATTAAAACCGTTGTTTTTGTTTTTTCATCAAATCGTCGTGTTTCTTGTTCAATTATTTTTCCCATTAATAAAAGCTCACTTTGTCTTTTAATTTCATATTCAATTGCCTTTTCAACATTTGCAATTGAATTAAGATTTTTTAATTCAACCTTATCACCAAATGTTTTCACACCAATTGGACGTAACGAAATGTTAACATCGCATCGTAATGATCCCTCATTCATTTTAGCATCACTAACTTTGGTATAAACTAAAATCTCACGTAAAGTTTCTAAATATTGACGAACTTGAAACGCTGACCGTAATACGGGGCGAGTTACAATTTCAATTAAACCAATTCCAGCACGATTATAATCTAATAACGTTCGGTCTTCTTCATGCAACTGTTTAGCAGTATCTTCTTCAATATGCAGACGTTCAATTTCTACTTTAAAAGGTTTATTATTCTCATCAATAATAGTTAAATATCCATTTTGACCAATTGGATAATATTGCTGCGTAATTTGAAAACCTTTCGCTAAATCAGGGTAATAATAATTTTTACGATCAAATTGAACAATTGGATCAATTGTCAAATTAAGTGCTTGGCAAGCAATTAATGCTAACTCAACCCCCTTTTTATTAACTGTTGGCATTATTCCCAGATAACCAGCATCCATTGGATTAACCATACTATTGGGTTTAGTCCCATAACTCACTGCGCCAGAAGAAAACATTTTTGTCTTTGTTTTTAATTCAACATGATTTTCAATTCCAATTACTACCTCAAAATTAATCATGATTGTTCCCCCTTTCTGGTGCCACTTTATTTTTAATTCCAACAATCTCTTCAATTAATAAACCAGCATTAAAGACCTTTTGGTCAGCAAAAGGAGCAGCATTAACATTTATTCCAATTGGCATTTTATCAACAAAAGCAAGTGGAACAGTTAATGATGGATTACCCATTAAATTACCTAATACTAATAAATCATCAACATAATTTTCTAGTTCTGCCTCTGTTAAAATTTGACACTTAATAGTAGTAATTTTTGGGGCAATCGTTGATGCAGCTGGCAATAATAAAAAGTCATATTTTTCAAAAACAGTAGTCAAAGCATTGACAATTAAACGGCGTACTCGTTTCGCTTTTAAAAATAATAATGTTTGGTTATTTTTTGTTAAAGTGTACGAACCAATAACATAACGACGTTTAACAACATGGCCAAAACCATTAGTTCGTGAATTCATCATTACTTCCTGATAAGTGTCCCCATCAACTCGTGTCCCATAATTAATTCCATCCAGCATTGAATGACTACTTACTGCTTCAGCAAAAGAAATCACCATATAAACTGGCATTAATGCTTTTAGTAAATCTTCTGAAAAATCAATTGCTGTAACACTAATTCCGCGGGATATTAATTCATCATATAAATGATCAAAATGAATTCTAATTTCATCCGGAAGAATCGCATGCGCATTTTTTAAATAAGCAAATTTTTGTTTTTTTATTTTTTCTGATGATAAATTTTTAAAATAACCTTGTTCCTTACTCTTTAATGAGGTTGCATCCTTGTGATCTTCTTGTGCTAAGTAATCAAAAACAATTGCACCGTCTTCAACAGTTCGAGTAAAATATCCAACCGTATCTAATGATGGTGCATAAGGAAAAACACCATACCGTGAAATTAAACCATAAGTTGGTTTAAAACCAACAATACCACAATAACCAGCTGGTTTTCGTACTGAATCACCTGTATCTGTTCCTAATGCAAATGGAACAACACCAGCTGCAACTAAAGCTGCTGAACCAGATGATGAACCACCAGTAATCCGGCTTAAATCTCAAGGGTTTAAAACATCTCCTGTTAAGGCATATAAACCATGCCCACCCATTCCTAACTCATCCAAAGCTGCTTTTCCTAATAAAATACTATTGTTTTCTTTCAAAATATTAGTTACTGTTGATTCATAATTTGGAATAAAATTTTCTAAAATTTTTGAACTCGCCGTTGTCTTAATTCCTTTTTTTGCAAAATTATCTTTTGCAAAATATGGTAAAGCAAATAAATAATTATTTTTAGGAACAACAAGGTGGTCTAATTTAGCTGCCAAAGCTGTGGCTTCTGCTTTTAATTCTGTCACTGTTGCATTTAAAACCTGATATTTGCCTAAATTAGTAAAAGCATCCTTAACTATTTGCGATGGAGTAATTTTTTTAGTAACTAAAAGATGATGTAATTCTTTGATTGAATAAGCTGCCATTCTATTTAACCACCTTATTAATTACAATATAATCATCTATTTTTTTGGGTGCTGCCGCTAAAATTTCAGCTTGCGGAGCAACATCAATCTCATCATCCTCACGCAAATAGTCAACTGTTAAATCAAATGGAAAATGCATTGAATGAACATTAGTTGTATCAATTTTTTGTACTAAATCCATTTGTTTTAAAATAACATCAAATTCTTGACTTAAATTAGTTAGTTCCTCGTCTTGTAAATCTAGCATAATATCATGCGCTAACATTTGTAACACTTCTTTTGTAATTCGTGCCATCTTAGCCCTCCTTATTTAATAATTGTTTAAATTCTTCTTCATTAATAATTTTAACATTTAATTTTTGTGCTTTTACTAATTTATTACCAGCATCAGCCCCCGCCAGTAAATAAGTGGTTTTTACACTAGCACTTTCAGAAATTTGCCCACCATAACTTTCAATTAATTCTTTAAAATATTCTCGTGGTTTTGATAAAACTCCGGTAATCACAAACCGATAATTTTCAAACTTATGTGCTAAATGTTGATTAGTAGCATAATACTCCATTTTAACCCCTTTTTGGCGTAGTAAAGCAAGTTCTTGTTGATTAGCTGGAATTGCAAAATAATCAACAACACTAGCTGCTACAATTGGACCAATATCATTAATAATTGATAATTGTTCAATATTCATGGAAGCTAAATTATCAATTGTTTTAAATTGTCGTGCTAATAATTTTGCTGTTTTTTGACCAACATGTCGAATTCCTAATGCAAACAATAGTCGCTCTAAGAAATTATTTTTTGAATTATTAATTGAAGCAATCATATTTTCAAATGATTTTTCGCCAAAATTTTCTAATTCAATAATTTCCGCTCAGTATTGCTCTAATTGATATAAATCACTAAAACTTTTTAAATATCCTAATTTAAATAATCGTTCAATAATTTTTTCACTAATTCCTTGAATATTCATCGCATTTCGTGAACAATAATGTTCTAATCCACGAGTAATTTTTTTGGGACAAACAGAATTAATACAATACTGGTAAACCTCACCTTCAACACGTTCTAATAAAGAATTACATTCTGGACAATGCGTTGCCTCTTGTCATTTTTTAGCATTTTTTTGGCGACAAGCTACAACATAATTAATCACTTCCGGAATAATATCCCCCGCTTTTTTAACTTGAACATTATCACCAATCCGAATATCACGCTCAGTAATAAAATCAGCATTATGTAATGTTGCTGCTCGCACAATTGTTCCTACAATACGAACTGGCTCAAGAACAGCATTATAAGTAATACGTCCTGTTCTTCCAACAGAAGGAAAAATATTAAGCAATTTTGTAACCACAACTTCTGCTGGAAATTTATAAGCTATTGCTCATTTTGGATTTTTAGCAGTATAACCTATGCGATTATATAAATTTAAGTTATTAACTTTAATCACAATTCCATCAATTTCATAACCTAATTGATGACGTTTTGGTTCATACTCTTGAATATATGCTCACACTGCCGCAATATTTGAACAATAACGATACTCAGGATTTGTTTTAAATTTCAATTGTTCTAATCTTTGTAATGCTTCGTATTGTGATTGAATTCCATCCTGCAAAGCATTAACATAATAATATAAAAATGCATTTAACTTTCGTTTTGCAACAATTGTTGAATCTAATTGTCGTAAAGTTCCTGCTGCTGCATTTCGAGGATTAGCAAATTCAGATTCGCCATTTTTAGCACGTTCCTCATTTATCTTCTTAAATTCTTCAACTGATAAATAAACTTCACCCCGAACAGTTAAAGTTGGTTGATCAATTCGAAGAGGAATTGATTTAATTTGTTTAATATTAACAGTAACATCTTCACCAGTAAGACCATCTCCACGAGTTGCTCCCATCACTAAAAGATGATTATCATAAACTAATGAAATTGATAATCCATCAATTTTTAATTCACAAGTATATTCAATTTCTGACAAACCAGTCAATTCTTTAATTTGTTCATCAAAATGAATTAAATCATCATAATTAAATTCGTTTCCCAAACTTAACATTGGACTTGTATGAATATATTTATTAAATTTTTTGCTAACTTGACCAGAAACACGCTGCGTTGGAGAATCAATTGTAATTAATTCACTATATTGTTGTTCAATTGCAATTAATTCTTGCATTGCTCGATCATATTCTTGATCACTGACACTAGGGTTATCATTCACATAATATTCATAATTTCATTGTTCTAACTGTTCTTTTAACACTAAACTACGTTTTTTTGCTTGTTCAAAAGTCATAATATCCTCCTTTATTTTATTATTTTTAGGTTCTTTTTATGATGTGGGGGAATTGTTGGTTTTTTAAAATGCCATTTTTTAAACGGTTTAATTTTCAATGCATAAACACTAATATTTAAGGAAACTAATAACGCAACAATAAAAACCGTAGCATTGTTTAACAAAGCCTGCTCATTAAAAATTAAAATTAAAAAACGCCCAACTAACGGATTAAAGAAAGTTACTGTTAAAATTGATAGCATATTAATTGGAGTTTTTGCAACAAAATTGGGAATTCGTTCAAAAAGTAATAATCAAATTAAAGCTAAGCCTAAAAATATAAAAGAAATAATTAAGAAGACAATATTTGTTCACGGTTCTCAACGCCCCAATTCTAACTGCACATATAAGGCTGATGCAATTGTTTATAATGTTCAGAAATTTAAGTTATTTTCCCCCATTATTAAAACAATGACTACTGAAATTAGAGTAAAAATAATTGGTACAACAAATAATAATTTTTTTGTCCTAGGTAAATCATTATTTCAATATCATGTACTCGTGAATAATTGCGATATAACAAAAATGATAAAATTATCATTAACAAAAATAATCCTAAAAAAATAAAAATTAGTAAAATGTTTTTTATTTGCGCGTTGTAAAAGATAAAACATAATGTTTAAAATAAGGTAAACTTAACCATATCTTTTAAGAAATTAGTTTTATATTTTAACATACTAATTCATGTTGAAACATAAATAATAAATAACATAATATACGATGCATCTCATTCGAAGGTAATATAACTTGCAAAAATAATGCCAATAATTCAAGGCATATTACGACTGCGATATTCTTCATTTGTGTAAATTGTCATTAAAATAAAAGTGACAAAAAATAAACCAGTTAATATATTCTGTTGATGCCATGAATCATATCCAAAATAATAAATTAATAATTTTGAAGCAGATAAAACAAGGAGTGATAAAGTACCAATTAAAAAACGATTACTTTTTTTATTAGCAAAATTACTCAATAATGTTACAAAAATTGAAGCAAATAGCATTGCATCTAAAATATTTAGTAAATTTCAAATAATATCACTTGGATCAATTCCGGTCATTACAAATCAAACTGAAACATTTGTAAACCAAGATAATGTTGCTAAAGCTTGAGCATTAGCAATCGTAACATTTGGATTTAATTTAAAAATAATATTATTATCAACTGAAGCAAAAAAGTAAAAACTTAAAATATAACTATTAGTAATGTTTAAACCTGAAGGAGCAATAAAATAATTTTTAGCATAGTATAATGCCATAAAAACACCAAATTCAACAAAAAAAATGGCGTGATTTTAATCTCATAAATTAATATTAAATCAATAACGAATAAATAATAACAAAAATAATGAATATAAAATATTAATTGATAATAATGAATAAATGGAATGGCAACACTTTTTAGGACACTTTTTATATATACATTTGTTTTCTAAAAGTAACTGGAGATAAATAATTTAAACTGCCATGAATTCGAATATTGTTATATCAATGCACAAAATCAAAAAGTTCGTATTTTAATTGTGTTAAATTTTTAAATTTTTTACCCTTAATAAATTCAGTTTTAAAAGTTTTGTAAATTGTTTCAGCCACAGCATTATCATAAGGGCAGCCTTTATTGCTTAATGATCTTTTAATATTAAAAGTTATTAAAATTTCATCAATGATTTTATTTTTAAACTCATTACCACGATCAGTATGAAATAGAGTTATTTGATTTAATGGTCGTGTTATTTTATGAAAATCTTGTTGGACCAGTTCGGCTGTTTTATTCGGCCCAGCACTATAACCAATTATTTCACGATTAAACAAGTCAATTAATAAACAAATATAATGTCATTTAGCGCCAACTTGAACATATGTTAAATCAATAACAATAACTTCATTAGGTTTTTTGTTGTTAAATTGACGATTTAAAATATTATTAATTTGGTCATTATTGACTGTTGTTTTATGATTATGATATTTTAATTTGGTGTATTTAGAAACCAAATTATTTTTGATCATAAAGAATCTGATTTTTCGCCGTGATAAGATGATATCTTTTCTGTTTAAAATAACTTTAATTTTGCGAGCCCCATAAATTTTGCGACTTTTATTAAAGGCACTGATAATTTCTTGTTCATAATTATTAACTTGCTTGTTAATACATTTATTAGTTTGATAATAATACGTTGATTTTGATAAACCCAAAATCTTACATATTTTTCTTACTGAATATTTTGTTTTGTTGTTATTAATTATTGTTATTTTTTGGCCATTATCAGTGCGGCTTGCTTTAAAATGTCATTTTCCATTTTCAAGTCTTTAAGTTCTTTTCGTAAAGTTATTATTTCATTTTCTTCTAGTGTGCGATTGTCTTTTGCTTTAAATGAACCAGAATTATTATAATTTTTAACTCAACTATAAATAGTTGGTTTTGGTAAATTATATTATTGCCCTAGATTAATAACACTTTTACCATTTTTATATAGCATGACAATTTGTTTTTTAAATTCTTTAGAGTATGAAGTTTTATTTCCCATTTTTATATTCCTTTTTTCTTAATAATTTTATCTAATTTTGAAGTCTATATAATTATGGTCCTAATAATTGTAGCCTATCCAAAATGTATTAACAAGCAAGTTAATAATTATGAACAATAAATTATCAGTGCCTTTAATAAAAGTCGCAAAATTTATGGGGCTCGCAAAATTAAAGTTATTTTAAACAGAAAAGATATCATCTTATCACGGCGAAAAATCAGATTCTTTATGATCAAAAATAATTTGGTTTCTAAATACACCAAATTAAAATATCATAATCATAAAACAACAGTCAATAATGACCAAATTAATAATATTTTAAATCGTCAATTTAACAACAAAAAACCTAATGAAGTTATTGTTATTGATTTAACATATGTTCAAGTTGGCGCTAAATGACATTATATTTGTTTATTAATTGACTTGTTTAATCGTGAAATAATTAGTTATAGATAGTGCTGGGCCGAATAAAACAGCCGAACTGGTCCAACAAGATTTTCATAAAATAACACGACCATTAAATCAAATAACTCTATTTCATACTGATCGTGGTAATGAGTTTAAAAATAAAATCATTGATGAAATTTTAATAACTTTTAATATTAAAAGATCATTAAGCAATAAAGGCTGCCCTTATGATAATGCTGTGGCTGAAACAACTTACAAAACTTTTAAAACTGAATTTATTAAGGGTAAAAAATTTAAAAATTTAACACAATTAAAATACTAACTTTTTGATTTTGTGCATTGATATAACAATATTCGAATTCATGGCAGTTTAAATTATTTATCTCCAGTTACTTTTAGAAAACAAATGTATATATAAAAAGTGTCCTAAAAAGTGTTGCCATTCCAAAAAGATATAATTAAAAAAATAGTAAATACTTTTTATTAGTACTTACTAAAATGGGTGCACTCTACTATTTTATAAATCACTTATTAGTTTAAAATTATTTCCTATTTAATAACAGCAATAATTTCTCCTTGTTTAACATTTCCTATTTTAACAATATTAATTGTCTTACCGCTCATTGTTTCTGGCGTAAAAACAATTGGCGTATCTAAACTTGGTACATTTTCAGCTTT
The DNA here is from genome assembly GCF_964030655.1 of Spiroplasma endosymbiont of Poecilobothrus nobilitatus. Lineage (GTDB taxonomy): Bacteria > Bacillota_I > Bacilli_A > Mycoplasmatales > Mycoplasmataceae > Spiroplasma. The sequence continues at coordinate 295,059 of NZ_OZ034915.1, read as the reverse complement.
TAAAACAGCTAAATCAACATTACATAATAAATCTCCTTGTTTAACATTATCATCTTGTTTTACTTGAATATCGAATCCTTTTCCATTTAATGAAACTGTATCCATTCCGATGTGTAATAACATTTCAACACCATTATTACTTTTAATTCCATAAGCATGACCTGTCGGAAAAACGGTAATTAATTTCCCAGCAATTGGAGCAATAAAATTACCAGCACTTGGTTTAATTGCTAAACCCTCACCTAACATTTTTTGTGAAAATACTTCATCTTCAACTTTATCTAAAGCAATAACTTCACAATCTACAGGGGCAATTATTTCAAGTTCTTTTGGTTTTTTACTAAATAATCCCATCTTTTCTTCTCCTTTTTTCATTAAGCAGACAACTTTGTCATCTATCTTTAGTATACTATAAAATTATTAAATTTATGCTTTAATTTTGCTTTAATTTTGTAGAAAACTCTTGATATTTATAAAATATACCTAAAATTAGGTATATTTTTAATATAAGAGGTGAATAATTAATGGAAAAAATAATTGAAGAATTAATAAATAGTTTAACAGATGATCAATTTTTAGAATTTCATGAAAAAGTCAAAAAAGAAGCAGAATTAATTAAAAAACAAAAACGCTTAAATGAAATTGATCAAAAATTTAGGGATAAAGGTATTAAATGTCCTAATTGTCAATCTTTTTATTGTGTTAAAAATGGTCATAATCCTGAAGGAAAACAAAAATATTTATGCAAAAAATGTCGTGCTAGTTTTAATGCTTTTCGTGATCATTTTACGTATTGAAGTCATTTAAATTATGAACAGTGAAATTTATTGATTCAAATTTCATTATTAGGCCAATCTAGTAAAATGATTTCCCACTTTATTAAAACATCACCGAAAACCGCTTGATATAATCGCCAAAAAATAATGAAATCAAAACAATTAGAAAACACCAAATTAAAATTTAAAACGTTAAATGGCCAAATTCAAATCGTTGAAACATTTATTAAAGAAATCCACAAAGGTAATTTTAAAGATAAATTTGATAAAAGAAAAATTCATCTTGATTCATTTTCAACCAACACTAAATGTTGTATTCAAATGGCTGTTGATAGCAATAATAATATTTATGTTAAATCAACCAACACAAAACGATTACAAAAACAGTGAATTATTGAAAATATTAATAAACAATTAATCAAAGAAAATTCAATTATTATTTCTGACATGCAACCATTATATTTATTAGTAGCAAAACAAACAAATTCTATTTTATTAGCAACTAAAACTAGTACAAATCCTGATGCTAGTTATCGGAAGTTAAATAAAATTAGTAAATTACAATCAAATCTTAAAGAATCCTTAATTCATTATCATGGCTTAGGTTTCACGAACATTCAAAATTATTTAAATCTCTGAAAATGAAAATACCAGCATAAAGGTTTAACGCCAAACCAACAATCATCGGTATTATATTTTAACGTATAAAAAAGTTAAATAACAATATTAAAAGTTTATATAATTTTCTTTTAAAGTTATCATATTGATGATTTTTTTTATTTAATCAAGAGTTTTCTACAAAATTAAAAAATTTATGTGCTATTTTTAAAACAATGGAAAACCAACTAGTTGTTTAACTAAGACCAAAACAGAACCAATTAAGCAAAAGAAACATAATAAAAATAAAATTAAATACTTATTTTTTTGAAAAGCAGCCCGAATTGTTGTCTTCTGTTTAACTGCAAAATTATCATTTTTAGCATTATGGCGTGTTTTACACCATTGTCTTCAATATCAAAATCCACTAATAATTAATAATGCCGTAAAAATAACAACAAAAGCAATTAAAACTGGCAATGGAAAGTCAATTATTGCGTGAGTATTTAGATTTATCATTTAAACCACCTATTTTAATAAAAAATAACACTATATAGTGTTATTTTATCAAAAATTTAGGCTTCTAAAGCATTTTTTGTTCTTTTTTCAACTAAAGCTAAAACTTCATCACCTGTTTGACATTCTAATGCTTCTGTTACTAATTGTTCCATTGCCGAAACTTCTAATTTGCTAATAATACGACGAGCATTTAAAATACTTGTGGCAGACATTGAAAAGTAATCTAATTTTATTCCCATTAAAAGCGGAATTGTTTGTTCATCTCCAGCCATTTCACCGCACATTCCAACCCATTTTCCTTCTTTATGGGCACCATCAATAATTGTTTTAATTAAACGTAAAACAGATGGGTTATATGGTTGGTATAAATATGCCACAAATTGGCTCATTCGATCAGCTGCCATTGTATATTGAATTAAATCATTAGTTCCAATTGAAAAGAAATCAGCGTGTTTTGCAAACTGATCAGCTAACATTGCTGCTGCTGGAATTTCCATCATCATTCCAATTTCAATATTATCTGCAACTTTATGTCCTTCTTTAATTAAAATTGCTTTTTCTTCTAAGGTAATTTTTTTTGCAGTTTTAAATTCATCAACTGTCGCAATCATTGGAAACATAATACCAACTTTACCATGCACACTAGCACGTAATAAAGCACGTAATTGTGTTCGAAAAACATCTGTTTTATCTAAACAAAGGCGAATCGCACGATATCCTAAAAATGGGTTCATTTCTTCTGGGAATTTAAAATATGATAATTTTTTATCGCCACCAATATCTAATGTTCGAATAATCACTGGGCGCCATTGCATTTCTTCTAAGACACCTTTATAAGCTTCATATTGCTCATCTTCAGTTGGGAAATGGTCATTATCCATATATAAGAACTCACTTCTAAATAAACCAATTCCTTGACCGCCATTATCCAAAACACCTTGAACATCTTTTGGCGCTCCAATATTTCCTTCTAAAACAAATTTTTGATATCCATCTTTTGAAACTGTTGGTTTATCTTTAAATGCCAACAGTTCCTGTTGCAATTGTAAAAATTTTTCTTTTTCTGTTGTCCAAGTTTTAATCTCCGCCGATGTTGGATTTAAGATAACTTCTCCTGTTGTTCCATTAATCATAACTATTTCATGATGGTTTGCTTGTTTTGTAATATCTTTTAATCCTAAGACAGCTGGAATTTCTAAACTACGAGCCATAATTGCAGCATGACTAGTACGCCCTCCCATGTCACAACTAAATCCTTTAACAAATTTAGGATTTAACTGCGCCGTTTGTGAAGGTGTTAAATCTTCAGCAACAATAATAACTTCTTCATTAATAGTTGCTAAATCTAAGACCGGAACATTTAAAATATACTTAATTAAACGATCAATTACATCCTTAACATCAGCTGCACGCTCTTTAAAATATGGATCATCCATACTTGCAAACATTGTAATAAACTTTTGAGCAACAGTATGAATTGCATATGCTGCATTATTGTTATTACTCTTAACGATATTTTTTGCTTCATCAATCATTGCTGGATCACGCAAAATTTCCTTATGTGCTTCAAAAATTGCTGCTTTTTCCGCTCCTAATTTTTCTAAGGCAATCTTTTGTAGTTTTTCAATATCTGTATTTGCCTTTTGCATTGCTGCTTCTAGTATTTTAATTTCTTTTGCTGAATCAGAAACCGTATTATTCGAAATTTCATATTTTGGTTCTTCTAATTTAAAAAATTTGGCAATTGCAATTCCATTGCTAGCACCTATCCCGCGCATTTTTTTTGACATAATAAAAAATCATCACTTCTCTTTCTACTAAAACTATTTTTATTATATACCGAAAACTGGAAAATTGTTGCATTTTAACTAGACTTTTCTTTAATTTTGTAGAAAACTCTTGATATTTATAAAATATACCTAAAATTAGATAGCATTACAAAAGTTGAGATTTTACAAAAAAATATAAATAAAAACAACTAAACAAATTAAATAAATTTACTAAAAACCTAATATTAAGCATTTTTTTGCATTACTTAATTAATAAGTAAATTTAATTTTGTTTGTTATACTTACAAACCTCAACTTTTTTCTTACTATCTAAAATTAGGTATATTTTTAATATAAGAGGTGAATAATTAATGGAAAAAATAATTGAAGAATTAATAAATAGTTTAACAGATGATCAATTTTTAGAATTTCATGAAAAAGTCAAAAAAGAAGCAGAATTAATTAAAAAACAAAAATGCTTAAATGAAATTGACCAAAAATTTAGGGATAAAGGTATTAAATGTCCTAATTGTCAATCTTTTTATTGTGTTAAAAATGGTCATAATCCTGAAGGAAAACAAAAATATTTATGCAAAAAATGTCGTGCTAGTTTTGATGCTTTTCGTGATCATTTTACGTATTGAAGTCATTTAAATTATGAACAGTGAAATTTATTGATTCAAATTTCATTATTAGGCCAATCTAGTAAAATGATTTCCCACTTTATTAAAACATCACCGAAAACCGCTTGATATAATCGCCAAAAAATAATGAAATCAAAACAATTAGAAAACACCCAATTAAAATTTAAAACGTTAAATGGCCAAATTCAAATCGATGAAACATTTATTAAAGAAATCCGCAAAGGTAATTTTAAAGATAAATTTGATAAAAGAAAAATTCATCTTGATTCATTTTCAACCAACACTAAATGTTGTATTCAAATGGCTGTTGATAGCAATAATAATATTTATGTTAAATCAACCAACACAAAACGATTACAAAAACAGTGAATTATTGAAAATATTAATAAACAATTAATCAAAGAAAATTCAATTATTATTTCTGACATGCAACCATTATATTTATTAGTATCAAAACAAACAAATTCTATTTTATTAGCAACTAAAACTATTACAAATCCTGATGATAGTTATCGGAAGTTAAATAAAATTAGTAAATTACAATCAAATCTTAAAGAATCCTTAATTCATTATCATGGCTTAGGTTTCACGAACATTCAAAATTATTTAAATCTCTGAAAATGAAAATACCAGCATAAAGGTTTAACGCCAAACCAACAATCATCGGTATTATATTTTAACGTATAAAAAAGTTAAATAACAATATTAAAAGTTTATATAATTTTCTTTTAAAGTTATCATATTGATGATTTTTTTTATTTCATCAAGAGTTTTCTACAAAATTAAAAAGACTTTTTGTTATAAGACATTATTTTCTGTAAAAAAACAATAAATTTAAGTAACTATTTTATTTTTTTATTTTATAAAATTAAAAAAACTGGATAGGTTCCAATTATTAGGACCATAATTATATAGACTTCAAAATTAGATAAAATTATTAAGAAAGAAGGAATATAAAAATGGGAAATAAAACTTCATACTCTGAAGAATTTAAAAAACAAATTGTCATGCTATATAAAAATGGTAAAAGTGTTATTAATCTAGGGCAAGAATATAATTTACCAAAACCAACTATTTATAGTTGAGTTAAAAATTATAATAATTCTGGTTCATTTAAAGCAAAAGACAATCGCACACTAGAAGAAAATGAAATAATAACTTTACGAAAAGAACTTAAAGACTTGAAAATGGAAAATGACATTTTAAAGCAAGCCGCACTGATAATGGCCAAAAAATAACAATAATTAATAACAACAAAACAAAATATTCAGTAAGAAAAATATGTAAGATTTTGGGTTTATCAAAATCAACGTATTATTATCAAACTAATAAATGTATTAACAAGCAAGTTAATAATTATGAACAAGAAATTATCAGTGCTTTTAATAAAAGTCGCAAAATTTATGGGGCTCGCAAAATTAAAGTTATTTTAAACAGAAAAGATATCATCTTATCGCGGCGAAAAATCAGATTCTTTATGATCAAAAATAATTTTGTTTCTAAATACACCAAATTAAAATATCATAATCATAAAACAACAGTCAATAATGACCAAATTAATAATATTTTAAATCGTCAATTTAACAACAAAAAAACCTAATGAAGTTATTGTTAGTGATTTAACATATGTTCAAGTTGGCGCTAAATGACATTATATTTGTTTATTAATTGACTTGTTTAATCGTGAAATAATTGGTTATAGTGCTGGGCCGAATAAAACATCCGAACTGGTTCAACAAGCTTTTCATAAAATAACACGACCATTAAATCAAATAACTCTATTTCATACTGATCGTGGTAATGAGTTTAAAAATAAAATCATTGATGAAATTTTAATAACTTTTAATATTAAAAGATCATTAAGCAATAAAGGCTGCCCTTATGATAATGCTGTGGCTGAAACAACTTACAAAACTTTTAAAACTGAATTTATTAAGGGTAAAAAATTTAAAAATTTAACACAATTAAAATACGAACTTTTTGATTTTGTGCATTGATATAACAATATTCGAATTCATGGCAGTTTAAATTATTTATCTCCAGTTACTTTTAGAAAACAAATGTCTATATAAAAAGTGTCCTAAAAAGTGTTGCCATTCCAAGATTTAGTATTAGTACATTGTACTGGTGCGGTAATTTTAGTTTTTAATGGTAATAATACACCAGCAGGCATAATATCTTTTGTATATGGTTTATAGTTATATGGAACTGGTGGTAATACATATTTAGGATAATTAAAGGTTGGTAATTCATAATCATGTGGTAATAAGAAACTTGTTTTATAATTAGTTGTCATATCGCGTAAATAATTATTTAATGTACTTTTTGTTTTACCACGAAAGCTTCATACTGATAAGCGTAAATAATCTTCTTCATTATTAGTATATGGGTTATCAGCATAAAAGATAATTTCAAAATTACCTTTATATAGTGCTTGGATTGAAAACATATCAATAATATAAATACAATTTGTCCCATCTGGTGTTTGTAATAATTCACAATCATTATCTTTTTCACTATTACTAACTGGTGTTTGAGCATCAAGTGCTTTGGTTTGTTCATTAATTAAATAAACTCGGTTAGTTTTTTGATTTAATTGTTTTAAATTATAAGTTGAATAAACTAATTCACTTGTTTGTTTACCATCTTTAGTTAAAACAGTACCTTTTAATTTATCAGTTAATAAAGTAGTAAAACCCAAACTATTAGCATTTGCCCCAAAAATAGCACCAACTTTATCATTACCTTGTTCTCTAAATATTTCAAATGGTAAATAACCTTTACCTTTTGAGTTTTCAGACCAAAAAGCATCATTATAAAAACTATAAATATTAGCACTCATAAAACCATTAAGTCATTGAAAATTAGGTCAAGTTTTTTCATCTTGATTAATTACTCAACCTCATGGAATACCAAATGAAATAAAGTTTAAGAATTTACCAACTCCACCCGGAATAGTAAAAGGATTAAAAACTAGTTTTTGTGTATAGTTTAAAGGTAATACTGTAATTTGACGATTAATAAAATTATTCATATTTAAAATATCTCAAACATTACATACCCACATTTTATTATATTCAATTTGAATAGATCCAACCGTATTGCCAAATTCATCTTTTCTTCTAAAATAAGATGATGCTTGGGTACTAATGATATTATCAACTGTACCACCATTTACTTTTATTTTGCTTGGTGGTGTTATTTTTCAATCTTTAGACCAATAAAATTTAGAATCTTTATCTTCTTTATGAATATTTCTACCAACAGTAGAATTAGTTGCTGATGTAGTAGAAGGGTCAGTTATAACAATACCTTCACTATTTTTTTGCTTTCAAAAATCATATCTACTTTCCATATCTGTTTTTCAATCTTTATAACCAGTTATCATAGTTGGTTGAATCCCTTGAATGTTATATCAACTTACTTCGGGTGAAGCACAAGTGTTTATTTTATCAGGGGGAGCAGGAAACATGTTATACATTAATAAATCGCGTGAATTCATTACTTTTTTATTAAATTGACCTTTAATAATTGGCCGCCCAATAACTGGAATATCAAAAAAGATCGGATTACCATAAAATTTAACTGCCATTGCTCTAACACCCTGGTCTTTTAATAAAATATCATCTAATTCAATAATTGCCGTATTTGTCTTTTCATCATAAGTTATCTTAGGAAAACAATAGCATTCCCCTGGTGCTTATGTTTGAATAAACTGTCTAACAGATAAACCACTATTACTAATTTTGTCATTAATACTTGAAAAAGTAATTTCTTGTCATAAAAAACTACCATCTCATGGCGAATAATAATTAATAACATTTGATGGATATAATCATTGTCTATCTTGGGGTGCAGTATTTATATTACCACCACCAATATTTAAACCACGATCATTAAATACAGTATAAAAATTATAATAATCATTAATATTTAATTTATTTACATCTTCATCTAAAATTAATAAAGTATATTGTCTTTTGGTTGATTGCTGTGTAAATACTTGTTCAAATTTGGCTTCACCAAATTGAATTGAACTTCTATCATCAATCATATAAGCATCTCAATGTTTACCAACTTTAACTTCTTTTGTATAAAAGTTATCCGCTTTATTACCGTTATTAATAAAATAACTTAATTTATATTGGTTTAAGTATTCTAACATTTTATTAATATCATAAATATTTTCACCATCAATTAATTTTCAATAAACATTGCTATTTTCATCTTTTAATTTCATCGCAAAAGGCGTTTCATTATTTGCTCAGATTGTTGAATTAACTGGTTGTTTATTAAAATCATCAATTTTTAATAATTTTATTTCTTCACCTTTATATTTTTGAACTATTTTTAAACTATTTTGCCATTGAGCAATAGTACTTTCCATGTTATCAAATATTCTTGAATAACTACCATAATCACTTGGTTTAGCATTATTAGGTTTTCAACCTGTTTCAGTATCAGGAATATATGAACTATAAACATTAAAAGGAAATACCATTCAATGTCTGTTATCTTTTATGTTTTCTCTGATATCTATTAAAGTATCGTGGGCTTGTCTTCTTAATTCTTCTATAACTCCTGGGTTAATTCTACTAATTTTTTAATTCTCCTTTATTTCTGTTCTACCTTGTAAGGCGTTTTGATTATTACCAGTTTCATCATATTCCATTAATTTATTATTATGTTCTATTTCTTTGGCTTGCATTTTATCTTGTCATGCTTCTACTTTTTCAAAATATTTAGTTGCTTCTAATTCATCAATATTATCATATTCAGTTATGGCTCTAATTGGTTCCATTGTGCCATTATCTAATCTAGCAGTAATTAATTCATTTTGTCGCATTTGGTCAACCAAACTAGCACTAATAAAATCAAAACCATAGGGGCGTTCACCATTTCTATCTCATAAACCATAATATTTTAAAACTGTATCAAACATCTTAATATAATATTGCTTACGATATGCTTGTAAATATGCTTGTTTTTCTAAGTCTTTTGTCTTAGTTAATAATGATTGTGTTTTATTTTGGTCATTATCTGATTTATCACCAAATGGACTAGAAAAATGACATGCTAAATATACTTGTTCAATAATTGCTTTTTGATCTTCCGTATATGTTTCTAAAGCTGGGGTACCTTGTACTACTTGTAAAGATTGTGATAATTGACCATCTACTGATGATTGACCTGACTGAATAAAAATATCATCAAAAGCATCTTGTAATACTTTTTTATTGCCTTTGTTATAAGCGGTCATTAAATCATCATCTAATATCCCATATCAATGCGTACGATTTGCTCATCTTTCTTTTGATTTAATATTAAAACTATCTTCTAAATCAAATTGTAATTTATAACAATTAGCCATAGTAGGTCATGGGTTTAATGTAGTTGAAGTAGATAAAAATAAAGGATTAGGTTAATTAATCATTTTCCAAAAAGGGACTATGCCTAATTTGTTTTTAAATTCTTGTACTAAAACAGGTTTAACATCATCTTTAATTTGTGTTTTACTTTGTCCAACAACTACATCATTATTTTTAGTTCAACCTTTAATAACAATTTTATCTTTTGTACAAATTAAATTTAAAATAAAACCACTATCTGATTGATGATAATTTAATCAAATATCAGCACCTTGTTCAATTTCATTTATTTTGCTTACGCGTGATGTAAAGTTAAAAGGGTTAATTCATAAATCAATATTACCATCACTAGTTTCTAATAAACCAAAAATAGTTTTGCCCATTAAACTTGCGGTTAATTCATTTTTATCTAATTTTTCTTTTATTTTATAAGTTTCATATCATCAATTTAATTTTTCTAAAATGTCTTTACGATGAGACTTAAATAAAATATCTTTGCCATTTACTAATCGCATTTGATGGCGAGCAATAATATTTGTTAAATTAATTGTTAAATCATAATTATAAAATTTTAAAACACTATTAATATCATTTAAGTTTTGTAAACTAGGGAAAGTATTATTCATTGTTATTTTGCTCCTTTAATTTTAAGATAAGTGCATAATTAATAATATTTACTGTTAATAAATTTGGTTCATTTGCTAAAACTTGAACACATACTTTAACTTTTTGATATTGTTTAATATATTCGTTATATAAATTTAATTTACATATTGCGATATTATCTTTTTTTAATTCTTGACAAAGTATTTTTTTAACTTGTCCACAAACAGACATATAAGGTCTTTTTGCATTTATTACACGCTCATCATGTATTACATAAATATCTTTTTTCATTAAGTTATTCACTCCCTTTGTTGTCATAATTTATAATATGCTGAACTATTATGTTTAACCATTGGTATTAATTCAAAGTGTAAGGCATAAAAATCACTATCAAATGTATCATCGTATAAGTCCAACATTCGTTCTTCTCTGGCATCTGGTTTATCTTCTCATTGAATTAATTCATATTGGGTTTTACTTACAGGACATTTTTCTCATAATCATTTTAATTGATTAGTATTTATTAACATAGTAAATGCCTCTATACGATGTTTTATTTTAAATTTTTGTTTTTGTGCTGGTTTAAATGTCATGTATTGACCAAAAGAGTAATTATATTTCTCTCGATTTAAACTTTGCAATGTTGAATATGCACTATCATCAACATTAATTGATATTCCTTGTTGTATTAAATTAAAATATTTATTTAATTGATTATTATAAAACTCTAAAATATCTTTTACTTGTTCTAATTCAGTTTTAAATTGCTGAGTAGCATTTGAATGCGTATATTATGCCACTTTATATGCTTTTTTATCAAATGAATTATATATTCAGAAACTTGCTGCTGTTGTATGTCCCTTAGGACTTGTAGCATTCGCAATATCAACACCACCTAATAACTTAGCTGGTTGAATAATATCTGTTGCTTGCATAATATCAATATATCGTGCAAAGATTGACCCACTAGTATTGCCTGGTAAACCTCAACTTCATACTCTTGCTCTTTCAATATCTAATTGTTCTAATCTTAATTGTTCATTAACTTTTTCTTGTGGTAATTCATAATTTAATCTTCAACTAGAATAATGAATAATAATTTTCATATTTCATTTTTCTATATAAGTAATTTGTTCATATTTACTACGCATTATTTCTTCATTAAAAGGTAATAATTCATTACAATAACCAACAATATATCTTTTTAAACTTTCGGGATTACAGGTATTAATTGTTATTTTATTTTGATAACCACGAATAGCAAACTCTAAATCACTTAAGTCTTTTTGTTGAAATTGATCACATTCTTCTCTTCAATCAATAACTAATTTATATTTATTCAAATCAGCAAAGGCTTTTAATTTTTCTTTCCTACTTGGTGAATGTAAACATTTACAATATATTTTGCTACCATTTGATAAAGTAAAAGTAAAATTAGATAGATTAATAGTATAAGGAATATGATTTTCATCTAACATATTTAATATATTTTGAAATACACTATCTTTTAAATCTTTACTCCAATACATACTAGCAATGATACAAATTGGTTGTTTAATTAATAAACTAATTTTTAATAATTCACCAAACATTTTAATATTTGATATAGTTTTACCACTATATCGTGTTCCAATTTGATTAATTTCATTAACTAATTCATATTTTTTAGCAAACGGATATTTATTACCAATACTACTATTTTGTAATAACCAATAAGGAGTTTCTAACAAATAAGTAAAATGATTAAGCATTATTATCACTTTCTTTTTTAATATCTCTAATATCAGTTTGTAAATTAACAATTATTGGTTGTTGATTATTTAAGTTTAATTCTTTTTCAAGTTCTTTTTCTTGTAGTGAATATTTATAATTAAATGCACGCTGTCAATATAATTTAGCACCATCAGGTGAACGCATCATATATTCAATTATTTCACTTTCAATCCTATTAATTTGTCTTTCAATTAAAGGAACTATCTTTTCGCTCGCATAAGTATCATGTCTTCACTTGCGAGAAAGATTGAATTTATTGGTTAAATCGTTCAAAGTATAGGGAATATTAGGTTTCTTATTGGCTCAAAATTCATCTATTTTACGATTAAATGTGCTTAAACTTGCTTGTTTTTGGATTAAATTCTTTCATTTTTTGCTCCTTTTTGCATATTAAAATTGCTATTATTTAATGAATATGATTAAATAAAAGAGTATAAAATTCTGTTAAATATACAAAAGAACTCTCACAAGTTCTTTTTTATTATCTATATTTTACACCAAAATAAAAAAAAGTAAACTTAATTACTTTATTTTTTTTATAAACAGCTTTAAGAGACAGAATTTACTTACTGTTTATTATTTAAATTATATACCTATAAAAATAATTTGTCAATAATTTTTAATTTAATGTTATAAATATTTTAAAAAGAATTGGAGACAGAAAAATGCAAAAATATAAACATGTAAAATATGATGAACGAAATTTATTTAAAGATTTATTATTATCTGATAATTGTAAAAAGAAGAATGGCACACTTAATTTATCTGAAATATCAAGACAAACGGGTCGTGCAGTTAATACTATTAAAAGAGAAATAAATCGATTTAAAAAGGTAGAAGATTATATGCCAGTTGAAGCACAAAAAGATTATAAACAAAAAAGAAAAAAATGTATTAAAAAACTGCCCACATTTACAGACGAACAACAAGAATTTTTAAATTTACGATTTAATATTCTTTACGATTCACCAGCAGAAATTATTCAACGATTTTTAATAAAGTTTTGTGTCAAATTTTCTGCTTGTCTTAAAACATTTTATAAATGAATTTATTTAGGTCTTTTGGGTTTGTTAAAGAAAAATTTATTAAATGGTGGTAGAAGAAATAGAACAAAGAAAAGACCTGATAATCGCGGAAAATTAGATGAAAGATTTAGATCAATTTGAGATATTGAAAATAAACAATCTAATGTTGGTTGATTTGAAATGGATACGGTAGTTGGTAAAGAACATCAATCTAGTTGTTTAGTATTAGTTGAGCAATCAAGCAAAAAATACTTTGCTATGAAATTAGAAGAACATACTGCTAATGAAGTTTTAGAAAAAATTGAACATATAGTTAGAATTAATGATTTAGTTGGAAAAATTAAAGGAATAATAACAGATAGAGGAAAAGAATTTAGTAAATTTGAAGAAATGGAAAAGATTGCTGGAGCTAATGTTTATTATTGTGACCCAGGTTCACCTAAACAAAAACCCTTAATTGAAAGAATAAACCGTGAATTTAGGAAAAGATACCTTAAGGGAACAGATTTTAACCTTGTTACTCAACAAAAAATAGATTGAGTAGTTGATGTTATAAATGAAAAATTAAGGCCTTGTTTAAATTGAAGAACATCTAAAGAAGTATTTTTAGAGAATTTTAAATAAGTTTATTTGAAGTAAAATTTAATAAATTATTTTTCAGTGTGCTTAAATATGTTTAAAATAGACTAAACTTACAAATATTTTATTTTTTTTAAAAAAATAGTTGCATTTATTTTAAATGATGTTATTATCATAATAACAAGAGACAGAATTTGCTGCTTGAATTTACATAATACAAAAAAACTTTAATTTTGTAGAAAACTATTGATATTTATAAAATATACCTAAAATTAGGTATATTTTTAATATAAGAGGTGAATAATTAAAGAAAAAAATAATTGAAGAATTAATAAATAGTTTAACAGATGATCAATTTTTAGAATTTCATGAAAAAGTCAAAAAAGAAGCAGAATTAATTAAAAAACAAAAACGCTTAAATGAAATTGAACAAAAATTTAGGGATAAAGGTATTAAATGTCCTAATTGTCAATCTTTTTATTGTGTTAAAAATGGTCATAATACTGAAGGAAAACAAAAATATTTATGCAAAAAATTTCGTGCTAGTTTTGATGCTTTTCGTGATCATTTTACGTATTGAAGTCATTTAAAATATGAACAGTGAAATTTATTGATTCAAATTTCATTATTAGGCCAATCTAGTAAAATGATTTCCCGCTTTATTAAAACATCACCGAAAACCGCTTGATATAATCGCCAAAAAATAATGAAATCAAAACAATTAGAAAACACCCAATTAAAATTTAAAACGTTAAATGGCCAAATTCAAATCGATGAAACATTTATTAAAGAAATCTACAAAGGTAATTTTAAAGATAAATTTGATAAAAGAAAAATTCATCTTGATTCATTTTCAACCAACACTAAATGTTGTGTTCAAATGGCTGTTGATAGCAATAATAATATTTATGTTAAATCAACCAACACAAAACGATTACAAAAACAGTGAATTATTGAAAATATTAATAAACAATTAATCAAAGAAAATTCAATTATTATTTCTGACATGCAACCATTATATTTATTAGTATCAAAACAAACAAATTCTATTTTATTAGCAACTAAAACTAGTACAAATCCTGATGCTAGTTATCGGAAGTTAAATAAAATTAGTAAATTACAATCAAATCTTAAAGAATCCTTAATTCATTATCATGGCTTAGGTTTCACGAACATTCAAAATTATTTAAATCTCTGAAAATGAAAATACCAGCATAAAGGTTTAACATTAAACCAACAATCATCGGTATTATATTTTAACGTATAAAAAAGTTAAATAACAATATTAAAAGTTTATATAATTTTCTTTTAAAGTTATCATATTGATGTTTTTTTTTATTTCATCAAGAGTTTTCTACAAAATTAAAAAAAATAGTTGCTTGTTTTTTCATTTTTAGTATATAATGAGTAAGGCTAAAAAGATATGCCATGCCTAGTTAGCTCAGTCGGTAGAGCACTCGGCTGTTAACCGATCGGTCGCAGGTTCGAGTCCTGCACTAGGCGCCATTATTTTTTTGAAAATTTTTATCAATATTTACCGGCCTGTTGGTGAAGCGGTTAACACACATGCCTTTCACGCATGCATTCACGGGTTCAAACCCCGTACAGGTCACCATTTTCGGGTGTTAGCTCAGTTGGGAGAGCGCCTGCCTTACAAGCAGGTGGTCAGCGGTTCAAGTCCGTTACACCCGACCATTTTTTATATTAATAAGCTGGCTTAGCTCAATAGGTAGAGCAACTGACTTGTAATCAGTAGTTTGGGAGTTCAATTCTTCTAGCCAGCACCATTGCCTGTCTCCTGTTGGCTCAGTCGGTAGAGCAACTGGCTTTTAACCAGTGGGTCAAAGGTTCAATTCTTTTACAGGAGACCATTTTTAAAACGGAGTAACCGGGTGTGGCGGAATTGGCAGACGCACCAGACTTAGGATCTGGCGGGGTAACTCGTGGGGGTTCAAGTCCCTTCACCCGGACCATAATTAAAAAAACAAATTAGCACTTTCAGAGTGTTTTTTATTTATAAAATTATAAATATGTATAGTGTAAACCAATTATAACAAAACAACTATTATTAAAGAATTGTTTTTTTATTTGAAATAAAAAAATCTCTAAAAGGAGGTAATGATAATTAAACAACAAAAAATATGTGATGTTAATGATTGTTATAAATCAATATCATTCATTGGATAGGCTACAATTATTAGGACCATAATTATATAGACTTCAAAATTAGATAAAATTATTAAGAAAGAAGGAATATAAAAATGGGAAATAAAACTTCATACTCTGAAGAATTTAAAAAACAAATTGTCATGCTATATAAAAATGGTAAAAGTGTTATTAATCTAGGGCAAGAATATAATTTACCAAAACCAACTATTTATAGTTGAGTTAAAAATTATAATAATTCTGGTTCATTTAAAGCAAAAGACAATCGCACACTAGAAGAAAATGAAATAATAACTTTACGAAAAGAACTTAAAGACTTGAAAATGGAAAATGACATTTTAAAGCAAGCCGCACTGATAATTGCCAAAAAATAACAATAATTAATAACAACAAAACAAAATATTCAGTAAGAAAAACATGTAAGATTTTGGGTTTATCAAAATCAACGTATTATTATCAAACTAATAAATGTATTAACAAGCAAGTTAATAATTATGAACAAGAAATTATCAGTGCCTTTAATAAAAGTCGCAAAATTTATGGGGCTCGCAAAATTAAAGTTATTTTAAACAGAAAAGATATCATCTTATCGCGGCGAAAAATCAGATTCTTTATGATCAAAAATAATTTTGTTTCTAAATACACCAAATTAAAATATCATAATCATAAAACAACAGTCAATAATGACCAAATTAATAATATTTTAAATCGTCAATTTAACAACAAAAAACCTAATGAAGTTATTGTTAGTGATTTAACATATGTTCAAGTTGGCGCTAAATGACATTATATTTGTTTATTAATTGACTTGTTTAATCGTGAAATAATTGGTTATAGTGCTGGGCCGAATAAAACAGCCGAACTGTTCCAACAAGCTTTTCATAAAATAACACGACCATTAAATCAAATAACTCTATTTCATACTGATCGTGGTAATGAGTTTAAAAATAAAATCATTGATGAAATTTTAATAACTTTTAATATTAAAAGATCATTAAGCAATAAAGGATGCCCTTATGATAATGCTGTGGCTGAAACAACTTACAAAACTTTTAAAACTGAATTTATTAAGGGTAAAAAATTTAAAAATTTAACACAATTAAAATACGAACTTTTTGATTTTGTGCATTGATATAACAATATTCGAATTCATGGCAGTTTAAATTATTTATCTCCAGTTACTTTTAGAAAACAAATGTCTATATAAAAAGTGTCCTAAAAATTGTTGTCATTTTATTTTGATTTTACTTATCGCAAATATAAAGTTCATTTTTTTAGTAATAATAGTACTTATGTTTACAAATATGGTGAGAATTCTTATTATTGATCAAAAATAATGCGAACAAAATATAAAATTATTACCAAGGCGACTGATATTACAGAAGATATTACGCATGCTAGTGTTATTGCCCATCAGTCCTTAGATGATAAGGCTGCTAATGAATTAATGACAAAGTTACGACAATTATTACCGCAATTAGATATTACTCAATATAATAATTGGAATGGCAACACTTTTTAGGACACTTTTTATATAGACATTTGTTTTCTAAAAGTAACTGGAGATAAATAATTTAAACTGCCATGAATTCGAATATTGTTATATCAATGCACAAAATCAAAAAGTTCGTATTTTAATTGTGTTAAATTTTTAAATTTTTTACCCTTAATAAATTCAGTTTTAAAAGTTTTGTAAGTTGTTTCAGCCACAGCATTATCATAAGGGCAGCCTTTATTGCTTAATGATCTTTTAATATTAAAAGTTATTAAAATTTCATCAATGATTTTATTTTTAAACTCATTACCACGATCAGTATGAAATAGAGTTATTTGATTTAATGGTCGTGTTATTTTATGAAAAGCTTGTTGGACCAGTTCGGCTGTTTTATTCGGCCCAGCACTATAACCAATTATTTCACGATTAAACAAGTCAATTAATAAAAAAATATAATGTCATTTAGCGCCAACTTTAACATATGTTAAATCACTAACAATAACTTCATTAGGTTTTTTGTTGTTAAATTGACGATTTAAAATATTATTAATTTGGTCATTATTGACTGTTGTTTTATGATTATGATATTTTAATTTGGTGTATTTAGAAACCAAATTATTTTTGATCATAAAGAATCTGATTTTTCGCCGCGATAAGATGATATCTTTTCTGTTTAAAATAACTTTAATTTTGCGAGCCCCATAAATTTTGCGACTTTTATTAAAGGCACTGATAATTTCTTGTTCATAATTATTAACTCGCTTGTTAATACATTTATTAGTTTGATAATAATACGTTAATTTTGATAAACCCAAAATCTTACATATTTTTCTTACTGAATATTTTGTTTTGTTGTTATTAATTATTGTTATTTTTTGGCCATTATCAGTGCGGCTTGCTTTAAAATGTCATTTTCCATTTTCAAGTCTTTAAGTTCTTTTCGTAAAGTTATTATTTCATTTTCTTCTAATGTGCGATTGTCTTTTGCTTTAAATGAACCAGAATTATTATAATTTTTAACTCAACTATAAATAGTTGGTTTTGGTAAATTATATTCTTACCCTAGATTAATAACACTTTTGACCATTTTTATATAGCATGACAATTTGTTTTTTAAATTATTCAGAGTATGAAGTTTTATTTCCCATTTTTATATTCTTTCTTTCTTAATAATTTTATCTAATTTTGAAGTCTATATAATTATGGTCCTAATAATTGTAGCCTCTATCCAAACCGTGTTTTTGAAATTGCTTGCAATGAGATTCCAAAAGATAGTGCCTTGCAATTTTTATCCCATCACATTAGAATTGATATTAGTCAAACTTATTCATTTGGTGATTCTTATAATGATCTTGAATTAATTCGCCAAGCTGGAGTTGGGATTGCGGTTAGCAATGCGATTGATGAGTTAAAAACAATGGCGAATGAAGTAACATTATCAAATCGTGAAAATGGGCCAGCAAAATATTTGCAACAGTTTTTATTAAAAAAATAGTACTTTTATGATATGATAAAAAAGCAAGAGAATTCAGTAAAGGAGAGAATTAAAATGGCTGTAAATGAAATAAAAAATATTGATGAATTCGAAAAAACAATTGGTGATGCAAAGTTAACTTTAGTTGATTTTTATGCTGATTGATGTGGGCCATGTAAAATGATTGCTCCAATTATTAATGAATTAGCAAAAAAGCGTAGTGATGTTAATTTTATTAAAGTTAATGTTGATGTTTTACAAGATCTTGCTCAGAATTATGGAATTTTATCAATACCAACATTAATTACCTTTCAAAATGGAAATGAATTAAAACGTAAAACAGGATTTGTAACTGCTAACGAAATTGAACAAGATTTATTAAGTTAACAAAGTTTTTACTAATAATTTAAAAAAGAGAAGGTGAATAAAAAATGGCAATGTCAATGAAAAAACGCCGCCGTTTAATGGCAGAGCAAAAAGCGGCGAAAATCTTAGCTCGTAAAGAAGCTGCAAAAAAACAAAAAGAAGAAACAAAAGTTTTAAAGTAGGATATTTAATCTTTAATGTACAATGTTTAATTTAATGAAAATATAGTAATGAACTTTTTAAATAAAAAATTTATTAAATCAACAATTATAACCTAATTTATCTAAGGATTTTTATAAAATTAAAAAAATATTTTACAATAAAAACACTTAATTATGAACATCTAAAATAAAATAGACACAAAAAAAGAACTCAAAATGAGTTATTATTTGTTAAATTATTTTAAAGGAGATGTTCATTTTTTATGTCCAAACAATGAAGTAAAGAAGAAAAAATTAAAGCAATTAAATATTCAAATAAATATGGGATTAATAAAACAATCAAAAAATTTAATATTAACTATACTACTATTATTCGATGGCGAAGTGAATTTAAAAAACATGGGTAATATGGTTTAAAATGAGGAAATGGTAAACAAGCTACAACACATAAACATAAACCAAGAAGAGAAAAAAATGTTGATATAAATTTAATGTCGCGAGAAGAATTAATTGAATATATTAACTTATCAGAAGACATAAAAAAGTTTGTCGTCTTATCGAAAAAGAAAAAATTTAGAATTATTTGTGATTTACGGCGCAAATATAATGTCAAATGAATGTGTAAAATTTTGGAAATATGGAATGGCAATACTTTTTAGGACACTTTTTATATAGACATTTGTTTTCTAAAAGTAACTGGAGATAAATAATTTAAACTGCCATGAATTCGAATATTGTTATATCAATGCACAAAATCAAAAATTTCGTATTTTAATTGTGTTAAATTTTTAAATTTTTTACCCTTAATAAATTCGGTTTTAAAAGTTTTGTAAGTTGTTTCAGCCACAGCATTATCATAAGGGCAACCTTTATTGCTTAATGATCTTTTAATATTAAAAGTTATTAAAATTTCATCAATGATTTTATTTTTAAACTCATTACCACGATCAGTATGAAATAGAGTTATTTGATTTAATGGTCGTGTTATTTTATGAAAAGCTTGTTGGGCCAGTTCGGCTGTTTTATTCGACCCAGCACTATAACCAATTATTTCACGATTAAACAAGTCAATTAATAAACAAATATAATGTCATTTAGCGCCAACTTGAACATATGTTAAATCACTAACAATAACTTCATTAGGTTTTTTGTTGTTAAATTGACGATTTAAAATATTATTAATTTGATCATTATTGACTGTTGTTTTATGATTATGATATTTTAATTTGGTGTATTTAGAAACCAAATTATTTTTGATCATAAAGAATCTGATTTTTCGCCGCGATAAGATGATATATTTTCTATTTAAAATAACTTTAATTTTGCGAGCCCCATAAATTTTGCGACTTTTATTAAAGGCACTGATAATTTCTTGTTCATAATTATTAACTTGCTTGTTAATACATTTATTAGTTTGATAATAATACGTTGATTTTAATAAACCCAAAATCTTACATATTTTTCTTACTGAATATTTTGTTTTGTTGTTATTAATTATTGTTATTTTTTGGCCATTATCAGTGCGGCTTGCTTTAAAATGTCATTTTCCATTTTCAAGTCTTTAAGTTATTTTCGTAAAGTTATTATTTCATTTTCTTCTAGTGTGCGATTGTCTTTTGCTTTAAATGAACCAGAATTATTATAATTTTTAACTCAACTATAAATAGTTGGTTTTGGTAAATTATATTCTTGCCCTAGATTAATAACACTTTTACCATTTTTATATAGCATGACAATTTGTTTTTTAAATTCTTCAGAGTATGAAGTTTTATTTCCCATTTTTATATTCCTTCTTTCTTAATAATTTTATCTAATTTTGAAGTCTATATAATTATGGTCCTAATAATTGTAGCATATCCATTAGGATTAAATTCACTTTCTACGGGGTCTAATTTACGAGCAAAAGTTAAAATTGTATCTAATTCAACAATTTCATCTTCAAATTCAACTGTTGAATATTTTAATAAATTATCATCGGTATTAAATACTTTTCCGTTTGATCCTAAACCTTCATTATATTTAATATTTTTCTTTCTTTTATATGTTAAGCCAAATTTATTGGCTTCTTTTCAAGCAAATAGTGCCTCTCAACTAAATTTTTGTTGATAAGTTTGTAAATATCATTGATCAAATGATTCACGATCATTTTTTGTTGCTTGATTAACAATATCATCAAAAATTCTTTGTGGATTTTGTGCCATAGTTTTATTCCTTCTTTCTATTTATTAAATACATTATCTTCATCGATAATATTATTTTCGTTGTTTTCTGTTTTTTGTGCGCCGCCGGTATTAACGATTTGTACTTTGATTAATTAATCACAAACACTTTGTAAGTGTGTTTTAATTACTACAATATCATAGTTAATATCATAAGATTTTAATAAGACGTTTTTAAATTATTCATTATCAGTTAAAGAATTATTAAAATTATTAATTTCAATTTGTTTTAATTGTAGGGTTTGTTGTTCTAATTGTGAAATTAATTTAGTGTTTTTTGTTTGTAATTCGTTGATTTGCTGATTACTATTTTCTAAATTACTTGCATTAAATTCAGTAATTTCTTCAGAATTCTCTAAAATAACTTATGCAGTTTTGATATTAAAACTATCATTCTCATTTTTAATCGGTTCATTGTTTTCATCAATTAGAACATACTTTACATTTTTTATCATTTCTTCACTTCCTTATTTTTTGATATTTGTTCTTTTTCTAATTGCTTTTTTTATAATTTCAAAGCTATCTACCCGAAAAGATAAAAAATAACGTTTAGTTTTTAAATTTAGTTGATTAAATACCGAGCCTTTAATTTTTATTTCATCATCTTTTCTTAATTTCAAAAACTCAGATGCAATTGGCGAATTATATATTGATAATGTTGAATAATTTAATACCTCTCACTGACATTTAGCAGAACATGCATCAACTTCAACCCCACCAGCAACAAGCGCTTTAATCTTAGTTTTAATCGGGTTTTCGTTTAATCTAACAGTTAATTCTAATTTATTAACTCTTTTATTTTTTGTTTTACTGCTAACTGTTTTTTCAATAAATTGCTTTTTGTTTGTACCATTTTTATAAACTCCTTTTGTTAAAAAATATTGTAAATGTTTTCATGCATCGTGTTCATGCTCTGTCATTTTAATATTTCCTTTATAGCTATAATTTTTCTTAGCAACTGGTGATTGTAAAACATATTTTAAATTAAATAGGTATTTGCATAAAACTTTTAAACCACTGATAAATTTAGGTTTAGATAGTGGGTTTGTTATTTTTAATCCCTTATGAAGTTGATAATCTTCAATTATTACAAGAACTTTATTTAAATAAGAACAAGTTTTCTTTTGAAAGTTGTTTAATATTAAATAGATATTATTTATTGCTTCTTCTTCGTTTTTAGAATGAAAAGTAATATTATTAATTATTTTCTGTTGCAAAACATTATAAATAATAATACCAGTTTGCCCACCTCCAGCAGGGTCAATTGCAATAATATATTTTAATTTATTTGGTTTATTTTTTGTCAATTTGTAATATTTTTCATCCATCGGAAGCCAAATATAAAATATCGTTAATTTTGTAATGCTGCATATAAGAAGCAATTACATCTCATTTATTTTTAAATAAATTTAAGTACATTTTTGCTAATTCTAAACATTGCAAATCATAATGATTTTTATGATGAGAAATACGACAATTAACAAGGTTACAATTAATTCAATCAAATGAAGTTGTTATTTCATTTCAAGTTTTATTAATATACAAACTTTTATATTCTGTCATTATAATAATCCTTTCATTAATTAGTTTTGCCTAATGCTCAATATTCATCAGTTATTTCATCTACTGAAACTGGATAAGCTCATATCATTAATTATTGTAATTTACTTTCAATTTTTTTATTTCATTTTTTCATCAAATATTTTCCTTTTTGTAAAAAAATATTTTTTTATTGGTTAATATTTTGATATTTAGTAAATAATGTATTTTGTATTTTATTATTTATTTACTTCGCCGCCCGCTTCACTTTGGGAGTGAGCGGAGGCGGTAGGATATTTAAACAGAGTTTATCCCCCTACGGAAATAAACAAAAAAAGTTTACCCAGTTATTAATTGCGTTTCATCCACCCCTAGACAACTTTATATAAAGAAAATAACCTTTTGGAGCTCCAACCCTCTTGTTTTTTTAGTGTCCGATATTGTTTTTTTCGGTTTAACAGCACTCTTTTTATGAAAACAAGCCAAAAAACACGTGTTCTGACATTTCGCAAGTGATTAATCTTGCCGAGAATTAAAGAAATAAATAGGAATAAATCCATTTGCTTTCACACTTTCTTTAAGGCTTCGTGCCATAGATGAGTTATCCATCTTTAAGTATCAAAATATTAAGTTTTAAGCGTTGTATTATTCAACGGATAATACCTTTATTGAAAGGAAATTTATAAAAATATCATTTATTTTGTGTAGGGAAAACAGAATAACATCTGTTTTTATGATAAAAGTTCTAAATTTAAAGATACTATCCGATGAATAATGCAAATAAATTTATTTTTTTAATAGAAAAATAAAAAAACAATCTCACAATAATTGTTTTTTTGACGGTTCATCGCACAGGGCGCCTCTCCTCTGTTATCATTGCAATGAGCAAATAATAACTTCATCTTCGCAATTAGACTCAAATCATTTTCTTTATCATAGCATAAGTTTAATGTTTTTTGACTAATTTTTAACTCTACATCGGAACTTAAAATTTCTGATTCATAAGTATCAATGACTAAACTTTTTCCTTTCAACTCACCATTTAACCTTATTATTTGATCTTGGTCTAAAATAATTGAAGCGTTAATTGTGGAAAAAGTTGAATTTGCCACCGGAGCAATTTCTTTTAATTGCCATAGAGTTGAAATATTAGCCGCAATAATGGAACCATTAATTGCTCGCATATAACCTGTTGAACCAGTTTTAGTTGCAAAAACAAGGCCACTTCCCCGGAAATGCTCCAATAAATCATTATTAACATAAATGTCAGTACAAATTGTTTTAACATGGTCAACAACTTTTGCTTCATTTAGTGCATAGCAAATAAGATTACCATTATATTTAATTTCTAATAATGGCATTTGGCGAATATGAACTTTATTATTAATAATTGCTTTAATTGCTTTAGGATAAGTATTTTCATCATAGTTGGCATAAAATCCTAATGAACCAGATTTAATTACAATAAAAAAAACTTTATCAATGATATCTTGAAATTTATTAACCGCTCTTAATAAAGTTCCATCTCCGCCAATGATAAAAACATACTGTGGGTTACTAAGATCTTCTTTTAAATGATTTTCTTGTAAAAGTTTGCTAATTTTATTAACTAACTGTGTTGATTCTTGATAATCATTTGCAATAATTGCATATTTAACCATTGTTCTCACAACCTTTTCTTTCATTTACTTATATTATACCTTTATTTTAAATTGAAAACTTAATTAAATAAATAATAGTTAGCAAAGCTAACTATTATTCTTATTGCGAATTGTTAATAATTCAATATCAGTAAATTTTAATAAATTATTTTGATTAATATGATAATGAATTTTATTATCTGGTCAAAAAATATATTTAAAAGTAAAAGTAATGTAAGTTAATCTTTCTTTAGCATGAAATTTATTACATACGCCGCGAGGAACAGATTCTAATTTTTTTGTTTTTTTATCATATAAAAAACTTTGTGGTAGATAAAATAATAAAATATGGGTTAATGAAACAATTACAATCCCTAAGAAAAACATTGGTAATCAAGCAAATGGCCACATATATTTTGCACCAATAAAGTTTGTATTTCAACCACCAACATTAAAACCGCCATTGTTTCATGGTTCACCGCTACTTGGTCCCACAAATAATTGGTTTGTTTTAAAAATTCAGTCTCAAATTACTGCAATAATAGAAAATAATGTTAATCATAATAACTGTCATTTAAATAATAAACCACTATAAGGCTTTCCAACTAAACCATATTTATAAACATATAAATAAGCAAAAATAATTAATGTATGAAGAATAAAGTAATTATAGTAAAAGAAATTATCTAAACTTCAATAACCATTAACTGGCGTTATAATTGCTAAAATTGGTAAAACAATTGCTGAAGGAGCAACAACTTCAAAAAATTTTCGACTAGGAAAAATTAAGATAAAGCCCGATAATAGCTGGTGTAAACTACATAAGTGTAATGGCATAACTTCACTTAAACCACGAATTTGCGAATGTCCCACCGGTCCTCAAATTCACTCTGTTTTTAAAACAATTGCTAAATAAGTTACTCAAATCGCATATGTTAAGAAATAAGTTATAATTTGATAAATCCCGATTGAAATCCGAAACCATTTTCAATTAACAGTTTTTGCATAATACTTTCTACAAACAAATAATGAGCCAATAATTAAAACAAAAATACTAATGCCGACTAATTGAAAGACATAATTATGACCTTTAAAAAATCACTGGTCAGTTCAAACAGCGCCTGGCAGATATGAACCCGCTGGGTCAAAAAAACCTCATAGTCCATTGTTAGAACGAACAAATTTCATTACTTTTCTCCTTTGATTAAATAATTAATATTTTTTCTATCTATTTTATAACAAAATTAACAATTTTATTTTTAATAATAATTTCTTTAATAATCTCATGCTTATCTAAAAAGGTTTGAACATTGCTATTAGCTTTAGCAAAAGCTGATAATTCTTCTTCTGATGTATCAAGTGGCACTTCTAATTTAGCACGTAATTTACCATTAACTTGAACTGCAATTATAACCTCATTTTTTTGTAAATATTTTTCATCATATGTTGGTCATGTTGACAATGCAACCGATGATTGTTGATTTAATTTTGCTCAAATTTCTTCTGCTAAATGTGGGGCAAACAAACTAAACATTTTAGTAAACCCTTCAAAATATGGTTGATAAATTGGACCTTTTATTTTATAACAAGCATTAATAAAGACCATTAGTTGTGAAATTGCTGTATTAAAACTTAATTTTTCTAACATTTCTGTGCCTTTTTTAACCATTCTATGATAAACAAAATCTAACTCATGATTATTATCTTGCGAAAAATTATTATTTTTAATAAGACGATAAACTCGATCTAATCATTTTCGTGCTGAATCTAACCCATTTGGATTTAAAGGCAATGATGCTTCAATTGGTCCCATAAACATTTCATATAAACGTAATGTATCAGCCCCATGTGATTTAATAATATCATCAGGATTAATCACATTTCCTTTTGATTTACTCATTTTTGAACCATCTGTCCCTAAAATCATTCCTTGATTAACTAATTTATAAAATGGTTCAGAAGTTGGAACTAATTTTTGGTCATATAAAAATTTATGTCAAAAACGTGAATATAATAAATGCAAAACAGCATGTTCTTGCCCACCAACATATAAATCAACTGGTAATCATTTTTTTAACAAAGCTTGTGCTTTGGAACTACGTAAATCTAACAGCTGATTATCTTCCATTAAAATATAAGCTAAATAATATCAACAACTACCTGCTCATTGTGGCATCGTATTAGTTTCTCGGCGGCCTTTTTTTCCGGTACTATCAATAACAGTTAATCATTCTGTTGCATTAGCTAATGGTGATTCTCCCGTTTGTGATGGTTTAATATTTGTCATTTTTGGTAATTCTAACGGTAATTCTATTTCATCAATTAAACTAATTGAACCGTCTTCTCAATGAATAATTGGGAAAGGTTCTCCTCAATATCGTTGACGAGAAAATAACCAATCACGAAGCTTATAAGTAGTTTTAACTTTTGCTTTTCCAGCTGCTGTTAAAACATCAATTGCTTTTTTTGTCACTTCTTCTGTCATTAAACCATTCAAAAAATCAGAATTAATATGTTTACCATATTTATTATGTAATTTATTATGATGTTTTCCTTCAACAACATAACTAATTGGTAAATGATATTTTAAAGCAAATAAATAATCCCGTTCATCATGACCTGGAATAGCCATCACGGCTCCAGTTGCATAAAATGGTAACACATAATCAGCAATTCAAATTGGAATAAACTTTTCATTAATTGGATTAATAGCATAACTACCAATAAACATTCCATTTTTTTCTTTACTAATATCTTGACGATCTAAGTCCGTTTTTGCTTTTGTTGCTGCTAAAAATTTTGTAACAGCAGCTTCATATTCAGGTGTTGTTAATTTTGAAACTAATGGATGCTCAGGTGCTAAAACAAGATACTCAACACCAAAAATTGTATCAGCACGGGTTATAAAAACATTAATAATTTCTGGATTATTTTGGACCGCAAACTTAATTTCAGCACCAACTGTTTTTCCAATTCAATTTCGTTGTAACTCTTTAACTGATTCTGGTCAATCAACTTCATCTAATCCTGCTAATAATTTTTCTGCATAGGCAGTAATTTTTAAAACTCATTGTCGCATTGGTTTCTTAAAAACTGGAAAATGTCCACGTTCAGAAACCATTTTTCCATTAATATTCAAGACTTCTTCATTAGCTAAGACTGTACCTAATTCAGGACATCAATTAACATCAACATCACACATCTCAGCTAATCCATTTTGATATAATAATTCAAAAATTAATTGTGTTGTTTTAAAAAACTCTGGCGAA
Organism: Spiroplasma endosymbiont of Poecilobothrus nobilitatus; assembly: GCF_964030655.1. Lineage (GTDB taxonomy): Bacteria > Bacillota_I > Bacilli_A > Mycoplasmatales > Mycoplasmataceae > Spiroplasma. Next base: position 267,073 of record NZ_OZ034915.1, on the reverse strand, counting down.
GAAGTATTAACTTCTTTTTCATAGTCATAACTAAAACCAAGTGCTTTTAATTGGTTACGAAAATTAGCAATGTTTTGCAAAGTAAATTGCGCTGGATCATTCCCTGTTTGTAAGGCGTATTGTTCAGCTGGTAAACCAAATGCATCTCAACCAATTGGATGCAAAACATCATAACCTTGCAATTTTCGCATACGACTAATTACATCAGTTGCAACATATCCTTTTGGATGTCCAACATGTAAACCTGCTCCTGATGGATATGGAAACATATCTAAAATATAAGCTTTTTGCTCTGAATTATTTGTTGTTTTAAAAGTTTGATGTTCTTCTCAATATTGTTGTCATTTTTGTTCAATTTCTTTATGCGAAAATTCCATATTTATTACCCTTTCTAAATTTTTATATTTTTAATTATAACATTGTTCCGAAATTTGTTAGTAATTTAAGCACTTTTAATTACATTTTTATTAGCGTATAATAAATTTATAAATAAATTACAGAATGGGGGAAAATCATGAGCGTGCAAGAAGCAGCAAAGTTTCGAAAAGCAATTAAAATCTATGATAAAACAAAAGCAGTTAGTGAAAGTAATTTAAAAACAATTTTAACAACTGGAGCCTTAGCACCTAGTTCTAATGGCTTAGAACCAGTAAAAGTTATTATTATCAAAGAACAGAAATTAAAAGAACAAGCAGCATTAAACTGTTTTATGCCTGGCAATCAGCAAAAAATAAAAGATGCCCCAATTTTAGCATTACTATTAGGAACAAATGGTGATTATTTAACATCTGAAGAATTTTTAACCAATCGCTTAGAACGAATTTTTAGTGGTGAAACATTAAAAACAAATGTGCGAGGAATGAGTAATTACTTAAAAAGTTATCCAAGTCCAGATATGTTTTCTGATGAACAAGTACATATTGTCGCTAGTTTTATGGCATTACAAGCTGCTGAATTAAAAATTGGATCAAGTATTATGGGCGGAATTATGCCACTGCAGGCAACCTCATTCTTTACAGAACATAATATTGTGGACCCAACAAAATGACATTTATCATTAGGAATGCTATTTGGATATTATGATGATAATGTTAAAAGAACAAGTTTCCCTCGCTTACGAATTGCTGAGGATGAATTTGTTAGCATTTTTTAAACTTACTCAATAAAAATTTTACTAAAAAATTTAATTAACTAATGAAAACATCTCTTAAAAATTTTTGAATTATTAGTTTAATTACTAATATCATTTTTTTATTAATCCAAGTTAGCATCATGATTCCACTAATATTATGTCAAAAACAATTACAATTAAGTAATAGTGACTTATCCCAAATTTTCTTTGGTATTCTAATTATTATTATTTTAGTAATGTTTATTACTAACTGAATTCTAGTTAAAAATCCACTCCGAAAACTAAATGCAACAAAAGAATTAGCGCCCTGACAAGCAGACCTTGGTTTTCATATTATTACAAAATATTCACATTTGAAAACTGAATATAATGGTTATGTCTGATATTTAAAGAAAAAAGGTTTTATTCTGCTTGCTACGCTTGGAATTAACTTTGGTTTTGCTTTAATTTATGCTGTTGTGTTTTCTATTTTAGGATGTAAATTTTACTATGAAGTGTAGCAGTTTATTTGATATCATTATAACATCAATAAAATAAATGTTCAATATAATTTATTTTTAAAAAATTTAGTAGTTTTGTCTTAAATTTATGAATTTTGGTAGTCGGAAAAAAGCTTAGGTTTTATAAAAATTATAAATAAAGTAATTAAATATAAATTAAAGTAATCGTTTATTAGAGCGATTACTTTAATTTATATTTAATTACTTTATTTATAATTTTTATAAAACCTAAGCTTTTTTCCGACTACCAATTTACTTATTAAAGGTTTATTTTCTAAATTAGATACTAATAAAGTTAAAACTCGTAATATTAGTAAATTCATTTTCTATTAACCTTGTGAGTTTGGTTTAGATTCTGGCTTTGGTGCTGGAATTACATAATCAACTGGCACTCTAAATGTTTTATTTAAATTATTGTGGATGGTTTAAGATAAATTGGACAACAATAATGTAGAGTAAATATTTATAATTAAAATACAATGGAGGTGTAATTATGGCAAAGAATCATTATAATGATGAATTTAAGCAACAAATTGTTGGTCTTTACAAAATGGGTCAAACTCCTGAACAATTAGTCAATGATTATCAAATTGGTAAATCTACTGTTTGGAAATGAGATCACCAATTTAGCAACTCGGGCTCATTTAAAGCTAAAGACAATAGAACGCCAGAAGAAAACGAATTAATTCAATTACGTAAAAAAGTTAAATAATTAGAAATGGAAAATGACATTTTAAAGCAAGCCGCACTGATAATCGGCAAAAAATAGCAATCATTAAAAATAACAAAGCAAAATATCGATAGTAAGAAAAAAGTTAAGGTTTGTAAGTATAACAAACAAAATTAAATTTACTTATTAATTAAGTAATGCAAAAAAAATGCTTAATATTAGGTTTTTAGTAAATTTATTTAATTTGTTTAGTTGTTTTTATTTATATTTTTTTGTAAAATCTCAGCTTTTGTAATGCTATCGATTTTATTATGTGAAGCATAAGAATTATTAATAATAATTGGAGGGTAATCATCGATTACCTTATAATTTAAAAAATATTGATAATTTCCTTTTACCATAATTGGTGTTGTCAAATAATATGGTTGCAAACTTTGAATATAAAAGTTTTCTGCTTTAAAAATATCGTAAAGTCGCATTGTTTCACTCATTAGAGCACGATCAGAAACTGAACCAATAATAACGGAATTTAAAAGACGTGTTTGTAAGTCATAAATTCGTTTCTGATTTGTACTAAAATCCTTATAAGCATTAGTAAAAATTAATGTATCTGTTACTAATCAAGGATTATCTGGTGAACTTACGAATGAAATTAAGTTGGCTGGATTTTGTAAATAACTAAGCAATTCATGATAATCAGCATTACTAAAAAAATAAACACTATCAGGAACAATATTAGTACTAAAGTTTAATATTACTTCACCTTTTTCCTTTAACTGTTCCATAAAATATGAATTTGAACTATTTGAAGCAAGTCATTTTCCTGGCTGGTTACTTTCTGAATCCAATACAATTTGATAAGTATCTTTGCCATTTGGTTTTAACTGAAAATAAGGACTTTCTACTTTATTATTGTCTAACTCTCCATCTCCTCGTTAATATAATTAATATTGTTTAAACCATATGATAAATTTTGATGGTTTGAAACAATTTCTAAATTATGATTAAATTGAAATGAAATATTAGTATCATACAAGTCATTACTAATCAATACTAATTGAGCCACACTTAAACTGATTTACATAATCATTCCCCCAAACAAGGTAATAATAATTCCTAACATTAAAAATAGTCCCAAAACTTGTAAACTATTTCTAGTAAAACTTAATCAAAAATTCTTAAACAAATGTCTTATCATCATTACTTTTCATCTCTATATATTTAAATTGGTTTAATCATATTACATTGTTATTTATTTTCGAAATGATATTTTGATTTTGTTGCTAATTTTTGTAGCGCATCACGAGCAGCTAATTGCTCAGCTTCTTTATGAGTATAACCGCATCCTTCGCCATAACGAATTCCCCCAATTTCTGCAACCACAGTATATAAAACTCGATTTCCTTCTAATGGTGGCGATTCTTTAATTAATTTATATTCTAATGTTCGCGCATCACCAGCTTGTAAAAATTCTTGTAATTCAGTTTTGTAATCTCGAATTTGATCAAAAAAACCAGGATTAGAAACCATTTGAATAAGGGTATCATTAATAAAATTACGAACAACCTCTTCACCCAAATCAAGATATAATGCAGCAATCATTGACTCATAAATATCAGCTAAAATACGATTTTTTTCATATCCTTTTGTTTTAATTTCTCCTTTTCCTAATAATAAGAAAGGTGCTCAATTCATTCGACGAACTAATTCTGCTAATGTTCCTTCACGAACAATTTTACTACGTAAATTAGTAATTTCACCTTCATTTTTATCAGGAAAACTTAAAAATAAGTATAAGGAAATTTCTTTTGTTAAAATTGCATCACCCAAAAATTCCATTCGTTGATAAGTATAACTTAAATTATGTTCATTTGCATAAGAATTATGGGTTAAGGCTTCTAAATAATATTGTGGCTCTTTAATAAAAACATGATACTGTTTAAAAAAAGATTTTAATTCAAAAAAAAGTTGTTCTGGCTGTTTGTTTATAAACTGCATCGTATAATTAATCCCCCTTTAACAATTTTACTGTCATTTTTTGTACAAAATCATTGACAACTGCGGTACGAGTTAATTCTAAAGTACTAATTCATGATTTTTCATCACTACTACCATGAGTTTTAACAGCAATTGCTTTTAATCCTAAGACTAATGCCGCTGCATTATTTCGATAATCAAAGGTTTCACGAACTCCCCGAAAAGATTTTCGTAACGAAAAAGCTTTTAATTTTCGATAAAAATTCTTTGTTAATTCGCGTTTAATAACACCCATTAAATTTTTAGCCATTCCTTCCAATGTTTTTAGAGCAATATTACCAGTAAAACCATCTGTTACAATAATATCAACAACATCACTAGTAATATCACGCGATTCAATATTTCCTTTAAAAAAAATTTTTTTATTATTTGTTAATAATTTATAAGCTTCTTTATGATATTCTTTTCCTTTTGATGCTTCTTCACCAATATTTAAGATTGCCACGCTTGGTTTTGGATTGTGCATAATTTCTTGCGCATAAACACTAGCCATAATTGCAAAATTAACAAGATCTTGGGCATCATTTTCTAAATTAGCACCAACATCTAGCATTAAAACAGACTTTCTCTTGTTAACTGTTGGAATAAAAGGCATAAAAGCTGGCCGTGAAACTCCCGAAATTTCCCCCACAATAAAATGACACGCTGCTAAAAAAGCTGCAGTTGAACCACCGGATACCAAAGCATTTACTTTTTGATCACGCAATAATTCAGTTCCACGAACCATTGAACTATTTGGCTTACGACGAATTTCAATCATACCTTCTGTCATTGCAATTACTTCTGTTGTAGCAAAAATTTCATATTTTGTATTATCTAATTTTGCTGCTGCTGTGGCAGCCTTCAGTTCCTTCTCGGCTCCAATTAAAATAAAAGTAACATCGTCATATTTCTTCATAAAAACTTTCAAAGCGTCGATAATTGGTTTAATGCCTAAATCAGTTCCCATCATATCAATTGCAATTTTACTCATAATTAAATCTCCTAACTCTTTATTTAATTATAACAAATATTTTAGTTATTTATTTAAGAACCAAAATTAAAAAATTAAGTTACTTTTTAGGTAATATTTCAATTAATTGTAACTTAATTTTCCCTTTCCCATCAATTTCTATTACTTTAACTTTAACAATATCGTTTAATTGAACAATATCTTCTGCTTTTTCAACATGCTGTTTAGCTAATTTAGAAATATGAATTAAACCATCAAGATTTTCTTTTAAATTAACAAAAACACCAAATTTTTCAATTTTAACAACTGATCCAATTATTTCTTTACCAACAATAACTGGCATTGCAATTGCTTTAATTAACTGATATGCTTTTTCAATCGCTGTGATTTCTTTATGGTAAATTGTCACTTGGCCATCATCCTCAATATCAATTTTAACATCATCTGATTTTTCAATAATAGCTGTAATTATTTTACCACCCGGACCAATAACTTGCCGAATCTTATCAACAGGAATCATAAATGTTTTAATTTTTGGTGCTGTTGGTGCTAAATGTGCTCGTGGTTCAGAAATAGTTGCTAAAACATTATCTAAAATTGTTAACCGCGCTTTTTTTGCCGCCATTAAAGCTTCTTGGAGAATTGCCTTGTTAATTCCTGCAATTTTAATATCCATTTGTAAGGCACAAATTCCATTCGCAGTTCCGGCTACTTTAAAGTCCATATCACCAAGATGATCTTCCATCCCTTGAATATCAGTCAAAATAGTATAGTTATTTTTTTCTTTAATTAAACCCATTGCAACCCCAACTACTGGAGCTGTAATTGGCACTCCAGCCGCCATTAAAGCTAATGTAGCAGCACAAATTGATGCTTGTGAAGTACTGCCATTTGATTCTAAAACTTCGGAAACAATTCGAATTGTATATGGAAACACTTTTTCACTAGGAATAATTTGTAATAATGCTTTTTCTCCTAATGCGCCATGACCAATTTCTCGCCGTGAAGGATGACCAATCTGCCCAGTTTCACCAACTGAAAATGGCGGAAAGTTATAATGATGCATAAAACGTTTACCTTCTTCATCGGTAATTCCATCAATAATTTGATTTTCACCTAGTGCACCTAATGTTACAACTGATAAAACTTGTGTTTCGCCCCTAGTAAACAAAGCACTACCATGAACAACTGGTAATATATCAATTTTACTACTTAATGGGCGAATTTGATCTAATTTTCGTCCATCTAAGCGTGTTTTATCAATTAAAATTTGGCGGCGCACTTCTTGGCGAATAATATTATGTAAGGCTGTTTTTAATTCTACAGTCAATTGTTTCTGTTCTTTTTCTGAAAGTGGAACTAGTATAGGATAATTATTAATTGCTTGTTCAACTAAATGTTCAATTGTTTCATAACGTTTTGTTTTTTTTTTAATTCGAGCAGCTGTAATTAACTCTTTTGCATAATTGTTATTAACATAAGTAATAATTTCAGGACGAATTTGAAACAACTCAACTTCCATTTTCGGAACCCCAACTTTTGCAATAATTTCATGCTGAAAAGCAATTAATTGTTGAATAACATCATGACCCGCTAAAATTGCTTGCAACACTAAACTTTCAGAAACTTCTTTTGCCCCCGCTTCAACCATATTAATTGCCTCCGCTGTTCCGGCAAGAATTAATTCCATTTTGCCATTATTAATTTGTTCTAATGTTGGATTAATAATAATATTATTTTTTTGATCAACAGTTACCAATGCTCCCGCTACTGAACCAGCAAATGGAATTTTAGAAGTGCCAAGTGCTAATGATGCCGCAAATAAACTAACCACCCGCACATCATGATCATTATCAACAGCAAGAACATTAATAACAATTTGAACTTCATTACGAAAATTTTCTGAAAATAATGGCCGTAAAGTACGGTCAATTACTCGCGCTGATAAAGTACCATATTCAGATGGTTTCCCTTCTCGTTTTAAAAATCCACCCGGAATTTTCCCGACTGAATATAATTTTTCTTGAAAAACAACTGTTAAAGGAAAAAAATCACCTTCACTAAGTTTGTTATTAACTGTTGCTGTTACTAAAACAACAGTTTCACCATAACGCACTAAAATTGAACCACTTGCTTGTTTTGCTAATTGGCCATGCTCAACAATTAGTTCCTGATTATTTATTTTTTTTTTAAATACTTGTTTTGCCATCAAAACTCTTAATTCCTCTCTGTGATACTTAATCTTCTTAATTTTATCACACATTATTTTATATTTACGATATGATATAAATATACAAAAAAAATAAGGAGTACACAATGAACCAAAAAGCAGTCTATATAGATAATGAAATCTTTGAAGCACAAAAAGAACGGGCTTTATTATTAGATGACCGCACTGAGATTGAATTTAAAGCGTTACGACAAATTCCAAATTCAATCAATGTTTATATTTTTGATTTGTTCCAAGATACATCGCGTTACTTATCAGACAAAAACCAATTAATTATTACATTATGCAATGGTGGTAATCGCAGTAGCTAAGCAGCATTAGAACTACGGCAATTAGGATATCATAATGCTTATGTTTTAAAAACTGGGATTTATGGTTATTACCGTTGAAAAGAACAAGAAACAAAAAAATAAAAAGTTTTAATCATGATTAATATCATAATTAAAACTTTTTTTAATAATTATAAATCTTCATAGAAATCATCAGTAATTTTAAACGAACTATTATTTCTTAACTTTTGTAAAATTGTTTTTTCTTCTGGCGATAATTTTGTTGGAATTGTTACAATCACATTAACAATTAAATCTCCTCGTTTTGTCGATGTTGGTGACTTGAAAAACCCATGATTTGGAATATTAAAAATACTATTTGTTTTTGTATTTGGTGGTAATTTCAAATGAACATCCCCATCAAAAGTTGGAACTTTAATTTCAGCTCCTAGTAAAGCATCTAAATAAGATACTGGTAAATTTAAATGAAGGTTATCATTAACACACTTAAAATATTTATTTGGTTTTACTGAAATTTCTAAATAAATGTCCCCCCGCGGACCATTATTTAGACCGCAGTTTCCTTTTTCGCGAATTCGTAACTGTTGATTTTCATAAATTGATTTCGGTAACTCAATTTCTACTGTTTCTTTCCCACGATAATTCCCTTGACCTTTACATTTTGAACATTTATTAGTAATTACTTTTCCTCGCCCTTTACAATCAGGACAAGGTTGTTGTGATTGAATCACACCAAAAATACTACGCTGTTTAAGGCTAACATAACCATAACCATCACAAGTTGTACAAGTATGAATGTCTTTTTTAGGGTCTTTTGCCCCAGTTCCATCACACATTTCACATTTTTTATCAATATTTAAATCTAGGTTTATTTTCTTCCCAAACATTTGTTCTTTTAACGTTAATGTAACACGTGCAGCAATATTTTCTCCTCTAATTGGTTGATTACTAAAACCACTGCGTTTTTTACCACCACCAAAAAAGTTTTCAAAAATATCACTAAAGCCGCCAAAACCACCAGAGAAAATATCTTCAAAATCTCCAGCACTACTAAAACCATGACTAAAGCCACCAAAACCACCAAAAGAGTTGTGGTCAGTTCCAACATGACCAAACTGATCATAATTGCGACGTTTATTTGGATCAGATAAAACTTCATAAGCTTCATTAATTTCCTTAAACTTTGCTTCGGCATCTTTCTCTTTTGAAACATCAGGATGATATTTTTTTGCTAATTGTCGAAAAGCACGTTTAATTTCATCATCAGTAGCATTACGATTAACGCCCAATACTTCATAATAGTCTTGTTTTCCCATTACCATCTTCCTACTTTCTCTTTTAAAGAAAAGATAACTAAAAGAATTTTAGTCATCATTATTGTCTTATTTATCTTTTTTGTCATCATCATTCGTAACTTCTGGTTCAGATTGATCACCTTGTTGGTCATTCATAAATTTTGAAGCTTCAGCCATTGTTTGTTCTAATGCTGCCATTTTTGCTTCTAAACCAGCATAATCTTCTTTTTCTAACAATTCTTTAATTTCTTTGGCCATTTCTTCAGAAGCTTTTAACTGTTCAGGATTCATTTTATCCTTTTTTCCTTCTAAAGCTTGTGTAATTATTGAAAGATATGACTCTGCCTTATTACGCAATTCAATGTTTTTTAATTTTTGCTCATCTTTATCTTTATTTTGTTCTGCTTCATTAATCATTCGTTGAATTTCTTCTTCTGTTAAACCACCACCATTAGTAATGGTAACTGATTGTTCTTTACTTGTTTTTAAATCTTTTGCAGTAACCGATACAATTCCGTTTGCATCAATTGAAAACTTAACTTCAATTTGGGGAATTCCTTTTGGTGCTGGCTCAATCCCAGACAATTGGAATCGTCCTAATGATTTATTATCTGCTGCCATTTTACGTTCCCCTTGTAAAACATGAATATCAACAGCTGGTTGATTATCATCAGCGGTTGAAAACACTTGTGATTTTGATGTTGGAATTGTGGTATTACGAGGAATTAAAACAGTTGAAACTCCTCCTAATGTTTCAATTCCTAATGATAATGGTGTAACATCTAATAATAAGACATCTTTTACATCACCAGCTAAAACTCCCCCTTGAATTGCTGCACCAATTGCAACAACTTCATCAGGATTAATTGTGCGGTTTGGTTCTTTTCCTAATTCACGTTTAATAACTTCTTGTACCGCTGGAATTCTAGTACTTCCTCCAACTAGTAAAACTTGGTCTAAATCACTAGGTTTTAATTTTGCATCAGCTAATGCTTTACGAACTGGTTCAATTGTTCGTTGAACAAGGCTTTTTGTCATTTCATCAAATTTTGCTCTTGTTAATGTTAGGTTTAAATGTAATGGATTTCCATCGCGCGCAGTAATAAATGGTGCTGCAATTTCAGTTTGTAATTGTGAAGAAAGATTTTTTTTCGCTTTTTCTGCTTCTTCTTTCAATCGTTGCATTGCCATTTTATCTGTTTTTAAATCAATATTATTATCTTTTTTAAATTCATCAACCATTCATTGAATAATAACTTCATCAAAGTCATCTCCTCCTAAATGATTATCCCCAGCAGTTGCTAAAACCTCAAATGTTCCATCTGCTAAATCTAAAATTGAAACATCAAAAGTTCCTCCCCCTAAGTCAAATACTAAAACTTTTTGTTCTTTATCAACTTTATCAATTCCATAAGCTAATGCTGCCGCAGTTGGTTCATTAATAATTCTTTCAACTTCTAATCCAGCAATTTTTCCAGCATCTTTTGTTGCTTGTCGTTGTGCGTCATTAAAATAAGCTGGGACAGTAATAACTGCTTTTGAAATTTTTTGTCCTAATTTTTTCTCAGCATAGTTTTTTAAATAACGTAAAATTTCAGCAGAAATTTGTTCAGGACTATAATCTTTATTATTAACATGAACTTTCTCTGATGTCCCCATTTTACGTTTAATAGAACTAATTGTATTTGGGTTTGTTACTGCTTGTCGTTTTGCCGCATCTCCCACAATAATTTCTTCATTTTTAAATGAAACAACTGATGGTGTTGTTCGTTGCCCTTCGGGATTTTCTAAAACTTTAAAATCTTTTCCTTCCATCACAGCAACACATGAATTTGTTGTTCCTAAATCAATACCAATAATTTTTGCCATATTATCATACCTTTCTCTCTTAAATTAGTTATTTTGCAACTTGCACTGATGCATGACGTAAGACACGATCATGAATCATATATCCTTTTTGTAAAATTTTAACAATACATCCTGATGAAACATCAGTTGTTTTAATAATTTCAATTGCCGAATGGAAATTAGAATTAAAGTGTTCTCCTACTTTTGTCTCCATTGCGGTAATACCTTCTTCTTCAAAAACCGTTTTAAACATACGATAAATCATTTCAAACCCTGTTAAAAAGTTTTTCACTTCTGGCGTTACATTAGTAACTTGCAAAGCACGTTCAAAGCTATCTAATGTTGGCAATAATTTTTCTGCCATCCCTGCTGCACGATAACGTTTAATATCAGCAACTTCTTCATGAATTCTTTTCTTTAAATTTTCGCCATCAGCTAAAGCTAATAATTTTTCTTCTCGCAAGCGTAAATTGTCTTTTAACAATAAATCAATTTCATGTTCTAAATCTTCAATAATTGCCAAATTATTTATTTCAGCTGTCGGTGCTGTTGCTGTTTTTCGTGATTCTGACGGTGAATCAGCAGGTTGATTATTTGATAATTCTTTCCGTAATTGTTGAATTTTTTCTTTTAATTGGTTTGGCGAAGATTTATCATTTTTTTCATTACTCATTAATCTCACCCTCTCTATATTCTTTTTGATATGCTTCTTTAATCCGATAAGCTAATCATTCAAGAACTTCATAAAGCTTATCATATTCTAACCGCTTTGGTCCTACTAAAACAATTCCTCCTTTTTGCATATCATCAACCTTATAAGTTGTTGTCAGCAAAGCCATATCATCATTGTTAAAACCTGTTTCATTTCCAATTTGAATTGAAACAATATTTTCGTTTGTGTTATTCTGTTGTTTTTTAAAATAATCAAACGGTGAAATTGTTTCAATTAAGCGAATAACTTGTTTAATTCGTTCTGGGTTATTATATTCCGGATTTTGGAGCATATATTGAATCCCGTGAGTTGAATAACTTGGTTTAACAATACTTGTTAAAGCGTTAACAAATTGTTTTAAAATATATTCATAATGTTTTACTTGTTGTTCTAAGATTGGACGAATTACCTCAAATTTTGTTGGAATATCAGTTATTTTAGTATTTTCTAACCGTGTATTAAATAATTCAACAGAAATTTTTAAATCGTTCATTGAACTATTTTTATCAATTGTAAACATTTTATTCTCAACATGCCCATTTGTTAAAACAAAGACAACAACTGCTTGTGTTTCAGAAATTGGCAATAATTCAATTTTTTTTAATAATTCTTCTTGAAAGTTTGGACCAACAACAACCGTTGTTAAATTTGTCATTTCACTTAAAATTTGGCCTGTTTGATCAAGAATATCATTAATTGACATATTTCGATTAACAAATAAGGCTTCAATCCGGTTTTTAATATCATCAATATTTTTCTCAACCATCAAGTTATCAACATAATAACGATAACCTTTTGTTGATGGAATTCTTCCCGACGAAGCATGTTCTTTTTCTAAAAAACCTTCTTTTTCTAAAATTGCACATTCATTACGAATTGTTGCAGAAGAAGAATCTATTAAGGGCGAAGCCATAATAGCTTTACTTCCAACAGGCTGTGCTGTTTTTGTGTATTCTTCTACAATTACTTTTAAAATGTTTTCTTGTCGTTGAGTTAAAACCAGCAGCACCTCCGTTCTATAATTCTTATAAATATTTGGCAATTAACACTAAATATTGCTAACACTTAATATTATAAATTTATCATTTAAATAATGCAAGTGCTAATTTAATTTTGTGCTATTCTTAATAACCATTTCGTTCTTAACTACATCAATTGTATAAGATTTGCCCTCTTGAACTTCTTCTGAAATAATAGCATGAGCAATTAACAATTCAAGATTTCGTTGAATATATCGCTTAATTGGACGTGCTCCAAATTCACGATCATATCCTTCGTTTAAAATTTTTTCTAATACTTTTTCAGAATAACTAATACGAATGTTTTTACTATTTTCAATTCGTTGTGTTAATTCAGCTAATTCTTTTTCAATAATTTCTTTAATAACATCTTTTGATAAAGCATTAAAGGTTACAACATTATCAATTCGATTTAAAAACTCTGGTTTAAATTTTCTAGCTAATTCTTTTTGAATTAATAAACCAACACCATCATTATTTTCATTTAATAAATATTCTGACCCAATATTAGAAGTCATAATAATAATTGTATTTTTAAAATCAACAGTTTTACCTAATGAATCAGTTAAACGACCATCTTCTAAAATTTGCAACAAAATATTTAAAATATCAGGATGTGCTTTTTCAATTTCATCAAATAAAACAATTGAATATGGACTTCGACGAACAGCCTCCGTTAATTGCCCACCCTGTTCATGACCAACATAACCTGGCGGCGCCCCAATTAATTTACTTACTGAATGCTTTTCCATATATTCAGACATATCTAATCGTACCATTTGTTTTTCTGAATTGAAAAGAACATATGCTAAACTACGTGCAACTTCTGTTTTTCCAACTCCTGTTGGTCCTAAAAATAAGAAACTACCAATTGGTTTATTTGGGTCTTTAATTCCACTTCGACTACGAATAATTGCATCAGCAACTACTTGAATTGCTTCGTTTTGCCCACGAACACGACGCCGTAAAATCTTACTTAAATTTAATAATTTTGCCTTTTCTGTTTCTACTAAACGGTCAACTGGAATACCAGTTCATTTTCCAACAATTGCTGCAATATCACGCTCAGTTACATCTTCTTTCAAAAGGTGTGAACCTGAAGCTTGTTTTTCTTGTTCATGTAATTGTTTTTCTAGTTTTGGTAATAAAGCATATTGAATTTCACCAGCACGATTAAAATCACCACTTAATTGCGCTTGATCTAACTCTTTTTTCAATTTTTCAACTTGTGATTTTAGGTTTTTTAATTTAGTAATACTTTCTTTTTCCGAATTTCATTGAATATCTAATTTTTGTTGTTTTGCTTTTAATGGTTTTAATTCATTTTCAATATCAACTAACCGTTCATTAGATGCCTTATCAGTTTCTTTTTGCAAAGCTGCTTTTTCAATTTCTAACTGAACAATTCGCCGATTTAAATTATCTAATTCGGTTGGAACTGATGCAATTTCTGTTTTAATTGTTGCTGAAGCTTCATCGATTAAGTCAATTGCTTTATCTGGCAAAAACCGGTCAGTAATATATCGAGATGATAAGTTAACTGATGCAACTAAAGCATTATCATGAATTTTAACCCCATGAAAGGTTTCAAATCGTTCTTTTAAACCACGTAAAATTGAAATACTTTCATCAATGGTTGATTCACTAACAACTACTTTTTGGAAGCGGCGCTCTAACGCAGCATCTTTTTCAATATATAAACGATGTTCATCTAAAGTTGTTGCACCAATACAATGTAAATCGCCACGAGCTAACATTGGTTTTAACAAATTACTAGCATCCATACTACCCTGTGTTTTACCAGCTCCCACAATTAAATGCAACTCATCAATAAATAAAATAATATCGCCATTTGATTCTTTAACTTTATTTAAGACCGCTTTTAAACGTTCTTCAAATTCACCTTGAAATTTGGCGCCAGCAATTAATGCTCCCATATCTAATTCATATATTGTTTTATTTTTTAAATTACTAGGAATATCACCTTTAACAATTCGCTGCGCTAGTCCTTCAACAATCGCTGTTTTCCCAACTCCAGGCTCGCCAATTAAGACCGGATTATTTTTTGTTCTTCGTGATAAAATTCGAATTACTCGATTAATTTCATCTTCGCGCCCAATAATTGGGTCTAATTTTCCAACAAGGGCTTCTTTATTAAGATTTTTGGCAAATTTTTCAAGAACTTTTTGGTCTTTACCTGGTTCATATTGTTGTGTTAAATCCATGCTTTTGCCTCCTTTAATTTTTAGCACTCTATATGCTTGTTTGCTAATTTTACAATTATATATTATCACACTGATTAGCAAAGTCAATTAAATGCTGCTAAATTTTTAAAAATAATATAAATATAAAAATATTATATATAATAATAGATACAGGGATTAAAAACATAATTATTTTTTTAGAAAGGAGTCCCATGAAATTACAACACCTAAATAAAAAACGTTTAATTCTAATTGATTTAGATGGTACAACATTGATGAATGATGGCAAAACAATCCATCCAAAAACACAAGATGTGATCAAAGAAGCTGTTAAAGCTGGCCATAAAATATGTATTACAACTGGTCGCCCTCATCGAGCAAGTATTCGCTTTTATCGTGAATTAGGGTTAGACACCTTATTAACAAACTTTGATGGTGGTCATATTCATGACCCATTGAAACGAGAGTTTAAACGTTTAGTTTTTCCAATTTCTTATGATGTTATTATTAGTATTATCAACCATCCTGATGTAAAAAATATTGTTGCAAATGTCTTAATTGAACATTATGATAAAGCAATTTGCTGAAAAAAAGATGAGGCAATTGAAAATTACTTTCATCTTGATGATGTTGCTGATGATGAATATTTTATTGCCAATCCTTATACTGCTTGAAAAGGCCCAGCTAGTAATATGGCCTTATATTTAAACAATGCTAATGAAAAAGATCAAATTTTACGAATTTTTGAAAATTTTAAAAACTCTGTCCAAGTTAACATCGGACATTATAGCAGCGGTCAGGCGCAAATAATGATTAACATTACAAATAAACTTGTTTCAAAAAGATTTGCAGCTAATATTTTAGCACAATATTATAACGTTGATATTCGTGATGTTATTGCCTTTGGTGATGAAATGAATGATTTAGAACTATTGCAAAATGTTGGTTATGGAATCGCAATGAAAAATGGAAATGATAATTTAAAAACTAATGCTCGGGGAATTACACACTTAACTAATAATGAAGGCGGTGTTGGTGATTATTTACAAAAGCTATTAAAAGGAGAAAATGTTTAAAAACATTTCTTTTTTTATCTTTAAGACAATTAAAAAATATTTTCATTTTTTTAATGCTAAAATACAATTACTAAATCAGAAAAATAATTTAGGCTGTTATATTAATTAAATTAAAATTGAAAGTATTGAATATTATAAGAATAATAAATTATAAGAATAATAAATATTTCCATAATAAAATTTTATAATAACACCTATATAATTTTTGTTTCTATGGAAATAATTTGTTATTTTTACTTTTTTAAAAATAATTTTAATTAATATAGCAAAAGAAGGGAACAAATTAGATGGCATTACAAAAGTTGAGATTTTACAAAAAAATATAAATAAAAACAACTAAACAAATTAAATAAATTTACTAAAAACCTAATATTAAGCATTTTTTTTGCATTACTTAATTAATAATTAAATTTAATTTTGTTTGTTATACTTACAAACCTCAACTTTTTTCTTACTATCAAAATACATGATAAATTTTGTTTAATCTTTAATAAAGCCAATAAAATTGCTTTAATTGGTTGATTAAAATCAACTGTTACAGCTAAATCCTGTGATAAAAACAATTTTTCCATATACATTTCTGGAATTTGTAACATTGTATTATTTTTAGCAACAGCAATACATGAAATTGAACCCGGCTCATTTTTGCTAGCCGGCATTGTCTCTTCAATTGGGTCAACTGCAATATCAATCGTAATTGCTTGTTGATGAGAAAAAGTTTGCCCTTTATATAACATTGGTGCTGCATCAAGTTCACCTTCACCAATTGCAATTTTTGCTTTAACATCATTACTTGTTAATAATTTATTAATAATATCAACTGCTTTTTGGTCTAACATATTTTTATCATTTTTACCAACCAATTCATATTAAGCAATCACAGCTAACTGGACCGCACGTAAAAATAAAAGACTATTTGTTTCCATTGTTCATTCCTTTGCTTGCTACTAATATTTAATCATATAATTTCCAAAATAAAAATGTAAAATACCTTACATTTTTATTTTTTATTAACCTTATTTTGTATTTTGTTTCGGAATCTTACCAAATAATTCATGAAAGGCCCGCTTTCATCCAACCTTACTAGCGTGAACTAAAAATTCATTGCTGGAAATAATAAAAGTACAAAAGACAATTGGAATAACACAAACTCAATAATATCATGTTGGTTCTGAAATTTTATTTGGAACATTTACTGCAATAAAAATATATTGAAAAATTGGGGTTCAAAAAAACATTAATAATTGGGTTGAAGTTGTATAGGTTGGTCCAGACATTGCTAAACATGCATAATATAGCATTCGAGAACTACCCATAATAATTCCTCCAGTAAGAACAATTAATGCATAATCATAATATTGAAAATTAGCAAAAATTTTATAACCATCTAAGAAACTTTGATGGGAAAAAACTGCAGCAATTGGTGTTCCTAATAATAACATTAATATCGCTGAAGAACTTGTTTTAATTGATACTGTTTCATGATTTGTAAATTTAATTTTTGAAGAACTCATTAAATGGGACATTCCTAATGCTTCCATTGCATAAAAGCCAGCGGTCACTAACGCTAAACACATCCCTCCAATCGATAATCAAGCTAATCCTTCTTCAATTGCAAAATGAATTGACATTCCTAAAATTAAACATGTAGAAATTGCTAAAGCAGTTAAGGCATATTTACTTTGACGAGTACGAAAGAAAATAGCACTTCCAATTGCCGCTAAAATAACATTTAAATTTAACAATAATCCTGGAACAGTTCCATCTGTGCCACCTTGATTATTAATTGTTAATAAAACTGATAATTGAAAAAATACCATTGCAACGGGGCCACCTAAAAAACCATATAATACAATTAGTCAAGTTTCTTTGTGGCGAAGTAATTTTAAAAAATTAATAAAATTTTTTGGCTTATAAAAAATAAACATCACAAAAGTTGCCATTATTTCTTGAACTGTCACATAAAAAGTGGCATTAATTGGCGCTGCTAAATTACCATATGGTCCTTGTTTTGGAATAATATATAGCATTAATGGGACAATAGAATACCCAACTGCAGAAATTAATCCATACATAATTCCCAGAATAATGCGGCGTTTTGCGCGAATAGTATCTAATTCATTTTTTACAATTTTTTCTTTTTGTAGTAATTGTTGATCTGCGGTAACCTGATCTGCCATATTTATACTTTTCTATTCCATTCTTTTTTACTATAATATTGTTTTTCTTTAAAAACTATTAGTTATATCTTACACTAAACATAAAAAAAGTTTAACTTTTTTAACTTTTTTTATATAAATTTAATAAGTAACATTAATATAATCAAATTATTATTGTAATCAATTTTCCCCAAATAAAAATGCATCTCTTTTAAAAAGTTCGTAAAGTTTTTTAAGGATACTAACTTTTTTAGATGCACATTTTAATAATTATTTTAAATTATTTTTTTTTAATTTTGTAGAAAACTCTTGATGAAATAAAAAAAATCATCAATATGATAACTTTAAAAGAAAATTATATAAAATTTTAATATTGTTATTTAACTTTTTTATACGTTAAAATATAATACCGATGATTGTTGGTTTGGTGTTAAACCTTTATGCTGGTATTTTCATTTTCAGAGATTTAAATAATTTTGAATGTTCGTGAAACCTAAGCCATGATAATGAATTAAGGATTCTTTAAGATTTGATTGTAATTTACTAATTTTATTTAACTTCCGATAACTAGCATCAGGATTTGTACTAGTTTTAGTTGCTAATAAAATAGAATTTGTTTGTTTTGCTACTAATAAATATAATGGTTGTATGTCAGAAATAATAATTGAATTTTCTTTGATTAATTGTTTATTAATATTTTCAATAATTCACTGTTTTTGTAATCATTTTGTGTTGGTTGATTTAACATAAATATTATTATTGCTATCAACAGCCATTTGAATACAACATTTAGTGTTGGTTGAAAATGAATTGAATCAAGATGAATTTTTCTTTTATCAAATTTATCTTTAAAATTACCTTTGTGGATTTCTTTAATAAATGTTTCATCGATTTGAATTTGGCCATTTAACGTTTTAAATTTTAATTTGGTGTTTTCTAATTGTTTTTATTTCATTATTTTTTGGCGATTATATCAAGCGGTTTTCGGTGATGTTTTAATAAAGTGGGAAATCATTTTACTATATTGCCCTAATAATGAAATTTGAATCAATAAATTTCACTGTTCATAATTTAAATGACTTCAATACGTAAAATGATCACGAAAAGCATCAAAACTAGCACGACATTTTTTGCATAAATATTTTTGTTTTCCTTCAGGATTATGACTATTTTTAACACAATAAAAAGATTGACAATTAGGACATTTAATACCTTTATCCCTAAATTTTTGATCAATTTCATTTAAGCGTTTTTGTTTTTTAATTAATTCTGCTTCTTTTTTGACTTTTTCATGAAATTCTAAAAATTGATCATCTGTTAAACTATTTATTAATTCTTCAATTATTTTTTCCATTAATTATTCACCTCTTATATTAAAAATATACCTAATTTTAGGTATATTTTATAAATATAAATATTAAATATCAAGAGTTTTCTACAAAATTAAAGAATAAATCTGATTGTTAACTGTTATCCCATGAACATATTGAGTATTAATATTTTCTATCTTAGTCGCTGTTGTTTCGCCATCTTTTAAGATGCAAGCACCATTATCACTTCCAAAATAAACATTCTTGTTAAGAACATTAATTGTATTAATTTTTATATTATTAATTTTATTTATTTTGATAGTGGTTGTTTCCCCATTTTTTTTAAGATATAAGCGCCTTTCTCAGTTCCGATGTAAGTAATATTTTTATGAAAAGTAATTGTTTTAACCAATTCATTAATTCCATTAATCTTTTGTTTTTTTTTTCTTATATTGTAAATAATAAAGTTCATTTTTAGTACCCATAAAACTATCACCTTTATCATCAAAAGCAATAAATTGTACTGTTTATGTATTAATTTTTATTAATTTAGCATATTTATTTTCATTTTTAATAAAGTTTGTTAAAATTTCATTATTATTAGGTTTAATGGCAGTAATTTCGCTTATTCCATTTAAAATAGCTGTTGACATTGTTAAGATACTTAATATTTTTTTCATATAATTTTTGATAGTAAGAAAAAAGTTGAGGTTTGTAAGTATAACAAACAAAATTAAATTTACTTATTAATTAAGTAATGCAAAAAAAATGCTTAATATTAGGTTTTTAGTAAATTTATTTAATTTGTTTAGTTGTTTTTATTTATATTTTTTTGTAAAATCTCAACTTTTGTAATGCTATCATTATTTTAAATAAACCTCGTCATCAAAAAATAATAAAAACAATTCGTCAATTAGGCATTAAGGTTGAATTAATTAATGAAGGAGATGTATTAGGAACAATTGATGTTGTTTTAAAGAAGACTGATTTTTTGTATGGAATTGTGGTGGTGCACCAGAAGGAGTTCTAATGAGTGCATTAGCAATTGCAACTAATTATAAAATGTTTGCACGTTTAATTCGGTATGAGCAAATTTGCCCAAATGAAAAAGAAACAGCATTACGAATGAAAATTGAACAGCAAGGTTTAGAACAGAAAAAAATTAGTTACAACACAATTTTTTCTGAACAAGATTTACTTGCTGATAAACAAGCAATGTTTTTTGCCGCTAGTTTAACAGTTGGAACAGTTTTAAAACCATTACAAATTATTGATAAAGAATATGTTGTCCATTCTTTTATTGGTTATAATAATATTTATCATCAAATTATATCAAAATATCCAATAACAGATAATGTTGAAGAGTTATTAAAACAATATAGTAAATAATTTTAGAGGAGGTTAGAACAATGCCATTTCGCTTAGAGAAAATTGCATTTGGAACTTTATTTTTAAAAAAAGAAGAGGCGATTATTAATGCTTTACAAAATGGTTATAAAATTATTAAAATTATTGATACCGCTAAGGTTTATCAAAATGAAGAAATTGTTGGACGAGCAATTAAAAAATATTTAAATTCTAATAACCAAAGGCGAGAAGATATTACTATTGAAACAAAAATTTGATGTTATGATATTGAGGCAGAGAATACTACTAATGCTGTGCTAGAGTCGTTAAAACGATTAAATGTTATACTTATTTAGATATTGTTTTAATTCATCGCCCAAATTTAAATTTTTATAAAACTATCAAAGCCTATACCGAATTGATACAATGCAAAGCGAAAAGGTTAATTAATGTTGTTGGTGTAAGTAATTTTTATAAGGATATGATTGAAATTTTGTTTGAAGAAACGGGTATTTATCCAAATTTAAACCAAATTGAATTTAATCCTTTTAACCAAAGATGAGATCGTGTGCAATATTGTCAAAATAAAAATATTTTAGTACAAGCATATTCACCAATTGCTAATACATTGGAAAATCAAATTCTAGTTGCCGAAGCTAAAAAATATAATTGTACTGTTGCTCAATTGGTTTTGGCTTGAATCCAATATTTTAGTATTCAACCAATTGCTAAGGCAGAACTATTGCGTCATATCCAAGAAAACAAGCAGAGTGAAAAGATTAGACTAACTAAAAAAACAATTCAAATCTTGCCTTTAATTTTGTAGAAAACTCTTGATATTTATAAAATATACCTAATTTTAGGTATATTTTATAAATATCAAGAGTTTTCTACAAAATTAAAGTAAATATCCATTTTTATTTGTAATAACTAATTCGGTCGTATAAAGAAAATAAGGGTTTTTATTTTTAAATGTTATTTAGTTCAATAAATTAAAAAGGTATTTTTTTTCTTATTTGTCTAAAACCCTTATTTTCTTTATACGACCACTAATTCTTATATTTTAGAAATTAAACTTGATCTAAGACTGAATTAATATAACTAAAATCAGTATCTTCGCCATATAATTTTAAAATTTCTAAACTTTCATTAATGACAATTGCCTTTGCTAATTGTTGATAACAAATTTCATAAACTCCATATACTAAAACAGCTTTATGATAATTACTTAAGCGAGCAAAATTTCATCCTGGTTTTAAATGTTGATTAATCTTCGCAATAATATCTGATAGATTTGCTAATATTTCCTCAACTTGAATTGTTTCCACAGAAGTTGTTACCATTTGCGAGAAATCATATGCTTCTTGTTTTGTTGTTAAAACATCATGTTGTAAAACAAAGTGACGATATAACAAATTAATAATATTAATGCGTTCTTGGCGTTTTGACACGTGACATACTCCTTTAAATATAATGATATAAACAAAATAAACTACTTTTTTGTAACCGATAATTATGATGATGACTATGCTCGCTTAATAAATGATGTAACATTAAAATTGTTTCATCGGCAAAAAGATCAATCGTTAAATCATCGTTTTTTTCAATATGTTTTATTATATCACTTCAATGCATTTCTTGCTGATTAATTATTTGAATATTATTATAAGGCACTAAATCACTAACAATAAATGGTTCTTTACTATTAATAACAATCAAATTAATTATAGCAGTACGTAAAAATTGTTTTGCATCAAGTAATTTGACCATCCGATTAATCATAAATTGTTGTGTTACAATTGGCGAAGTAATTAAACCCTTCCTTTGCTCTCACACTGGAGTTGTTAATGTTGTTGTTACTGGTTCAGATAATGTTCTGATTTTTAAAAAATAAAGATTTTTTCGCGTTAAAATTAATCGTGGAAAATAATATGTAATATGGCTAAAATCATCATAAAAAGCAACATTTTTAAAATATCACATATAATTAACAGTACGAACATATCGCTCAATAATCTTATCAAATCCATGATATTGCTCATAATATAACTCTTGTTTTCAATTCAACGGTGGTAAACCAAGCTCCTGCCGAATTTTAATTAAATAACGTCGTTTTTTAAATGTTAACATGTTATTTTTTCCTTCTTTAAATTAAGTAAAAAAGAAACCCATGGTTTCTTACTATGCAAAAAATGATTAGTTCGTTTTTGATGCGAATATAGATATTGAATTTCATCTTCTTCTGTTAATTTTTCAACTAATTCTTCATTATATCGACGTGCTAAAGTTTCTTGATAATCAAAGATTTTTTCTTGTACCCGAACATGAATCCCATCTACTAGTAATGGGGCTTTAATTTCTGCCAACTTTAAAAATATAATTTCTTTTGCATGTAAATACAGTAATTTCCCATGTAATTTAGCATTTCTTAATAAGATATATTCCTTTTTATTACATGCTTCTGTAACATTATCTTCAGTATAAACATTATAACTAAGAAAATGATTTTTATCTTGTGCATTACCTGCAAAAAACATTTCATTGTGGTCCATCCGATCAATGCAAATGATTTTTCCATTGCGCAAAAAGTAAAGATGTCCTGTTTTTATATCTCTTATCATTTCTCGTTGCCTCCTTTCTCCTTAAGGTTTATAAATATTTGGTTAATACTTAATTAGGTTGATAATTAATAATTAATACACTATTTTCTACTACGTGCGTCTTGCATTAGTTTTGCTTGCGCTCGTAATGATTCAATTAAAGCTTGTCGATTTTCTTTAACTTCATCGCGAATTCTTAATAACCGTCGGAATTCCTTTTGACGTTTAATAAAATCTTCAAGGTTTCCTTTTGTATCTTTATATTTAAGCACTTGTTTATTTAACAATTTAATTTCAGCATATTGCTTTTGGTTTAATAGCATAACATGCTTACGTAAAAGGGAAATTGATTCACTACGGTTTTTAAAAATTGCATCGTTTAATTCTTCAACATTAGTTTTAATTGCTCGTGATAAGTTAATAGCTCGATTAAAATCAGCTAATTCTTGAGAAATTTGACGATTATATCCTTGTTCATATTGATGTCGAACTTCAAATAAATATTCCGTCATTTTTTGATCATAAACTAATCGTTCTTCAATATTTGGCCGTTTTGTTTCATCATAACGATGATTATAATTTGTTTTTTTGTAAAGATCTTCATCAAACAATAATTCTTGTCCATCAGTTATTACTTCGTTTGATTGATTATTAATTGCTTTCTTTGCTTTTGCAGTTTCTCGATTTTTTTTTCTTTGTTTATAGTTTAGTTTTGCTGCAAAAGTTGCTTTTAATTGTTCTAATTGCGTTTGCTCTGCATCAGTCAATTTCTGAAAACGACTTTTATTTTCTAATCATAAAATTAATCGTTCTTCAATTGATAATGGATCTTCTGCTGTCCGAATTATTTTAACTGGCTTTGGTTTTGGCGGAGTAATATCTTTTTCAGCAAATTCATTTAAACTAATTTCAACTGGTGATTGTTTAATTAAACGAACAAGAATTTCTTCATCTCCTTTTTCAATTTCAATTTTATCATTTGGATCAACAACAAAATCAACAATTGATAAACCATTTCGTCTAATTTGATAAATTTGTTGTGCCAAGATTGGTCGTAAATCACGACGAATTGTTGTTACTTCTTCTGTTTCTTTTCGACGAATAATTGTTTTAGGCTCGTCTTCAAAAGAGTTTGATAATTCTAATTTATTTTTAACCTGATTAGCATCAAAATGATTTCAGGTTGAGAAAGTAGTAAACTGGCCATTAATGTGCTCACTATCTTTTGATGGCGGTTTCATTAAATTTTCTGTTTTAGAATTGGCATTTTTAACAGACATTTTCTTCGGCATACTTGTTTGCTCGGTAATAGTTGTTATTTCTTCTGATAATGACATTACTGGTGAAAATTTTGGCAAGAAATGCTTTGATTTTAGCCCCGTTTTCTTACTAACTGCTTGTTTTGCTTTATGATTCTTTAATCTTTGCAAAACAGGAATTTCTTTTTCAACCCGATAACTATAATCAATAAATTTACTTTTAGCTCTTTGCTCTTCTCAAGTATTTCTTTTTTTATCCCTTAAACGAATAACACCTGTTTTTTTAGTTCCAACAACTTCGTTAACATTTTTTTGTTTTAACGCTTGGTATTCGGCACTATTTTCATCTAATTGCCCCAATAAAATCTTGATTGTTGCTGGCGTTAATTTTTTATCCATTATTTCTGTTGTATCTATATCAGAATCAATAATGTTTCCATAATTGACACGAGAAGTTACGACATATTCTGAGTCTTTTTCTTTTGCCATTTTCTATTCCTCTTTTATCTATTTTCTCGTTTTTTTGATACTTACATACATTATATAAAATTTTTGCACTTTTTTAAAGTTTTTTTACTAAAAACCTTGCTTTTTTTAATAAATTATTTATAATGATGTACATTTTTTTTAATTTAAAGATTATCAGCGTGATTTTGGGCCTTTTTTATGAAGATAACGCTGCCTTTTACTTTTTATTGATTTTTCAGTTGAAAGCAGCGAAGATTCTTGTTCTTGTGGTTGATGATACATATTATATTCGTCTAACAATGCACGACCAATTTCTCGCATAAAAATAGAGCCATAATTATCTTCTGCTGTTGAAACATTATTAATGTCATTCCTATTTTTAAACACTGGCTTTGCTTGTAATTCTAATCCAGCAACTTCACTATTTAATATTTTTTTATTTATCTTTGGTAATTTAACTGATTTTGATAATGTAGCTAAATATTCTTCTCGTTTTTTTAATTTATTTAATCTAATTTGTTGTAAATCACGAAGTGCTAACTCTTGTTGACGTTGTACTTGGTGTATTTGAATTTTATTATTATTTGCTAATGCTTGTAATAATTGTTTTTGAACAATAACATCTGCCTCTTGCGTTCATAATTCTTTCTCTCTCGCTCATTGTAAAGCCACATCAGGTCTTTTATGAGGACCAATGCCACTTGATGTCACAACTTCATCAAAATATTTACTAATTAATTCGGCTGTTGAAATTTTTTTATTTCTCATTGTTAATTCTTCACCACTTTATTGTTAGTACTTATTGTTTCACTCTTTTCATTATTAGAGTTTTCAATTAAAAAGCCATCAACAACCTTTTTTCCTTCAGCACGATATTTTTCAATTAAAATTTGTGGTAATGGTTTAGGTTTTACTTTTTTATTATTAAGTTTTTTTGATAACGCCGTTCTTTACGCATATTTTTTTGAATTAATTTTTCTTTTAATAAACGTTGATGAAGTTGTTCTAATTGACGCCGATAAATTTCACGAATTTTACGAGGATGATATCCTGCATAAGTGTATTGATTTTTCCGTTAAATCAACTGGAATGGCAACACTTTTTAGGACACTTTTTATATAGACATTTGTTTTCTAAAAGTAACTGGAGATAAATAATTTAAACTGCCATGAATCCGAATATTGTTATATCAATGCACAAAATCAAAAAGTTCGTATTTTAATTGTGTTAAATTTTTAAATTTTTTACCCTTAATAAATTCAGTTTTAAAAGTTTTGTAAGTTGTTTCAGCCACAGCATTATCATAAGGGCAGCCTTTATTGCTTAATGATCTTTTAATATTAAAAGTTATTAAAATTTCATCAATGATTTTATTTTTAAACTCATTACCACGATCAGTATGAAATAGAGTTATTTGATTTAATGGTCGTGTTATTTTATGAAAAGCTTGTTGGACCAGTTCGGCCGTTTTATTCGGCCCAGCACTATAACCAATTATTTCACGATTAAACAAGTCAATTAATAAACAAATATAATGTCATTTAGCGCCAACTTGAACATATGTTAAATCACTAACAATAACTTCATTAGGTTTTTTGTTGTTAAATTGACGATTTAAAATATTATTAATTTGGTCATTATTGACTGTTGTTTTATGATTATGATATTTTAATTTGGTGTATTTAGAAACCAAATTATTTTTGATCATAAAGAATCTGATTTTTCGCCGCGATAAGATGATATCTTTTCTGTTTAAAATAACTTTAATTTTGCGAGCCCCATAAATTTTGCGACTTTTATTAAAGGCACTGATAATTTATTGTTCATAATTATTAACTTGCTTGTTAATACATTTATTAGTTTGATAATAATACGTTGATTTTGATAAACCCAAAATCTTACATATTTTTCTTGCTGAATATTTTGTTTTGTTGTTATTAATTATTGTTATTTTTTGGCCATTATCAGTGCGGCTTGCTTTAAAATGTCATTTTCCATTTTCAAGTCTTTAAGTTCTTTTCGTAAAGTTATTATTTCATTTTCTTCTAGTGTGCGATTGTCTTTTGATTTAAATGAACCAGAATTATTATAATTTTTAACTCAACTATAAATAGTTGTTCATAAGAATGATAACACAATAAAAATCATTCCAACAATCATTACTGAAAAAACAAAAAAGACTGGTTTAATATTTGCAGCCCCAATTTGTTTCATTAAGACACTATTCTTAAATTCTAAAATTGTCTGCGGAATAATAAAAATTCCAACTGACATTGCTTGAACCATTGCGATTGAGCCAACTAAGGTATGAATGTTTTGCCCTGGATTATTATTTAATTGTTTAAAAGAAAATCTATTTAAAAATAATAATAAAATTGGATAAACAATTAAAAAGAATTGCACAAAAAAACCTTTGTAATAGTATTTTAACATTAAATCAATTAATGGTTTATTTTTACCGCGTAAACGGCCATCGCAAATCCATTTATCAACTTTATTAACCCGTGGATTTTTTTTTGTTTTTTTAACTACATCTTGATATTGTTGTTCTAAATCAGCTTTTTTATTTTTCTCAAACATTTGTCACGTAAAATTATGCACTGAGCCATATTTTGCGACAATGTCTTTGACTTGACCAGCTTCTTTAATTTGACCATTCTGAACATAAATATATTTTTCACAAAACTCTTCAACTTCACTCATCATATGTGTTACTAAAAACATCGCTTTTCTTTTATCAACAATGTTTTCTTGTAAAAAGTGAAAAATTTCTGATCGAACTTCAATATCTAATCCAGTTGAAATTTCATCTAAAATAACTAAGTCTGGATCATGGATTACTGACAATAAAATATTTAATCGTTGTTGTTGGCCTCTAGAAAGACCTTCAACAAATTTATTTTCCATTCCAATTAATTGATATGTTCGTAACAATTCACGTAAATGCCCATCTTTCTTTGAAATATTAAAGGTATTTAAATAGTATTTAATCATATTCATTACTGAAATCCCAATTGGATATTTTGATTCTTGGAACTGTAAACCAATTGTTAAATTTTCTTGTCGATGTACTTTACCACTTGTTGGTTGTCGAATTCCACCAATAATTTCATTTAATGTTGATTTGCCGCTTCCGTTGGCTCCAATTACCCCAATGCGATCACCTGAATTAATCACTAAATTAACGTTATTCAAAGCAACCTTATTTTTATATTTTTTTGTAACATCAACTACTTCTACTAGTGGTTTTGTTGAATCAATTACTTTGTGTTCCTTTATAACTACTTGTTTCATAGGTTGCCCCTTTCCTAGCTATATTTATTCAGTTTTAATTAATAAATACGCTCAGAATATTTCTTTAATTTTGTAGAAAACTCTTGATATTTATAAAATATACCTAAAATTAGGTATATTTTTAATATAAGAGGTGAATAATTAATGGAAAAAATAATTGAAGAATTAATAAATAGTTTAACAGATGATCAATTTTTAGAATTTCATGAAAAAGTCAAAAAAGAAGCAGAATTAATTAAAAAACAAAAATGCTTAAATGAAATTGATCAAAAATTTAGGGATAAAGGTATTAAATGTCCTAATTGTCAATCTTTTTATTGTGTTAAAAATGGTCATAATCCTGAAGGAAAACAAAAATATTTATGCAAAAAATGTCGTGCTAGTTTTGATGCTTTTCGTGATCATTTTACGTATTGAAGTCATTTAAATTATGAACAGTGAAATTTATTGATTCAAATTTAATTATTAGGGCAATCTAGTAAAATGATTTCCCACTTTATTAAAACATCACCGAAAACCGCTTGATATAATCGCCAAAAAATAATGAAATCAAAACAATTAGAAAACACCCAATTAAAATTTAAAACGTTGAATGGCCAAATTAAAATCGATGAAACATTTATTAAAGAAATCCACAAAGGTAATTTTAAAGATAAATTTGATAAAAGAAAAATTCATCTTGATTCATTTTCAACCAACACTAAATGTTGTGTTCAAATGGCTGTTGATAGCAATAATAATATTTATGTTAAATCAACCAACACAAAACGATTACAAAAACAGTGAATTATTGAAAATATTAATAAACAATTAATCAAAGAAAATTCAATTATTATTTCTGACATGCAACCATTATATTTATTAGTAGCAAAACAAACAAATTCTATTTTATTAGCAACTAAAACTAGTACAAATCCTGATGCTAGTTATCGGAAGTTAAATAAAATTAGTAAATTACAATCAAATATTAAAGAATCCTTAATTCATTATCATGGCTTAGGTTTCACGAACATTCAAAATTATTTAAATCTCTGAAAATGAAAATACCAGCATAAAGGTTTAACGCCAAACCAACAATCATCGGTATTATATTTTAACGTATAAAAAAGTTAAATAACAATATTAAAAGTTTATATAATTTTCTTTTAAAGTTATCATATTGATGATTTTTTTTATTTCATCAAGATTTTTCTACAAAATTAAAAAATTTCAATAAGTATAATTTGTATTTTCATGGCAGAAAATATAAAACGAAAAACAGAATTGATAATCGCGGAAAAATAAGAAATTTTAGAACTATTGACCAAGCAAAACATGATAAATATGAATTTGGTTGATTTCAAATGGATACTATGGTTGGTAAAAATAATAGTGTTTGTTTAGTTTTAATAGAAGAATTAACCCAATTTAAAATCATTGAACCATTAAAAGAAAAAACAACAATAGAAGTTACAAACGCAGTAAAACGAATTTTTTCTAACAGATTTTTCAAAGATAGATGCAAAGGAATAATAACAGATCAAGGAAAAGAATTTGCTGATTGAGAAAAAATTGAAAAAATAACAAATGCTAAAGTGTATTTTTGTGATGCTGGAACTCCAACACAAAAACCCAAATTTGAAAGAGCAATCCGCGATTTTAGACATTGATTTTTAAAAGGTACTGATTTAAGTATTTATTCAAGAAATTACTATCAAGAAGTTGCTAATATAATAAACTCTAAACTTAAAAAATCTTTACATTTACTATCTTCAAAAGAAGTTTTTATACAAATGTTTAAATTTTAAGTGATAGTTATCATAAATTTTAATCATTTTATTTTTCAGTGTGCCAAAATTCATAAATTTAAGACAAAACTACTAAATTTTTTAAAAATAAATTATATTGAATATTTATTTTATTGGTGTTATAATGATATCAAATAAACTGCTACACTTCATAGTACAATTTACACTTTCAAAATTATCAGAACCAGAAATTCGTGCAATTTGAGATAATACTGCTCGTGGTGGTGGTTGTAATAATTTACTTTATCGTCGTGATATTGCAGGAGCTTTTATTAAAATGGGAGAATTAAATCAAGAAACAAAATTTGGATGAGTGATTGAACCATTAATGTCACTATAAAAAGGTTGCAAATTAGAAGTTAATAATTGCTTAGCAATGCATTGAAAAAATGCAAAAGCTCGGCGAGGAAGAACATTAAATGATTGAAAAGCAAGCAGTCCAATGCGTTACCAAAACAGACAATAAAAAAGAGTTTCAAAAACCAATTAATATTAAAAGTGATAAAATTATTAAAACAACAATGATGAAAGTTCGCGAAGTTCACCCAATTTGAGAAAAAAGATAATTTAATCTTGTTTTTTAATAAAAATGATATATTATTATTTGCAATTACACAATACCAAATGTGAAATTCTTGGTAAAGGAGATAAATAGGAATGAAAAAATTGTTCAGTGTCTTTGCTGAAATTAGCATCTTAGCTGCTCCGGTAAAATACACAATTGGATGTAATCCAATCCCTGATTTACCTTATATTTCAGATAATCAAATTTCAGAAAATACTAAGAAAACTATTAATAGGCTTGTTTTGGATGAAAATAGTAAGGTTACCACATTATTTGATTATAATCTTGATACATGAGTAAAACCAACTTTTTTCCCAAAAGAAAATATTATGAATATTAATATTGAAAACAAAGATATTTTAAAACAAATGCAACTAAATATGCCGCAATTAAAAAAAATTCATAGCGAAGAAAATTTAGCAAAAGATAGTTTAGAATATATGAAAAAAATTTTACTGTCATCGCGAGATTTAAAAAGTCAGCCGTGACCAACGGTTGTTGAGAAATATAATTGATATTTAGATCAAACAAGTAAAAATAAAATAGTAACTGATTTAGAAACTTTAGTATATTATTATGATAATCTAATTTCAGAAAAATCAGATTTATATGACAAAAAACGTTGATTATATGTTGACCAACTTCGTAGTGAAAATGTAAAAGATTGATTTAAAGATGCTCATTCATGGACTTTAAATTCCACTAGCGCGAATTATAATGAAAACACAAAATTTGATCAAGGAATTTTTTATTATGTTTTACTTAACACTTACTTGCAAAAAGTGCAAACACATTATAATGTTCAATTAAGAAATATTTGAAAAGAATATAGCAACCAAAAGGATAAAGAAACCATTCTAAATATTATTAGCCCTGATATTGCAGGAATTACTTTAACTTTTACGGTCTGAGATCCTGAAAAATGAACCAAATATTTTGTTGATGGACATCCTGTTGTTAATAGTAACGATAATGTTTTTGAAAACTTACCAAGTTTACCAATTGAACAAAAAATTGGAGTTAAATTAGTTGTTGCAAATATCTATGGAACAGTTTCCAGTTATTTAATCGGAAGTTTTGTAATTTCTAATTTATTAGGAATTGAATAAACTAGGTTTACCATTTTTTCTAAAAAGAAATAAAATATGATAAAATATAATTGTCCGCAAGGACAGTTTTCTACGTTTATTATAACGTTAAGGTGTGTTTGGGGTTATTAACCGCTATATAAATCAGTAACTCTACACCCAAGCACTTAAAGCGGTTCAGAGTTATTTTTACAATAAATCAAAGGCTAACAGTTAAATGTTAGTTTTTTAATTTGAAAAAAATTAATTATCCGATAAAATTTATAAAGAGATTAGTGAGGTTTTGATAGTGCAGAAAAAAGTTATTTTGATTGTTGGCTCAACAGGAAGTGGTAAAACTTATTTATCAATTAAGATTGCTCAGCGTTTTAATGGGGAATGTATTAATGCTGATGCTACCCAAATTTTTAATGGGTTAAATCTTGCAACAAATAAAATAACACCATCTGAACAAGTTGGTATTCCACACCATTTATTATCAACAATTGATTTAAATGATAATTATTCCATTAAGATGTATCAACAACAAGGGCGAAAAATATTAGCCCAATTATGAACTAAAAATAAGATTCCAATTGTAGTTGGCGGTAGTGGGTTGTATATTAATGCGCTATTAAAAAATTATCAATTTTCTGACCAGGGTCGTGATTTATTAAAGACAAAAGAATATGAACATATTTCTAATTATGCTTTGTGAGAAAAATTAGCAGCAATTGATCCACAAGAGAGTACTAAGGTTCATCCTAATAATCGAAAACGAGTTTGGCGGGCATTAGAATATTATTTCCAAACCGGAACATTAAAATCAGTTAATGATCATCACCGAAATGAATGATATATTGAACCATATATTATTGGGTTATTACCAGTTAAAACAGAACTGCATCAATATTTATCTGAGCGGGTATTATGATTAACAGAGTGGGGTTTATTTGTTGAAGTTGAAGCAGCATATAAATATTGCAATTATGATTCAACAAAACAAAGCATGAAAATTATTGGCTGTCCAGAGATTATTCGTTATTTAAAAGGTGAGCTTTCATATGATGCAACATTAGCAGCAATGGTTCAAGCTAATAAAGTTTATGCTAAAAAACAAATAACATGATTTAAATATCAATTAACAAATGTTCATTGATATTCATTTTCTTATTCACAGTTTTATGATCTTTGTCAACAAATTATGGTTGAATTTAAAAATAGTAACTATTTAAAATCATAATTTACTTTTAATAACATTGCCTAAAAAACAATTAAAATTGTTTTTTTCTTTTTTAAAGATTAAATAACTCCTAAAATATTTAAATTTTGTTATAATATAATATGTCCAAATATAAAAACTATTTAAGAATTAAAGAAAAAAATTTGAAGTAAGTTTCTTTACTTATCAAGATAAATTTATATAACTTAATTAATAAATTTTTTAATATAAGGAGAATTAGTGCAAAAAATATTTTAATATACTAAAAGTATCTTCTAATTTTATTGATTTTATAATTTTTAATAATAAGTTATTGAAGCGAAAAATTAAAAATATTCACTTTTAATTGACAAAGTAGTTTTAAAACGATTAGAGGTATTAAGTTAGGAAAAACAAAGATAACATTGTTAGCAGATAAAAATTGTTTGCAATGTAATGACAATGGTGATTATTTTTAATTTAAGTGCACAAAATAATGATGATAACATAACGAGAAAAGGGTACGTAATGAAATTTATTGATGTTGCAACAATTAAATTATTTGCAGGAAAAGGCGGTGATGGTGCCGTTGCTTTTCATCGTGAATTATATGTCCCAAAAGGTGGTCCTTCAGGCGGTGATGGTGGTAACGGTGGAAGCATTATTTTTGTTGGCGATGAAGGGATGGATACATTACTTGATTTAAAATATCAGAGAGAAATTAAAGCAGCTGATGGCGAAAATGGAAGTATTAAAAATATGCATGGTAAAAATGCTGCTAATAAGTATATTAAAGTTCCGTTAGGTACATTAATTTATAATAATCAAACAAATGAAATTATTAGTGATATTACTACTCATCGGCAAGAAATTGTCTTAGCGAAAAGTGGTCAGGGTGGCCGTGGCAATGCTCGCTTTGCAAATTCTAAAAATAAAGCACCGACTATCTTTGAAGCTGGTGATTTAGGTGAGACATTAGAGATTCGTTGTGAATTAAAAGTTTTAGCTGATGTTGGTCTAGTTGGTTTACCGAATGCTGGTAAATCAACTTTATTAGCAAAAATTTCAAAAGCTAAACCGAAAATATCTGATTATCCATTTACTACATTAACCCCGCAATTAGGAGTGATTCAAGATCAAAAACATCATAGTTTTGTTGTTACAGATTTACCAGGGTTAATTGCTGGTGCAGCAGCAGGTAAGGGGCTAGGACATGATTTCTTACGACATATTGAACGTTGTAAATTGATTGTCCATGTCTTAGATATGTCAGGGAATTATGGAACAGAAGATGTTTACCAAAATTATTTAAACGTTAAAACAGAATTAAAAAAATATAATTATAAATTAGAATTACGACCAGAAATTATTGTAGCAAATAAAATGGATCTTGAGATTGCAGCAAAAAATTTAATTAAATTTAAAACGCAAATTCCAACTGCAGAAATTATTGAAGTTAGTGGTTTAAGAAATCAAAATTTATCATTGTTAATAAATAAAATTGGGGCAGCTCTGACAAAAATTAAGGATAATAAAGCATTATGGCAATTAGACGAAGTAACATCAACGGAAGAAAATTATAAAGTATATAATTATACCACGCCAATTGAACAAGAGGTGGAAGTTGTTAATCTTGGCAATGGTGTTTGAAAAGTAGCGGGGGCAGCAGTTTATCAAGCTTATCATAAAACACCAATTACAACTTATGATAATTTATTATTATTTAATAAAAAATTACAAGATTTAAAAGTTTTTGAAATATTACGAGCAAAAAGAGCAAAAGCAGGAGATATTGTTCGCATTTTTGATTATGAATTAGAATGGGATGGATAATGATGAAAGAATTAAAACAATATTTAAGTTATTTAGTAAAATGAATTAAAGCAGAAGTAACAAAATCCAAATGCGAAGGGGTTATTGTTGGTTTATCTGGCGGAATTGATTCGGCTGTTGTTAGTTTATTAGCAAAACAAGCTTTTCCTAACCATCATTTAGCAGTTATCATGCCTTGTCATTCTGATTATTTTGATCAAGAATGTGCACAATTATTAATTAATAATCATCAATTAAATTATCATCTTGTTGATTTAACAGCAACATATGATAATTTAATCGCAACATTAGCTTTACCACCACATCAATTAGCATTCGCTAATATTAAACCACGGTTACGAATGACAACCCTATATGCTTTAGCACAAAGCCATAATTATATGGTTTTGGGCACAGATAATGCTGATGAATGACATGCTGGATATTTTACTAAATATGGTGATGGTGCTGCTGATTTAGTTCCTATTATTCATTTACTAAAATCTGAAGTTCAGCAAGCAGCACACCTAATAGGTGTGCCATCACAAATTATTTCACGCCCACCAACAGCGGGATTATGAACTAATCAAACTGATGAAAAAGAATTAGGATTTACCTATCAACAATTAGATTATTATTTACAAGGAAAATCGGTTCCAGCAGCTATTGCGCAACGAATTAAACAATTACATCAAAGTTCTGAACATAAACGACGATTACCTAAAAGACCACCAAATATTTTTAGTTCGTTAATTTCTGTTAGCAAAAATTAAAATCGTTTTGCAATTAGTATTGTAAAACTTTTTTTAATTAGAATTAATGCGTTTATCTTTTAGTAATTTCAAAGAAATAACATTTTTTTGAATTCAAGTTTTATAATTTCCAAAGTTATATATTTCAATTATTACATTATGTGTTTGAACGAATGTAATGCTTATTTTAAGTAAACTTATATTTAAATGAGAAATTGGAATTAACTAATGTAGATAATTTATTTTTTTTTAATTTAAATATTACTGCTAAACAATGTTAAGGTATTTTTAAAACATAGGATATTAGATTATTTTTTATTACAAAAGTAATTTATTGGAAGGAATATTTTATTTATGAATGGGCATACATTTAGGTTTTATAAAAAATTATTTTTTTATTATTTATTATTATTTTGTTTTTATTACTTAATTTATTATTTACATATCATATTTTAGGAGTCAAAAACAGTCTATGCCTTTAAAATATGACTATTAATTATTATTTTGATAGCAAAATTAAGTAAACTAAAACAATTAATTTTAATTAGGATTTTTAATAAAATAAAGGAAACTAAATGTTTTCAAAAAGTGCGGGCACCGCCTTTGTGATAAAGTTAATAAATTTTTGTTTAAAGTGGATTGTTTGCTTATTTTTGTTATATAATAAAAATAATAATATTAATATATATCTGATGTAATTATCGTTTATATCAATTTAAATCGATTATATTAATTAATATTGATTTAAATCAATTTAAAAGTAAAAATATAATTTAAATAATGTAATTTTAACAATTAATGTTTTTTTTACCTTAATTGTTACTTTAATTATGTTAAATTGCAAAAATGCAATTAGAATATTATTATGTATTTATAAAATTTTATATTTAAAGAAGCATGTTTCCGTATTTCTTTTAAGAAACCTATTAAGTAATAAAAAATTATAAACATTTTTTATAAAAAAAGAATTATGGAGGTTTTTATGAAACATACAAATCATAAATGAGAAAGATATGAAAGAAATTCAATTTGAAAATCATATGCAATGAATAAAGTTCAAAAATATTTTGAACACAAAGATTATAGTAAATATGTTCTTTTTCAAGAAGCACCGTGCAAATATTGTGGTCAATTGATGCTAAAAGATCAATAACAAGATATTCAACATGATAAAGTGGATAGGCTACAATTATTAGGACCATAATTATATAGACTTCAAAATTAGATAAAATTATTAAGAAAGAAGGAATATAAAAATGGGAAATAAAACTTCATACTCTGAAGAATTTAAAAAACAAATTGTCATGCTATATAAAAATGGTAAAAGTGTTATCAATCTAGGTCAAGAATATAATTTACCAAAACCAACTATTTATAGTTGAGTTAAAAATTATAATAATTCTGGTTCATTTAAAGCAAAAGACAATCGCACACTAGAAGAAAATGAAATAATAACTTTACGAAAAGAACTTAAAGACTTGAAAATGGAAAATGACATTTTAAAGCAAGCCGCACTGATAATGGCCAAAAAATAACAATAATTAATAACAACAAAACAAAATATTCAGTAAGAAAAATATGTAAGATTTTGGGTTTATCAAAATCAACGTATTATTATCAAACTAATAAATGTATTAACAAGCAAGTTAATAATTATTAACAAGAAATTATCAGTGCCTTTAATAAAAGTCGCAAAATTTATGGGGCTCGCAAAATTAAAGTTATTTTAAACAGAAAAGATATCATCTTATCGCGGCGAAAAATCAGATTCTTTATGATCAAAAATAATTTGGTTTCTAAATACACCAAATTAAAATATCATAATCATAAAACAACAGTCAATAATGACCAAATTAATAATATTTTAAATCGTCAATTTAACAACAAAAAAACATAATGAAGTTATTGTTAGTGATTTAACATATGTTTAAGTTGGCACTAAATGACATTATATTTGTTTATTAATTGACTTGTTTAATCGTGAAATAATTGGTTATAGTGCTGGGCCGAATAAAACAGCCGAACTGGCCCAACAAGCTTTTCATAAAATAACACGACCATTAAATCAAATAACTCTATTTCATACTGATCGTAGTAATGAGTTTAAAAATAAAATCATTGATGAAATTTTAATAACTTTTAATATTAAAAGATCATTAAGCAATAAAGGCTGCCCTTATGATAATGCTGTGGCTGAAACAACTTACAAAACTTTTAAAACTGAATTTATTAATGGTAAAAAATTTAAAAATTTAACACAATTAAAATACAAACTTTTTGATTTTGTGCATTGATATAACAATATTCGAATTCATGGCAGTTTAAATTATTTATCTCCAGTTACTTTTAGAAAACAAATGTCTATATAAAAAGTGTCCTAAAAAGTGTTGCCATTCCAATGATATCTTTTCTGTTTAAAATAACTTTAATTTTGCGAGCCCCATAAATTTTGCGACTTTTATTAAAGGCACTGATAATTTCTTGTTAATAATTATTAACTTGCTTGTTAATACATTTATTAGTTTGATAATAATACGTTGATTTTGATAAACCCAAAATCTTACATATTTTTCTTACTGAATATTTTTTTAATTTTGTAGAAAACTCTTGATGAAATAAAAAAAATCATCAATATGATAACTTTAAAAGAAAATTATATAAATTTTTAATATTGTTATTTAACTTTTTTATACGTTAAAATATAATACCGATGATTGTTGGTTTGGCGTTAAACCTTTATGCTGGTATTTTCATTTTCAGAGATTTAAATAATTTTGAATGTTTGTGAAACCTAAGCCATGATAATTAATTAAGGATTCTTTAAGATTTGATTGTAATTTACTAATTTTATTTAACTTCCGATAACTAGCATCAGGATTTGTACTAGTTTTAGTTGCTAATAAAATAGAATTTGTGGAATGGCAACACTTTTTAGGACACTTTTTATATAGACATTTGTTTTCTAAAAGTAACTGGAGATAAATAATTTAAACTGCCATGAATTCGAATATTGTTATATCAATGCACAAAATCAAAAAGTTCGTATTTTAATTGTGTTAAATTTTTAAATTTTTTACCCTTAATAAATTAAGTTTTAAAAGTTTTGTAAGTTGTTTCAGCCACAGCATTATCATAAGGGCAGCCTTTATTGCTTAATGATCTTTTAATATTAAAAGTTATTAAAATTTCATCAATGATTTTATTTTTAAACTCATTACTACGATCATTATGAAATAGAGTTATTTGATTTAATGGTCGTGTTATTTTATGAAAAGCTTGTTGGACCAGTTCGGCTGTTTTATTCGGCCCAGCACTATAACCAATTATTTCACGATTAAACAAGTCAATTAATAAACAAATATAATGTCATTTAGTGCCAACTTAAACATATGTTAAATCACTAACAATAACTTCATTAGGTTTTTTGTTGTTAAATTGACGATTTAAAATATTATTAATTTGGTCATTATTGACTGTTGTTTTATGATTATGATATTTTAATTTGGTGTATTTAGAAACCAAATTATTTTTGATCATAAAGAATCTGATTTTTCGCCGCGATAAGATGATATCTTTTCTGTTTAAAATAACTTTAATTTTGCGAGCCCCATAAATTTTGCGACTTTTATTAAAGGCACTGATAATTTCTTGTTAATAATTATTAACTTGCTTGTTAATACATTTATTAGTTTGATAATAATACGTTGATTTTGATAAACCCAAAATCTTACATATTTTTATTACTGAATATTTTGTTTTGTTGTTATTAATTATTGTTATTTTTTGGCCATTATCAATGCGGCTTGCTTTAAAATGTCATTTTCCATTTTCAAGTCTTTAAGTTCTTTTCGTAAAGTTATTATTTCATTTTCTTCTAGTGTGCGATTGTCTTTTGCTTTAAATGAACCAGAATTATTATAATTTTTAACTCAACTATAAATAGTTGGTTTTGATAAATTATATTCTTGCCCTAGATTAATAACACTTTTACCATTTTTATATAGCATGACAATTTGTTTTTTAAATTCTTCAGAGTATGAAGTTTTATTTCCCATTTTTATATTCCTTCTTTCTTAATAATTTTATCTAATTTTTAAGTCTATATAATTATGGTCCTAATAATTGTAGCCTATCCATTGTTTGTTTTGCTACTAATAAATATAATGGTTGCATGTCAGAAATAATAATTGAATTTTCTTTGATTAATTGTTTATTAATATTTTCAATAATTCACTGTTTTTTTAATCGTTTTGTGTTGGTTGATTTAACATAAATATTATTATTGCTATCAACAGCCATTTGAATACAACATTTAGTGTTGGTTGAAAATGAATCAAGATGAATTTTTCTTTTATCAAATTTATCTTTAAAATTACCTTTGTGGATTTCTTTAATAAATGTTTCATCGATTTGAATTTGGCTATTTAACGTTTTAAATTTTAATTGGGTGTTTTCTAATTGTTTTGATTTAATTATTTTTTGGCGATTATATCAAGCGGTTTTCGGTGATGTTTTAATAAAGTGGGAAATCATTTTACCAGATTGCCCTAATAATGAAATTTGAATCAATAAATTTCACTGTTCATAATTTAAATGACTTCAATACGTAAAATGATCACGAAAAGCATCAAAACTAGCACGACATTTTTTGCATAAATATTTTTGTTTTCCTTCAGGATTATGACTATTTTTAACACAATAAAAAGATTGACAATTAGGACATTTAATACCTTTATCCCTAAATTTTTGTTCAATTTCATTTAAGCGTTTTTGTTTTTTAATTAATTCTGCTTCTTTTTTGACTTTTTCATGAAATTATAAAAATTAATCATCTGTTAAACTATTTATTAATTCTTCAATTATTTTTTCCATTAATTATTCACCTATTATATTAAAAATATACCTAATTTTAGGTATATTTTATAAATATCAAGAGTTTTCTACAAAATTAAAGATATTTTGTTTTGTTGTTATTAATTATTGTTATTTTTTGGCCATTATCAGTGCGGCTTGCTTTAAAATGTCATTTTCCATTTTCAAGTCTTTAAGTTCTTTTCGTAAAGTTATTATTTCATTTTCTTCTAGTGTGCGATTGTCTTTTGCTTTAAATGAACCAGAATTATTATAATTTTTAACTCAACTATAAATAGTTGGTTTTGGTAAATTATATTCTTGCCCTAGATTACTTCAGAGTATGAAGTTTTATTTCCCATTTTTATATTCCTTCTTTCTTAATAATTTTATCTAATTTTGAAGTCTATATAATTATGTTCCTAATAATTGTAGCCTATCCACTTTTAGAAAACAAATGTCTATATAAAAAGTGTCCTAAAAAGTGTTGCCATTCCACCTTTCTTTTTATTTTTTTAAATAAACAGAAAATCCCTTTGTTGGTTAATATTTTGATATTTAGTAAGAATATTTATATTTTGATTTAATTAGCTTAATTCGCCACCACCCACCTCCAAATCGAGGTGTATGGCGATACTAAAATTCTATATTTAAACAGAGTTTATCCCCCAACGGAAGTAAAACAAATTTACCCAGTTATTAATTACGCTTCATCCACCCCTAGACAACTTTATATAAATAAAATAACCTTTTGGAGCTCCAACTCTCTTGTTTTTTTAGTGTCCGATATTGTTTTTTTCGGTTTAACAGCACTCTTTTTATGAAAACAAGCCAAAAAACACGCGCTCTGACATTTCACAAGTGATTAATCTTGTCGAGAATTAAAGAAATAAATAGGATAGTAAATCCAATCGCTTTCACACTTTCTTTAAGGATTCGTGCCATAGATGAGTTATCCATCTTTAAGCATCAAAATATTAAGTCTTAGATTGCATTATTCATCAGATAGTACCTTTATTAAAAATGATATTATTAGTTGTTAAACCGAAAAAATATAATAAATCACAGAAAGGAAATTATAAATATTAACTAATTTTTAGGGAAAATAGGTTAATTTTTAATTTTAAAGATATTATCTGATGAATAATGCAAATAAAAAAATCGCTATGATAAGCGATTACTTTAATTTATATTTAATTACTTTATTTATATTTTTGTAAAACCTCAACTTTTTTATTACTACCAAAAATCTAAATATCATTTATCATTATAAATTACTGTTTTTAAAACCTATTAATGAATTAAAATAAAACTATGGTTCTAAACCATGGTTTTATTAAATACTGTTAACTTTCCATCATAACAATTTCTTGAATATTTAATTGATTAATTTTTTTCATTGAAATAAAGTACGAGATAACATATAAAATAATAATTCCTCCTAAGATAATTGGTAATGTAATTAGTCCTGTTCCAATTGGAACATAGAAATTAAAGAACATTAAAATCCGCTGGGTAATTGTCCATGCTAAACCTCGAGTGATAAAATATCCCAGTAATCAGCCAACAACAGCAAAGGGAATAAAAATTCCTAATGTTAAATTATTAATTTCTCAACGATTATAACCTTGTACTTTCATTGTTGCAATAATTTTAATAAACTTTTTAATAAAGAGATCAATTGCAAAATATATTGTAATAACAGAAACCATAATGATAATGACAATAAAAATTAAAGCAACTGATAAGGCAACGATAATAACCCGACTCATAATTTTGGCTTTAATACCAACATAATCAGCTGTCAAAACAGATGAATTATAAGAAGTCGTGAAATTATTTAATGATAAATCACCATTTGTTGATGATAACGCATAATGATTAATTTGATCAGATGGTTGTAATTCGGTTGTATATTTTCCATTGTATCATTGCATTATATTTAAATTATTATCAATGTTATTTATTGGAAATGAATTAATTTGATTAGCATTATTGATACTAATAAACAGGCGTGGTGTATCATAAGTTGCAATGCTTTTAGCAATTTTAACTTTAACTGGCCTTTGTGTTAAAGATGGTGCTGCTTTAATAAAATTATTATCAACAGCAGCTTGGTATCATGTTGTTGGAATTCCATCAATAAAATCGCCACTATATGCTCCACCAAAACTAAAATCATATGGTTTAATAACTCAGTACTCTTTATTATCAATTATTTCTTTTCGAATAATTTTATTTCCGTCAACTGTTAATTCTTTTAATAAAATCGGTTGAAGACCATTACTCAATGTAATTGTTTTTTTACTTCAAATTGCTTCAATCGTCGAATTCCTTGGAATCCATAATTCAACATTATTTAAATTATGATATTCACTCTTCCGATCATCAGTAACATAATATTTTGTTTGTGAACTTGTATTATAAGTAAAATAACTTTTATCTAATGAATACAAACTTTGATAATTATTTACATTTCATCCAACAGCGTTACCACTTAAATTATATTTTCAGTTTTGATATTTTAAATCTGTATTATTGTTAGTAAATTCTGTTCATTCATGCTGACCAGTATTATATTGCAATGTTGTTACTTCGGGAGTTAATTCAATTTCTTCCCCAACATTAAGATTTAAACGATGTAATGCAGTGACATTAGAAATTGCGTTAATTACTTTGCTATCATTATTTGCTAAAATAGCACGCTCAGCGGATGATAATTTTAACATTTTTGTATTTGGATTAATTCCATAAACATGAAATTGCTTATTATTATACGTTCCATCAAAACTAGTAAAAACATCATCAGTTGTTGGATTATAACTAATTGTTCCAATTCCCAATGCAAAATGATTTGCTCTATCCGGATTTTTATTTCAATCTTCTTTAACTGCAGCTGGGATAATTCCATTTGTTGCTTTACTAAAACATGTTCTTCATAATGCGGGATAATCTTCCTTGTCAGTAAATGGTGGGTATGGAATTGCCCCAATTCCTAATGCTTTTGGTAATACGGTATATAAAATTCCTGATACTAAAGCTCGAACACTATCACCAGTCGAATAATTTTTTACTAAGTTATTTAAATAATTAAAAATTCCTAATGATAAATTAGTCCCTGATAAAGTAACAAAATTATAAGATAACATATATTTTAAGATCCCAGCTACAGTTGGCTCTTGTTTCACCGCTTTTAATGGTTTAATTGTCGCCCCCCCCCATCAATAATATAGTAATTTGATAGTGGTGTCATCCCGCCAATGGGATATAAATCTTGTTCAATTGGATCAGTTGTCTTAGGAACATTATCAATTCCATTTCATGCATAAGTTTTATAATAAGAAAACGGATTATTACTTATGACATTACTGTATTTAACTTCACTACCATATTTAATGTTTTTATAATAATTTGTATTAAAATTTTTTGCATAGACTGGTGCTAATAATGAGACAGTCAAAGTAAATGTCACTAAGGCAAAAATTCCTAAATAAGTAAATGCTTGTTTTAGTGATGTTGATAAAACAACCATCCGGAAACGACCCACAAAAGTTTTAAAATGAAAACTACGTACAGTACGGGCTAAACTATTATTAACTTTTAACTCACGCATTGGATGAATTAAACTTAAAACTTCTGTTTTATTAATTGAAAAATAACAAGTAATAAAAGTAATTAATGATAA
Organism: Spiroplasma endosymbiont of Poecilobothrus nobilitatus; assembly: GCF_964030655.1. GTDB lineage: Bacteria > Bacillota_I > Bacilli_A > Mycoplasmatales > Mycoplasmataceae > Spiroplasma. The sequence goes on along the minus strand of NZ_OZ034915.1, from coordinate 222,951 downwards.
GAAAATAACAAATAACCCAATTAGGAAAAGAAAAATAATTCAGTTTCAAGTAAAACTTCAATTGATTATAAAAAACATATTAAATAATTTTACGACGAATAATTGGACGGTAATTCCAACTAACCAACCGGTTGGTACTGCAATTAAAATACTAACCATTAAAATGCTTCAATAGGAAAGTGTAATTTCACGCAAATAATAGCCAGCAGCTTTTAACATTCCAATTTGTGGCGACTCACGTTTAATCATTTCTTTAATAATAATATATGAAACAGCAAATAATGTTATGGCAAAAATAATAATGAAGAATAAACCAATATAAATGTAAACATTAATTGTTTTTGCTAATAAATCATAGCGCCGCGTTAATGAACTTGTTACTTCTTTTGGTTAAAAAGCACCAATTGAAGGATCATTGCCCTGTGGCGTTGAATTTTTGGTTAGCATTTGAACATAAAAATCTAATTGATTAGGATTATTTGCATAATATTTTTTAAAAATTGCTAAATTTTTGGTTGGTTTATTTGTTAAACTTTTTAATAATACTCGTGAATTATCCTTTAAACTAATTAAACCTTTATTATTATCTTCTGCTAATAAAGACATTCCATAAGACGATAGATAAATGACAACATCCGTTTTAAAATCAGGAATAAAATCAGTTTCATAAATAGTTGGATAAATATTTAAAGTATCACCACCAGTTGCTCCAATTGTAAATGTTCGTTCACCAATTTGTATATTATCATGCAAATTTTTATGATGTACTTTTAGATAATCAGGACTAACAACAGCATAATAATTGCTAATTGTTGATTCATTTAATGATGGTGTCCTGGCCACTCATTAACTTTATCAAAAAGCTTTAATTGTTCTTCTTTTAATAAATCATGTCAACCAATTACTTTATATTTTAAATTATTAGCAATATCTCAAGTTGTAACTTCTTGCCGAATTGCAATATCAAAATTGCTAACAACTCCCAACATTGTGTAATAAGTTTGTACAAAATTAAGAAAAGAACTTCGTTCACTATAATTACCAAAAAAAGTAACTTTATTAAATAAGTCACCAATAACCATTCGAGCTTCATTAATCCCTGTTTGATTTAATTTATCAATATATTGCCACGGTGATTGTGCTAAATACTGAATTCGTGTTTCCTTGTTTCCGCTTGTATCAATTACATAAAAACGAGTAGAAACTCCAAAACTACCACGAAGCCCTTTTTCAAATAAAGTATTTTCTAAAATATTAGTTACCACTGTTTTATTATCTTGTTTTCCCAACGTTAAAGTAATATCAGGAATATCAAATTTATTAAAATCATTATCAACTGTTTTTAAATTATAATCTCATCGTTCAATTGCTTGCTGTTCGGAATTTGCTTTTCCATTAATAAAATTAGCAATGCTTACTTTAATTTTTTCATTTGTTGCATTACTTTGCTTTTTTAAAAAACTAGTATTAATATAGTCAGTAATAATTCCTAAAAAGTTTTTATATATTTGCGTTGTATAAAATATTTTAAAATATTGGTCAGCTAAAGCATTATAACCCATTGCTCGTAATTTTGCTATTAATGAGTTTTGATAATTTGGCGCAGTTGTTCGTAATGTTAAATTTAATGTTAAATTAGTAATTTTACCATTAGTTAATTTAAAATTAATATCAGATGGTTTTAATGCAGTAAAAACATCTGTTGCTGCTGCACCCAATTGTAATTTTTGGATATGTTAATTTATTATCATTGTTTTTTACTAAAACATATTCTGTATCAAAAGCAAAACTTGGAGTAATTGTTTGCATATTTGAATTTTCAAAATCCATCGCTGAATAATGAAATGAATAATTATATTAAAAACTACCATAACCCATTTTTCGATTTGCTGATTGTAAACTAGTGACCGTTGTAAATAGACAAGAAATAATAATTGAACAAATAAAAATCAAAAGAAGCAATGAAATGAATTGCTCTTTTGCTTTAATTATTCCTAAAATTCCTTGCTTCATTAACAATATTTTTTTCATGTTTAGCCCTTATATTCCATTTTTAATCATTTTCAATTGCATCATAATAACGTTTTCATTGCCCGCTACTGTCTTTTGCAAATCATTGAATATTATAAATTACTCAATATTGATGACTATCATCACCAGGATTAATATTCATTCAAGTTACTTTATATTTATAATGCACTTTTTGGTAATTATTTCCTAGACCATCATATTTCATAAATCAATCTAAATCATGATTACCTAATGCATTTAAATAAGCTGCATTTAAATCTTGATAAGTCTTAATGTTTGCTTTTGAAACATATCATTTTTGATGTAAATCTAAATTAGCAGCAACATCAGCATCACCCGTTCCTTGGTATTCAATGTCATACGATAATTTATTTTCTTCTAATTTACCATTGCTAATATTTCAATTTGCTCCTAATAATAAAGTATTTGAATAGTCATATAAAGCATTATTAATTGCTAATAAATCTTTTCGTGTTTCTGAATTTGGATCAAAATATAATTTGTTTAATAATGCCCTTACTGGTTGCGTACTATCATTAAACCATGTAAATTCTAAATCCATAAATGAATCTTTTGCTGGTGTCGATGGGTCATCGCTGCCTGTTAATAATTGTGAAATTTTTGTTTGATTTTGTTCTTGGTCACTTGCTTCTGATCATGGTAACTTGTTAACTTCCGTTAACGCATTAGCACTTTGTAAAATTCCTTTTGATAAGGCAACAACAAAACGATTAATATCATTAACGCTTAAGGTTCCTAAGCCACCTTCTAATTTTGATAACATCATTTTTGACATTGATTGTAATAATACTTTAAATCCAGGAGTAACTTTATTAGCAGCAAGTGTTAAAAAACTACTAATTGAATTATTTGCTTCTTCTTGGTGTTCTAAATCTGCTTTAGTATATAAATCATCAAGATATTCACCAAAATCAGTAAATAATTCAGCTAAAGATTTTGTTGAATCATCTTTTTTAAACAATAAATCAGCTAATTTTAAGTTTGGTGTTTTACCATTTCACATTGCATCGCGATTTTTATATTGATCTTCTGGATTAGCTAAGTCTAGTTCCGGTTTCATTGGTTTTACTGCTAATAAATCACTAAAAACTTGTGATTGTTTAGCGAAAAAATCATCAATTTTTTGCTGAATTGCTTGTCTTTCACTACTATCTTTACCTAAAAGTTGCAACGCTTTTGTTACCCCAAATTTTGCAAAAATATAATTTGCATTTTCTTTTGTTGGGTCATTAGGTAATTTAGGAGAAGCAAAAATCTGATAATAAATAGCTCCTAAAATACTTCCCATAAATGTTACATCACTATCTTTTGATAAAGCTAAAAATTTGTTCAATTGATTAATATATGCTTTTGATTGCGAACGGTCTGTAAACATATCCGCCATTGAAATTAACTGTAAAATTATTGCTAATTTATCTTGTTCTTCTGATTTTTGGGCTGTTTTAAATGGTCCTCCTGTCGCAAATTTTTGATTATTAATAAGGAAGTTTTGATTTGTACTCGTATCAAATTTAATATCTTTTGTTGCCATCGGATTATAATCCATATTTAAATTATAAAAATAAGTTGCGCGCGGCATCTCAAACATTGCTTTATTACATGCATCGATAATGTTTTGATTAATTCTTTTATCATCACATTTAGTTGGTAAAATTTCCTTTGCAGTTGAATAACTTGACATTGGTCCTCCATCAAATAAATAATTTAACATATTACTATTTTCTGCTAAATTAGGAATTGTTGGTAAAGGGTCTTCATCAGAATAATCAGGAATTTTTTTCTTAGTTTGTTTTTCTGTATTATATAATTCATTATCTAATAAATTCATATAATCATAATTTGATGATAAAGTTGTTAATGGCATCCCATCATTTTTATTTAAATATTTACCACGATAGTAATCAATATCAACAATATTACCATCTTTATCTTTATATGAACCAGGTAGTCGCATTAACATTTGTAAAATTGAAGGTGTATATGTATTTAAATTTTCATGTCGATTCGCAATTGTTAGTTTTGTAAGTAATGTTGTTTGTAAAATTTTTGATTTTAATGGTTCATTAGGTAAATTTTCAACTAATGAATCTTTATATTTATCTTCTACTGATTTTGTCTTAGTTTTACAACTAGCAGCAAGAGCTGGCGTTGCTACTAAAGTTGCTGCTGATAAAATATTAAGTAACTTTCGCATTATTATTATCTCTTTTCTTTTTATAATTAATAAATAACTAAATCATTGAATTAGTAAAATAAATTAATTCTTATTTTATTCTTGAAGAATCCCTCTTCAACCATTAATTTCATTTCTTAAGAATTTATTTGGTAAATTTTCTAAACCATTTTTTTCACTGATATTAAAAAAACGAATATTATTTAACAATAATAAAAGTGTAACAAGTTGAATTGAATTATCATCATTAATTTGTCATAAATTTTTCATTGTTTTCTTGGCAGTTTTTATTAAGAAAAATAAATCTAATAAACATAAAACTTTAATTATTTTTAAAATAATTTTAAAAAACAATGAACGATCTAAAATTTTTAAGTCTGCTGAGCCATTTTCAAAATTACTAATTAAAATTAAGAAAGTTAAAATTTGGAAAGCAAAATCATGTAAAAATGTTGTTTTTAAATCAAATAAATAAAAAAATGTAATAATAAAAATAATTGAAATATTTTTTATTAATCATAATGCTAAAATATGATTATTATTAATATAATAAAAACAATTTCACAATTGTTTTGTTATTAAAAATGAAAACAACAATGAGAACAAAACTAACATAACTAATTTTAAAGTATAGTTTAAAAATTGTTTATTTATTAAGACAATAATTGCAATAAAAAATTGTAAAACTAAAACAATGCTAAGATAAATACTAGTATCTCTTTTGCTTGCATAAATTTGTAAAAGAATAATTTGTAAAATTAAAAGCACAATAAACTCACTAATAGCAAAAGTTGCACTAAAGAAATATCTTGTCGCTAAAGATTTTATTTCATTTTTTCTAGCGCGAATAGTAAAAAAATATTTTACAATCTTTAAAACAAGATAGAATAAAAGAAAATTAGTAAGAAAAATTATTGCAATACGTTCCAATAACGGATTAAAGAAAAATGAAATTGAATTTAGGATATTAAAACTTGATCATTCGTGTAATAAATTCATTTTTCTCTCCTCATTGCTTACTAACTATATTAAAGCAAAAAAATAGAAAAAACAAGATACTAACTCTTGTTTTTTAAAAAAATAAGTTGCTTTTATTTAAACAAAAAGACTCTTATTATAAAAATTTAAAATATCTTGATAAATCTCTTTTTTAATTGGCTCATTCAAAATCTCATGACGAGCATTTGGATATAATTTGACTTTAACTTTTTTTCCTGCCTTTTTATATAAATCAACAGTCTTCATAACCATCTTTCCATATTTTCCAACCGGATCATCAGCGCCTGCAATAAATAGTAATGGCAAGTTATCTGGTGTATTTTTAATATTTTTCTTATTTGTAATAAACAACAATCCTGTAAACATATCTTTAAAAGCACTTGTTGAAAAAACTTGCCCTGTTAATGGGTCATTTACAAAAGCTTCTTGAACTGTTTTATCTGTTGATAATCATTCAGTTCCTAAATTACCCTCTTTTTTATAACGAGCATTTAATGGTGCATAAGAAAATTTATAAATAAAATTATCCTTTGATTTTGATCCTTTCATTTTTTGTTTAATTTTAGCCATTTTAACTGAAAATTTTAACAATTGTTTTGAGTAATGTGCTGTCCCACAAATAACTAATGCTGCAATATTTGTGCCATATTTTATTGCATAATGACGTATCATAAAAGAACCCATTGAATGACCAAACATTACAATTGGTTGGTTTGTATAACTTTTTTTAATATAAGTTGTTACTTCATATAAGTCATCAATAATTTTTTCTCACCCTTCTTCTTCAGCGAAAAAACCAAGATCTTCGGAAGACGGAGCTGTTTTCCCATGCCCACGATGGTCTTCGGCAATGACAACATAATCATTTGCTACTAAAAATTTGGCAAAATCATCATAACGAAAAGCATGCTCTGCACTACCATGAACTAGCTGAACAATCCCCTTAATGTTTTTATCATTATCAGGTTTCCATTCATACATATGTAATTCAATGCCATCCCGTAAGGTATGTTTCCATTCTCTAAATTTCATTTTCATCATCCCTTCAATTTAACATAAAAGTAGTTTTTTACTCTTACAATATTATCCTTCCTAATTAATGTATAAATAAATTATACAATAAATTTCCATAAACATTTGAATAACTCAATCCTCACTCTAAAAATGTGGCAGTATTCATTATTCTTAGGTTTTTAATAAAATTAAGTAATTAGAAACAAATTAGGTTTCGCTTATGACTAAATGATAACAAAATTTATAAAAAATTCAACTTCTTTTAAAAATATAATTTTTAGTTAAAAAATAATCTATAAAATTATGAATTGACTGGATGGGTTAAGATAAATTGGACAACAATAATGTAGAGTAAATATTTATAATTAAACTACAATGGAGGTGTAATTATGGCAAAGAATCATTATACTGATGAATTTAAGCAACAAATTGTTGGTCCTTACAAAATGGGTCAAACTCCTGAACAATTAGTCAATGATTATCAAATTGGTAAATCTACTGTTTGGAAATGAGCTCACCAATTTAGCAACTCGGGCTCATTTAAAGCTAAAGACAATAGAACGCCAGAAGAAAACGAATTAATTCAATTACGTAAAAAAGTTAAACAATTAGAAATGGAAAATGACATTTTAAAGCAAGCAACACTGATAATCGACAAAAAATAGCAATCATTAAAAATAACAAAGCAAAATATCCAATTATTAATTTATGTAAAACATTGAAATTTGCTAGATCAACATATTACTATCTGGATAGGCTATAATTATTAGGACCATAATTATATAGACTTCAAAATTAGATAAAATTATTAAGAAAGAAGGAATATAAAAATGGGAAATAAAACTTCATACTCTGAAGAATTTAAAAAACAAATTGTCATGCTATATAAAAATGGTAAAAGTGTTATTAATCTAGGGCAAGAATATAATTTACCAAAACCAACTATTTATAGTTGAGTTAAAAATTATAATAATTCTGGTTCATTTAAAGTAAAAGACAATCGCACACTAGAAGAAAATGAAATAATAACTTTACGAAAAGAACTTAAAGACTTGAAAATGGAAAATGACATTTTAAAGCAGGCCGCACTGATAATGGCCAAAAAATAACAATAATTAATAACAAAACAAAATATTCAGTAAGAAAAATATGTAATATTTTGGGTTTATTAAAATCAACGTATTATTATCAAACTAATAAATGTATTAACAAGCAAGTTAATAATTATGAACAAGAAATTATCAGTGCCTTTAATAAAAGCCGCAAAATTTATGGGGCTCGCAAAATTAAAGTTATTTTAAACAGAAAAGATATCATCTTATCGCGGCGAAAAATCAGATTCTTTATAATCAAAAATAATTTGGTTTCTAAATACACCAAATTAAAATATCATAATCATAAAACAACAGTCAATAATGACCAAATTAATAATATTTTAAATCGTCAATTTAACAACAAAAAACCTAATGAAGTTATTGTTAGTGATTTAACATATGTTCAAGTTGGCGCTAAATGACATTATATTTGTTTATTAATTGACTTGTTTAATCGTGAAATAATTGGTTATAGTGCTTGTCCGAATAAAACGGCCGAACTGGTCCAACAAGCTTTTCATAAAATAACACGACCATTAAATCAAATAACTCTATTTCATACTGATCGTGGTAATGAGTTTAAAAATAAAATCATTGATGAAATTTTAATAACTTTTAATATTAAAAGATCATTAAGCAATAAAGGCTGCCCTTATGATAATGCTGTGGCTGAAACAACTTACAAAATTTTTAAAACTGAATTTATTAAAGGTAAAAAATTTAAAAATTTAACACAATTAAAATACGAACTTTTTTATTTTGTGCATTGATATAACAATATTCGAATTCATGGCAGTTTAAATTATTTATCTCCAGTTACTTTTAGAAAACAAATGTCTATATAAAAAGTGTCCTAAAAAGTGTTGCCATTCCAATGATATCTTTTCTGTTTAAAATAACTTTAATTTTGCGAGCCCCATAAATTTTGCGAGTTTTATTAAAGGCACTGATAATTTCTTGTTCATAATTATTAACTTGCTTGTTAATACATTTATTAGTTTGATAATAATACGTTGATTTTAATAAACCCAAAATCTTACATATTTTTCTTACTGAATATTTTTTTAATTTTGTAGAAAACTCTTGATGAAATAAAAAAAATCATCAATATGATAACTTTAAAAGAAAATTATATAAACTTTTAATATTGTTATTTAACTTTTTTATACGTTAAAATATAATACCGATGATTGTTGGTTTGGTGTTAAACCTTTATGCTGGTATTTTCATTTTCAGAGATTTAAATAATTTTGAATGTTTGTGAAACATAAGCCATGATAATGAATTAAGGATTCTTTAAGATTTGATTGTAATTTACTAATTTTATTTAACTTCCGATAACTAGCATCAGGATTTGTACTAGTTTTAGTTGCTAATAAAATATAATTTGTTTGTTTTGCTACTAATAAATATAATGGTTGCATGTCAGAAATAATAATTGAATTTTCTTTGATTAATTGTTTATTAATATTTTCAATAATTCACTATTTTTGTAATCGTTTTGTGTTGGTTGATTTAACATAAATATTATTATTGCTATCAACAGCCATTTGAATACAACATTTAGTGTTGGTTGAAAATGAATCAAGATGAATTTTTCTTTTATCAAATTTATCTTTAAAATTACCTTTGTGGATTTCTTTAATAAATGTTTCATCGATTTGAATTTGGCCATTCAACGTTTTAAATTTTAATTGGGTGTTTTCTAATTGTTTTGATTTCATTATTTTTTGGCGATTATATCAAGCGGTTTTCGGTGATGTTTTAATAAAGTGGGAAATCATTTTACTAGATTGCCCTAATAATGAAATTTGAATCAATAAATTTCACTGTTCATAATTTAATAATTTAAATGACTTCAATACGTAAAATGATCACGAAAAGCATCAAAACTAGCACGACGACATTTTTTGCATAAATATTTTTGTTTTCCTTCAGGATTATGACCATTTTTAACACAATAAAAAGATTGACAATTAGGACATTTAATACCTTTATCCCTAAATTTTTGATCAATTTCATTTAAGCGTTTTTGTTTTTTAATTAATTCTGCTTCTTTTTTGACTTTTTCATGAAATTATAAAAATTGATCATCTGTTAAACTATTTATTAATTCTTCAATTATTTTTTCCATTAATTATTCACCTCTTATATTAAAAATATACCTAATTTTAGGTATATTTTATAAATATCAAGAGTTTTCTACAAAATTAAAGATATTTTGTTTTGTTGTTATTAATTATTGTTATTTTTTGGCCATTATCAGTGCGGCTTGCTTTAAAATGTCATTTTCCATTTTCAAGTCTTTAAGTTCTTTTCGTAAAGTTATTATTTCATTTTCTTCTAGTGTGCGATTGTCTTTTGCTTTAAATGAACCAGAATTATTATAATTTTTAACTCAACTATAAATAGTTGGTTTTGGTAAATTATATTCTTGCCCTAGATTAATAACACTTTTACCATTTTTATATAGCATGACAATTTGTTTTTTAAATTCTTCAGAGTATGAAGTTTTATTTCCCATTTTTATATTCCTTCTTTCTTAATAATTTTATCTAATTTTGAAGTCTATATAATTATGGTCCTAATAATTGGAGCCTATCCACTTTTAGAAAACAAATGTCCATATAAAAAGTGTCCTAAAAAGTGTTGCCATTCCACCTTTCTTTTTATTTTTTTAAATAAACAGAAAATCCCTTTGTTGGTTAATATTTTGATATTTAGTAAGAATATTTATATTTTGATTTAATTAGCTTAATTCGCCACCACTCACCTCCAAAGTGAGGTGTATGGCGATACTAAAATTCTATATTTAAACAGAGTTTATCCCCCAACGGAAGTAAAACAAATTTACCCAGTTATTAATTACGCTTCATCCATCCCTAGACAACTTTATATAAAGAAAATAACCTTTTGGAGCTCCAACTATCTTGTTTTTTTAGTGTCCGATATTGTTTTTTTCGGTTTAACAGCACTCTTTTTATGAAAACAAGCCAAAAAACACGCGCTCTGACATTTCACAAGTGATTAATCTTGTCGAGAATTAAAGAAATAAATAGGATAGTAAATCCAATCGCTTTCGCACTTTCTTTAAGGCTTCGTGTCATAGATGAGTTATCCATCTTTAAGCATCAAAATATTAAGTTTTATATTGCATTATTCATCAGATAGTACCTTTATTAAAAATGATATTATTAGTTGTTAAACCGAAAAAAATATAATAAATCACAGAAAGGAAATTATAAATATTAACTAATTTTTAGGGAAAATAGGTTAATTTTTAATTTTAAAGATATTATCTGATGAATAATGCAAATAAAAAAATCGCTATGATAAGCGATTACTTTAATTTATATTTAATTACTTTATTTATATTTTTGTAAAACCTCAACTTTTTTATTACTACCAAAAATCTAAATATAATTTATCATTATAAATTACTGTTTTTAAAACCTATTAATGAATTAAAATAAAACTATGGTTTAGAACCATAGTTTTATTAAATACTGTTAACTTTCCATCATAACAATTTCTTGAATATTTAATTGATTAATTTTTTTCATTGAAATAAAGTACGAGATAACATATAAAATAATAATTCCTCCTAAGATAATTGGTAATGTAATTAGTCCTGTTCCAATTGGAACATAGAAATTAAAGAACATTAAAATCCGCTGGGTAATTGTCCATGCTAAACCTCAAGTGATAAAATATCCCAGTAATCAGCCAACAACAGCAAAGGGAATAAAAATTCCTAATGTTAAATTATTAATTTCTCAACGACTATAACCTTGCACTTTCATTGTTGCAATAATTTTAATAAACTTTTTAATAAAGAGATCAATTGCAAAATATATTGTAATAACAGAAACCATAATGATAATGACAATAAAAATTAAAGCAACTGATAAGGCAACGATAATAACCCGACTCATAATTTTGGCTTTAATACCAACATAATCAGCTGTCAAAACAGATGAATTATAAGAAGCCGCGAAATTATTTAATGATAAATCACCATTTGTTGATGATAACGAATAATGATTAATTTGATCAGATGGTTGTAATTCGGTTGTATATTTTCCATTGTATCATTGCATTATATTTAAATTATTATCAATGTTATTTATTGGAAATGAATTAATTTGATTAGCATTATTGATACTAATAAACAGGCGTGGTGTATCATAAGTTGCGATGCTTTTAGCAATTTTAACTTTAACTGGCTTTTGTGTTAAAGATGGTGCTGCTTTAATAAAATTATTATCAACAGCAGCTTGGTATCATGTTGTTGGAATTCCATCAATAAAATCGCCACTATATGCTCCGCCAAAACTAAAATCATATGGTTTAATAACTCAGTACTCTTTATTATCAATTCGTTCTTTTCGAATAATTTTATTTCCGTCAACTGTTAATTCTTTTAATAAAATCCGTTGAAGACCATTACTCAATGTAATTGTTTTTTTACTTCAAATTGCTTCAATCGTCGAATTCCTTGGAATCCATAATTCAACATTATTTAAATTATGATATTCACTCTTCCGATCATCAGTAACATAATATTTTGTTTGTGAACTTGTATTATAAGTAAAATAACTTTTATCTAATGAATACAAACTTTGATAATTATTTACATTTCATCCAACAGCGTTACCACTTAAATTATATTTTCAGTTTTGATATTTTAAATCTGTATTATTGTTAGTAAATTCTGTTCATTCATGCTGACCAGTATTATATTGCAATGTTGTTACTTCGGGAGTTAATTCAATTTCTTCCCCAACATTAAGATTTAAACGATGTAATGCAGTGACATTAGAAATTGCGTTAATTACTTTACTATCATTATTTGCTAAAATAGCACGCTCAGCGGATGATAATTTTAACATTTTTGTATTTGGATTAATTCCATAAACAGGAAATTGCTTATTATTATACGTTCCATCAAAACTAGTAAAAACATCATCAGTTGTTGGATTATAACTCATTGTTCCAATTCCCAATGCAAAATGATTTGCTCTATCCGGATTTTTATTTCAATCTTCTTTAACTGCAGCTGGGATAATTCCATTTGTCGCTTTACTAAAACATGTTCTTCATAATGCAGGATAATCTTCCTTGTCAGTAAATGGTGGGTATGGAATTGCCCCAATTCCTAATGCTTTTGGTAATACGGTATATAAAATTCCTGATACTAAAGCTCTAACACTATCGCCAGTCGAATAATTTTTTACTAAATTATTTAAATAATTAAAAATTCCTAATGATAAATTAGTCCCTGATAAAGTAACAAAATTATAAGATAACATATATTTTAAGATCCCAGCTACAGTCGGCTCTTGTTTCACCGCTTTTAATGGTTTAATTGTCGCCCCCCCATCAATACTATAGTAATTTGCTAGTGGTGTCATCCCGCCAATGGGATATAAATCTTGTTCAATTGGATCAGTTGTATTAGGAACATTATCAATCCCATTTCATGCATAAGTTTTATAATAAGAAAACGGATTATTACTTATGACATTACTGTATTTAACTTCACTACCATATTTAATGTTTTTATAATAATTTGTATTAAAATTTTTTGCATAGACTGGCGCTAATAATGAGACAGTCAAAGTAAATGTCACTAAGGCAAAAATTCCTAAATAAGTAAATGCTTGTTTTAGTGATGTTGATAAAACAACCATCCGGAAACGACCCACAAAAGTTTTAAAATGAAAACTACGTACAGTACGGGCTAAACTATTATTAACTTTTAACTCACGCATTGGATGAATTAAACTTAAAACTTCTGTTTTATTAATTGAAAAATAACAAGTAATAAAAGTAATTAATGATAAGAAAATAACAAAAAAACCAATTAGGAAAAGAAAAATCATTCAGTTTCAAGTAAAACTTCAATTGATTATAAAAAACATATTAAATAATTTTACGACGAATAATTGGGCGGTAATTCCAACTAACCAACCGGTTGGTACTGCAATTAAAATACTAACCATTAAAATGCTTCAATAGGAAAGTACAATTTCACGTAAATAATAGCCAGCAGCTTTTAACATTCCAATTTGTGGTGACTCACGTTTAATCATTTCTTTAATAATAATATATGAAACAGCAAATAATGTTATGGCAAAAATAATAATGAAGAATAAACCAATATAAATGTAAACATTAATTGTTTTTGCTAATAAATCATAGCGCCGCGTTAATGAACTTGTTACTTCTTTTGGTTCAAAAGCACCAATTGAAGAATCATTGCCCTGTGGCGTTGAATTTTTGGTTAGCATTTGAACATAAAAATCTAATTGATTAGGATTATTTGCATAATATTTTTTAAAAATTGCTAAATTTTTGGTTGGTTTATTTGTTAAACTTTTTAAGAATACTCGTGAATTATCCTTTAAACTAATTAAACCTTTATTATTATCTTCTGCTAATAAAGACATTCCATAAGACGATAGATAAATGACAACATCCGTTTTAAAATCAGGAATAAAATCAGTTTCATAAATAGTTGGATAAATATTTAAAGTATCACCACCAGTTGCTCCAATTGTAAATGTTCGTTCGCCAATTTGTATATTATCATGCAAATTTTTATGATGTACTTTTAGATAATTAGGACTAACAACAGCATAATAATTGCTAATTATTGATTCATTTAATGATGGTCCTGGCCACTCATTAACTTTATCAAAAAGCTTTAATTGTTCTTCTTTTAATAAATCATGTCAACCAATTACTTTATATTTTAAATTATTAGCAATATCTCAAGTTGTAACTTCTTGCCGAATTGCAATATCAAAATTGCTAACAACTCCCAACATTGTGTAATAAGTTTGTACAAAATTAAGAAAAGAACTTCGTTCACTATAATTACCAAAAAAAGTAACTTTATTAAATAAGTCACCAATAACCATTCTGGCTTCATTAATCCCTGTTTGATTTAATTTATCAATATATTGCCACGGTGATTGTGCTAAATACTGAATTCGTGTTTCCTTGTTTCCACTTGTATCAATTACATAAAAACGAGTAGCAACTCCAAAACTACCACGAAGCCCTTTTTCAAATAAAGTATTTTCTAAAATATTAGTTACCACTGTTTTATTATCTTGTTTTCCCAACGTTAAAGTAATATCAGGAATATCAAATTTATTAAAATCATTATCAACTGTTTTTAAATTATAATCTCATCGTTCAATTGCTTGCTGTTCGGAATTTGCTTTTCCATTAATAAAATTAGCAATGCTTACTTTAATTTTTTCATTTGTTGCATTACTTTGCTTTTTTAAAAAACTAGTATTAATATAGTCAGTAATAATTCCTAAAAAGTTTTTATATATTTGCGTTGTATAAAATAGTTTAAAATATTGGTCAGCTAAAGCATTATAACCCATTGCTCGTAATTTTGCTATTAATGAGTTTTGATAATTTGGCGCAGTTGTTCGTAATGTTAAATTTAATGTTAAATTAGTAATTTTACCATTAGTTAATTTAAAATTAATATCAGATGGTTTTAATACAGTAAAAACATCTGTCGCTGCTGCACCAATTGTAATTTTTGGATATGTTAATTTATTATCATTGTTTTCTACTAAAACATATTCTGTATCAAAAGCAAAACTTGGAGTAATTGTTTGCATATTTGAATTTTCAAAATCCATCGCCGAACAATGAAATGAATAATTATATTCAAAACTACCATAACCCATTTGTCGATTTGCTGATTGTAAACTAGTGACCGTTGTAAATAGACAAGAAGTAATAATTGAACAAATAAAAATCAAAAGAAGCAATGAAATGAATTGCTCTTTTGCTTTAATTATTCCTAAAATTCCTTGCTTCATTAACAATATTTTTTTCATGTTTAGCCCTTATATTCCATTTTTAATCATTTTCAATTGCATCATAATAACGTTTTCATTGCCCGCTACTGTCTTTTGCAAATCATTGAATATTATAAATTACTCAATATTGATGACTATCATCACCAGGATTAATATTCATTCAAGTTACTTTATATTTATAATGCACTTTTTGGTAATTATTTCCTAGACCATCATATTTCATAAATCAATCTAAATCATGATTACCTAATGCATTTAAATAAGCTGCATTTAAATCTTGATAAGTCTTAATGTTTGCTTTTGAAACATATCATTTTTGATGTAAATCTAAATTAGCAGCAACATCAGCATCACCTGTTCCTTGGTATTCAATGTCATACGATAATTTATTTTCTTCTAATTTACCATTGCTAATATTTCAATTTGCTCCTAATAATAAAGTATTTGAATAGTCATATAAAGCATTATTAATTGCTAATAAATCTTTTCGTGTTTCTGAATTTGGATCAAAATATAATTTGTTTAATAATGCCCTTACTGGTTGCGTACTATCATTAAACCATGTAAATTCTAAATCCATAAATGAATCTTTTGCTGGTGTCGATGGGTCATCACTGCCTGTTAATAATTGTGAAATTTTTGTTTGATTTTGTTCTTGGTCACTTGCTTCTGATCATGGTAACTTGTTAACTTCCGTTAACGCATTAGCACTTTGTAAAATTCCTTTTGATAAGGCAACAACAAAACGATTAATATCATTAACGCTTAAGGTTCCTAAGCCGCCTTCTAATTTTGATAACATCATTTTTGACATTGATTGTAATACTACTTTAAATCCAGTAGTAACTTTATTAGCAGCAAGTGTTAAAAAACTACTAATTGAATTATTTGCTTCTTCTTGGTGTTCTAAATCTGCTTTAGTATATAAATCATCAAGATATTCACCAAAATCAGTAAATAATTCAGCTAAAGATTTTGTTGAATCATCTTTTTTAAACAATAAATCAGCTAATTTTAAGTTTGGTGTTTTACCATTTCACATTGCATCGCGATTTTTATATTGATCTTCTGGATTAGCTAAGTCTAGTTCCGGTTTCATTGGTTTTACTGCTAATAAATCACTAAAAACTTGTGATTGTTTAGCGAAAAAATCATCAATTTTTTGCTGAATTGCTTGTCTTTCACTACTATCTTTACCTAAAAGTTGCAACGCTTTTGTTACCCCAAATTTTGCAAAAATATAATTTTCATTCTCTTTTGTTGGGTCATTAGGTAATTTAGGAGAAGCAAAAATCTGATAATAAATAGCTCCTAAAATACTTCCCATAAATGTTACATCACTATCTTTTGATAAAGATAAAAATTTGTTCAATTGATTAATATATGCTTTTGATTGCGAA
The DNA here is from genome assembly GCF_964030655.1 of Spiroplasma endosymbiont of Poecilobothrus nobilitatus. Taxonomy (GTDB): domain Bacteria; phylum Bacillota_I; class Bacilli_A; order Mycoplasmatales; family Mycoplasmataceae; genus Spiroplasma. Next base: position 206,363 of record NZ_OZ034915.1, on the reverse strand, counting down.
CGGTCTGTAAACATATCCGCCATTGAAATTAACTGTAAAATTATTGCTAATTTATTTTGTTCTTCTGATTTTTGGGCCGTTTTAAATGGTCCTCCTGTCGCAAATTTTTGATTATTAATAAGGAGGTTTTGATTTGTACTCGTATCAAATTTAATATCTTTTGTTGCCATCGGATTATAATCCATATTTAAATTATAAAAATAAGTTGCGCGCGGCATCTCAAACATTGCTTTATTACATGCATCAATAATGTTTTGATTAATTCTTTTATCATCACATTTAGTTGGTAAAATTTCCTTTGCAGTTGAATAACTTGACATTGGTCCTCCATCAAATCAATAATTTAACATATTACTATTTTCTGCTAAATTAGGAATTGTTGGTAAAGGATCTTCATCAGAATAATCAGGAATTTTTTTCTTAGTTTGTTTTTCTGTATTATATAATTCATTATCTAATAAATTCATATAATCATAATTTGATGATAAAGTTGTTAATGGCATCCCATCATTTTTATTTAAATATTTACCACGATAGTAATCAATATCAACAATATTACCATCTTTATCTTTATATGAACCAGGTAGTCGCATTAACATTTGTAAAATTGAAGGTGTATATGTATTTAAATTTTCATGTCGATTCGCAATTGTTAGTTTTGTAAGTAATGTTGTTTGTAAAATTTTTGATTTTAATGGTTCATTAGGTAAATTTTCAACTAATGAATCTTTATATTTATCTTCTACTGATTTTGTCTTAGTTTTACAACTGGCAGTAAGAGCTGGCGTTGCTACTAAAGTTGCTGCTGCTAAAATATTAAGTAACTTTCGCATTATTATTATCTCTTTTCTTTTTATAATTAATAAATAACTAAATCATTGAATTAGTAAAATAAATTAATTCTTATTTTATTCTTGAAGAATCCCTCTTCAACCATTAATTTCATTTCTTAAGAATTTATTTGGTAAATTTTCTAAACCATTTTTTTCACTGATATTAAAAAAACGAATATTATTTAACAATAATAAAAGTGTAACAAGTTGAATTGAATTATCATCATTAATTTGTCATAAATTTTTCATTGTTTTCTTGGCAGTTTTTATTAAGAAAAATAAATCTAATAAACATAAAACTTTAATTATTTTTAAAATAATTTTAAAAAACAATGAACGATCTAAAATTTTTAAGTCTGCTGAGCCATTTTCAAAATTACTAATTAAAATTAAGAAAGTTAAAATTCGGAAAGCAAAATCATGTAAAAATGTTGTTTTTAAATCAAATAAATAAAAAAATGTAATAATAAAAATAATTGAAATATTTTTTATTAATCATAATGCTAAAATATGATTATTATTAATATAATAAAAACAATTTCACAATTGTTTTGTTATTAAAAATGAAAACAACAATGATAACAAAACTAACATAACTAATTTTAAAGTATAGTTTAAAAATTGTTTATTTATTAAGACAATAATTGCAATAAAAAATTGTAAAACTAAAACAATGCTAAGATAAATACTGGTATCTCTTTTACTTGCATAAATTTGTAAAAGAATAATTTGTAAAATTAAAAGCACAATAAACTCACTAATAGCAAAAGTTGCACTAAAGAAATATCTTGTCGCTAAAGATTTTATTTCATTTTTTCTAGCGCGAATAGTAAAAAAATATTTTACAATCTTTAAAACAAGATAGAATAAAAGAAAATTAGTAAGAAAAATTATTGCAATACGTTCCAATAACGGATTAAAGAAAAATGAAATTGAATTTAGGATATTAAAACTTGATCATTCGTGTAATAAATTCATTTTTCTCTCCTCATTGCTTACTAACTATATTAAAGCAAAAAAATAGAAAAAACAAGATACTAACTCTTGTTTTTTAAAAAAATAAGTTGCTTTTATTTAAACAAAAAGACTCTTATTATAAAAATTTAAAATATCTTGATAAATCTCTTTTTTAATTGGCTCATTCAAAATCTCATGACGAGCATTTGGATATAATTTGACTTTAACTTTTTTTCCTGCCTTTTTATATAAATCAACAGTCTTCATAACCATCTTTCCATATTTTCCAACCGGATCATCAGCGCCTGCAATAAATAGTAATGGCAAGTTATCTGGTGTATTTTTAATATTTTTCTTATTTGTAATAAACAACAATCCTGTAAACATATCTTTAAAAGCACTTGTTGAAAAAACTTGCCCTGTTAATGGGTCATTTACAAAAGCTTCTTGAACTGTTTTATCTGTTGATAATCATTCAGTTCCTAAATTACCCTCTTTTTTATAACGAGCATTTAATGGTGCATAAGAAAATTTATAAATAAAATTATCCTTTGATTTTGATCCTTTCATTTTTTGTTCAATTTTAGCCATTTTAACTGAAAATTTTAACAATTGTTTTGAGTAATGTGCTGTCCCGCAAATAACTAATGCTGCAATATTTGTGCCATATTTTATTGCATAATGACGTATCATAAAAGAACCCATTGAATGACCAAACATTACAATTGGTTGGTTTGGATAACTTTTTTTAATATAAGTTGTTACTTCATATAAGTCATCAATAATTTTTTCTCACCCTTCTTCTTCAGCGAAAAAACCAAGATCTTCGGAAGACAGAGCTGTTTTCCCATGCCCACGATGGTCTTCAGCAATGACAACATAATCATTTGCTACTAAAAATTTGGCAAAATCATCATAACGAAAAGCATGCTCTGCACTACCATGAACTAGCTGAACAATCCCCTTAATGTTTTTATCATTATCAGGTTTCCATTCATACATATGTAATTCAATGCCATCCCGTAAGGTATGTTTCCATTCTCTAAATTTCATTTTCATCATCCCTTCAATTTAACATAAAAGTAGTTTTTTACTCTTACAATATTATCCTTCCTAATTAATGTATAAATAAATTATACAATAAATTTCCATAAACATTTGAATAACTCAATCCTCACTCTAAAAATGTGGTAGTATTCATTATTCTTAGGTTTTTAATAAAATTAAGTAATTAGAAACAAATTAGGTTTCGCTTATGACTAAATGATAACAAAATTTATAAAAAATTCAACTTCTTTTAAAAATATAATTTTTAGTTAAAAAATAATCTATAAAATTATGAATTGACTGGATGGGTTAAGATAAATTGGACAACAATAATGTAGAGTAAATATTTATAATTAAACTACAATGGAGGTGTAATTATGGCAAAGAATCATTATACTGATGAATTTAAGCAACAAATTGTTGGTCTTTACAAAATGGGTCAAACTACTGAACAATTAGTCAATGATTATCAAATTGGTAAATCTACTGTTTGGAAATGAGCTCACCAATTTAGCAACTCGGGCTCATTTAAAGCTAAAGACAATAGAACGCCAGAAGAAAACGAATTAATTCAATTACGTAAAAAAGTTAAACAATTAGAAATGGAAAATGACATTTTAAAGCAAGCAACACTGATAATCGGCAAAAAATAGCAATCATTAAAAATAACAAAGCAAAATATCCAATTATTAATTTATGTAAAACATTGAAATTTGCTAGATCAACATATTACTATCTGGATAGGCTATAATTATTAGGACCATAATTATATAGACTTCAAAATTAGATAAAATTATTAAGAAAGAAGGAATATAAAAATGGGAAATAAAACTTCATACTCTTAAGAATTTAAAAAACAAATTGTCATGCTATATAAAAATGGTAAAAGTGTTATTAATCTAGGGCAAGAATATAATTTACCAAAACCAACTATTTATAGTTGAGTTAAAAATTATAATAATTCTGGTTCATTTAAAGCAAAAGACAATCGCACACTAGAAGAAAATGAAATAATAACTTTACGAAAAGAACTTAAAGACTTGAAAATGGAAAATGACATTTTAAAGCAAGCCGCAATGATAATGGCCAAAAAATAACAATAATTAATAACAAAACAAAATATTCAGTAAGAAAAATATGTAAGATTTTGGGTTTATCAAAATCAACGTATTATTATCAAACTAATAAATGTATTAACAAGCAAGTTAATAATTATGAACAAGAAATTATCAGTACCTTTAATAAAAGCCGCAAAATTTATGGGGCTCGCAAAATTAAAGTTATTTTAAACAGAAAAGATATCATCTTATCGCGGCGAAAAATCAGATTCTTTATGATCAAAAATAATTTGGTTTCTAAATACACCAAATTAAAATATCATAATCATAAAACAACAGTCAATAATGACCAAATTAATAATATTTTAAATCGTCAATTTAACAACAAAAAACCTAATGAAGTTATTGTTAGTGATTTAACATATGTTCAAGTTGGCGCTAAATGACATTATATTTGTTTATTAATTGACTTGTTTAATCGTGAAATAATTGGTTATAGTGCTGGGCCGAATAAAACAGCCGAACTGGTCCAACAAGCTTTTCATAAAATAACACGGCCATTAAATCAAATAACTCTATTTCATACTGATCGTGGTAATGAGTTTAAAAATAAAATCATTGATGAAATTTTAATAACTTTTAATTTTAAAAGATCATTAAGCAATAAAGGCTGCCCTTATGATAATGCTGTGGCTGAAACAACTTACAAAACTTTTAAAACTGAATTTATTAAGGGTAAAAAATTTAAAAATTTAACACAATTAAAATACGAATTTTTTGATTTTGTGCATTGATATAACAATATTCGAATTCATGGCAGTTTAAATTATTTATCTCCAGTTACTTTTAGAAAACAAATGTCTATATAAAAAGTGTCCTAAAAAGTGTTGCCATTCCATCTTTTAAAACTTTATATAAATATATTAATTTGGGATTTTTAAATTTCAATAAGTATAATTTATATTTTCATGGCAGAAAATATAAAACGAAAAACATAATTGATAATCGCGGAAAAATAAGAAATTTTAGAACTATTGACCAATCAAAACATGATAAATATGAATTTGGTTGATTTCAAATGGATACTATGGTTGGCAAAAATAATAGTGCTTGTTTAGTTTTAATAGAAGAATTAACCCAATTTAAAATCATTGAACCATTAAAATAAAAAACAACAAGAGAAGTTATTACAAACACAGTAAAACGAATTTTTTCTAACAGATTTCTCAAAGATAGATGCAAAGGAATAATAACAGATCAAGGAAAAGAATTTGCTGATTGAGAAAAAATTGAAAAAATAACAAATGCTAAAGTGTATTTTTGTGATGCTGGAACTCCAACACAAAAACCTAAAGTTGAAAGAGCAATCCGCGATTTTAGACATTGATTTTTAAAAGGTACTGATTTAAGTATTTATTCAAGAAATTACTATCAAGAAGTTGCTAATATAATAAACTCTAAACTTAAAAAATCTTTACATTGACTATCTTCAAAAGAAGTTTTTATACAAATGTTTAAATTTTAAGTGATAGTTATCATAAATTTTAATAATTTTATTTTTCAGTGTGCCAAAATTGATAAATTTAAGACAAAACTACTAAATTTTTTAAAAATAGGGTGAATAAAAAAGATACGGGTTTTTGTTTTTAAATGTTATTTAGTTCAATAAATTAAGGATATTTTTTTATTGTTTTTATAAAACCCGCAAAAAATTTACTCGCCCAAAAATAAATTATATTGAACATTTATTTTATTGGTGTTATAATGATATTAAATAAGCTGCTACACTTCATAGTACAATTTACATAAAAAAATAAAAAAACACTTTATTTTTCATAAAGTGTTGCATTTGGTTTACAATATACATGTTTTATTGTTTAATTTAATATATTTAAAAACTTTATTATAATTAACAATAATTTTTTGGTTAGATAAACCATTATATTTAAAATTTGTTGAGAAGTTTATTAAATTTTGTACCATATTAAAATCCTTTCGTAATTTTAAATATTTTGTCTCCTAAAAACTTACATTACAATGCTAATTATTACTAAAATAATATAAATATAACACTAAGATTTACTATTTAAATCAGTTTATGTTACTACTGATAACAATGTTTTAATATGTTCAACTGGTTTAACTTTCCGTCATTCTTGAATAATCTTAAAATCATTGTCTAACAAAAAAGTGCTTCGTTCAATTCCAAGATAAACATTATGATAGTAAGAAAAAAGTTGAGGTTTGTAAGTATAACAAACAAAATTAAATTTACTTATTAATTAAGTAATGCAAAAAAATGCTTAATATTAGGTTTTTAGTAAATTTATTTAATTTGTTTAGTTGTTTTTATTTATATTTTTTTGTAAAATCTCAACTTTTGTAATGCTATCAACATTTTCTTTTATTTCAAGACACCAAACATTTCACATAATTTAGAATCAATATCACATAGCATTAGGGAAACTAACATTATTATCATTTTGAAACTTAGTTTGTTTTTTTAAAATTATCACTACTAATACCAATAACATTATAACCAGCAGTTAAAAACTTTTGATAATAACGATTATAAGAAACTGTTTATAAAGTGAAGCCTGGTGCTGCTGCTTTCGGAAAAAAATAAAAAATATAGCCCTTTTCTTTCTGAAAATCAATAATAAGATGTTCTTATCCATCTGTAAACAAAAAATTTTCTTGATTTAAATCCATTTTTAAATAACCTCCACTAAAAATAATAATATAAAAGACAATAATAATTAATTACTGTCTTTGAAAAAGCTGGATTAAATATTTTGTTACTTCTAACTTATTTTTTAAAATATTAAATGATAATTTTAAATCTAAAAAAATTAAATATAGTGAAATTTCGGTAATATCAAACTTATATTCTAAATAATTAATTTCCTTAGCAATATTAGCAATTTGCTCAGCAATAGTATCATATTAATCAAGAACAGCATTCGTTTGTAAACTTGATCGTTCTTGTAATTCAGTAAGATCTAAATTAATTGCTTGAATTGTTGACATTAGATCATTCAAAGTTTGTTCAATTTTTTCTTCACGCAAAGACATTTGCTCTACTTTATTTTCCATTTTTTTACTTTCACCTACTTATAATTATAATATATCATAAAACTAAAAAAGATTAGTTTTAATAATTAATTACTAATCCTTTAAAACGTGTCACTGAATTAATTGTTTCACGAATCCCTTGAACTCCTTGACCAGAATCATGAATTCCTAAAAATGGGAATGAATCAGGTCCTCGTTGAGTACGACCATTAATATTAACCGTTCCTGTTTCTAATTCATTAGCAATATTAAATGCTGCATTAATATCTTTTGTAAAAATACATGCTTGCAATTTAAAATTTGATTTATTTGATAAGGTAATCATTTCTTCAACATTCTTGCAACGAATAATTGGTAAGACTGGACCAAATGGCTCTTCTCATGCTAATCGCATTTCTGGGGTAACGTGGTCAATTAAAGTTGCACTAATTAAATTATCTTTTCGTTTATTGCCAAGTACTAATGTTGCTTTTTTTGCTAAAGCATCATCAATTAAACCTTGTACAAAATCTGCAGCTTTTAAATCAATGACGGGAATAATAGCTTTATTATCTAATGGCGAACCTGCTTCTAACTTGCTAACTTCTATTTTTAATAATTTTACTAGTTCATCAGCAATTGTTTCATCTACTAATACTCGCTTAACGGCCGTACAACGTTGCCCAGAATAAGCATAAGCACCAGCAACAATTTCTTTTACCGCTTTTGTTAAATCAGCATCTTTTAATAATAAAGCTGGATCTTTTCCCCCTAATTCTAATACTAAGTCTTTTCCGTGTCCTAATTTGCGAATATGATTGCCAACAGCAACTGACCCAGTAAATGAAATAACATCAATTTCAGGATTTAAAACTAATAAATCTCCAATATCACGCCCACGACCAGTTACAACATTAAAAACGCCTTTTGGAAAACCAACTTCAGAAGCTAATTTTGCCATATATAACCCGGTTAAACTGCCATTTGTTGCCGGTTTAAAAACAACAGTATTACCAACAACTAAACTTGGTGCAATTTTTGCAATACTTAAATTAACAGGATAATTAAATGGTAAAATTGCCAAAACAACACCTTTCGAAACACGAGAAAAAATCCCTAATTTATTTTTAATATTTCAACCATCCCCAGTTAATGTTTCTGGAAAAACTCGTTTTGCTTCTTCAATTGTATAATCAATATATTCAATACTACGTTCTACCTCAACTTGACCATCTTTTAAACTTTTTCCAATTTCATTGGCCATAATCTTCGCGAGCTCTGTTTTATGACTTTCTAATAATTTTGCTCATTTTTGCAAATAAATAATTCGTTCAAATAAAGTTAAATTTGCTCATGCTTTTTGTGACTGTCGAGCCCACTTAAACGCTTCATTTATTTCTTTTTCTTTTAGAGCTGGAACACGGCCATATGGCTTATTATTAATTGGTGAAATTATTTCTAATCAATCCCCATTATTGATTAATTCACCATTAATTAATGCATTCAATTCCAAATTCATTTTTACCGCCTCTTTTTTTGCATTATTATATTTATATTTTATGCTTTTTTAAAATTATTAAAAGATACTTTCCACATTTAAATTATTGTTTATAATAAAATGTTTTAATGTTGTTAATGTACGTTCACTATATGCTAAATATTTTTCATTTTTACTTTTAAAATGCTGCTCAAAGGCAGGAATAACCCCAAAATTTGCTTTCATTGGCTGAAAATTAGTTTTTGAAGCATTAATAATGTAATTCACTAATGCTCCCATCATTGTTTCGGGTGGAAATGTTAACATTGGGTCATTATTTAATAATCTTGCAATATTTAGGGCACTAATAATTTCTGTGGCCGCTGATTCAACATATCCCTCAACACCAATAATTTGACCAGCAAAAAATACATTCTGATGTTTTTTTACTTGTAAAAATTGATTTAATAAAATTGGGGAATTAATAAAATTATTCTTATGAATAACACCATATCGTAAAATCTGAGCATTTGCTAAACCTGGAATCATGCTAATAAGGCGTTGTTTTGCTCAGGAAACTTTAAATTAGTTTGAAAACTAAATAAATTATATAATGTATCAATTGCATCATCTTGACGTAATTGCACAACAGCATATGGGCGGTTACCATTTGTGGTTTCTAAACCAACTGGTTTTAATGGTCTAAACAATAATGACTTAATCCCCCGTTTTGCCATTACCTCAATTGGCATACACCCTTCAAAATAAATTTCTTTTTCAAAATCATGTAAAGCTACTGTTTCTGCCGTAATTAATGCTTGAACTCATAATTCAAATTCATCCTTGTTCATTGGGCAATTAATATAATCTTTGCTATCGCCTTGATCATAACGTGATTTATAATATACCTTAGTAAAATCAATACTTTCTTTTATAATAATTGGTTCTGCTGCATCATAAAAGTAAAAATATTCTTGCCCCAATAATGCTTGAATGGTCGTTTGAAATTTTGATGTTGTTAAGGGTCCAGAAGCAATCAATGTAATTGCTTTATCATCAATAGTTGTTGCCTCTTGGTCAATTAAAGTGACATTTGAATTATTTGTTAACCATGTTGTAATATATTCTGAAAACTGATTCCGTTCAACAGCTAATGCTCCCCCCGGCTGGAACACGGCTTGCATAAGCTGCTTTAATAATTAATGAATCAAATGCGAACATTTCTTGTTTTAATAAACCAACACCATTCGTTAAACTTTCACTACGTAACGAATTTGAACAAACCAATTCTGCAAATGAATTTTGTTTTTGTACTGGATTTTTTATTAATTGTTTACTTTCATATAAGTTAACCTTAAAACCTCGTCGTGCTAATTGATACGCTGCCTCGGTTCCTGCTAATCCAGCCCCAATAATGTTAATTGTTGGAATTGCCATTTGTTATTTTTCTTTTTAATTGTTGATATTGTTCTAAATATTGGGCATATTTTTCTTGTTCAAGTTTAATCTTTTCAGGATTTGCTTTTGCTAAAAAACTTAGATTGTTTAAAATATTTTTGCTTCGTTCTAGTTCTTGTTCGAGGCGAGTTAATTCCCCATTGATTTTTTGTTGCTCAACTGTTTCATCAACAATATCATTCAATACAACTTCTAAAATAACATTCGTTAATGGAATTGTTGCATATTTTTGGTTTGCATTTTTTTGTTGAAGCACGCCCATAACTTTACTATTAACCATTTTTAAAATAAATTCATTAATTAATGCAATAACATTTGTAGTAATATTATTTTTACTACTTGTTTGATCAAATCAAATTTCAATAATATGTTCTTTTTTAATTTGATAATTACTTCGCAATTCACGGATTGCAGCGACAATTTCCGTTACTAAATTTAAATAATCAACATTATAATTAAAATTAATTTTTGGGTAAACTTCTAACATAATTGACTCTTTCAAATTTAATTTTTGATAAATTTCTTCCGTTACAAATGGAATAAATGGATGTAACATAATTAAAATTTGTTTTAAAACATAAAACAATGTTTGAATTGATACCATCTTGATTGTAGCATTATTACTTTGTAAATTAACTTTTGTTAATTCAATATATCATGAACAAAACTTATTTCATACAAAATCATACAAACCTTTGCCAACTAAAACAAATTCATATTTTTCCATATTAGTTTGTACTTTAGAAATTGTTTTTGTTAATTCTGTTAAAATTCATTGGTCAATAGCATTTTCTTGATGGTTTAATAATAAGTTTTTAATTTCTGTTTCAAAATTAGCCAATGGTTTAAAATTACTTGTTAAATTTATTTCAACATAACGAGCAGCATTTCATAACTTATTAATAAAATTTCAAGCACTATTAACTTTTTCTAAAGAATAACGTAAATCTTGTCCTGGTGCACTATTTGTAACTAAAAAATAACGTAATGTATCTGCACCATATTCTTTGATAACATCCATCGGATCAATCCCATTCCCTAATGACTTACTCATTTTTCGGCCTTCTTCATCACGAATTAAACCATGAATTAAAACATCATTAAATGGTTTTTTCTTTGTAAACTCTAATGAGTCAAACATCATTCTTGAAACTCAAAAGAAAATAATATCATAACCAGTCACCAAAACATTAGTTGGAAAATAGCGTTGAAATAATGTTTTATCTCAATTTCATCCTAAAGTTGTCATTGGTCATAATGCTGATGAAAATCAAGTATCTAAAACATCTCCATCTTGAATTCAATTTTTACTATTATCTGGTGGAGTTAAACCAACATGAATTTTTGTTGAATCATCTTTATGATATCATGCTGGAATTTGATGCCCCCATCATAGTTGCCGTGAAATACATCAATCTTGAACATTTTTCATTCAATTAATTAATGTTGTATTAAATCGAGATGGATAAAATTGAATTTTATTTGTTGATGATTGAAATTTAATAATTTTTTCAGCAAAATATTCCATTTTAACAAATCATTGGTCTGATAAATATGGTTCAACAATAGCACCACTTCGTTCTGAAAAACCAACTTTATGAGAATGATCTTTAATTTCAACAATTAACTTTTGGTGTTCTAAATCATTAACTAAATTTTGACGGGCAGTAAAACGATCTTGATGATGATATTTTCCAGCCAATTCGTTCATTGTCCCATCTAAATTCATACAAATTGGCATTGCTAAATGATGACGCAAAGCAATTTCAAAATCATTAGCATCATGTGCTGGTGTACATTTCATTGCTCCCGTTCCAAAATCTTGGTCAACATAATCATCACAAATAATAGGAAGCAATTCACCATTTGCTGGATTTATCACTTTTTTATTTCAATATTTGCGATAACGATTATCATTTGGGTTAACAATAACACATTGATCAGCAAAGATTGTTTCTGGGCGTGTTGTTGCAATCGTCAAAAACTCACTTGTACTATTTTCTAAAAAATATTTAAAGTAATACATTTTGCCTTGTTGCTCTTGAAAAATAACTTCAATATTTGATAAAGCGGTTTTTTGCACATGATCTCAAGAAATAATTCGTTTACCACGATAAATTAATCCTTTTTGGTATAAATCAATAAAAACTTTTTGTACTGCTGATGTTAAATTATTATTTAATGTAAATTGTTCACGTGAATAATCTAATGCTAATCCTAATTTAGCTCATTGCTCACGAATAATTTCAGCATATTCTTCCTTTCATGTTCAAACTTGTTCAATAAACTTTTCGCGCCCTAAATCATGTCGTAAAATATTTTTTGTTATACGTAAACGTTCTTCTACTTTTGCCTGTGTAGCAATTCCCGCATGGTCCATTCCTGGTAAATATAAAGTATCAAATCCTAGTAATTTTTTATAGCGAATAATCAAGTCTTGCAATGTTGTATCTCACGCATGACCTAAATGTAATTTCCCAGTCACATTTGGGGGTGGAATAACAATACTAAACTTTGGCTGTTTTCTTTTAACATCTGTAGTAAAATAACCTTTTTTCTTTCAAAATTGATATTTTCCTGTTTCGACCAAGGCATGATCATATTTCTTTGTTAATTCTTTTCCCATTTTTGTTTCCTTTCTAAATAAAAACTCCTATTATTTAAATAAAATAATAGGAGCAATTATTTTCTAATAATTACGGTACCATCCTTTTTTAATAAGTATCACTTATTACCTTAATTAAAATATTAAGTTAAAATATTTAGCAACCTTCATTAAAACAATAGATTAATTTCACACCATCAATTAACTCTCTGAACTATATTTTTAATTACTCCTCTAATATTTATGGTTTTATTATAATTATTTTTCAATTAATTGCAACCTTTTTTTGTTCTTCCAAAAATATTATTCTAAAATAAAAATAAAAGTTATAATTAACTTTTATTTTTATTTTTTTCTAGTTTTGTGAAGACTGAACCCCAAAAAGTAAGTAAAATAAAAAAAGATTTTGCTAAATTTTTATAGGGGGTGCATTTTTATATGGCAAAAAAGGACAAAAATATAACAAATATACATCAGAATTTAGAACAAAAATCATTGAGGAAATTAAACAAAAAAGTTGTTGAATAGTAGCAAAACAATATAATATAAATGCAAATACAGTATAATCTTGATGAGCAAATCATAAAAAAGGAAAATTAAACAATCCTAAAGGACCTAAAATTTCTTTTGCCAAAAGAAATTTAGAATATTATAAAACAAGGTATGAATTATTAAAAAAGCTCCATGACTTTTACAATTAAGCAAACTAATAATCGTCTCTTTTATTAAACAAAATTGTCGTGAATATTCAATAAAATTATTTCTAGAAGTAACAGGGTTAAAACGTAATTATTGAGATAAATATAAAAATTATGACAGTAGCAAAAAAGATAAAAAAGCAATAAATGATATTGTAAAAGTCTATGAAGAAAATTTAAAACAATTTGGTTATCGAAGAATTACTAAATATTTAAAAGAAGATTATGGTATAAAATATAATTTAAAAAAAGTTTTAAGAATTATGCGTGATAATCAAATACAACCTGAATATGTAAGAAAAATGAGAAGAAAAATAAAGTATAAACAGAATAAAGAAAAAAGCTTATTGCAATATCCTGATTTAATTAAACGTAAATTCAATGATATAAAAACAAGGTTTTCAGTACTATATACTGATGTAACATATTTAATTTGAAAAGGAGAAAGATATTATCAATCAACAATTATTGATGGATATACTAAAAAAATAGTTGATGCAAAGTGTGGAATGGCAACACTTTTTAGGACACTTTTTATATAGACATTTGTTTTCTAAAAGTAACTGGAGATAAATAATTTAAACTGCCATGAATTCGAATATTGTTATATCAATGCACAAAATCAAAAAGTTCGTATTTTAATTGTGTTAAATTTTTAAATTTTTTACCCTTAATAAATTCAGTTTTAAAAGTTTTGTAAGTTGTTTCAGCCACAGCATTATCATAAGGGCAGCCTTTATTGCTTAATGATCTTTTAATATTAAAAGTTATTAAAATTTCATCAATGATTTTATTTTTAAACTCATTACCACGATCAGTATGAAATAGAGTTATTTGATTTAATGGTCGTGTTATTTTATGAAAAGCTTGTTGGACCAGTTCGGCCGTTTTATTCGGCCCAGCACTATAACCAATTATTTCACGATTAAACAAGTCAATTAATAAACAAATATAATGTCATTTAGCGTCAACTTGAACATATGTTAAATCACTAACAATAACTTCATTAGGTTTTTTGTTGTTAAATTGACGATTTAAAATATTATTAATTTGGTCATTATTGACTGTTGTTTTATGATTATGATATTTTAATTTGGTGTATTTAGAAACCAAATTATTTTTGATCATAAAGAATCTGATTTTTCGCCGCGATAAGATGATATCTTTTCTGTTTAAAATAACTTTAATTTTGCGAGCCCCATAAATTTTGCGACTTTTATTAAAGGCACTGATAATTTCTTGTTAATAATTATTAACTTGCTTGTTAATACATTTATTAGTTTGATAATAATACGTTGATTTTGATAAACCCAAAATCTTACATATTTTTCTTACTGAATATTTTGTTTTGTTGTTATTAATTATTGTTATTTTTTGGCCATTATCAGTGCGGCTTGCTTTAAAATGTCATTTTCCATTTTCAAGTCTTTAAGTTCTTTTCGTAAAGTTATTATTTCATTTTCTTCTAGTGTGCGATTGTCTTTTGCTTTAAATGAACCAGAATTATTATAATTTTTAACTCAACTATAAATAGTTGGTTTTGGTAAATTATATTCTTGTCCTAGATTAATAACACTTTTACCATTTTTATATAGCATGACAATTTGTTTTTTAAATTCTTCAGAGTATGAAGTTTTATTTCCCATTTTTATATTCCTTCTTTCTTAATAATTTTATTTAATTTTGAAGTCTATATAATTATGGCCCTAATAATTGTAGCCCATCCAGAGTATCCATCTTTAAGCATCAAAATATTAAATTTTAAGCGTTGCATTATTCAACGGATAATACCTTTATTGAAAGGAAATTTATAAAAATATCATTTATTTTGTGTAGGGAAAACAGAATAACATCTGTTTTTATGATAAAAGTTCTAAATTTAAAGATACTATCCGATGAATAATGCAAATAAATTTATTTTTTTAATAGAAAAATAAAAAAACAATCTCACAAGAATTGTTTTTTTGTCGGTTCATCGTACAGGACGCCTAAATATCAAATTCCATACAATTTGCTCCTTTTTTAAATATTGGACATAATTTAATTATAATAAAAAAATACTTTAATACCCATTAAAATATTTTTAAAGGTTACTTTCTTTAATTTTGTTACATAATTACATTTAAAACTTATTCTGGTTAATTAACTTTGTTGCTGTTACTTCAAATGTTTCTTTCGTAATTTACGATTAGTAGTCATATTGTGAGGTAGCGTAATATTTAATTTTTGTAATAGAAAATCAAATGAAAATTCAACTTCACTAATTTTAGCAATTTTAATTTGTTTTTTTAATGCATATTGAGTGACATAATATAAATGTAATGGTGAATTTAAAACAAAATTTAACGAATTATTTCCTCGATCATATCAGTTTGGTACTCGGTTTAAATTAAAATAACGAATCATTACTTGGGGATTATTAGTCACTAGATAATAACTATTTTTAATATTAAAGGCAGCTAATTGCCCCGTATAAATTTGCGCCCCATTCATGACCATTGTAAATTCATCAATATAGTCTTTAATTTCATCTAGTAAATGGGATGAAAAAAAGACAGTTTTACCACGAAGTGTTAATTGTTTTAAATAAAAAATAATTTTTTTTCGGTTATTAATATCTAATCCTGCTTCTGGTTCATCCAAAATTAAAATTTCAGGATCATGAATAATACCTTGAATAATCATTACTCTTTTTTTCATTCCTGATGAAAATAAATTAACATCTTTATCACGGTGTTCTCAAATTTCTAATGATTTCATTAAATATTCAATTCGGTCACGAAGATATTTTCCTCGTAAATTATTTGTTTTTCCTAAATATTTTAAAAAATTATAAGAACTAATGTTTTCAGGAAAAGTAACAAACTCAGGAACATAACCAATCATTTTTTTCATACTAATTTTTGTTGCTTTTTTGCCAAAAATTGTAATATCACCATGAAAGCCCTTTAAACCACCAATTAAAGATTTAATGAAAACTGTTTTCCCACTTCCAGAAGCACCTAAAATGGCATGTAATTTTCCACGACTAACATTAAAATTAAATGGACCAACAATACTATTTTTAAACTTTTTGCTAAAATTACGCGAAGCAATTGCAACATCGCTAAGTACTAATGCATTATTATTCATGCTTTAACATCTCCTTTCCCCTGCCTTAAGTAATATTTTTGCGACATAAAATTAAATAAGCATTAATTAAAAATAAAACAGATATTCCTAAATAAATATATAACAATAAATTAATATTTAAAAATGGCGATACATCAAGGTCAACCTTTTTATCTTGTTGTAATGCTATCGGTAAATCTTGATAACTCATTAAATAATTGTTTTGAACACTAAAATCAATGTTACTTCGTTGAAGTGGTTCAAATCAAAATGGAACATATGATAAAGAACTTGTTCAAATTTGATTTCAATGTTCAATAATATTAATTTTAGAAATTAATTCATAAGTTTGCATTAAATCATCATATTTTTGTCATTCTGTATTTATTTTAATTGGCACAGCTTCAAGTAATTTATAATCCATTATTTTTTTTAAAATATTAATTTCAATTTCTCTTAAAACATAAAGTGTTTTAATTTCAAAACCATCTTCAATTCTATCTTCAGCTCCAAAATAATTAAGAATTCAATCTTGAAAATCAGAACCATTATCATATTCTGAATCAAATGGTGATATTCCAGTTCGAGCAAATTCAGAACGAAAAACATTTACTGGATTAAATCCATTTGGCTCAGATAATTTTCGTTCTTCTGTTCCTGCCTTACTATCAGATGATGTTAAACTATAATAGGATTTATCTAAATTAAAGTAAAATAATGAATTTCCATTTAAATCATTTGTTATAAGATACAAGTCTCATGATTTTGCACTTTTTCCAATAAAGTTAATACAGTCAAGTAATTCTTGATGAATTTCATT
The DNA here is from genome assembly GCF_964030655.1 of Spiroplasma endosymbiont of Poecilobothrus nobilitatus. Classification (GTDB taxonomy): domain Bacteria; phylum Bacillota_I; class Bacilli_A; order Mycoplasmatales; family Mycoplasmataceae; genus Spiroplasma. The sequence continues at coordinate 189,245 of NZ_OZ034915.1, read as the reverse complement.
ATCTGAATCTAATTCTCCTGGTGATTTAAAAAAGAAATTTGTCGCAAAGTTTACTTTCATTTGAAGATTACTTTCTCCAACTTTATTAATAATTTCAAAAATGGTTTCATCCTTATTATCATATTTATATTTTGTTATTTTATCTCACTTATTAAGTTGGGTAATTGTATAACTAGCTTCTTTTGGTTTTGTTAAACCTAATGATTGATAAAACTCTAATCGTTTAATTCGCAAAGTAGGATCACTTATAATATTTTCATAGTCTCGCGTTTTAAAAACTTTATCTAAATCATCATAATCTCACGAATTATAAAAATCTCAAATTTTGCTAGTTAAATTATCATATTTAATTAATTTTTTTTCTAAATTTCTTTTAAAATTAATTGTACTTTTAATAATATGCACAGGATAAGGTTGCTTAGTCATAGCGGTGTCAACAAATGACAAATCAATTGTATTAGCTAAACTCATAATTAACGAATATGGCATCCCGCCAACTAAAAATAAACTACAGAAAATAACAACAATTAATAAAACTACTTGTGAGTTTAAAAAAGTTACCGCAAATAAAATACTACTTGATGCAAAAAAAGATAATGCTAAAGAATATAAAAATAATTTCAATAATAAATTTTGATAAACTTGTAAATACTCTGAATCATTATTAATTAAATAACCAATATAGCCAATTCCTAAAGCAAATAAAATAATTGTCCCTAAGAAAAAGATAATCAAAATTCAAAGTGAAATTAATTTTAAGAAAAATAAAGTAAATCGAGAATATGGTTTTGAAATTAAAAGTAAATATGTCCCATCTTCAAATTCCCGGCCAAAAATTTTAATGATTACTAACAAAACAAACAATAATAATAAAATATTATTAAAAATAAAAACTCCGTATTGAAAATTTTTTAAAAAATCATAAATATTCGTTGAAGATAAAAAAAGAGTAATCGCAATTGCACCAAATAAAACAAGTGACAACAACACTAAAACTCAAACTGCCATTGAACGGCGGATTTTAAAAATTGAAAATGATATTATTGAATATCATGAATTTGATTTACCTTTTTTAAGCATTTTATTCTCCATCTATTTTCTTAAATTACTCAATTTATGTTTGTTAATTTTATAGCAAGGTATTTATACAATATGTATTTTATCATTTTTTAATTTATTTTACTAGTATAACTAATTTTTAGGGCGAATAACTGAATTGCGGATTTACAATATTCATAAAAAGAAACGGAATAGAGTGCACCCATTTTAGTAAGTACTAATAAAAAGTATTTACTATTTTTTTAATTATATCTTTTTCTTTACGATTTGAATATCATGTATTTCATTTTATAACATCTTGTATATATTATTCATGTGAATTATATTGGAATGGCAACACTTTTTAGGACACTTTTTATATAGACATTTGTTTTCTAAAAGTAACTGGAGATAAATAATTTAAACTGCCATGAATTCTAATATTGTTATATCAATGCACAAAATCAAAAAGTTCGTATTTTAATTGTGTTAAATTTTTAAATTTTTTACCCTTAATAAATTCAGTTTTAAAAGTTTTGTAAGTTGTTTCAGCCACAGCATTATCATAAGGGCAGCCTTTATTGCTTAATGATCTTTTAATATTAAAAGTTATTAAAATTTCATCAATGATTTTATTTTTAAACTCATTACCACGATCAGTATGAAATAGAGTTATTTGATTTAATGGTCGTGTTATTTTATGAAAAGCTTGTTGGACCAGTTCGGCCGTTTTATTCGGCCCAGCACTATAACCAATTATTTCACGATTAAACAAGTCAATTAATAAACAAATATAATGTCATTTAGCGTCAACTTGAACATATGTTAAATCACTAACAATAACTTCATTAGGTTTTTTGTTGTTAAATTGACGATTTAAAATATTATTAATTTGGTCATTATTGACTGTTGTTTTATGATTATGATATTTTAATTTGGTGTATTTAGAAACCAAATTATTTTTGATCATAAAGAATCTGATTTTTCGCCGCGATAAGATGATATCTTTTCTGTTTAAAATAACTTTAATTTTGCGAGCCCCATAAATTTTGCGACTTTTATTAAAGGCACTGATAATTTCTTGTTAATAATTATTAACTTGCTTGTTAATACATTTATTAGTTTGATAATAATACGTTGATTTTGATAAACCCAAAATCTTACATATTTTTCTTACTGAATATTTTGTTTTGTTGTTATTAATTATTGTTATTTTTTGGCCATTATCAGTGCGGCTTGCTTTAAAATGTCATTTTCCATTTTCAAGTCTTTAAGTTCTTTTCGTAAAGTTATTATTTCATTTTCTTCTAGTGTGCGATTGTCTTTTGCTTTAAATGAACCAGAATTATTATAATTTTTAACTCAACTATAAATAGTTGGTTTTGGTAAATTATATTCTTGTCCTAGATTAATAACACTTTTACCATTTTTATATAGCATGACAATTTGTTTTTTAAATTCTTCAGAGTATGAAGTTTTATTTCCCATTTTTATATTCCTTCTTTCTTAATAATTTTATTTAATTTTGAAGTCTATATAATTATGGCCCTAATAATTGTAGCCCATCCAGAGTATCCATCTTTAAGCATCAAAATATTAAATTTTAAGCGTTGCATTATTCAACGGATAATACCTTTATTGAAAGGAAATTTATAAAAATATCATTTATTTTGTGTAGGGAAAACAGAATAACATCTGTTTTTATGATAAAAGTTCTAAATTTAAAGATACTATCCGATGAATAATGCAAATAAATTTATTTTTTTAATAGAAAAATAAAAAAACAATCTCACAAGAATTGTTTTTTTGTCGGTTCATCGTACAGGACGCCTAAATATCAAATTCCATACAATTTGCTCCTTTTTTAAATATTGGACATAATTTAATTATAATAAAAAAATACTTTAATACCCATTAAAATATTTTTAAAGGTTACTTTCTTTAATTTTGTTACATAATTACATTTAAAACTTATTCTGGTTAATTAACTTTGTTGCTGTTACTTCAAATGTTTCTTTCGTAATTTACGATTAGTAGTCATATTGTGAGGTAGCGTAATATTTAATTTTTGTAATAGAAAATCAAATGAAAATTCAACTTCACTAATTTTAGCAATTTTAATTTGTTTTTTTAATGCATATTGAGTGACATAATATAAATGTAATGGTGAATTTAAAACAAAATTTAACGAATTATTTCCTCGATCATATCAGTTTGGTACTCGGTTTAAATTAAAATAACGAATCATTACTTGGGGATTATTAGTCACTAGATAATAACTATTTTTAATATTAAAGGCAGCTAATTGCCCCGTATAAATTTGCGCCCCATTCATGACCATTGTAAATTCATCAATATAGTCTTTAATTTCATCTAGTAAATGGGATGAAAAAAAGACAGTTTTACCACGAAGTGTTAATTGTTTTAAATAAAAAATAATTTTTTTTCGGTTATTAATATCTAATCCTGCTTCTGGTTCATCCAAAATTAAAATTTCAGGATCATGAATAATACCTTGAATAATCATTACTCTTTTTTTCATTCCTGATGAAAATAAATTAACATCTTTATCACGGTGTTCTCAAATTTCTAATGATTTCATTAAATATTCAATTCGGTCACGAAGATATTTTCCTCGTAAATTATTTGTTTTTCCTAAATATTTTAAAAAATTATAAGAACTAATGTTTTCAGGAAAAGTAACAAACTCAGGAACATAACCAATCATTTTTTTCATACTAATTTTTGTTGCTTTTTTGCCAAAAATTGTAATATCACCATGAAAGCCCTTTAAACCACCAATTAAAGATTTAATGAAAACTGTTTTCCCACTTCCAGAAGCACCTAAAATGGCATGTAATTTTCCACGACTAACATTAAAATTAAATGGACCAACAATACTATTTTTAAACTTTTTGCTAAAATTACGCGAAGCAATTGCAACATCGCTAAGTACTAATGCATTATTATTCATGCTTTAACATCTCCTTTCCCCTGCCTTAAGTAATATTTTTGCGACATAAAATTAAATAAGCATTAATTAAAAATAAAACAGATATTCCTAAATAAATATATAACAATAAATTAATATTTAAAAATGGCGATACATCAAGGTCAACCTTTTTATCTTGTTGTAATGCTATCGGTAAATCTTGATAACTCATTAAATAATTGTTTTGAACACTAAAATCAATGTTACTTCGTTGAAGTGGTTCAAATCAAAATGGAACATATGATAAAGAACTTGTTCAAATTTGATTTCAATGTTCAATAATATTAATTTTAGAAATTAATTCATAAGTTTGCATTAAATCATCATATTTTTGTCATTCTGTATTTATTTTAATTGGCACAGCTTCAAGTAATTTATAATCCATTATTTTTTTTAAAATATTAATTTCAATTTCTCTTAAAACATAAAGTGTTTTAATTTCAAAACCATCTTCAATTCTATCTTCAGCTCCAAAATAATTAAGAATTCAATCTTGAAAATCAGAACCATTATCATATTCTGAATCAAATGGTGATATTCCAGTTCGAGCAAATTCAGAACGAAAAACATTTACTGGATTAAATCCATTTGGCTCAGATAATTTTCGTTCTTCTGTTCCTGCCTTACTATCAGATGATGTTAAACTATAATAGGATTTATCTAAATTAAAGTAAAATAATGAATTTCCATTTAAATCATTTGTTATAAGATACAAGTCTCATGATTTTGCACTTTTTCCAATAAAGTTAATACAGTCAAGTAATTCTTGATGAATTTCATTATCTGAATCTAATTCTCCTGGTGATTTAAAAAAGAAATTTGTCGCAAAGTTTACTTTCATTTGAAGATTACTTTCTCCAACTTTATTAATAATTTCAAAAATGGTTTCATCCTTATTATCATATTTATATTTTGTTATTTTATCTCACTTATTAAGTTGGGTAATTGTATAACTAGCTTCTTTTGGTTTTGTTAAACCTAATGATTGATAAAACTCTAATCGTTTAATTCGCAAAGTAGGATCACTTATAATATTTTCATAGTCTCGCGTTTTAAAAACTTTATCTAAATCATCATAATCTCACGAATTATAAAAATCTCAAATTTTGCTAGTTAAATTATCATATTTAATTAATTTTTTTTCTAAATTTCTTTTAAAATTAATTGTACTTTTAATAATATGCACAGGATAAGGTTGCTTAGTCATAGCGGTGTCAACAAATGACAAATCAATTGTATTAGCTAAACTCATAATTAACGAATATGGCATCCCGCCAACTAAAAATAAACTACAGAAAATAACAACAATTAATAAAACTACTTGTGAGTTTAAAAAAGTTACCGCAAATAAAATACTACTTGATGCAAAAAAAGATAATGCTAAAGAATATAAAAATAATTTCAATAATAAATTTTGATAAACTTGTAAATACTCTGAATCATTATTAATTAAATAACCAATATAGCCAATTCCTAAAGCAAATAAAATAATTGTCCCTAAGAAAAAGATAATCAAAATTCAAAGTGAAATTAATTTTAAGAAAAATAAAGTAAATCGAGAATATGGTTTTGAAATTAAAAGTAAATATGTCCCATCTTCAAATTCCCGGCCAAAAATTTTAATGATTACTAACAAAACAAACAATAATAATAAAATATTATTAAAAATAAAAACTCCGTATTGAAAATTTTTTAAAAAATCATAAATATTCGTTGAAGATAAAAAAAGAGTAATCGCAATTGCACCAAATAAAACAAGTGACAACAACACTAAAACTCAAACTGCCATTGAACGGCGGATTTTAAAAATTGAAAATGATATTATTGAATATCATGAATTTGATTTACCTTTTTTAAGCATTTTATTCTCCATCTATTTTCTTAAATTACTCAATTTATGTTTGTTAATTTTATAGCAAGGTATTTATACAATATGTATTTTATCATTTTTTAATTTATTTTACTAGTATAACTAATTTTTAGGGCGAATAACTGAATTGCGGATTTACAATATTCATAAAAAGAAACGGAATAGAGTGCACCCATTTTAGTAAGTACTAATAAAAAGTATTTACTATTTTTTTAATTATATCTTTTTCTTTACGATTTGAATATCATGTATTTCATTTTATAACATCTTGTATATATTATTCATGTGAATTATATTGGAATGGCAACACTTTTTAGGACACTTTTTATATAGACATTTGTTTTCTAAAAGTAACTGGAGATAAATAATTTAAACTGCCATGAATTCTAATATTGTTATATCAATGCACAAAATCAAAAAGTTCGTATTTTAATTGTGTTAAATTTTTAAATTTTTTACCCTTAATAAATTCAGTTTTAAAAGTTTTGTAAGTTGTTTCAGCCACAGCATTATCATAAGGGCAGCCTTTATTGCTTAATGATCTTTTAATATTAAAAGTTATTAAAATTTCATCAATGATTTTATTTTTAAACTCATTACCACGATCAGTATGAAATAGAGTTATTTGATTTAATGGTCGTGTTATTTTATGAAAAGCTTGTTGGACCAGTTCGGCCGTTTTATTCGGCCCAGCACTATAACCAATTATTTCACGATTAAACAAGTCAATTAATAAACAAATATAATGTCATTTAGCGTCAACTTGAACATATGTTAAATCACTAACAATAACTTCATTAGGTTTTTTGTTGTTAAATTGACGATTTAAAATATTATTAATTTGGTCATTATTGACTGTTGTTTTATGATTATGATATTTTAATTTGGTGTATTTAGAAACCAAATTATTTTTGATCATAAAGAATCTGATTTTTCGCCGCGATAAGATGATATCTTTTCTGTTTAAAATAACTTTAATTTTGCGAGCCCCATAAATTTTGCGACTTTTATTAAAGGCACTGATAATTTCTTGTTAATAATTATTAACTTGCTTGTTAATACATTTATTAGTTTGATAATAATACGTTGATTTTGATAAACCCAAAATCTTACATATTTTTCTTACTGAATATTTTGTTTTGTTGTTATTAATTATTGTTATTTTTTGGCCATTATCAGTGCGGCTTGCTTTAAAATGTCATTTTCCATTTTCAAGTCTTTAAGTTCTTTTCGTAAAGTTATTATTTCATTTTCTTCTAGTGTGCGATTGTCTTTTGCTTTAAATGAACCAGAATTATTATAATTTTTAACTCAACTATAAATAGTTGGTTTTGGTAAATTATATTCTTGTCCTAGATTAATAACACTTTTACCATTTTTATATAGCATGACAATTTGTTTTTTAAATTCTTCAGAGTATGAAGTTTTATTTCCCATTTTTATATTCCTTCTTTCTTAATAATTTTATCTAATTTTGAAGTCTATATAATTATGGTCCTAATAATTGTAGCCTATCCAATACTACCTTATTATTTGTTAATAAATATGTTATATCTGTTCCTAATTTTTGATTAATACTTGTTGTTGTAAAATCTTGATTCATTAAATTTTCATGACGATTACTACCAGATTGAAGCTTATAATTAAATCTTTTTACTCTAACAATTGATTTTAAATTCATATTTTTCATATATCTATAAACAATGTGCGGCTTTAAGTTTAACTTATATATCTGATTAACTAAGAGTGTCAACATATTGTAACCATAAATTTTCTTAAAATTTAAGAATAGCGTTTTTATAATTGTCGCAATTTGACTATCTCATTTGTTAAAAGATTTCATACCATGATTAAATCATTTATAATATATTGCTCTTAAAACATTTAAAATTTTACATAAATATTTAATCTTGTATTTTTTCTTCAAGGACTAAACCGTCTGAAATTTCTTCTTTTTCGATTTGGTTAAGAACTTTTTTACATCTTCAACAATTTTAATGTATTGAATTAATTCTTCTTTTGTCATTGCATTAAAATCAATATTTTTTGGTCGACCTGATCTACGAATTCCTTTAGATTGTTCCCCATTTCCTGGTTCTAAAGCAGCATCTTCTTTAATCACAAGTTCTCTTTTTCATCTAATTAATGTTGGATCTGCAATGTTAAATTTTTTAAAAGTTTTTGACTACCCATATTCTCGATAATATTTTAGAATATTTAATTTTTCTTCTTTTGTAAATCATTTTCCGCCCATAATAAAAACACCTTTCAATAAAATTATGACACAATCCTATTTTTTATGTGTCTATTTTATTTTGGGTGTTCAGTGTTCATTATCCCTATTTTTTATTAATTCTTAACAATTACATTACCTTTATTATCAATATCTAAATTAGGTAATTTTTGTTCTTCACCATTTCAACGATAAACTGATTTAAAAAAAGTTCCATCATCTTCAATTCAAGTCGCATGTTCTCTTATTTTATTTGCAGCTAAATCAAATTCATTTCTATATAAAAATGCGCCACTATATGACTTATCAATTTTAGTATAGCTAATAATACCATTTATTGTATTATTGTGAGTATAACCTATATTTTTATATTTTTTAATTGTTCAATTATCGTTTTTTGCACCTCTTCATACAATTATATAATATTTATAATCTCCCTGAGAATTAAATGGTTTTTTTGTGCTTCCATTCATTCTAAAATACCATCTTTTGTTTTTATATTGTTCTTTTATTTTAGTTCTTTTAATTGTTCGGGTGTATATTCTTTTGGTTTATTACAAACAACTAAACTTGTTGTACTTGTTCCTACTAATGATATTGCACCAATTATACTTAATAATTTTTTCATTTCAATTAACCCTCTTTTCTGATATTTATTAACTTCTCAAATTATATATACAAGGTTAAGATAGTTATAATTATTATTCTTTATCACTTTTGTTGTGACTTATATAAAAATTAATAAGATATTCTATTCGTTGAGAATAAGTATTAAAATTTAATTTATTTAACTTTTTCATTATATTTCATTCTTTTTAGGCATGTATTCCCATATTATTGAATGGACAACACTTAGCACAAATAACATCTTCACATGAATAACACATTTGCATAGTATTAAAATGATTTTGGCAAACTATATAATGGTCTGTTTTTTCTCTGAATCAATTAATAATTTTGGTTTTACAAATAAAAAAACCATTTTAGTAAATGGTTTAATTATTATTCTTATTCAATTTCAGAGTTTTTTTCCAAAACCCTTATTTTCTTTAAACGGCCAAAGTTATTCAAAGAATAACTTTTCCTTTTATTATGTTTCATTTAACTAATCTTGTTATCTTGTTTTAAAATTATTAATAATTTGTTGTTGAATTTCCAAAAAAACTGCTGGATTCATTCTTAAATATTCTTTTACGCGTTCTCGGCCTTGACCAATTTTATTATTTTGATAAGCATATCATACCCCGGCTTTTGCTAAAATATCATATTTTACTGCTAAATCAATTAATTCATAATATTTATCAATTCCTTCATTATAATTAATATCAACAAGAGCTGTTTTAAAAGGCGGTGAGACCTTATTTTTAACCACTTTAATTTTTACTTTATTGGCGGTTGCTGCTCCTGCTGTTGTTAGTGTTTCAGTACTACGAACATCTAATCGGACAGAGGCATAAAAACGGAGAGCACGTCCTCCTGCTGTTGTTTCAGGATTACCAAATAAAACACCAACTTTTTCGCGAATCTGATTAATGAAAATAACGATTGAATTTGTTTTATTAATTACTCCGTTTAATTTTCGTAAAGCTTTACTCATTAAACGTGCTTGGGCGCCAATTGTTACATCACTCATTTCTCCCTCTAATTCTACTTTGGGCACTAATGCGGCAACAGAATCAATGACAACTAAATCAATTGCATTTGATTTAACAAGTGTTTCTAAAATATCTAATGCTTGTTCACCTGAATCGGGTTGGGCAATAATTAATTCAGCAATATTAACACCAAGTTTTTTAGCATAATTTGGATCTAGAGCGTGTTCAGCATCAATAAAGGCTCCTCGCCCACCATTTTTTTGTACTTCAGCAATAGCATGTAATGATATGGTTGTTTTTCCTGATGATTCTGGCCCAAAAATTTCAATAATTCGTCCTTTAGGATAACCACCAACTCCAATTGCTTCATCAAGTAATAAACTTCCAGTTGAGACAGCTTCAATTGTTAGGTTGCTCTTATCCCCTAATTTCATAATAGCGCCTTTACCATATGTTTTTTCGATTTCTTTCATTACTGTTTTTAAAATTTCATCTTGGTCAAGGGTTTTTGTTTCAGGAGGAACTGGTTTATTATCTTCCATTATTTTATTCTCCTTTCTGCTTATTTTTATCTTTTTTTACTATTAATTCCTTGTTCTTTTTCTAAAATTTGTTGTAAATGCTTAATTATTGTTGTAACAGTTACAATTTTAATTTTTTCTCGTGATCAAGTTGGATCAAATGTTAATGCGAATGTTGTTGCTTGGTTTTGAAAAAGAATACTTGCAAACACAGTTCCAACTGGCAAGTTGTCTAATTGGCCCGGACCAGCATTACCGGTAAAACTTATGGCAAAATAATTATTAAATTTCTTTTGACAAGCAAAAGCCATTGTCTCAGCTGTTTCTTTTGAAACAACACCATATTTTGTAATTATTGATTGGGAAACATGACCAAGTTTAATTTTAATATCATTAGTATAAGTAACAATACTGCATAAAAAAACATGACTAGCATTTGGAACATTAGTTATATAATGGTTAAAAAATACCTCCTGTTATTGATTCATATGCTGCAATTGTCATTTGTTTTTGTTGAAGTAATTGTACTAGTTCTTTAACCATTTTTCCCCTCACCTCATAAACTTTCTTTAATATTATACATTTATATAATATAATATGTAAGTAATATTAACATATCAAGATAAGATATTTTTAGAAAAGAGGACTTAAAATGAATTGAGCTAATCGTATTACATTAATTCGGATTTTTTTAATCCCAGTTATTATTGATTTAATGGTAATTGTTCCATTTGAAAATAGTTCCTTATATAATGGATGAGATCAATTATTAACAATTAAAGGAGATAATGTTACTTATTCATTGCCAATTAGTTATTTAATTGCTGGGATTTTATTTATTATTGCTAGTTTAACTGACTTATTAGATGGTTTTATTGCTCGTCGCCATAATCAAGTGACAACATTTGGGAAATTTTTTGATTCAATCGCCGATAAATTACTAACAAATACTGTTTTAATTGTCTTTGCTTGTGCAAACATTATTCCAGTCTGAATGGTTGCATTGTTAATTGCTCGCGATTTTGTAATTGATGTTGTTCGCCAAATTTTAGCAACACAAAAAATGGTGATGGCTGCTAATCAATTAGGACGTGTGCGAGCAGCAATGGAGATGTTTGGAATGACAATTTTATTTTTTATTGGTTTTCGTATGTTTAATGGTCATTCTTTAAAAACAGGCCAATGAGATGAATTTGGTTGAGTGAACCAAATTATTATGATTCCAATGTATTTAGCAACGATATTATCATTAGCAGCAGCAGGAAATTATATTTTCTTAAATCGTAAAACATTATTTGATATGACAGTTATTAAAAAACCAAAATTATAAAATGGACAAGAAAATAATGAAAAAAACAAATAGTAATAACTTAGGATGATCTGTTGTTACTGGCGCTAGTAAAGGATTGGGATATTATTATTGCGAAGAATTATTAAAACTTGGTTATAATGTTATTGCTGTTGCTCGTGATACAAACCCTATTACTGCTTTACAACAAAAATATCCAACACAAACAATTAAAATGATTAATTATGATTTAAGTAATTTAGAAAATTGTGAAAAATTATTTAATGATGTTGCAAAAGATAATGTAACAATTTTAATTAATAATGCTGGATATGGTGTATGAGGTTATTTTAATGAATCTAGTTTAGAACAAGAAATGAACATGATTGATTTAAATATTAAAGCAGTCCATATTTTAACAAAATTATTTGTACAACGTTTTATAGCGCAACAACAAGGACGTGTTTTAAACATTGCTAGTTTAGCGGCATTTACGCCAGCCCCAGTTTTTGCTAGTTATTATGCTTCAAAAGCTTATGTTTGAAGTTTGGGAGTGGCTATTAATACGGAATTGAAAAAAACAAAATCACCAGTTCGAGTTATTGCCTTATGTCCAGGACCGTTAAAAACTGATTTCTGAAATCGAAGTAGTAACCAAAAAGATGCAAAATATCATTCAACAGTGAAAGTTATGAAGACATCTACTTATGCTCGAAAAAGTTTACTAAAAGGATTAAAAGTAAAAAGAAAAAATTATATTGTAACAGGTAGTGTTAATAAAATTGTAAAAAAATTAACAAAATGGAGTCCCCAAAATTGAGTGTTAACATCGGTTTACAATTATCAAAGAAAACGAAAATAAAAATAACACTGTTGTTTTTATTTTTTTATATTTCATGTTCTGGAATGGCAAGGGTTTTTTGGACAAATTTTATGTAGAATAATAATTTCTGTATTGCACTGGTGTTAAATAATTTAGTTTGCTATGAATTCGAATATTATTGTACCAATTAATGTAATCAAATAATTCTAATTTAAACTGCTCAACGTTTTTAAATTTATTATTTTAATAAATTCAGTTTTAAAAATTTTGTATGTTGATTCCGCAACAGCATTGTCATAAGGACAACCTGGTTTACTGTAAGATTTTTGAATCCCATTTTTAACTAACAGGTTATAAATAAGATTATTATTGAATTCACTGCCTTGATCAGTGTGAAATATTTTAATATTGCTTAATGAAAATTGGAGTTTATTAAAGCTGCTTTCAACTAATTTGGCATTTTTGTGTAAACTAACATCATAACCAATAATTTCTCGATTAAATAAATCAACTAAGAAACAGACATAATATCATTTGTTACTAATAAAAACATAGGTTAAATCACTGACAACAACTTCATGTAGTTTATAACTATCAAAATCTTGATTTAACAAATTGTTATATTTATATGTAACATCAGTTGTATTTGAATGTTTGTATTTGATTTTTGTATAATTTGAAATTAAGTTATATTTTTTCATTATGTTGCTGATTTTTACACAAGATAACATGATATTTTGCTGAGCTAATATAACTTTAATTTTGCGTGTTCCATAATTTTTACGACTTTTTAGAAAAATACTGATAACAGCATTATCAATGTTTTGAGTATTCTTGGGATTATTTGCTTTTAATTGATAGTAATATGTTGATCTAGCAAATTTCAATGTTTTACATAAATTAATAATTGGATATTTTGCTTTGTTATTTTTTAATGATTGCTATTTTTTGCCGATTATCAGTGTTGCTTGCTTTAAAATGTCATTTTCCATTTCTAATTGTTTAACTTTTTTACGTAATTGAATTAATTCGTTTTCTTCTGGCGTTCTATTGTCTTTAGCTTTAAATGAGCCCGAGTTGCTAAATTGGTGAGCTCATTTCCAAACAGTAGATTTACCAATTTGTTAATCATTGACTAATTGTTCAGGAGTTTGACCCATTTTGTAAAGACCAACAATTTGTTGCTTAAATTCATAGTATAATGATTCTTTGCCATAATTACACCTCCATTGTAGTTTAATTATAAATATTTACTCTACATTATTGTTGTCCAATTTATCTTAACCCATCCAAAGCATCAAAATATTAAGTTTTAGATTGCATTATTCATCAGATAGTACCTTTATTAAAAATGATATTATTTAGAGTGCACCCATTTTAGTAAGTACTAATAAAAAGTATTTACTATTTTTTAATTATATCTTTTTCTTTACGATTTGAATATCATGTATTTCATTTTATAACATCTTGTATATATATTCTTCATGTGAATTATATATTTTATTATGGATTGTAGCTTTCTTAAGTAATGAATGAAAACTTTCTATAACAATATTATCTGCACAGTGGTATTTTTTCCCCATTGAAATTATAATACCGTTAGATAAACATTTATCGTGATAAATAGTGGATGTATATTGATATCCGTGATCTGAGTGAATTATTATTCCATTCAGATCTTTTTTTATTAATTTTATTTTATTAATTGCATCATTTAAATTATCCATTACTAATTTATTGTCATTATATTTAGATCACTTTACATCAACTATTTCTTTAGTATATCCATCAATAATTGTTGATTGATAATATCTTTCTCCTTTTCAAATTAAATATGTTACATCAGTATATAGTACTGAAAACCTTGTTTTTATATCATTGAATTTACGTTTAATTAAATCAGGATATTGCAATAAGCTTTTTTCTTTATTCTGTTTATACTTTATTTTTCTTCTCATTTTTCTTACATATTTAGGTTGTATTTGATTATCACGAATAATTCTTAAAACTTTTTTTGAATTATATTTTATACTATAATCTTCTTTTAAATATTTAGTAATTCTTCGATAACCAAATTGTTTTAAATTTTCTTCATAGACTTTTACAATATCATTTATTGCTTTTTTATCTTTTTTGCTACTGTCATAATTTTTATATTTATTTAAATAACTACGTTTTAACCCTGTTACTTCTAGTAATAATTTTATTGAATATTCACGACAATTTTGTTTAATAAAAGAGACTATTCTTAGTTTGCTTAATTGTAAAAGTCATGGAGCTTTTTTAATAATTCATACCTTGTTTTATAATATTCTAAATTTCTTTTGCCAAAAGAAATTTTAGGTCCTTTAGGATTGTTTAATTTTCCTTTTTTATGATTTGTTCATCAAGATTCTACTGTATTTGCATTTATATTATATTGTTTTGCTACTATTCAACAACTTTTTTGTTTAATTTCCTCAATGATTTTTGTTCTAAATTCTGATGTATATTTGTTATATTTTTGTCCTTTTTTTGTCATATAAAAATGCACCCCCTATAAAAATTTAACAAAATCTTTTTTTATTTTACTTACTTTTTGGGGTGCAGTCTTTATTTTAGTTGTTAAACCGAAAAAATATAATAAATCACAGAAAGGAAATTATAAATATTAACTAATTTTTAGGGAAAATAGGTTAATTTTTAATTTTAAAGATACTATCTGATGAATAATGCAAATAAAAAAATCGCTATTATAAGATATTACTTTAATTTATATTTAATTACTTTATTTATATTTTTGTAAAACCTCAACTTTTTTCTTACTACCCTTCTTTTTTGAATTTTTCATGAAATTCTAAAAATTGATCATCTGTTAAATTATTTATTAATTCTTCAATTATTTTTTCCATTAATTATTCACCTCTTATATTAAAAATATACCTAATTTTAGGTATATTTTATAAATATTAAATATCAAGAGTTTTCTACAAAATTAAAGAAAAAATACTACTTTTAATTAAATATGGTATAATATAAATGTAAAATTTAAAATAAATAAAAATTGAATGATAGTAATTTATCGTCAAATAAATTACTATCGTGGAAACACTAGTAAACACCTAGCGTTTCTTTAACATATTTTATGAAGGTACTTTTTTGATACCATTATTAAATATGTTAGAAATTGTGTTGTGGGAATAGTACAGTGGTGCTATTCTCTTTTTTATTAGAAAAGAAAATTCAGAAAGGAAATAGAAAATGAAAAAATTACTAAATATCTTAACTATATCAACCTTGACAGCAATCGTTCCCGCTCCGTTTCTTGCCAACACAGTACAAACTAGTTTCAACCGCGATTTTATAACATCTAACTCAAACAATGACTATCTCCCAATTAAAAGAATTAAAGGAATAAATGAATTAATAAATAGTGTTATCCTTGACAGTAACAACAATACATATTTTGGTACAGATACTGGTGCATTTGTTTTGAAACAAGGTGCAACAACACCAACTAAAATTGATGGTATAAATGCTCCTAAATGACTTTATATTGATAGTAAAGATAACATTTATTTTGGCGCGGATGGTGGTGTATATAAGTTGGCTTCTGGTTCAACAACTCCAACTAAAATTGATGGTATAAATGGATATGTTTACTCCTTTACTGTTGATAGTAAAAACAATAACATTTATTTTGGCGCGGATGATGGTGTATATAAGTTGGCTTCTGGTTCAACAACTCCAAATAAAATTGATGGTATAAATGAAGAAGTTTATTTAATATCAATAGATGAAGAAAATAACATATATTTTAATATCCTTTTCAAAGGTGGTGTATATAAGTTGGCTTCTGGTTCAACAACTCCAACTAAAATTGATGGAATAAATACCGGTATTAAAATTGTTACTATCAACTGTGATAATAAAAACAATGCATATATTGCTACAAATAATGGAGTATATAATCTGCTCGCGGGAAAAACATTAGCAACTAAAATAGAAAACTCTGGGAGTAATGTTTCTTCGCTTATAGTTGACAAATATAACAATGTTTATTTTTTAAAATATCCAAATAATTTATTTAAGTTGGCTTCTGCTTCAACAACACCAACTAAAATTGATGGTATAAATGCTCCTAAATGATTTTCTATTGATAGTAAAGATAACATTTATTTTGGTACGGATGATGATATTTATATATTACAAACTGCTTTGTCGTGGGTAAAAACACAAAGTCAGTTTAATTTAGTTGATAGTACAAAAAATCTGACTTGAACTCGCCCCGACTTGCTTAGTGTGGGTGGAGAGTTAAACATTGATATTGCTAACCCGAACATTGATAAAGTTGTGTTTGATAATGTCCAACAAGGACAAACAAATAAACACTGGACTATCAATGTTAAACCCGAAACTGCACCACGCGACCATAATTTACAAGTAATGTTTACTTTGGGTGGTAAACAATATACGAGTGAAATTATGGCCTCTATGCAAGCACACATTGAACCACCAACACCACCAGTTCAACAAAATCTAAGTGATTTAATTAAAACGACTGATTTAGATAATATCATTGATAACAACGATAAGACTATTTTTTTGGCGGTTAATCAGAAAAACGGGAATGTCATTGATGATTTTTCACAAATTGAAATAATTGATAAAACAAATACACAAGCAACTTTATCAGTGATAGAAGGTAGCAAAAGTTATCAAGGTTCAGTTGAGGCTAAATACAATGTTGTACCAGCAACGGTTGTTGATTTAAAGATTAAATTAAAACCAACTGCACCTGACGCAATTGTTGTGAAAGATTATCTTGGGCAAATTGATACAAGCAATATTACAAACCCAGTTAACACATTCTACTATACAAATAGTGAAAGTATTATCACAATGGTTAAACCAACCACAAGTAGTGTGATAACTGGTATTGTGTATGGTTGTGATGATAATTGAAATAAAACATCAGAAGCAAGCAACATTGACCCATCAAGTTTAATTCCACTTGATGGGTCACAGTTAAACACAAAGGATGGTAAATATGTTGTTGAACTATCTGATAACCTAGGTCATACGAACAATGTTTATTTACAAATAAACAAAGAAAAAAAAGATATAAAAGAATATTGAAATACACCAAATGGTAAACAGTTTGAACAATGAGCAGAAGATAACGGATATGACAATATTCGTGGTTCTAGTGCTAGTAAATTAAATAATTTGTTTGCGCTATCACCAACTTGAAAACAAAGTTTAAAACATTTATACCTAAAGTTAGATAACTTTGTTGTTGATAACATTCAAAATGTTACCCAAGATGAAATTGATAACTATAAAACAAAACTAGTTGTTAGTGTAAAAGCACAGGTTGAAAAGTATGCGCCGGATGTTGTAGAAAACACTGATTATGCTATTAACACAAATAATCTTGTTGCCGGTGATTGAACTACGAGCAAAGACATCAAAGTTCAACACGTAGAAAGCAGCACAAAATTGCTGGGTCATACTGCCAAAACAATTCCAGTGCAACAAAAAGAACAACCAACACCCGATAATAACAAAAAGAGTGGTTTAAGTGGCTGAACTATCTTTGGTATTGTTGTTGGTTCGCTGTTTGGTTTATTCATTCTTGCTTGGTTGTTTAAAAAATTTGTAATTACGCCGTTTGTTTGCGAACCAATTCGCAAGAAAAAAGCCAAAGCGTTTGCCATTAAAACAGAGAAAGACATTGCCCAAATGAAAAAAGACGACGAAGAATGAGAATCAAAACAAAAAGGAGGTAAATAATATGAATTGAACTATCTTTTTTGTTGTTCTTATTCTTGTGTGTCGTTATGCTCGTCCGATATGATGAGTATTGTGATTGTGTTGCATAATTAAAACTGTTGCGCGAGTTATAAACTACTTTATTAAACGCAAAAAAGACAAAGGAGGTTATAAATATGATGTTGTTATCGACAAGTGGGTCAACTAGTTTACAAGAAATCGGCAATAAAATAATTTCAGTTGGAATGCCAATTCTAATCGGAGTAGCAATAGTTATTGGCATTGTTATGGGTGGCGTATTGTATTGCTGGTAAATTTGCCAAAAACGCCGAACAACGCAGAGAAACGATTTCTCGTGTTACTTTGGTTGGCGTTTGTTTGGAGATTGTTATTTTAGCGAGTTCAATTGTGCTGGGTCTAAAAGATGTTATTTTGGGCATTGCGTAAGGAGGGCGAGAAAAATGGCACAAAACAAAAAAGGGTTAAAAAATCCTTTCAGTGTTGGCAAATCGGCCAAGATAAAGCCAACATCTTTTAAAAATGTCATAGCCATTGTGAATAATGTGATTAAAAAAATGGCCATCTTTCTTATTATAGCATTTTTGCCGTTGATGTTAATCGCTGTTTTAATTGTGGTAATCATTGCCGCAATTATGGCGGCATTTACCCCCGACACAATAAATCATTTTACTAACACGCACGCCTCAGAAATGTTTATTAAGTATAGTCAAACGGCAATCTCAACGCCTACCCTGATTTAATTATTACAAAAAATGATGATAGCGAAATTTTTGCCGAACTTGAGCGAACACAAAAATCACCCATTCGTTTTAAAAAAAGCTAGACGGACGCGCCAAATGACTACGAGATGGCGGACAAAACTATTGAATTACCTCAACACAGACACTAGCTATTTGAATTCAACGCCAAATCGATCAAGACGACTTTAAAACAGAACAACAAAAAGTTATCATCTGAAACTATCAGGAATAATGTAGATCATTTTTTACTTTTGGGTCACTACTTGTTTTTTCGCAAATCGTCTGATAAAATGACTTACAAGTTTGTAAAATACAAAAAAATTTCGCGAGGCCAGTTTAATTAATAATTCAGAAATTACTTATTAAAAATTTGTATTATCAATATTATATTTCAAACACGGAATGCCAATTTTAGTATTTTGAAAATAAATTAAATGAACTAAATATCCCTAAAGTAAAAACAAGATATAAACCGATTTTTGACAGTATGGTTTCGTACTTAAAACAAGATTACGAATGTTGATAAATTGTACCAAACCAAGTGATGGTCAAATTTATCAACGAATGTACTAAAGAAGACAACCGGTGAACTGAAAAACACAAAGTAATAATTTACATTTATAATTAAATGTGCTAATATATTTGCGGGTGCGATTGCGCGCGTAATTAATGAAAAGAAAAATAAATGAATGAAAATTATTACAGTAGGAGCGTTAAAAGGTGGAGTAGGGAAAACTAAGTTTACATTTAATTTGTCTTGTTTTCTTGCATTAGAAAAAAACGAATACTTTTAATTGACCTTGACCCCCAAGGAAACCTAACGCAATATTTTAAATTAGATATTGATAAACCCTGAGCGATAAATTTATTTAATGACAAAGATAATAATATAACTGATATAATTTTTAAAACTAATTTTGAAAATGTTAATATTGTTCCGACTGATATTGAAATGTCAGAACTAGAAATAAAATTGTCTAGTCAATTTGGCCGCGAACAAAAATTAAAAAATACAATACAAAAAAAATATCTTTTTTACAAGAAAATTATGATTACGTTTTGATTAATACTAACCCAAGTTTAAATGTAACGAATGTCAATGCTTATTTAACTGCTGATAAAGTTGTTTTAGTTTCAGATAATTATATTCACTCGTGGAGAGCAATTGAAACAATAAATAAACAATGAAATAAATAACATAATTAATTATATTAATGCCAAAAATAATATAAGTGCAATTGTTTTAAATAATTTTGATACTTACACAATATCAAAAGATTTTATTGATAATTTAAAAGATAGTTCATTAAACAATTTATTAGTGCAACAAGAGATTAGAAAAAAACAAGTTTTTAAAGCAAGTGAAATAACTGGCGTTCCAGTTGTTAAAACTTTAAAAAAGATGATAACCCATATTTTAATATTGTTTCTGAATTAGAACAAAAAGGAGTGATATAAAAATGCCAAAAGAAAATTTGTTTAAATCTAATCTTAATTTAAACAAATCAGAAAAATTAGCAGAAAGTTTATTGGGCGTTAGAGAAAATATAAAAAAATTAACTCTGAAAATATTATGAAAACCATCAATAAAGAATTACAATTAAAACCTCAACAACCAAAACTTAATAAAAAATATCTTAACCTATCTATTCGGCCAGATAAAATAAATAAAATTAAACAACTAGCTAGTGAATATAATATGTCAGTTTCGGCGTTATTAGAACAAATTATCGACCAATTATAAATTATGTTATAATTTGTTTACCAAGATATTGAATATCTTTGGTATTAGTTAAAGTCCCTATACTACTAAATATAAACTGTATCAAATATCAATCTTCTCTTTTAAAAAAATTGCTTTTGAATAAAGCAATTGATATAATATAAATGTAAAATTTAAAATAAATAAAATTTTGGTGATACTAAGTTATTGATTAGATAACTTAGTATCGTGGAAACGCTAGTGTTTCCACAGATAATTTTAACATATTTTACTGGGGCACTTTTTTTGATACCATTATTAAATATGTTAAAAATTGTGTTGTGGGAATAGTGCGGTTGTGCTATAGAGTGCACCCATTTTAGTAAGTACTAATAAAAAGTATTTACTATTTTTTTAATTATATCTTTTTCTTTACGATTTGAATATCATGTATTTCATTTTATAACATCTTGTATATATTCTTCATGTGAATTATATATTTTATTATGGATTGTATCTTTCTTAAGTTGGATAGGCTACAATTATTAGGGCCATAATTATATAGACTTCAAAATTAGATAAAATTATTAAGAAAGAAGGAATATAAAAATGGGAAATAAAACTTCATACTCTGAAGAATTTAAAAAACAAATTGTCATGCTATATAAAAATGGTAAAAGTGTTATTAATCTAGGGCAAGAATATAATTTACCAAAACCAACTATTTATAGTTGAGTTAAAAATTATAATAATTCTGGTTCATTTAAAGCAAAAGACAATCGCACACTAGAAGAAAATGAAATAATAACTTTACGAAAAGAACTTAAAGACTTGAAAATGGAAAATGACATTTTAAAGCAAGCCGCACTGATAATGGCCAAAAAATAACAATAATTAATAACAACAAAACAAAATATTCAGTAAGAAAAATATGTAAGATTTTGGGTTTATCAAAATTAACGTATTATTATCAAACTAATAAATGTATTAACAAGCAAGTTAATAATTATGAACAAGAAATTATCAGTGCCTTTAATAAAAGTCGCAAAATTTATGGGGCTCGCAAAATTAAAGTTATTTTAAACAGAAAAGATATCATCTTATCGCGGCGAAAAATCAGATTCTTTATGATCAAAAATAATTTGGTTTCTAAATACACCAAATTAAAATATCATAATCATAAAACAACAGTCAATAATGACCAAATTAATAATATTTTAAATCGTCAATTTAATAACAAAAAACCTAATGAAGTTATTGTTAGTGATTTAACATATGTTCAAGTTGGCGCTAAATGACATTATATTTGTTTATTAATTGACTTGTTTAATCGTGAAATAATTGGTTATAGTGCTGGGCCGAATAAAACAGCCGAACTGGCCCAACAAGCTTTTCATAAAATAACACGACCATTAAATCAAATAACTCTATTTCATACTGATCGTGGTAATGAGTTTAAAAATAAAATCATTGATGAAATTTTAATAACTTTTAATATTAAAAGATCATTAAGCAATAAAGGCTGCCCTTATGATAATGCTGTGGCTGAAACAACTTACAAAACTTTTAAAACTGAATTTATTAAGGGTAAAAAATTTAAAAATTTAACACAATTAAAATACGAACTTTTTGATTTTGTGCATTGATATAACAATATTCGAATTCATGGCAGTTTAAATTATTTATCTCCAGTTACTTTTAGAAAACAAATGTTTATATAAAAAGTGTCCTAAAAAGTGTTGCCATTCCAAAAGAAATTTTAGGTCCTTTAGGATTGTTTAATTTTCCTTTTTTATGATTTGTTCATCAAGATTCTACTGTATTTGCATTTATATTATATTGTTTTGCTACTATTCAACAACTTTTTTGTTTAATTTCCTCAATGATTTTTGTTCTAAATTCTGATGTATATTTGTTATATTTTTGTCCTTTTTTTGCCATATAAAAATGCACCCCCTATAAAAATTTAACAAAATCTTTTTTTATTTTACTTGCTTTTTGGGGTGCAGTCTTGTGAGTTTTTTTACATATTCTTTTATTTTTTATTTAAAATTACTGGAATAATCAATGGATTACGACGTTTATAACGGTAAATGAAAGGAGATAATGATTGCTTAATAGCATTTTTAAGAGCACCAAAAGTTGGTTTTTGGGTTTTTAAAACTTCATTAACTGCTTCGGTTGCTAAACGGATTGATTCATTAATAATATTTCCAGATTCTTTAACATAGAAACTTCCTCTTGAAATAATGCGTGGTGGTGTTAGTAATTGATTATTTTGTGAATCAATTGAAATAACAACAGCAATTAACCCATCTTTTGATAAAATTTCACGGTCACGAACAACAGCGGTTGTTTGCCCTGATAAATCTTTTCCATCAACATAAACAGCTTCAGCTTCAATTCTTTTACCAATTGCTGCCGTTCCATTTAATAGTTCAATTTGATCGCCATTAGCACAAATAAAGACATTATCCTTTGGGACATTGACACTAATTGCTGTTTCGCCATGTTGGCGAAGCATACGATAGTCACCATGCATTGGCATAAAGTATTTTGGCTTCAATAGGGTAAATAATAATTTTTGTTCTTCTTGTGAAGCATGACCAGACGTATGAATTTGATTTAAAGGACTATTTTCTTGCACAATAGCACCAGCACGAACTAGTTTATTAATAACTCGTTCAACATCAGCTTGATTACCGGGAATTGGTGATGATGAAAAAATAACAGTATCACCAGGAATAATAGAAATATGTTGATGTTGATTATTTGCAATTCGGGATAATGCCGCCATTGGTTCACCTTGGCTTCCAGTACAAATAATTAATATTTCATTATCTTTATAGTTTTTAGCATCATTAGCTTTAATAAATGCCTTATCAGAAATTTTTAAATGTCCCATTTGACGAATAATTTTAATAATGCGATCTAAACTTCGACCAAACACTAAAATTTTTCGTCCATATTTATTTGCAATTTCAACAATATGTTGAATTCGATGAACATTTGAAGCAAAAGTTGAAATTAAAATTCGCCCCTTAGCTTTAACAAATAATTCACCAATATTTTTAATAATTTTTGTTTCAGTTTGAGTGTAACCCTCAACTTCAGCGTTGGTACTATCAGCCATTAATAACATGACACCTTCTTGCCCCATATTTGCCATTCGTTCAATATCAGCACGATGTCCTAATGGTGTTCAGTCAAATTTATAATCACCAGTTGAAACAAATTTTCCATTTGGAGTAACTACTGAAATTCCAAAAGCATCAGGAATACTATGGTTAACAGCAAAAAAGTTAATTTTAAAGTTTTTTGTTTTAATAACACTCATATTATCAACTTCTTTAACAATTGTTGTTTGTTCCAATTTTGCTTCTTTTAGACGATCGCGAATTAAAGCAGCTGCTAATCGTGGTGCATAAATAATTGGAATATTAACTTCCCGTAATAAATAGGGAATTCCACCAATATGATCTTCATGGCCGTGTGTAATAAATAATGCTTTTATTTTTCGTTGGTTTTCTTTTAAATAATTATAATTCGGAATAACAGCATCAACACCAAGCATTGTTGAACTTGGAAATTTAACTCCTGCATCAAGCATAATTAACTCTTCATCATGTTCAATACAATATGTATTTTTTCCAACTTCTTCTAATCCACCTAAAGCAAACACTTTTGTTGGAATTTTATTTTTAACAACATTTTTGATTGGTTGTTTTGTTACTATACTAGTTGGTTTTGTAACTATTGCTTTGTTTTTACTTGTTTCTTTCTTTTCTTCATTCATTGAAATTATCACCTCATAATTCTAAAATTAACGCACAGTTTTTTCTTTATTAAATTGGATATTATTAAAAATAAAAAAATTAATTTACTAGTATTTACTAGTATCTAGTATCTAGTATCCAATAAATTATAACATAAAGATTAGTAAGATTATCAAAAAAAACTTTTGTTTTAAAAAAAGTCTTTAATTTTGTAGAAAACTCTTGATATTTATAAAATATACCTAAAATTAGGTATATTTTTAATATAAGAGGTGAATAATTAATGGAAAAAATAATTGAAGAATTAATAAATAGTTTAACAGATGATCAATTTTTAGAATTTCATGAAAAAGTCAAAAAATAAGCAGAATTAATTAAAAAACAAAAACGCTTAAATGAAATTGATCAAAAATTAGGGATAAAGGTATTAAATGTCCTAATTGTCAATCTTTTTATTGTGTTAAAAATGGTCATAATCCTGAAGGAAAACAAAAATATTTATGCAAAAAATGTCGTGCTAGTTTTGATGCTTTTCGTGATCATTTTACGTATTGAAGTCATTTAAATTATGAACAGTGAAATTTATTGATTCAAATTTCATTATTAGGGCAATCTAGTAAAATGATTTCCCACTTTATTAAAACATCACCGAAAACCGCTTGATATAAATATAATCGCCAAAAAATAATGAAATCAAAACAATTAGAAAACACCCAATTAAAATTTAAAACGTTAAATGGCCAAATTCAAATCGATGAAACATTTATTAAAGAAATCCACAAAGGTAATTTTAAAGATAAATTTGATAAAAGAAAAATGGTCGCATGTAAAAAAGAAGGGTTTTCAAAAAAACTCAGAAATTGAATAAGAATAATAAACCATTTACTAAAATGGTTTTTTTATTTGTTAAACCAAAATTATTAATTGATTCAGAGAAAGGACAGCATCTTAAATTTTTAAAATAGAAACTTTTTATTACAACTTTTTGATACCCTCTTTAAGTTGTTTACACATTTATTAAATATCTTAGAAATCTTTACAAAGTGTACCTGTTTTTTCTCCAATTTTAAGGTGTTGTCCTTTCTCTGTTTCAGTTAATTAATTTGCTAATAAAAAAACTTAATAAAAGAAAGGAGTAAGTAATGAAAATTAATAAGCAACAACAAATTTGCGATATTGATAACTGCTATAAAGCAATATCATTCATTACCGAAGAATTTTTATCAAATAAAGTTTTATGAACTTGTGAAAAACATAAAGATTTATTAAATCGCACAAAAGATAAAAAACAAAAGCGGTTTTATAAACGCTTAGAAAATTCAAAAATTATCTTTGATTATGAAACTGGTTCTTTAAAAATTTTATTTTATAAAACAACTTAATGCAGAGTGGGACGGTTATTTTAAATAACTAAGTGTTTTTATTCCACAGGAAGCGGTCTAGCCCAGCGGTAATCAGTCCGGAAATAATAGACGCTTTAACAAGCGATAGTCGTGATAAGTGCAAGGTCAACATCGAACGACAATAAATATTGAGATGGCCACTTTATAAATAAATTTGCGATATATTTACTTCTTAGAAGTGACAGCGGTTTAAAAAACCACAAAGTCAGCATTAGGCTCTTCAAGGTGCAAGTGAATTTATTTTAAAAACTGAACGCTTTGACCTGAAATGGTGCGGATGAAGAGAGAGAATTCTCTGGCGTCAAAAAGAAAAAACAACTGTCTATTATTAAACAAACAACATACCGCCACCGCTCACCCCCAGTGAAGCGAGTGGCGTAGTAAATACTTATATAACTAATTCTCGCTTGGCACTTTCACTTGGGAGTGAGTGCCAGCGAATTAAAACTAGGAGGAATTATAATGACAGAATATAAAAGTAAATATATTAATAAAACTTGGAATGAAATAACAACATCATTTGATTGAGTTAATTGTCAACCTATTAATTGTCGTATTTCACATCATAAAAATCATTATGATTTGCAATGTTTAGAATGAGCAAAAATGTACTTAAATTTATTTAAAAATAAATGAGATGTTATGGTTTCTTATATGCAACATTACAAAATTAACGATATTTTAGATTTAGCATCAGATGGTTGAAAAATATTACAAATTGACCAAAAAATTAAAGGAATAATTTAGGAGGTAAAAATGAAAAAGTTAAATAAAACTTGTCTTAAACAAAGATATTGAGGTTATTGTTTTCATAAAGAATGTAATAATCAAGAAAACAAATTACAAGAATTAATGCTACGTGCTTATCCCGTATCATTTGAAGATATGACTGATGAACAGTGAGCATTAGGTAAAAAGAATTAGGAGAAACTAACCTATGAAATGTCAAAAAATTAATTGTAATAATAAAAATGCTTATTATGGAAATAATTATATTGAAAAAATTGGTGATAAATTAGAGTGAAATTTAGGTTATAAAAAAGAAATTATATTATGTGAAGAACATTGATTACAAACTTATCAATTAGAAAATTTAATTGTAAATAACAATTTGTTAGGAGGAATAAAAAAATGATATGTAATAAAGCCTTAAAAATTACGAATAAAGATATTATTTATGCACAAATTAATCGTAGTTATTCAGATGAATTAGAGTTAAATTTATATCTGAAATTTGGTAATGAAGAACGACATGTAGGTAATATTTCATTGCCAACAGATTTTGACTTGAATTTGAAATGATATGAAATTGATGAAGTTAAAGGTTTAATTAGTGATTATTTAGAAGATGAAGAAGCAGATTACGAGGTGATAAATTATGAATAAAAGATATTTATTAGTAATTAATACTAAATATACAACAAATACTTTATTTTTTTATACATTAGAAGAAGCAAAAATTACAGCGGAAGAAAACTCTTCTTTTAAAACAACCATTATTGATTTAGAAAATGAAAATATTAAATGACAAGGATGTGAATAATATGTGAAAAGATGAAGAAGGTAAAGTTTATACAGAAGAAGATTTATTTAATATGGCATTAGAAGAATGTCATTCAGAAGATAGTGCATATGAATATATTGATAATTTAATTGAAGAAATGGAATTAGAGGAAATTTAATTATGGTAGATTTAAAGTTAAATAATGAAGTTAAAAATATTACTTATCCGTTTTATTTAAAAGGAAATAATTTTAAAGAATTAAGTTTAAAAGCTTTAACAATTAAAAAATGAATTGATGAAAATGGGCAAGAATTAGCAGAATTTATATATCGACAACAAGCTTGATTAATAAATGGAGAATATAAATCACAATCACTAAAAGATTTAAAATTAGTAGTTTCAAAAATTGATTATGTTTTTAGAGAACCATTAGAATTAATAAAATCTTTTAAAGATGAATTAAATTTTATTAGAAAAGATATTTTAAATTTAGAAAATAATATTAAGAATAATCATGATTCTTTAAAAAATAGTGTCATTAATATTCAATTTCAAAAACAAAATGAAATTATTGAAGCTCATAAAAAAGAACAATTTTTAGAAATTAAAAGTGTAGCAAAACAAGAGCAAGAATTAAAAATTATTACTAGTAATTTTCGTAAAGATAAATTATTAATTAAAGATATTGAGGTTATTGGTATTAATGATGATTTTTTACAAAATGCTGATAAATTAGAACTGATTAATTTAATTAAAAATTATTTAATTGTTGATGAACAAATTGTTAAAAATGAAATTAAAGAACAATGAGATAGTAATAAAGATATTAATTTAATTGGGGTTAAAGGTATTAATTTTAAAATAAATAAAGGAGAAAAATAATATGGCAAATATTGTAGAATTTTTAAGAACAGATAAGGCAACTGATTGAATTAAAAGTAAATTTTCAAATGAAAATGAAATTGCAAGATTTAAAAGTAATATAGTTGCAATATCAAATAGTAATGAATTATTACAAAAGGCAGATCCAAAAACTATAATGACTGCTTGTTATCAAGGTGTTTTATTAAACTTACCTATGGAAAGGAAATTTGGGTATGCTTATGTAGTTCCATATAATACTAAAATAACAAGAATTATTAATGGTCGCGAAATCCAAGAATGAGTTAATCAAGCCCAATTTCAAATGGGTTATAAAGGTTATATTCAATTAGCACAAATAAGCGGTCAATATTTAGATATGTCAGTATCAGATGTTAGAACTGGTGAATTAGTAAATTATGATAGATTAAAAGGTACTACTTTTAATTGAATACAAGATGAAGATGAAAGAGAAAAATTACCAATTATAGGTTATGTATCTTATTTTAAAATGGTTAATGGTTTTGAAAAAACATTATATATGACAAAAGAACAAATGGAAAATCATTTTATGAAATATTCTAAAACTTATGCTAAAAATAAATCATTTTATATTGCTACTTTTGATGAAATGGCACTTAAAACAGTGTTAACTAGTTTATTGCGAAAATGAGGTATTATGTCAGTCGAATTACAACAAGCTTATAAATCAGACCAAGCAGTTATTACAACTAATGATGAAAAAATTTATATTGATAATGATAGTAATATAAACATAAATAAGAGTCAAATTAGCAACGAAAATATATCAAATAATAATTTACATGAATCAAGTGAAGAATTGACAGATAATAATGTAGTAAAAGAAGAAGATATATCAAATGTAGTACCAACAGTTAACAATGATGAGGAATGAGCGACTTGATAAAAATAGGTATTGACCCATCAGGAACTGGTACTACGGGTATTGTTATTTACAAAGATAATAAATTATTTGATAAATTTGAATTTACTAATAATTTATGAACAAAACAATTTGATTTTATAAAAGATATATTATGCAAATATTCTGATGTTTTTAGTATTGTAAACATTGAAAATTGTTTATATACAAATGCTAATGGTTCAAAAGATAGAGATGATTTATTAAGATTATTAGGTTCTATTGAAATTAAAAAGAAACATTATAGCATTATTAATTGAGTATCTAATTGAGTATCACCAAAACATACTAAATCAGTTGTTAAAAATATAGAAAATTTAAGTAAATATAATGATAGTTGTATATGAGAATATGAAAAAGATAATAATTTAACTTATGAATATGGTAAGGGTTGAAAATATAATAATGAGAAAATAAGTAATCATTTACGAGATGCCATTATTATTGCTAATTATGAGGGTTAATATTATGAAACATTCATTTAATCAAAAAACAGGAAAATATTATTCTAAATTAATTCGTAATGTTAATATTTACTTAAATGAAAATGAAGAAAAAGTTTGAAATGAATTTAATGACTTTACTTATTCACAACGAATAGAACATCTTATTAATTTTTATATAAAACACAATAAATAAAAATAAAAAATAACCTTAATTGGTTATTTTTTTAAATACTATTTGTTAGTTGTCTAATAGCATCTTTTTGTGCTTGTTTTTTATCGTTTACTTTAACTTGTTTTTTAACATTTTTAATTTGACCTGTTTTTAATGCTAATTCTGTTGCATAATCAGGTCCGCGTAAATGTTTTTCATGAGCAATAACAGCAGTTCTTAATTCTCTAATTTCTGCTTTATATTTTTTAATTTTTTTAGCAGATAAGCCTAGAATACCAAGACTACCCATTCCACCAGCACCTGCTAAAACAAGTAAAGCAATCATTAATGTTTCATTCATTTTCTTTAATTCCTTTCTTATCCTTACTCAAACAGTGGCCATCTATCCTTTCAGAACAAAATAATTTATAAATTAAACTATATAACCACCCAAAAATATCAGCCACCCCTAATATATAGTTTATTTTAAATTTAATTCTTTGTTATTTTCTTCTGTTATACCATCTAATTTGTTTCATTGTTTAGCTATTCGTGGTTGAATGACACGCGGATTAATCCGACAATCTAAACAATGTCTTAAATGGTCTTTTTTTCATTTTGATTTATCAATTCAAATAATAATTAAAGAAATTATTAAAGTAATTAAAGGTAATATTGTAAATACTAATCCCATTTTAGATATTTTTAATCGTGGTATATCAATTTTCATATCTACTTTTGGTTTACTACTAGCAACAAATATGCCTTGAATTCCATGCGTAAATAAAGGTGTTAATAAAATAGCAATTCCATTACCTCAATATTGACCATAATTATATCAATCAATTTTATTCTTAATACCATCAATCATCCCATATTCTAGCCAACCATTAATTAATAAAAATAATATTGTATAAAAACCAACAACTCAACTACGAATTTTATATTTTCTTTCTCATTCTCTAATATCTTTATGAGTTCAATTATAAGTTGGAATAGGGTCTTTTTTAAATCAATTTCAAGGTAAGGCACCCTTTAATCAAGTTGTTTTATCTTGTTTCATAATTATTTACCTCTAATCATTTTTTATTAAATAGTTCTTTAATATCATTTCTTTTATTTGAAATAATTCTTCATATTGGATGTTTTTCAATTAATTTTAATTCATTAATAGTTGTTGCACTATTTATTTTTCTTATCACTATATCATAAGAATCTAATGTTTCTTTTGGTAAATCAGTATCCATATCACGCTTATAAATAGCATGTGGTTCATCTGCCATTAATTCTCTATTATTTATTAATTTTCTTTTAATTGTTAAATCTTTAATAACAATATTATTTGTATCATTTGAAATTGAGCCATCTTGCTTAATTATTATTTTTTTATAAGAATTATCTGCTAAAAATGAAAATATTGATTTTTGTGATAATGTTTCAAAATAATATGTAACAATTTTATTAGCAGATGCATAATCTGTTATTGAAATTGATATTTTATAGTAATATTTTGTTAAATCATAATCTGGAATTTTAAATGTTAATTTTTCGTTTGCTTCTGGATAATTAATTAATTCTCAATCATTGCCACCACTAATAGATATATCACCACTCCCTAATAATGAATTACCATTAATAGTTTTAATATTTGTTCCACTTATTAATTTATCTTGTTTTAAATCAAGTATTCTGTTTATACCTTCTATTGCTGCATTAAATCCAGATATAAATAAATCTAGTTTTTTTGATGTTTTTACAATATATTTATCATTTTGTTTATCAATATAATCTTTATTTAAATCAATATCTTTAATAACATCAGTTGGAATATCTTTGCCTTGTTTTGCTTTTCATAATCCATTTTCTTCATAAATAGTATCATTATCAAACGGAACAATAAGTTTAATATATTCGTTATAATCAATTTTAGAAAAATCATTAATAGTTGGATAAGAAATATTAATACTATTATCTGTTTGTAATCGTTCTTTTAATCAAAATAATAATGTTGGATAAAAAGTTTTTTTACTAATATGTTTATATTCTTCTTCTCATGGATGAGCATAATTATCTAAACTATAATTATAAGGTCTAGATACTGTTTTACTAGATATAATATCAATTATTTCACCTGCTAATTTTAAAGCATTTTTAACATCTCTGGTAATATTTTCATTTGCTTCAGGGTCATTGGTTTGTGAATATGCTACACCACCTTGTGAAAATGAAGCACTACCAGTTAAATCATTAACTCCTTTTGGTAAATATCAATTCATAACTGCTAATAAACAAGCAGATTGAATATAACTTAATCATTTATCATATTCAATTAAACCAGTATTATCTTTTTTTACTCAGGGAAATAAATTTTTTTTATTAATTTTATCTGAAATTGTCCCCCCTGATAATCTATCCATTCATAAACTAGTTTTTAAAATAGCATTATAAATTAAATTATCATTATAAGCAGATTGTTTTCTATCATTAATAGGTTGTCAAAGTTTACTTTCTTTAACATCTTCAACTGTTATAAATAACAAATTACTTAAATTATTTTCCATATAAAACACCTCTTAATTGATTACGATATTTATTTTTTAAATTACTTGGCTTATAACTATTAACTCTTGTTTTTGTTTTCTTAATTGTTTTAATAGTTTGATTAGTTTTGTAAAACATATTTTTAACTGGTGTTTTATATAAATTCTTAATATTTTTAACATCACTTTTTCGCTCTCGATACCATTTTTTATTATTAATTTCACCAGCAAAATTAAAATTAAAATGTCCAATTTTTAAATTATTAATAAACTTTTTAATTTGATTTAATTTTTGAACTGTTGGTAATGTTAATTTAGTAGTTCCTTTTGGGTATTTTTCTTTTAATGCTTGTGGTAATCGTTTTTTAATATAATTTCTTAAATGACTAGGTAATCATTTTCTTAATCAATAACGCCAAAATAAAGTTCCTGCATTAGATACAGCATTACTTAATAATTTTCAAATTTCAACTGGAACACTAGGATAAACATAAGGTCCATAAAACTTAGGGTGTTTTGCTGTTTTTGTATATATTAAAATAGTTAAATTACCTGTTAAAGTTAACTTATTTGTAATATTAAACATACCACTATCAAGTCAACTACTATTTAAAGGCTGTCAATTAGTATTTAGATAATTTTCATTTTTAAATTGTTCTCTATTTTTAATATTATTATCTTTTTCTAATTGACTTAATATTTGTTGTATTTCTTTTTTATGACCTTTTTTAATTAAATCTACATAAGTAAATGGATTTAATCACTGATAAATATCTTCAACTTTATTTGTAATTTTATTATATTTATCAGTAATATAATTAATTGGCTTTAATACTTTATTTTTAACTTGATTAACTTTATTAATTAAATTTACAAATTTGCTTATTACTACTTTATTTTCTAAATTTCCTACTAGTAAAGTTAAAACTCGTAATATTAATAAATTCATTTTTTATTAAGAATTTTTAATTACAATATCAATAGGATTTGTTTGACCAGTAGCGTTGTTTTTACCTTCAATTTGAACTGCAACTGTTTTATCATTTGTAATATCAATCGGTCAGTCTTCACCTTTACTTTCAATAAAGTAATCATAATCATTTTCAGTTAAAGAATTATTTATTGCTTTAACTGCTTTTAAAACAACATTTTTAAATTGTGGTTTTAATTGCTCGGCTGTTGTTTGCGTTGGAGTATCAACATGAATAGTTGGTTTATCTATTCTATTAATTTTACTGATATTAATTTTACTGGGAGTTGATAATTGAATTTCATAATCAACTGGTACTCTAAATGTTTTATTAAGGTTGCTTTTAGCAGTATTAATTTCATCTTGTGTTGGTTGTTTTTCTAAAATAATCTTACATGTTTTTGGATATAAAATAGTTGGTGTTGCATATTGTACTTTACCAATTCATTTAGGGTTAGCAGTATCATTATCTAAAACTTGTTGAATAGTATCCATATTAATTGGATATGCTCATACTTGTTTATTAATAATTAAACCATTTACATTAGTAAAATTATAACCTTTATCACGATTAACTTGTCCTTTTGTATATCTTTTTTCTAAATGAAAACTTTTAGATACTGGAATTCCCATTGCAGTATTTTCATATAATTCACCATTAACCATTGCTTTTAATTGTGCTTGTGAACCAATTACTTTTAAATAAGCAGGTGTTAATCCCAAATAGGCTCTTCGTCCTAAAACCATAAACATTTTATCGGTTGGTAAACCAAAATATAAATTACTAATTTGATTTGTTAATTCAATTAAAGTTTCATTTAATGTAAAGAATGCTTTATTTGCATCATCGGCATTTTCTGCTGTATAACTACGAAATGGAATTACTTCATATTGGCCATCTGCTAAACAATAATCATAAATAGCCTGAATTAATTCACATTCTAAATTAACAAATTTATTCTGTACAACACTAGAAATAGCATCAGCAATAACACCATTTTTAATATTTTGTTCTATTAATGCTAAGTCAAAAGCTTCATTCATTAATTTTAAATTAAATCTTTTATCAATTGGAACTGGAATTCTTGTTAATCCCATTGTTTGAGTTGCTCCACCATTTGGTAATGAATAATCATCTTGTCATACCACACGATGAGTTAAATTATATAATGCTTGTCCTGCATTTGGTAATCAAGCAACTTGTTCTGCTGTTGCAGTAGCATACTGCATAATACTTGCATATTCATTATATAAAGGTCCACGCAATAAAGCATTAACCATATCAACATAGGCTTTTTGACCTGTTGTATTACCTTGTAATGTAAAAGGTGCTTGTGGCAAATTAATTGTTGCCATAATATTCACTCCTTATTATCTAAGGTTTTTAAGTGTATAATCAGTTAATTTTTTAATTTCTTCTGGAGTATATGCTCCTTTTTCTTTAATAATTTCAATTTCATCATTTTTATTTTCACTAGATTTTTGAATCATTTCTTTAATTAAATTACCAGGTGAAACTGATGGTTGTTCTTCAACAAACAAATCAGGTTTTAATTCTTTTAAAGTTTGCATTTTTTCAGATAAAGAACTACCACTAACTTTATTTAAATTAATTTTAATATCTTCAATTTTAGTAGATGGAACATCTTTAAATGCTTTTAATTCATCTAATTCATTAGATAATTTAATAAAATCTTCTTTTGATATAACATCTTCGCGTTTTTGCACACTTTCTCTAATTTGCTTTGCTTCATTATTAAACTGATTTAAGATATTATCTGCAATCTCTTTACTTAAACCTTGTTCGATTAATTGTTCTTTTGTAAGTGTCATTTTATAAACTCCTCTTTTTTTATCCTTGTCCGATTAACAAGTCAGCATAAACTCTTTTTTTGATACAAAAAGATTAAAACTTACATTAATTATATATTAATAATTTACCAATACAATACTTTATGTAAATAAATACTAAACTTAATGTATTTTGTTGCTAATTTAGACCTTAAAACGCGTAATAAGAGGTATTTAACAAGATAAAATTTTAAATAATTAGTTAATTTTGATTGCATATATATATATATACTGAAAGTAGATCTTGATAAAAAGTTTCAAGATTAAGAAAAGGAGAAATACAAGTAATGAAAAAATTACTAAGTTTATTAAGTGTATTAACAATTAGTGGAACTGCTGTACCAACAACAATTGCCGCTAGTCCTTATCAAAAATTAGAAAATAAATTAAAAAATAATGACATTAATTATTCACAAACAAATAATTTAGAGGTTTTAAATAGAAATAAAAGAAATACAGCAGAACAAGAAACAAATTATATTGCTAGTTTAAATCCAAGAATATCTCTTTTAGGTTCAGATATGCAAGAAAGAGGTGTAGTTTGATTAGATACTGTAGCCAAAAGAATAAAATTTTATGTAAGAAACCACCATGATGGCTATGATTATAGCTTTGAAACATATAAAAATATTACTATTAAAAATGAAAACGGTAATGTTATTAGAATAATTACTTTTAATCCATCTGATTTTATGAATAATGTTTTGCGTGCTCATAATTTAAAAGAAAGCTATGATGGACTTGTTTATGAAAATGGATATTCTATTGAAATAGAATCATCGCAAGCAAATACAACAAGATTTAAAAAAAATAATGATGCTAATTGGGTATGAAATAATTCAAATGGAAAACATACAGAAAAATTTATAATCATAAATGATACAATGTGAGAAATTGATGTTTACTATAAAAGAAATTTTCCTTTGTTTACTCAATGAGAAAATAATTTCAATACATGAAAAAATGAACTAAATCGACAAATTAGACAAGATATAATATATTTTACACCTTCGCAAAAAAGAACATGAAAAGAAGATAAATATTTTCAACTTCGAAGTCAAATTCACTCTTTTAATCAAAATCTTCAAATAGTTCGAAATACAATTAGAATTAACAGTTTAGAAAATAAATTTAATGAATTAAATAATAAACTTAATGATTTATCTAGTAGATTAAATCAAATTGAAAATCGTTCTCAAGCTCTAGAGAGATGTGCTGCATATTCTAATTTGGCTGCTGGTTTTTTAGATCTTATTCCTATTATTGGCCCAATGTTGTCTGGCGTTGCAGAAATTACATCTGCAAGTTGTTGAATAGCCGATATTGAATCATAGATTTTAATTTTATGTTAAGTTGGAAATAAGTTATTATTTCCATTTTTAATTAAATTATCAAACAATAAAAAGGAATTTAAAAATATGAAAAAAATATTAAGTATTATTGGAGTAATATCATTAATTGGAACAAGTACAACAAGTTTAGTAGCTTGTAATACAACAACACACTATACCAAAGAACAATTAAAAGAATTAAAAGAAAAACATAAAATAAATACTACTAACCAAGAAATCAAAGATAATTTAGAATGAATAGCACTACAAGAAAAACCATTTAATGAGGTTGATAATAAATGATATTACATAATATATAAGGATAATTCTAATAATATAAAATTATCAAAAAGAATAAATAATAATCCAGATGTTAATATTAAATTGCCCTGGTCTAATTTATGAATAAAAGTTTATCGTTGAAATGGTGAAGAACAAAATTTACCTGACTTAATTGTTGATAATGATGGTAATGTAAAAGTTAAGGGAGAATAAAAAAAGATATTTTAAAAGACTGCACCCCATTTAGTAAGTATTAATAAAAAAGGTTTATAAACTTTTATTTATTATATCTTTTTCTTTATCTTGGTTTAAATGTAATTTTAACTGGGTTATCACTTTTGTTTCTAATACCTAATACATTTGGATTAGAAACATCTATTTTTATATCTTTATCATTACCTCAATATTTAAAATATTCTTGATTTGGGAATTTTTCAATTCCAATACATGATAAGTTAACAAATAATATTTTTGAAAATCTAATTTTTAATTTTACATCATTAGTATAATATGTTTGTAAATAAGTTTCTTTAATTTTATTACTAATTAAATTATTATAATCTTCATTGGGAAGATTTGTTATTTGAAGCAAAAAATTAATACTATACTTTCTATCATTTATATAATAAGTATTTTTATAACCTTTTTCAGATAATCCATTAGTATATGCAGTAGCAAATGTTTGAATATCATTTACTTTTATATTATCAGTATATAAAGTTATTGTATTTTCAAAATTAACTTTATCTGTTTGTGAACGACCACTTTTGTATAAAGTTATATTTGCTAATGAACCACCATCATTATTACAACTATTAACCCCTCCCGATAAATTAATATTTCTATTAGGAATAAAATTTTCGATATCAGGTGGTCCACATTCAACTTGTATATTATTAAGATTACTTATTTCTATTATTTTATAAGAACTAATAAATTTATCTATACTTTGAATTGTTGGGTCAATTTGTTTTAAATCAATTTCAGTTTCATAATAACCTTCATTAAATTCATTATTAAATAAATTAATAAAATTATTATCATTTACATAACCGCTATTAGTGCATTGTGCTGGTGCGGTAATTTTAGTTTTTAGTGTTTGTACTACACGAGCAGGCATAATATCTTTTGTATAAGGTTTATAGTTATATGGAACTGGTGGTAAGACATATTCAGGGTAATTAAATGTTGGTATTTCATAGTCGTGTGGTAATAAGAAACTAGTTTTGTAATTAGTTGTCATATCGCGTAAATAATTATTTAATTTACTTTTTGTTTTTCCACGAA
The DNA here is from genome assembly GCF_964030655.1 of Spiroplasma endosymbiont of Poecilobothrus nobilitatus. Lineage (GTDB taxonomy): Bacteria > Bacillota_I > Bacilli_A > Mycoplasmatales > Mycoplasmataceae > Spiroplasma. Next base: position 151,323 of record NZ_OZ034915.1, on the reverse strand, counting down.
AACTCCATACTGATAAGCGTAAATAATCTTCTTCATTATTAGTATATGGATTATCAGCATAAAAGATAATTTCAAAATTACCTTTATATAAGGCTTGAATTGAAAACATATCAATTATATAACTACAATTTGTTCCATCTGGTGTTTGTAAGAATTCGCAATCATTATCTTTTTCACTATCACTAACTGGTGTTTGAGCATCTACTGCTTTTGTTTGTTCATTAATTAGATAAACTCGGTTAGTTTTTTCATTTAATTGTTTTAAATTATAAGTTGAATACACTAATTCACTTGTTGGTTTACCATTCTTAGTTAAAACAGTACCTTTGCATTTATCAGTTAATAAAGTTGTAAAACCTAAACTAGTAGCATTTGCTCCAAAGATAGCACCAACTTTATCATTTCCTTGTTCTCTAAATATTTCAAATGGTAAATAACCTTTACCTTTTGATTTTTCTGACCAAAATGCATCATTATAAAAACTATAAATATTAGCACTCATAAAGCCATTAAGTCATTGAAAATTAGGTCAAGTTTTTTCATCTTGATTAATTACTCAACCCCATGGAATACCAAACGAAATAAAGTTTAAGAATTTACCAACTCCACCTGGTATAGTAAATGGATTAAAAACTAATTTTTGAGTATAGTTTAAAGGTAATACTGTAATTTGGCGATTAATAAAATTATTCATATTTAAAATATCTCAAACATTACATGCACCCATTTTATTATATTCAATTTGAATGCTGCCAACTGTATTACCAAATTCATCTTTTCTTCTAAAATAAGATGAGGCTTGGGTACTAATAATGTTATTAACATTGCCACTATTTACTTTTACTTTGTCAGGTGGTGTAATAGTTCAATTTTTAGACCAATAGAATTTAGAACTATTATCTTCTGTATGAATATTTCTACCAACACTAGAATTAGTTGCTGATGTAGTAGTAGGGTCAGTTATAACAATACCCTCACTATTTTTTTGTTTTCAAAAATCATATCTACTTTCCATATCTTTTTTTCAATTTTCATAACCTGTTATCATAGTTGGTTGAATCCCTTGAATGTTATATCAACTTACTTCGGGTGAAGCATAAGTATTAATTTTATCAGGTGGAGCAGGAAACATGTTATACATTAATAAATCACGTGAATTCATTACTTTTTTATTAAATTGACCTTTAATAATTGGTCGGCCAATAACTGGCATATCAAAAAAGATCGGATTACCATAAAATTTAACTGCCATTGCTCTAACACCAGGGTCTTTTAATAAAATCTCATCTAATTCAACAATACCTTTATTTAATTTTTCATTATAAGTTATTTTAGGAAAACAATAACCTTCACCCGGGGCTGATGTTTGTATAAATTGTTTTACTGATAAACCACTATTACTAATTTTGTCATTAATACTTGAAAAAGTAATTTCTTGTCATAAAAAACTACCATCATAAGGTGAATAATAATTAATAACATTTGAGGGATATAATCATTGTCTATCTTGAGGTGCAGAATTAATATCACCACCACCAATATTTAATCCACGGTCATTAAATGCCGTATAAAAATTATAATAATCATTAATATTTAATTTATTAACATCTTCATCTAAAATTAATAAAGTATATTGTCTTTCGGTTGATTGCTGAGTAAATACTTGTTCAAATTTAGCTTCACCAAATTGAATAGAACTTCTATCATCAATCATATAAGCATCTCAATATTTACCAACTTTAACTTCTTTTGTATAGTAATTATCGGCTTTATTATCATTATTAATAAAATAACTTAATTTATATTGATTTAAATATTCTAACATTTTATTAACATCATAAATGTTTTCACCATCAATTAATTTTCAATAAACATTATTATTTTCATCTTTTAATTTTATAGCAAAAGGTGTTTCATTATTGGCTCATATAGTTGATTTAATTGGTTGTTTACTAAAATCATCAATCGTTAAGATATTAATATCTTCACCTTTATATTTTTGAACTATTTTTAAACTACCTTGTCATTGCGCAATAGTACTTTCCATATTGTCAAATATTCTTGAATAACTACCATAATCACTTGGTTTAGCATTATTAGGTTTTCAGCCTGTTTCAGTATCAGGAATATATGAACTATAAACATTAAAAGGAAATACCATTCAATGTCTATTATCTTTTATGTTTTCTCTGATATCTATTAAAGTATCGTGGGCTTGTCTTCTTAATTCTTCTATAACCCCTGGATTAATTCTACTCATTTTTTAATTCTCCTTAATTTCTGTTATACCTTGTAAGGCATTTTGATTATTACCAGTTTCATCATATTCTAGTAATTTATTATTATGTTCGATTTCTTTAGTTTGCATTTTATCTTGTCATGCTTCTACTTTTTCAAAATATTTAGTTGCTTCTAATTCATCAACATTATCATATTCAGTTATTGCTCTTATTGGTTCCATTGTGCCATTATCTAATCTAGCTGTAATTAATTCATTTTGTCGCATTTGGTCTACTAAACTAGCACTAATAAAATCAAAACCATACGGGCGTTCACCAATACCATCTCATAAATTATAATATTTTAAAACCACATCAAACATCTTAGTATAATATTGTTTACGATATGCTTGTAAATATGCTTGTTTTTCTAAATCTTTGGTTTTAGTTAATAATGATTGTGTTTTATTTTGGTCATTATCTGATTTATCACCAAAAGGACTAGAAAAATGACATGCTAAATATACTTGTTCAATAATTGATTTTTGGTCTTCGGTATATGTTTCTAAGGTTGGTGTTCCTTGTACTACTTGTAAAGATTGGGATAATTGACCATCTACAGTAGATGAACTTGATTGAACAAAAATATCATCAAATACATCTTGTAGTACTTTTTTATTACCTTTGTTATAAGCGGTCATTAAATCATCACTCAGTACCCCATATCAATGCGTACGATTCGCATATCTTTCTTTTGATTTAATATTAAAACTATCTTCTAAATCAAATTGTAGTTTATAACAATTTGCCATAGTAGGTCATGGATTCAAAGTAGTTGATGTTGATAAAAATAAAGGATTAGGTTCATTTATCATTTCTCAAAAAGGTACTATACCTAATTTATTTTTAAATTCTTGTACTAAAATAGGTTTTACATTATCTTTAATTTGTGTCTTACTTTGCCCAACAACTACTTCATTATTTTTAGGTCAACCTTTAATAACTATTTTATCTTTAGTACAAATTAAATTTAAAATAAAACCACTATCTGATTGATGATAATTTAATCAAATATCAGCACCTTGTTCAATTTCATTTATTTTACTTACTCTTGATGTAAAGTTAAATGGGTTAATTCATAAATCAATATTGCCATCTGATGTTTCTAATAAACCAAAGATAGTTTTACCCATTAAACTTGCGGTTAATTCATTTTTATCTAATTTCTCTTTAATTTTATAAGTTTCATATCATCAATTTAATTTTTCTAAAATATCTTTACGATGAGACTTAAATAAAATATCTTTACCATTTATTAATCGCATTTGATGGCGAGCAATAATATTTGCTAAATTAATTGTTCAATCATAATTATAAAATTTTAAAACACTATTAATATCATTTAAGTTTGGTAAACTAGGGAAAGTATTATTCATTGTTATTTTGCTCCTTTAATATTAAAATAGGTGCATAATTAATAATATTTACTGTTAATAAACTAGGTTCATTTGCTAAAACTTGTACACATACTTTAACTTTTTGATATTTTTTAATATATTCGTTATATAAATTTAATTTACATATTGCGATATTATCTTTTTTTAATTCTTGACAAAGTCTTTTTTTAACTTGTCCACAAACAGACATATAAGGTCTTTTTGCATTTATTACACGCTCATCATGTATTACATAAATATCTTTTTTCATTAATTTATTCACTCCCTTTGTTGTCATAATTTATATTCTGCTGAACTATTATGTTTAACCATTGGTATTAATTCAAAATGTAAAGCATAAAAATCACTATCAAATGTATCATCATATAAGTCTAACATTCGTTCTTCTCTGGCATCTGGTTTATCTTCTCATTGAATTAATTCATATTGTGTTTTACTTACAGGACATTTTTCTCATAATCATTTTAATTGATTTGTATTTATTAACATGGTAAAGGCTTCAATACGATGCCTTATTTTAAATTTCTGTTTTTGTGCTGGTTTAAATGTCATATATTGACCAAAAGTATAATTATATTTCTCTCGGTTTAAACTTTGTAATGTTGAATAAGCACTATCATCAACATTTATACTAATACCTTGTTGTATTAAATTAAAATATTGATTTAATTGATTGTTATAAAACTCTAAAATATCTTTAACTTGTTCTAATTCAGTTTTAAATTGTTGAGTAGCATTTGAATGAGTATACTCTGCTACTTTATATGCTTTTTTATCAAATGAATTATATATTCAAAAACTCGCTGCTGTTGTATGTCCCTTAGGACTAGTAGCATTCGCAATATCAACACCACCTAATAATTTAGTTGGTTGAATAATATCTGTTGCTTGCATAATATCAATATATCTTGCAAAGATTGACCCGCTAGTATTGCCTGGTAAACCTCAACTCCAAACTCTTGCTCTTTCAATATCTAACTGTTCTAATCTTAACTGTTCATTAACTTTATCTTGTGGTAATTCATAATTAAGTCTTCAACTAGAATAATGAATAATAATCTTCATATTTCATTTTTCAATATACTTAATTTGTTCATATTTACTACACATTATTTCTTCATTAAAAGGTAATAATTCATTACAATAACCAACAATATATCTTTTTAAACTTTCAGGATTACATGTATTAATTGTTATTTTATTTTGATAACCACGAATAGCAAATTCTAAATCACTTAAGTCTTTTTGTTGAAATTGATCACATTCTTCTCTTCAAACAATTACTAATTTATATTTATTCAAATCAGCAAAGGCTTTTAATTTTTCTTTCCGGCTTGGTGAATGTAAACCTTTACAATATATTTTGCTACTATTTGATAAAGTAAAAGTAAAATTTGATAAATTAATAGTATAAGGAATATTATTTTCATCTAACATATTTCAGATATTTTGAAATACACTATCTTTTAAATCTTTACTCCAATACATACTAGCAATGATACAAATTGGTTGTTTAATTAATAAACTAATTTTTAATAATTCACCAAACATTTTAATATTTGATATAGTTTTACCACTATATCGTGTTCCAATTTGATTAATTTCATTAACTAAACCATATTTCTTAGCAAAGGGATATTTATTACCCATACTACTATTTTGTAATAACCAATAAGGAGTTTCTAACAAATAAGTAAAATGATTAAGCATTATTATCACTTTCTTTTTTAATATCTCTAATATCTGTTTGTAAATTAACTATTATTGGCTGTTGATTATTGTTAATATCATTAACATATTTATCAAAATAAATCTTTTTACCCCCGCCATAGCGATCATTTAATAACGATAATTCTTGTTCTATTTCTAATTCATTTATCGTATCCTTAATAAAATCAGCAGTTTTTTTAGCCACTTTATTTTCTCAATTATCAAATGATAGTTTTAAATAGTATAAATATGCTCTTTTATTGCTTAATTTGTCGCCTTTTTTGTCTAAAAATGCCTTAGTTTCATTCAAAATAGTATTAAAAGTTGCCATTTTTTACTCCTTTTTGCATATTAAAATTGCTATTATTTAATAAATATGATTAAATAAAAGAGTAAAAAAACTGTGTGAAAGAACTTAAATCGTTCTTTTTTTTATTATTTATATTTTACATCAAAATAAAAAAAAGTAAATTACTTTACTTTTTTCAGTTAAATTAATTTGCTAATAATTAACAACTAAATTATAACACAACAAATAAAAAATAATATTTTTTTTGCATTTTCATTATTTTTGTGTTAAAGTCCTAAATTATAGAAAAGAGGGTATGAAAATAATGAATATTGATGACAACTTTTTTAATAATTTTAATAATTTGTTATATATACAAAGTATTGAAATTATTCAACAAAATTTAGAAGATTGTGATGAATGAATTTTTAAAAATTATAAAACTGATGAAGCTTTAAAAGAATTTAAAGATTATAAAGTAAAAGAAATAAAATCAAGAACATTAACTATTTTAAATGGGAAAATAACTTTTAAAAGAAGAAAATATTATAAAATTAATCCAGAAACATGTAAAGAAGAATATATTTTTCCTTTGGATAAAATTTTAGGAATTGAAAAATGACAAAGAATAGATAATACTGTTAAAGGAAAAATATTATCATTTATTGGTAATAAAAAAACATATAAAGATATTTTAGATACTATGGAATATGTAAAAATTTGTATAAAAACAATTTCAAATATTATGAAAAATGCAAAAATTGATAAAGAATATTATCTTAATAAAACTGATAAAAAAATAAAGGTGCCTCATACTTTATATATTCAAATTGATGGAACTTATTTAAAAATGTGAAATGAAAAGAAAAAAAGAAAAGAAAAAATAAAAAAACACAGTATATTTTCAACTGTTCATACTGGTTTTGATAAATCAAAATCAACTAAAAAAAGACCTATAATTGCAAATAAATTAGGTGTTATAGAGTTAGATAATATTCCAGAATATATTAAAAAAAATAGTAAATTAACTAATTTTGTTAATAAATTACTTACATTAATTACCGGTTATTATGATATTAATGACAATATTGAATTTATGGTATTGGGCGATGGTGCACCTTGAATTAAAAATATTGCAAAATTTATTCAAGAATATTTCCCTAAAAATAAAGTACATTACACGATAGATAAATTTCATCTTGCAAGTAGATTTAAAAAATTATATCCTTATCAAAGTAAAAATAAGCAAAATAAAAAAACCTATCATAAATCAGTTGATTATTTTTTTAATGCTAAATATGAAGAATTATTAGAATGTTTAGAAAACAGTGCTTCTTTTATAAAAGAATCAAAAATGAAATTCTTAAAAGAGACAATTAGATTAATTAAAAATAATGAAGAAGGTGTCAGAAATCAAACATTATGAAATAATATTGGTTGTCATATTGAGGGTGATATATCACATTACTGTAAAGGTGTTTTGGTTAAAAAAGCAACTTATCATGAAAAAACGCTTAAAAATAAATTAAATACTAGTATGATGAATTTTAAAAATAAAATTAATTTATTTAATACTAATGAACCATTAGAAGAAAATAGAATTAATTATTCAGTTAATAATTTTGTAAATAATAATTTACAACCAAACTTATATTTTTATTAATTTTATCTAATAAATTAAATAACTTTAATAAAAATGTATTTTTGTTGTGGAAAAATTTAAAAAATGTTAAAATATTGTTGACAATAAAATTAGAAGTTATATACTTTAGATAAGTAAGTGGTATATTATTCCACAATTTCTAAGATATTAATTTAAAACCCTTAAATAATACATACAACCAAATTATTTAAATCTCTGAAAATGAAAATACCAGCATAAAGGTTTAACGCCAAACCAACAATCATCGGTATTATATTTTAACGTATAAAAAAGTTAAATAACAATATTAAAATTTTATATAATTTTCTTTTAAAGTTATCATATTAATGATTTTTTTTATTTCATCAAGATTTTTCTACAAAATTAAAATAATATTTTTTCTTTTTTAAAAGAAAAATGTGATATCATCATTACATAGGATTGCCTATTTTTATATCAACCATGTATTAACCATGTATCAATTATCAACAATATCAATTTAATATATACAAAAAGGAGTTTTTAAATATGAAAAGATTTACTTTAGGAGTGATTGCAGTGACAACAACTTCAGTTGCAGGTATGCCAAATATTAATAAGGGAACTTCAACAGTTCAAAGACATGAATTTGCACAAGAGGTAGTAGAATATAATATAGCAAGTATGACAGGAAAAGATACTTTTCCTGCGCAAAAACTTGCCTCTGGTTTTGTCAATAAACAAAAATCTTTAATTTTTGAATATGCAAAATATGCTAATACTTGACCAGAATTTGTTCAAAAATATCCAAAATTTAAATTTAATATATTAAATATGGAAACTAATTTAAAAGGACATAAAAAAATAAGAGATTTGTCAAATGTTACTTTTAACACTGCTGATTTTAAATTACAAGAACGAAATGGTCAATTTATAATTGACATAATTGAATCAAAATATATTACTGATTTTATTCGTTTATCAGTTCTTGGCCAAGTAAAAGAAGACAAGAAGATTATTAATTTTGGTGTTGTATATAATATCAATATTTCACAACAATATGTTGAGCCTTATCCATTTTTTAGTTCAGTAACTGACAAAATCCAGTTTTTACCGTCAATAAAAAATTAATTTGTTTGTAAAGAAAGGACAATAATTTTGAAAATTGATAGGTTGTATCAAATTATAAAAAACGGAAAAGGCTATCGTAACAATAGTAATAAAATTAAAATTAGAAATATTTATGAATATTTTATTAAAATTATTACTTTAATAATTATTCCATTATTATTAATTGTTTTAATTTATGGAATTGGCATGATTTTACAAGAATATACTAATAATCTTGTTGCCCTAGCGATTGGTGATGTTTGTATTAAAATTGGAAAAGCATTTTTTAATAATTTATCAATTATCTTTTGTTTAGTAACAGTGATTAGTATTACCAACAATGTAAAGGCCGTAGCAATTGCTGTTACTGGCTTTTTGGTTTTCATTGTTATGCAGTATGCATTAATTCAATATAAAATAATCCCAGAAGGAAAACTTTATGTAACAAGTATTCTCTTCTTTTACAAAGGTGAAAATTTAGCAATGTTTTTAGGCTCAAGTTTTGGCCTTGTTACCTTAAATACTTCAATTTTAGGAGGAATAACAGTAGGAATTGTTTCATCATACATTTATATTAAGTGTATTAATTTACGCTTAGAAAAACCATTTGGTTTATTAAATGGCTTTCCATTTGTTACCTTACTTGTTGTTTTAGCAAGTATGTTCTTAGCGTTATTTTTCTTATTACTATGAATTGTAATTGCGATTGTTTTAAACCATATTTATCAATGAATGTGACAACAAAATGCAAACCATTTTTTAGGAGCTGCTTTTGTTTATGAACTATTAAATACATTATTAATTCCATTTGGTTTTAAAGATCTTGTTACTAATTTATTTATTAACCCAAATGTTGAATTATTAAGTCAAACAGAGTTTGAAAATTTATTCAAAAATATTGCAGTGCATTATGGTTGAATACACAATATTTTTGATGATACTTGAAATAATGCCACACTTAAAAAAGTGTGGGATTTTATTAACCAACCAAAATTTGAAGAACGTCATTTAACAATTTTAGATTGACTTAACTTATTACCAATTGACCGGTTACCACAAGCAAATGGTCATTCTGCGCAAACTTATAATTGGTTTTTATCTAGTAATTTTGGTCATTTATTACAACTAAAATTACCACCAAATTATGCTTTTGTCTTTGGCGGTTCGTTAGCAATTAGTACGGCCATTATTTTAACTAGTAAAAAAGAAAACCGTATGCCAACAGCAATTTTAATGACAACGATTGTGGTGGTTACCATTTTAACAGGGAATAATGTTATTATTAATTTATTTACTTTATTTGTTTCACCAATGTTATATTTTTGTGTTTATACTCCGCTTGCTGGCCTTAATGGTTTATTTATGACGATGCTTGATGTGCACATTTGAGTATCGTTTGTCAATGGTTTAATTGATTTTATTTACAAAGGAATTATTCCAGTGGTCAAAGGAACTAATTTCTTCTGAGTCCCAGTCTTTACTCTTAATTGATTTGTTATTATTATGCCAATATTTTGGAAAGCAATTCTTTATTTTGATTATCCTTTTATTGGTCGAAGAGAAACGATTTTACCACGAATTACTCACAAGAATTATCATGAAATGTGGAATCATTAATGGATAACAAATATATTATTATTTAGGTTAATGGAAAGGTTTTATTTTATAACACCTTTCCATGGTAGTCGGAAAAAAGCTTAGGTTTTATAAAAATTATAAATAAAGTAATTAAATATAAATTAAAGTAATCGCTTATTAGGGCGATTTTTTTATTTGTATTATTCATCAGATAGTATCTTTAAAATTAAAAATTAACCTATTTTTTCCCTACAAATTAGTTAATTTTTATAATTTCCTTTCTGTGATTTATTATTTTTTTTTCGGTTTAACAACTAATAATATCATTTTTAATAAAGGTACTATCTGATGAATAATGCAATCTAAAACTTAATATTTTGATGCTTAAAGATGGATAACTCATCTATGGCACGAAACCTTAAAAAAAGTGTAAAAGCTATTGGATTTACTATCCTATTTATTTCTTTAATTCTCGGCAAGATTAATCACTTGCGAAATGTCATAGCATGTGTTTTTTGGCTTGTTTTCATAAAAAGAGTGATGTTAAACCGAAAAAACAATATCGGATACTAAAAAAACAAGAGGGTTGGAACTCCAAAAGGTTATTTTCTTTATATAAAGTTGTGTAGGGATGGATGAAGAGTAATTAATAACTGGGTAAACTGTTTTTTGTTTATTTCCGTATGGGGATAAACTCTACCAAAATATCCTATCCGCCCCCGCTCACCCCCGAAGTGAAGCGGGTGGCGAAGTAAGTAAATACTAAAATAAATTATTAAATATCAAAATATTAACCAATAAAGGAATATTATGTTTTTTTACAGAAAGGAAAATATTTGATGAAAAAATGAAATAAAAAAATTGAAAGTAAGTTACAAGAATTAATGATACGAGCTTATCCAGTTTCAGTAGATGAAATAACTGATTAATATTGATCATTAGGCAAAACTAATTAATGAAAGGATTTGGAATGGCAACACTTTTTAGGACACTTTTTATATAGACATTTGTTTTCTAAAAGTAACTGGAGATAAATAATTTAAACTGCCATGAATTCGAATATTGTTATATCAATGCACAAAATCAAAAAGTTCGTATTTTAATTGTGTTAAATTTTTAAATTTTTTACCCTTAATAAATTCAGTTTTAAAAGTTTTGTAAGTTGTTTCAGCCACAGCATTATCATAAGGGCAGCCTTTATTGCTTAATGATCTTTTAATATTAAAAGTTATTAAAATTTCATCAATGATTTTATTTTTAAACTAATTACCACGATCAGTATGAAATAGAGTTATTTGATTTAATGGTCGTGTTATTTTATGAAAAGCTTGTTGAACCAGTTCGGCCGTTTTATTCGGCCCAGCACTATAACCAATTATTTCACGATTAAACAAGTAAATTAATAAACAAATATAATGTCATTTAGCGCCAACTTGAACATATGTTAAATCACTAACAATAACTTCATTAGGTTTTTTGTTGTTAAATTGACGATTTAAAATATTATTAATTTGGTCATTATTGACTGTTGTTTTATGATTATGATATTTTAATTTGGTGTATTTAGAAACCAAATTATTTTTGATCATAAAGAATCTGATTTTTTGCCGCGATAAGATGATATCTTTTCTGTTTAAAATAACTTTAATTTTGCGAGCCCCATAAATTTTGCGACTTTTATTAAAGGCACTGATAATTTATTGTTCATAATTATTAACTTGCTTGTTAATACATTTATTAGTTTGATAATAATACGTTGATTTTAATAAACCCAAAATCTTACATATTTTTCTTACTGAATATTTTGTTTTGTTGTTATTAATTATTGTTATTTTTTGGCCATTATCAGTGCGGCTTGCTTTAAAATGTCATTTTCCATTTTCAAGTCTTTAAGTTCTTTTCGTAAAGTTATTATTTCATTTTCTTCTAGTGTGCGATTGTCTTTTGCTTTAAATGAACCAGAATTATTATAATTTTTAACTCAACTATAAATAGTTGGTTTTGATAAATTATATTCTTGCCCTAGATTAATAACACTTTTACCATTTTTATATAGCATGACAATTTGTTTTTTAAATTCTTCAGAGTATGAAGTTTTATTTCCCATTTTTATATTCCTTCTTTCTTAATAATTTTATCTAATTTTGAAGTCTATATAATTATGGTCCTAATAATTGTAGCCTATCCACTTAGAAAAAAAATGTCTATATAAAAAGTGTCCTAAAAAGTGTTGCCATTCCATACATTATATTCAAATCGTAAAGAAAAAGATATAATTAAAAAAATAGTAAATACTTTTTATTAGTACTTACTAAAATGGGTGCACTCTAGTGCAGTCTTTAATTTTCTTTTAAAGTTATCATATTGATGATTTTTTTTATTTCATCAAGAGTTTTCTACAAAATTAAAATAAAAATTTAAAAAATATTATTTCAAAAACAAAATAAATCTATTCACTCAAAATAAAAAAGGTAATAAATAATATTACCTTTGCTATAATTTTAATATTTTGTATTATGTAAATTCAAGCAGCAAATTCTGTCTCTTGTTATTATGATAATAACATCATTTAAAATAAATGCAACTATTTTTTTAAAAAAAATAAAATATTTGTAAGTTTAGTCTATTTTAAACATATTTAAGCACACTGAAAAATAATTTATTAAATTTTACTTCAAATAAACTTATTTAAAATTCTCTAAAAATACTTCTTTAGATGTTCTTCAATTTAAACAAGGCCTTAATTTTTCATTTATAACATCAACTACTCAATCTATTTTTTGTTGAGTAACAAGGTTAAAATCTGTTCCCTTAAGGTATCTTTTCCTAAATTCACGGTTTATTCTTTCAATTAAGGGTTTTTGTTTAGGTGAACCTGGGTCACAATAATAAACATTAGCTCCAGCAATCTTTTCCATTTCTTCAAATTTACTAAATTCTTTTCCTCTATCTGTTATTATTCCTTTAATTTTTCCAACTAAATCATTAATTCTAACTATATGTTCAATTTTTTCTAAAACTTCATTAGCAGTATGTTCTTCTAATTTCATAGCAAATTATTTTTTGCTTGATTGCTCAACTAATACTAAACAACTAGATTGATGTTCTTTACCAAATACCGTATCCATTTCAAATCAACCAACATTAGATTGTTTATTTTAAATATCTCAAATTATTGTTCTAAATCTTTCATCTAATTTTCTGCGATTATCAGGTCTTTTCTTTGTTCTATTTCTTCTACCACCATTTAATAAATTTTTATTTAACAAACCCAAAAGACCTAAATAAATTCATTTATAAAATGTTTTAAGACAAGCAGGAAATTTGACACAAAACTTTATTAAAAATCGTTGAATAATTTCTGCTGGTGAATCGTAAAGAATATTAAATCGTAAATTTAAAAATTCTTGTTGTTCATCTGTAAATGTGGGCAGTTTTTTAATACATTTTTTTCTTTTTTGTTTATAATATTTTTGTGCTTCAACTGGCATATAATCTTCTACCTTTTTAAATCGATTTATTTCTCTTTTAATAGTATTAACTGCACGACCAGTTTGTCTTGATATTTCAGATAAATTAAGTGTGCCATTCTTCTTTTTACAATTATCAGATAATAATAAATCTTTAAATAAATTTCGTTCATCATATTTTACATGTTTATATTTTTGTATTTTTCTGTCTCCAATTCTTTTTAAAATATTTATAACATTAAATTAAAAATTATTGACAAATTATTTTTATAGGTATATCATTTAAATAATAAACAGTAAGTAAATTCTGTCTCTTAAAGCTGTTTATAAAAAAATAAAGTAATTAAGTTTACTTTTTTTATTTTGGTGTAAAATATAGATAATAAAAAAGAACTTATGAGAGTTCTTTTGTATATTTAACAGAATTTTATACTCTTTTATTTAATCATATTCATTAAATAATAGCAATTTTAATATGCAAAAAGGAGCAAAAAATGAAAGAATTTAATCCAAAAACAGCAAGTTTAAGCACATTTAAGCGTAAAATAGATGAATTTTGAGCCAATAAGAAACCTAATATTCCCTATACTTTGAACGATTTAACCAATAAATTCAATCTTTCTCGCAAGTGAAGATATTATACTTATGCGAGCGAAAAGATAGTTCCTTTAATTGAAAGACAAATTAATAGGATTGAAAGTGAAATAATTGAATATATGATGCGTTCACCTGATGGTGCTAAATTATATTGACGGCGTGCATTTAATTATAAATATTCACTACAAGAAAAAGAACTTGAAAAAGAATTAAACTTAAATAATCAACAACCAATAATTGTTAATTTACAAACTGATATTAGAGATATTAAAAAAGAAAGTGATAATAATGCTTAATCATTTTACTTATTTGCTAGAAACTCCTTATTGGTTATTACAAAATAGTAGTATTGGTAATAAATATCCGTTTGCTAAAAAATATGAATTAGTTAATGAAATTAATCAAATTGGAACACGATATAGTGGTAAAACTATATCAAATATTAAAATGTTTGGTGAATTATTAAAAATTAGTTTATTAATTAAACAACCAATTTGTATCATTGCTAGTATGTATTGGAGTAAAGATTTAAAAGATAGTGTATTTCAAAATATATGAAATATGTTAGATGAAAATCATATTCCTTATACTATTAATCTATCTAATTTTACTTTTACTTTATCAAATGGTAGCAAAATATATTGTAAATGTTTACATTCACCAAGTAGGAAAGAAAAATTAAAAGCCTTTGCTGATTTGAATAAATATAAATTAGTTATTGATTGAAGAGAAGAATGTGATCAATTTCAACAAAAAGACTTAAGTGATTTAGAGTTTGCTATTCGTGGTTATCAAAATAAAATAACAATTAATACCTGTAATCCTGAAAGTTTAAAAAGATATATTGTTGGTTATTGTAATGAATTATTACCTTTTAATGAAGAAATAATGCGTAGTAAATATGAACAAATTACTTATATAGAAAAATGAAATATGAAAATTATTATTCATTATTCTAGTTGAAGATTAAATTATGAATTACCACAAGAAAAAGTTAATGAACAATTAAGATTAGAACAATTAGATATTGAAAGAGCAAGAGTATGAAGTTGAGGTTTACCAGGCAATACTAGTGAGTCAATCTTTGCACGATATATTGATATTATGCAAGCAACAGATATTATTCAACCAGCTAAGTTATTAGGTGGTGTTGATATTGCGAATGCTACAAGTCCTAAGGGACATACAACAGCAGCAAGTTTCTGAATATATAATTCATTTGATAAAAAAGCATATAAAGTGGCAGAATATACGCATTAAAATGCTACTCAGCAATTTAAAAATGAATTAGAACAAGTAAAAGATATTTTATAGTTTTATAATAATCAATTAAATAAATATTTTAATTTAATACAACAAGGAATATCAATTAATGTTGATGATAGTGCATATTCAACATTGCAAAGTTTAAATCGAGAGAAATATAATTACTCTTTTGGTCAATACATGACATTTAAACCAGCACAAAAACAAAAATTTAAAATAAAACATCGTATAGAGGCATTTACTATGTTAATAAATACTAATCAATTAAAATGATTATGAGAAAAATGTCCTGTAAGTAAAACCAAATATGAATTAATTCAATGAGAAGATAAACCAGATGCCAGAGAAGAACGAATGTTTGACTTATACGATGATACATTTGATAGTGATTTTTATGCCTTACACTTTGAATTAATACCAATGGTTAAACATAATAGTTCAACAGATTATAAATTATGACAACAAAGGGAGTTAATAACTTAATGAAAAAAGATATTTATGTAATACATGATGAGCGTGTAATAAATGCAAAAAGACCTTATATGTCTGTTTGTGGACAAGTTAAAAAAATACTTTGTCAAGAATTAAAAAAAGATAATATCGCAATATGTAAATTAAATTTATATAACGAATATATTAAACAATATCAAAAAGTTAAAGTATGTGTTCAAGTTTTAGCAAATGAACCAAATTTATTAACAGTAAATATTATTAATTATGCACTTATCTTAAAATTAAAGGAGCAAAATAACAATGAATAATACTTTCCCTAGTTTACCAAACTTAAATGATATTAATAGTGTTTTAAAATTTTATAATTATGATTGAACAATTAATTTAACAAATATTATTGCTCGCCATCAAATGCGATTAGTAAATGGTAAAGATATTTTATTTAAGTCTCATCGTAAAGACATTTTAGAAAAATTAAATTGATGATATGAAACTTATAAAATAAAAGAAAAATTAGATAAAAATGAATTAACCGTAAGTTTAATGGGCAAAACTATTTTTGGTTTATTAGAAACTAGTGATGGTAATATTGATTTATGAATTAACCCTTTTAACTTTACATCACGCGTAAGAAAAATAAATGAAATTGAACAAGGTGCTGATATTTGATTAAATTATCATCAATCAGATAGTGGTTTTATTTTAAATTTAATTTGTACAAAAGATAAAATTGTTATTAAAGGTTGACCTAAAAATAATGAGGTAGTTGTTGGACAAAGTAAAACACAAATTAAAGATGATGTTAAACCTGTTTTAGTACAAGAATTTAAAAACAAATTAGGCATAGTCCCTTTTTGGGAAATGATTAATGAACCTAATCCTTTATTTTTATCTACTTCAACTACATTAAACCCATGACCTACTATGGCTAATTGTTATAAATTACAATTTGATTTAGAAGATAGTTTTAATATTAAATCAAAAGAAAGATGAGCAAATCGTACGCATTGATATGGGATATTAGATGATGATTTAATGACCGCTTATAACACAAAGGCAATAAAAAAGTATCACAAGATGCTTTTGATGATATTTTTATTCAGTCAGGTCAATCAGCATTAGATGGTCAATTATCACAATCTTTACAAGTAGTACAAGGTACCCCAACTTTAGAAACATATATGGAAGATCAAAAAGCAATTATTGAACAAGTATATTTAGCATGTCATTTTTCTAGTCCATTTGGTGATAAATCAGATAATGACCAAAATAAAACACAATCATTATTAACTAAGACAAAAGACTTAGAAAAAAAAGCATATTTACAAGCATATCGTAAGCAATATTATACTAAGATGTTTGATACAGTTTTAAAATATTATGGTTTATGAGATATAAATGGTGAACGCCCCTATGGTTTTGATTTTATGATAGTAAGAAAAAAGTTGAGGTTTGTAAGTATAACAAACAAAATTAAATTTACTTATTAATTAAGTAATGCAAAAAAAATGCTTAATATTAGGTTTTTAGTAAATTTATTTAATTTGTTTAGTTGTTTTTATTTATATTTTTTTGTAAAATCTCAACTTTTGTAATGCTATCGATTTTATTAGTGCTAGTTTGATTGACTAAATGCGACAAAATGAATTAATTACTGCTAGATTAGATAATGGCACAATGGAACCAATTAGAGCCATAACTGAATATGATAATATTGATGAATTAGAAGCAACTAAATATTTTGAAAAAGTATAAGCATGACAAGATAAAATGCAAGCCAAAGAAATAGAACATAATAATAAATTAATGAAATATGATGAAACTGGTAATAATCAAAACGCCTTACAAGGTAGAACAGAAATAAAGGAGAATTAAAAAATGAGTAGAATTAACCCAGGAGTTATAGAAGAATTAAGAAGACAAGCCCACGATACTTTAATAGATATCAGAGAAAATATACGAGATAATCGACATTGGATGGTATTTCCTTTTAATGTTTATAGTTCATATATTCCTGATACTGAAACAGGTTGAAAACCTAATAATGCTAAACCAAGTGATTATGGTAGTTATTCAATAATATTTGATAACATGGAAAGTACTATTGCTCAATGGCAAAATAGTTTAAAAATAGTTCAAAAATATAAAGGTGAATAAATAAAATTATTAAAAATTGATGATTTTAATAAACAACCAGTTAATTTAACAATCTGAGCAAATAATGAAACGCCTTTTGTGATGAAATTAAAAGATGAAAATAGCAATGTTTATTGAAAATTAATTGATGGTGAAAATATTTATGATATTAATAAAATGTTAGAATACTTAAACCAATATAAATTAAGTTATTTTATTAATAACGGTAATAAAGCGGATAACTTTTATACAAAAGAAGTTAAAGTTGGTAAACATTGAGATGCTTATATGATTGATGATAGAAGTTCAATTCAATTTGGTTAAGCCAAATTTGAACAAGTATTTACACAGCAATCAACCGAAAGACAATATACTTTATTAATTTTAGATGAAGATGTAAATAAATTAAATATTAATGATTATTATAATTTTTATACTGTATTTAATGATCGTTGTTTAAATATTGGTGGTGGTAATATAAATACTGCACCCCAAGATAGACAATGATTATATCCATCAAATGTTATTAATTATTATTTGCCATGAGATGGTAGTTTTTTATGACAAGAAATTACTTTTTCAAGTATTAATGACAAAATTAGTAATAGTGGTTTATCTGTTAGACAGTTTATTCAAACATCAGCACCAGGTGAAGGATATTGTTTTCCTAAGATAACTTATGATGAAAAGACAAATGCGGAAATTATTGAATTAGATGATATTTTATTAAAAGACCCGGGTGTTAGAGCAATGGCAGTTAAATTTTATGGTAATCCGTTCTTTTTTGATATGCCAGTTATTGGGCGGCCAATTATTAAAGGTCAATTTAATAAAAAAGTAATGAATTCACGCGATTTATTAATGTATAACATGTTTCCTGCTCCCCCCCCCCGATAAAATAAACACTTGTGCTTCACCCAAAGTAAGTTGATATAACATTCAAGGGATTCAACCAACTATGATAACTGGTTATAAAGATTGAAAAACAGATATGGAAAGTAGATATGATTTTTGAAAGCAAAAAAATAGTGAAGGTATTGTTATAACTGACCCTTCTACTACATCAGCAACTAATTATACTGTTGGTAGAAATATTCATAAAGAAAATAAAGATTCTAAATTTTATTGGTCTAAAGATTGAAAAATAACACCACCAAGCAAAATAAAAGTAAATGGTGGTACAGTTGATAATATCATTAGTACCCAAGCATCATCTTATTTTAGAAGAAAAGATGAATTTGGTAATACAGTAGGACAAGTTCAAATTGAATATAATAAAATGGGTGCATGTAATATTTGAGATATTTTAAATATGAATAATTTTATTAATCGTCAAATTACAGTATTACCTTTAAAATATACACAAAAATTAGTATTTAATCCTTTTACGATACCAGGTGGAGTTGGTAAATTCTTAAACTTTATTTCGTTTGGTATTCCCTGAGGATTAGTAATTAACCAAGATGAAAAAACTTGACCTAATTTTCAATGACTTAATGGTTTTATGAGTGCTAATATTTATAGTTTTTATAATGATGCATTTTGAGGCGATAATGCCCAAGGTAAAGGTTATTTACCATTTGAAATATTTAGAGAACAAGGTAATGACAAAGTTGGTGCTATCTTTGGAGCAAATGCTACCAGTTTAGGGTTTACTACTTTATTAACTGATAAATTAAAAGGTACTATTTTAAATAAGGATGGTAAACCAACAAAAGAATTAGTTTATTCAACTTATAATTTAAAACAATTAAATGAAAAAACTAACCGAGTTTATTTAATTAATGAAAAAACCAAAGCACTTGATGCTCAAACGCCAGTTAGTAATAGTGAACAAGATAATGATCTAGAATTCTTACAAACAGCAGATGGTACAAATTGTAGTTATATAATTGATATGTTTTCAATCCAAGCACTATATAAAGGTAATTTTGAAATTATATTTTATGCTGATAACCCTTATACTAATAATGAAGAAGATTATTTACGCTTATCAGTATGAAGCTTTCGTGGTAAAACAAAAAGTACATTAAATAATTATTTACGCGATATGACAACTAATTATAAAACAAGTTTCTTATTACCACATGATTATGAATTACTAACCTTTAATTATCCTAAATATGTATTACCACCAGTTCCATATAACTATAAACCATATACAAAAGATATTATGCCTTCTAATGTAGTACTACCATTAAAAACTAAAATTACAGCACAATCACAATGTAAAAATAAAAAAAGTACAGATTATTATATTAATTTATTTTCTGATGAATTTAATGAAGCATATTATGAAATAGAAATTGATTTAAAACAAATTGACTCAACTATTCAAAGTATCAGTAAATTTCAAGATGCTTATAAAACTATTGAAATAAGTAATTTAGGTAATTTACAAGTTTAATGTGCAGTTCCAAATATAGAAAACTTTATTCCTAATAGAAATATTAATTTAAATGGAGGTAGTAATGGATGTACAGATAATTTAGGTTCATTAGATAAAATGATTTTAATACAAACTGGTGCATCACAAACTGATAAAGTTAATTTTGATAATACAATAAGTTTATATACTAAAAATATAAAAGTAAATGATACTGAAACGAAATATGCCACTGGTGTTGCTAAGGGCTTAGCCGATAATTCTTATATAAATAAATATGAAATTCAAAAAAATAATTGGCAGTACTTATTTGGATTGCAAATAACAAAATGATTTGATAATCTTAATGAAAAAATTAAAGAAACATATATACAAACATATTATAATAATGATGTAAAATTAAAAATTAGATTTTCAAAAGTATTATTTGCTCAGTTAATATTAAAAAATTCTGTTATTAATTATTTTGGAAATAATGGAAATATAACAATAAATATCTTTAATCAAACTGTTTTGGGAATTAGAAATAGAAGTGACAGCCCAGTTAAAATTACATTTAAACCAAGATAAAAAAAGTAGAGTAGGCTGTAAACCACTGATCCTATTACTTTTAAAATAGGTACCAACTCTACTTTCATTAATTTAATTATAACATTTTTATTTAATTGGTCAATAAAACATATTAATTGTTTTTTCTGTACTATTTTCAATAATATTTTTTATTTTTTTTGCTTAACTTTTATATTATCATTTTCATCTAAAACTAAATCAGGTTTGTGTATATTTAATGAATTTCAACGATAAATTGATTTAAAGTGAGTTCCATAATCATTTTCTAATAAAATTCTATCTGTAGCTGAATTAGAAACTTGCAGTCTACCTCTAAATTTACCTAAATTTGGATAATTATCCATTACTATTGATATTGAAATATTATTATTCTTAAATTTATTAATTCTTCAACCATTACTTTTATAATTACGCCACACAACATAATATAACTTATTGTCAATTTCATTAAATCAAAATTCTTGTGGTGCTATTCATTCTAGATTATCTTTGATTTCTTGGTTAGTAGTATTTATTTTATGTTTTTCTTTTAATTCTTTTAATTGTTTTTCGGTATAGTGTGTTGTTGTATCACAAGCAACTAAACTGGTTGTACTTGTTCCCACTAATGATATTGATCCCAAAAGACTTAATAATTTTTTCATATTTAATTTATATAAATGCTATTATTTACATTTTCATTATCGAAATAACCAATTGTATTTGTTTTTATAATAAGTTTTTGATTTTTTGCCATATTTTTATATGTTTCATGAAAATATGGAAAATGTTGTCAAATAAAATTAACAATTGTATTTTCATCTGATTCTGTAATTGATCCGCCTCAACCACTATGATCTACTTTATTTAAATGATTAATTATTTCCTTTAATTCTTTTATGAATTCTTCTTTTTTACTATTTATAAAAATATTTATAATTTTATGGACAATATTAAAATCAAAATAAATTTCTAAATAATCATGTCCTAAAAATTTATAATCTTTTTCCAAGTGTTGAATTCTATAATTTATTTTATTTTCTAAAGTATATATTTCTGGCCCATTAATTAAAAATAATTTATCATTTTTATCAATAACAATATCACTAACAATGATTTTATTTTTAGTATCGCCCATTTCAGTGACAGATGTTTCACTTTGTTTTAACAAATAAAGACCATTATTTGTTGCAAAATAAACATTATCTATGCTATCGATGGCAATTGAATTAATATAATTATGAATACCCGTAACTTCAATTCCGTCAATTCCTATTACCTTTGTAGAACCAGCAGATAATTTATATGCATCTACATTAGTTATAATATAAACATTGTCTTTACTATCAATTTTAATTTTGCTAATATTTCCCTTAATTCCATCAATTTTATTTACTGTGTTTGAACCAGCAAATAATTTATAAAAATTTCAGTGTATATCAACAAAGTAAATATTGTCTTTACTATCAATATAATATTTTTTAAAAAGATCTGCCGAAACATTTTTATGTATTTTTTTATAAATAAATTTATCTGTTTCAAAAATTACTTCATTCGTTTCTAATTTAGTTTCTTGTTTTTGATAAGGACTAGCAGCAATTGTTGTTGGTACAGCACTTCCACTAATAGTTAATACACTTAATAAACTAAGTAACCTTTTCATGCTTGTTTTTCTCCTTTTCTTAACCTTGAAACTTTTTATCAAGATCTATCTGCATTATATATATATATATATATACAAGCAAAATTATAAATTGTTTTAATAATTTTATCTTTAAAAATAACTCTTTTTACACATTTTAAGGGGCAAATTAGCAATCAAATATATTAAGTTTAGTGAGAGATTATTATTTATATATTAATATTTGCATTAGTAAAATAATAGTATATAATATTTGTAATGGTTTATCCTTTTAACAAAAAAGTAATTTACGGTTTATGCTTTCCGCCTTAAAAAGACTTATGCTGACTTGTTATTCGAACAAGAATAAAAAAAGAGAGGTTTATAAAATGGCACTTACAAAAGAACAATTAATAGAACAAGGTTTAAGTGAAAAAATAGCAGATAATATTTTAAATGAATTTCATAATGAAACAAAACAAATTATTGACGGTATACAAAAACGAAAAGATACTATTTCAAAAGAAGAGTATTTAAAAGTTGCTAATGAATTAGATGAATTAAAAGCATTTAAAGATGTTCCAACTACTAAAATTGAAGATATTAAAACTAATTTAAATAAAGTTAGTGGTAGTTCTTTATCTGAAAAAATGCAAACTTTAAAAGAATTAAAACCTGATTTGTTTGTACAAGAACAACCATCAGTTTCACCTGCTAATTTTATTAAAGAAATGATTGGAAATTCGGTTGAAAATAAGAATGATGAAATTTAAACTATTAAAGAAAAAGGTGCCTATACACCTGAGGAAATTAAAAAATTAACTGATTATACACTTAAAAACCTTAGATAATTAAGGAGTGAATATTATGGCAACAATTAATTTGCCACAAGTGCCTTTTACATTACAAGGTAATACAATAGATCAAAAAGCATATGTTGATATGGTTAATGCTTTATTGTGCGGACCTTTATATAACGAATATGCAAGTATTATGCAATATGCAACAGCAACAGCATAACAAGTTGCTTGATTACCAAATGGCGGGACAACTCAAACTATGGGATTAACAAGAATTCCAGTTCCTATTGATAAGAGATTTAATTTAAAATTAATGAATGAGGCATTTGATTTAGCATTAATAGAACAAAATATTAAAAATGGTGTTATTGCTGATGCTATTCCTAGTGTTGTACAGAATAAATTTGTTAATTTATAATGTGAATTAATTCAGGATATTTATGATTATTGTTTAGCAGATGGTCAATATGAAGTAATTCCATTTCGTAGTTATACAGCAGAAAATGCAGATGATGCAAATAAAGCATTCTTTACATTGAATGAAAATTTGATTGAATTAACAAATCAAATTAGTAATTTATATTTTGGTTTGCCAACAGATAAAATGTTTATGGTTTTAGGACGACGTGCATATTTAGGATTAACACCCGCTTATTTAAAAGTAATTGGTTCACAAGCGCAATTAAAAGCAATGGTTAATGGTGAATTATATTAAAATACAGCAATGGGAATTCCAGTATCAAAAAGTTTTCATTTAGAAAAAACATATACAAAAGGACAAGTTAGCCGCGATAAAGGTTATAATTTTAATAATGTAAATGGTTTAATTATTAATAAACAAGTTTGATCATATCCAATTAATATGGATACTATTCAACAAGTTTTAGATAATGATACTGCTAACCCGAAATGAATTGGCAAAGTGCAATATGCAACACCAACTATTTTATATCCTAAAACATGTAAAATTATTCTAGAAAAACAACCAACACAAGATGAAATTAAAAAGGCATATGATAACTTAAACAAAACATTTAGAGTTCCAATTGATTATGAAATTAATCCTAATCCAGACCCATCAAAACCAGATTTAAAAATATTACCAAAAATACCAGCCCCAAAAGAATTTAAAGTAGAAGAACTAACAGAAGTACAAACAAGAGAAGTTATAGAGGCACTAACTCCCAATACATTAATTGAAGTTAAAAAAATTAAAAATAGCTTAACTGAAAATGATTTTGAAATTAATCTTTTAACATCAAATCCTCCAGGAGATATGTCTTCACCAAAACAAGTATCGGTTGTTGTTCGTGGAAAAAATAACGCTGCTGGTCAGAGTGACGGAATGAATATTGATATGCCTGCGGCAAAAAAGAAGTAAACCCGCCATTGCGAATAGATATTAGTAAATTACAAAATGTAGCATTTGAAACAAATAGAAATATTGATTTATTTAAATTAACTTTAATTAAAAAATTAAAACAGCAAATAAATTTTAACAATTTAGAATTAGATTATATTGTTTTTACCAATCAAGATGGTAGAAAAGTTAAATTACCCAGTTCAGATTTATCAGCAACCTTTACATTAAAAATCACTTTAACCAATAAGGGCAAAGGGTTGTTTACTGGTGAAAAAAATAATTTAATTTGTAAATGAAAACTTAAAATTTTATAAATTATAAAATAAAATTATTAAATTAATGAAAGAAGTTTAAATTTAAAAATGAATTTATTAATATTACGAATTTTAACTTTATTAGTAACTAATTTAGAAAATAAACCTTTAATAAGTAAATTTGTTAATTTAATTAATAGAGTTAATCAAGTTAAAAATAATGTATTAAAGCCAATTAATTATATTACTAGTAAATATAATAAAATTACAAATAAAGTTGAAGATATTTATCAGTGATTAAATCCCTTTACTTATTTAGATTTAATTAAAAAAGGTCATAAAAAAGAAATACAACAAATATTAAGTCAATTAGAAAAAGATAATAATATTAAAAATAGAGAACAATTTAAAAATGAAAATTATTTAAATACTAATTAACAACCTTTAAATAGTAGTTGACTTGATAGTGGCATGTTTAATATTACAAATAAGTTAACTTTAACAGGTAATTTAACTATTTTAATATATACAAAAACAGCAAAACAACCTAAGTTTTATGGACCTTATGTTTATCCTGGTGTTCCAGTTGAAATATGAAAATTATTAAGTAATGCTGTTTCTAATGCAGGAACCTTATTTTGGCGTTATTGATTAATAAAATGATTACCTAGTCATTTAAGAGATTATATTAAAAAACGATTACCAAAAGAAATAAAAGAAAAATATCCAAAAGGAAATATTAAATTAACATTACCAACTATTCAAAAATTAAATCAAATTAAAAAGTTTATTAATAATTTAAAGATTGGGCATTTTAATTTTAATTTTGCTGGTTAAATTAATAATAAAAAATGGTATCGAAAACGCCGAAGTGATGTTAAAAATATTAAGAATTTATATAAAACACCAGTTAATAATAAATTTTATAAGGTTAATAAATCTATTAAGGAAATTAATAAAAAACGAATAAATATTAATAGTTATAAACCATCTAATTTAAAAAATAAATATCGTAATCAATTAAGGGGTGTTTTATATGGAAAATAATTTAAGTAATTTGTTATTTATAACAGTTGAAGATGTTAAAAAAAGTAAACTTTGACAACCTATTAATGATCGTAAGCAATCTGCTTATAATGATAATTTAATTTACAATGCTATTTTAAAAACTAGTTTATGAATGGATAGATTATCGGGCGGAACAATTTCCGATAAAATAAATAAAAAAGATTTATTTCCCTGAGTTAAAAAAGATAATACTAGTTTAATTGAATATGATAAATGATTAAGTTATATTCAATCTGCTTGTTTATTAGCAGTTATTAATTGATATTTACCAAAAGGAGTTAATGATTTAACTGGTAGTGCTTCATTTTCGCAAGGTGGAGTTGCTTATTCACAAACTAATGATCCAGAAGCTAATGAAAATATTACTCGTGATGTTAAAAATGCTTTAAAATTAGCGGGTGAAATAATTGATATTATATCTAGTAAAACAGTATCTAGACCTTATAATTATAGTTTAGATAATTATGCTAATCCATGAGAAGAAGAATATAAACATATTAGTAAAAAAACTTTTTATCCAACATTATTATTTTGATTAAAAGAACGATTACAAACAGATAATTCAATAAATATTACTTATCCAACTATTGATGATTTTTCTAAAATTGATTATAACGAATATATTAAATTAATAGTTCCATTTGATAATGATACTATTTATGAAGAAAACGGTGTTTGAAAAACAAATATTTCAGATTGAGAAATTGTTGATACTAGTGATTTAGATAAAACAAGGTATGATTATCAAATACAAGATTGAGATAAAGAAAATTATAAATACAATATTTGAATTAAAACAAGTATGCAAAATAATTATTATTTATCAACATACAAAAATTTTATAGAAAAAATAACTGTTGGATCATTTGATTTAGAAAATAAATTTTCTCATCGTGTAGAATTAGACGATGACGGAATTTTTGATATACGCACAGGTGGGACAGACGGAACAATTACTGGTCTACACATTGAAAGAAAAAGAGTAATTTAGAAAGGGATTTTTAATTAATGAAACAAGATAAAACAACTTGATTAAAGGATGCCTTACCTTGAAATTGATTTAAAAAAGACCCTATTCCAACTTATAATTGAACTCATAAAGATATTAGAGATTGAGAAAGAAAATATAAAATTCGTAGTTGAGTAGTTAGTTTTTATACATTAATATTTTTAGCATTAAATTGTTGATTGGAATATGGAATGATTAATGCAATTAAAGATGATATTAATTGGTATAATTATGGACAATATTGAGGTAATGGAATTGCAATATTATTAACACCTTTATTTACTCATGGAATTCAAGGTATGTTTGTAGCCAGTAGTAAACCCAAAGTAGATATGAAAATTGATATTCCACGATTAAAAATATCTAAAATGGGATTAGTATTTACAATATTACCTTTAATTACTTTAATAATTTCTTTAATTATTATTTGAATTGATAAATCAAAATGAAAAAAAGACCATTTAAGACATTGTTTAGATTGTCGAATTAATCCGCGTGTTATTCAACCAAGAATAGCAAAAAAATGAAATAGATTAGATGGTATAACAGAAGAAAATAACAAGGAATTAAATTTAAAATAAACTATATATAGGGGGGGGTGGTTGATATTTTTGGGTGGTTATATAGTTTAATTTATAAATTATTTTGTTCTGAAAAAATGGATGGCCACTGTTTGAGTAAGGATAAGAAGGGAAATAAAAAAATGTTAAATGATACATTAATGATTACTTTACTTGTTTTAGCGGGTGCTGGTGGAATGGGTAGTCTTGGTATTCTAGGCTTATCTGCTAAAAAAATTAAAAAATATAAAGCAGAAATTAGAGAATTAAGAACTGCTGTTATTGCTCATGAAAAACATTTATGAGGACCCGATTATGCAACAGAATTAGCATTAAAAACAGGTCAAATTAAAAATGTTAAAAAACAAGTTAAAGTAAATGATAAAAAACAATCACAAAAAGACGCTATTAGAAAACTAACAAATAGTATTTAAAAAAATAACCACAATTAAGGTTATTTTTTATTTGTTTTTAATATAATTAAATTCTTTTCGCCATATGTTTTAATTAAATACTCTCAATTTCATAGTGAATTTAAATCTACATCTTTGGGATCAATACCAGTTATATATTCATCAAGCGGAGTTTTACAAGGCCGATTACCTTGTTCTGAACGATAACATAAAATATAATTATTACTCATTTTTGTCATCTCCTTTATTATTTACAATATAATAATTAATAAGATATTCTATTTTTTGAGAATAAGTATCAAAATTTAATTCATTTCAAACTTGTTCTTCATTTTCATTTAAGTAAATATTAACATTCCGAATTTTAAAAGAATAATATTTTCCTGTTTTTTGATTATATGATTGCTTCATAATATTACCTCTCATAATTAGCAATAATAATTGCATCTCGTAAATGATTACTTATTTTTTCATTATTATATTTTCAACCTTTACCATATTGATAAGTTAAATTAACATCTTTTTCAAATTCTCATAAACAACTATCATTATATTTACTTAAATTTTCAATATTCTTAACAACTGATTTAGTATGTTTTGGTGATACTCAGTTAATATTGCTTACTTTCTTTGTATTGTATTTAACTGCTCCAATTACTTTTAATAAATCATCTCTATCTTTACTAGCATTAGCAGCTGTATATAAACAATCTTCAATATTAATAATTGCATCTAATCTTAAAGCATCTAAAATAATATCGGTTTGCGTAATTCAGTTATTATTTTTATATTCATATTTATCAATTAATTTATTGTCATTAATTAATGAAATAGCTGTAGTACCAGTTCCTGATGGGTCAATACCTATTTTTATGCTCATTCAAAAGCATCTTCACTATTAACTGGTACTACATTTGATATATCTTCTTCTTTAACCACATTGTCATTAGTTTCTACTATTTCTTCATTATATATGATATTACTATTTATATTATTTGATAAGGTTTTGTCGCTCATTTGCCCCTGATTTTTACCAACATTGCCATCATTATCAATATAAATCTTTTCATAATTAGTTGTAATAACTGCTTGGTCTGATTTATATGCTTGTTGTAATTCAACAGACATAATACCTCATTTTCTTAATAATGATGTTAATACAGTTTTTAATGCCATTTCATCAAAACTAGCAATATAAAATGATTTATTTTTAGCATAAGTTTTAGAGTATTTAATAAAATGATTTTCCATTTGTTCTTTTGTCATATATAATGTTTTTTCAAAACCATTAACCATTTTAAAATATGCTACATAACCAATAATTGATAATTTTTCTCTTTTATCTTCATTTTGTATTCAATTAAAACTAGTTCCTTTTAATCGATCATAATTTACTAATTCACCAGTTCTAACATCTGATACTGACATATCTAAATATTGACCACTTATTTGTGCTAATTGAATATAACCTTTATAACCCATTTGAAATTGAGCTTGATTAATTCATTCTTGTATTTCGCGACCATTAATATTTCTTGTTATTTTAGTGTTATATGGAACAACATAAGCATAACCAAATTGTCTTTCCATAGGTAAGTTTAATAAAACACCTTGATAACAAGCAGTCATTATAGTTTTTGGGTATGCTTTTTGTAATAATTCATTACTATTTGATATTGCTACAATATTACTTTTAAATCTTGCAATTTCATTTTCATTTGAAAATTTACTTTTTATTCAATCATTTGCCTTATATGTTCTTAAAAATTCTACTATATTTGCCATATTATTTTTCTCCTTTATTTATTTTAAAATTAATACCTTTAATACCAATTAAATTAATATCTTTATTACTATCTCATTGTTCTTTAATTTCATTTTTAACAATTTGTTCATCAACAATTAAATAGTTTTTAATAAGATTAATAAGTTCTAATTTATCAGTATTTTGTAAAAAATCATAATTAATACCAATAACTTCAATATCTTTAATTAATAATTTATCTTTACGAAAATTACTAGTAATAATTTTTAATTCTTGCTCTTGTTTTGCTACACTTTTAATTTCTAAAAATTGTTCTTTTTTATGAGTTTCAATAATTTAATTTTGTTTTTGAAATTGAATATTAATTACACTATTTTTTAAAGAATCATGATTATTCTTAATATTATTTTCTAAATTTAAAATATCTTTTCTAATAAAATTTAATTCATCTTTAAAAATTTTTATTAATTCTAATGGTTCTCTAAAAAAATAATCAATTTTTGAAACTATTAATTTTAAATCTTTTAGTGATTATGATTTATATTCTACATTTATTAATCAAGCTTGTTGTCAATATATAAATTCTGCTAATTCTTGCCCATTTTCATCAATTCATTTTTTAATTGTTAATGCTTTTAAACTTAATTCTTTAAAATCATTTCCTTTTAAATAAAACGGATAAGTAATATTTTTAACTTCATTATTTAACTTTAAATCTGCCATAATTAAATTTCCTCCAAATTCTTTTCCATAATTAATGTATCAATATACTCATAAGCACTATCTTCTGAATGACATTCTTCAAGTGCTTCATTAAATAATTCTTCTTCGGCATAAACATTTCCATCTTCATCTTTTCACATATTATTCACATCCTTGTCATTTAATATTTTCGTCTTTTAAATCAATAATAGTTGTTTTACAATAATTTAAATTTTCAGAATAAATTCTTGCTTCATCAAATGTATAAAAATATATAGTATTTAAGCTATATTTATCTTTCATTACTAATAAATATCTTTTATTCATAATTTATTACCTCGTAATCTGCTTCTTCATATTATAAATAATCACTAATTAAATCTTTAATCTCATCAATTTCATATCATTTGCAATTTAAGTCAAAGTCTACGTCTACTACCAACATGTCGTTCTTCATTACCAAATTTAAGATATAAATTTAATTCTCAATTATCTAAATAATCACGATTAATTTGTGCATAAATAATATCTTTATTGGTAATTTTTAATGCTTTATTACATATCATTTTTTAATTCCTCCTAGTTTTAAATCGCTGGCACTCACTCCCAAGTGAAAGTGCCAAAGCGAAGATTGGTTATATAAGTATTTATCTATTTATTTACTACGCCATCCGTTTCACTGGGGGTGATCGATGGCGGTATGATGTTGTTTGTTTAATAATCGACAGTTGTTTTTATAAGGTAAAGCCAGAGAATTATCTCTCTTCATCCGCACCATTTCAGGTCAAAACGTTCAGTTTTTAAAATAAATTAACTTGCACCTTGAAGAGCCTAGTGCTGGCTTTGTGGTTTTTAAACCGCCGCCATCCTCGATGGGACAAATCTATCGCAAATTTATTTATAAAGTGTTCATCTCTTTTTTTATTGTCGTTTGATGTTGACCTTGCACTTATCACGACTATCGCTTAGTTCTAATGAACCAACGCCGATTTACATTTTTCCTCATACACTATTTCAGTACTTGCCTCGGCTGGCTGTGGGAATGAGTTTAAACTCATGTTCTTATGGAAGCACTTAGTTATTTAAAATAACCGTCCCACACTGCATTAAGTTGTTTTATAAAATCAAAGTTTAAAAGAACCAGTTTTATCATCAAAGATAATTTTTGAATTTTCTAAGCGTTTATAAAACCGCTTTTGTTTTTTATCTTTTGTCCGATTTAATAAATCTTTGTGTTTTTCACAAGTTCATAAAATTTTATTTGATAAAAATTCTTCGGTAATGAGTGATATTAATTTATAACAATCATTAACATCGCATATTGTTTGTTGCTTATTAATTTCTATTACTTACTCCTTTCTTTTATTAAGTTTTTTTATTAACAAATTAATTAACTGAAACAGAGAAAGGACAACACCTTAAAATTGGAGAAAAAACAGGTACACTTTGTAAAGATTTCTAAGATATTTAATAAATTTGTAAACAACTTAAAGAGGGTATCAAAAAGTTGTTATAAAAAGTTTCTATTTTAAGAATTTAAGATGCTGTCCTTTCTCTGAAACAATAAATAATTTGGTTTTATAAATAAAAAAACAACCCTTTTATTTAACAAGAGTTGTTTTTTTGCCGCTTCATCGTACATGATACATTTCATAAAAATCATATTGCTAGTTATTGTTATATATTTATTATTTTAACTTAATCCCTAATTCATCCAACTGTTTTCCATCAACTGGACTTGGCGAAGCTGTCATTGGATCAGTTCCTGTTGTATTTTTTGGAAAAGCAATCACATCCCGAATTGATTCACTATTCGTTAAAATCATTGCTAGCCGATCAAGACCAAATGCAATTCCCCCATGGGGTGGGACACCATAATTAAAAGCATTTAAAAATCAACCAAATTTGTTCTCAATTTCTTGGTTTGATAATTGTAATGATTTAAACATTCGTGTTTGAACTTCACTTTGGTGAATACGAATGCTCCCTCCCCCAATTTCATAACCATTTAAAACTAAGTCATAAGCATCAGCGCGCGCAGTTGCCATTTTCTGTTCAAAATTATGAATAAATTCACTAGTTGGCGCGGCAAAAGGATGATGAGCTGCTTCATAACGTTTATTCTCATCTGACCATTCATATAATGGTCAATTAACAATTCATAAGAAGTGATATTCATTCGGTGGAATTAAAGCAAACATTTTAGCTAATGCTACTCGGACTGCTCCTAAAGCTTGACAAGTAACTACTTTTTCATCACTAACAAAGAAGAATGTTCCAGTTTGTTTATTACATTCTTGTAATAATTTTTCTTTTTCATCATCACTAAGTACTTTTGCAAGTAGTCCTTCTCAATTATTCTTTTCTTGTTTGACTCATGCTAACCCTTGTGCTTTGTTTTGTTGGGCAATCCGCGTTAATTCTTCAACTTGTTTTTTGCTTACTAATTGAGGAAGAAAAATCCCTTTTAAACTCAACGCTTTTTTTAACGCTGTTGCAAAAACCCTAAATTCAGTTTTAACAAAAATATCTTTTGCATCAAATAACTGTAAATCATAACGCGTATTTGGTTTATCAGTGCCATATTTTTCAATTGCTTCATCATAATCCATACGAAGAAAGGGCGTTTTAATTTTAACTTTCATAACATCTTGCATAATTGTTTGAAATAATGTTTCAACAAAATGGATGATATCATCACGCTCAACAAAACTCATTTCTAAATCTAATTGCGTAAATTCTGGTTGACGATCACTACGTAGGTCTTCATCGCGAAAACACTTTGCAATTTGAAAATATTTATCAAATCCGGATAACATTAATAACTGTTTAAACAATTGCGGTGATTGTGGTAACGCATAAAAATTATGGGGATTTAAACGCGAGGGAACTAAGAAATCGCGTGCTCCTTCTGGTGTTGATTTGTTTAAAATTGGTGTTTCAATATCAATAAATTGATAAGCATGACAAAATTGTCGAATTGTTTCCACTAATTGATTTCGTAACATAATTTTTTGTTGCATTATTGGCCGACGTAAATCTAAATAACGATATTTCATTCGAACATCTTCTAACGCATCAGTTACATCATTAATAATTAATGGTGGCGTTTCGGCTTTTGATAAAATTGTGATTTGTTTAGCTGCAATTTCAATTGCTCCGGTTAGTAATTCTAAATTCTTACTTTTTCGTTCAATTACAACGCCTTCAACGCTAATGACAAATTCATTCCGAATTGTATTAATAATCGCGTATTGGGGATGATCTGGTTGGACAACAACTTGTGTAATCCCTGTTCGATCACGTAAATCTAAGAAAATAATCCCCCCTAACCGACGATTCTTTGCCACTCAACCACTTAAAACAACCTTTGCTTTAACATTTTTTAATGTTAATTCACCGCAAGTATGTGTTCTCTTCATTATCTCTTCTCCTTACTTAAAACTGTAATAATCTTGTCAAACTTAACTTCTTGTTCTTTTCCTGTTTGTTGGTTTTTAATTTTTACAACATTTTTTTTCAATTCTTCATCACCAATAATAATGGCATTCTTTGCTTTTAAACGTTCCAATGATTTAAACTGAGCTTTAACACTACGTGTTAAATAATCACAATCAGCGCGAAAACCACTTGCTCGAAGTAATAGCAACAACGAAGCAGCAAAATGACGAGCATGATCAGATAAACAAATTAAATAAGCATCAAGATAAGGCTCATCAGCTAGGACAATATCATTCGCAGCTAAAGTTAATAATAATCGTTCTAATCCTAAGGCAAATCCTACCGCTGGATAATCTAAACTTGGTTCAAAGGTGTGCACTAATTGGTCATATCGTCCGCCACCTAGTAAAGTTAATTCTCGTTCTTGTTCCTCAAACACAATTTCAAAAACAACTCCAGTATAATAATCTAATCCTCGTACTAATTGAGCATCTAAGGTAAAAGGAATTCCTAATTTAGTTAAAAGATTTTGAATTGCAACAAATTCTTCATTTTCTGCTGGAGTTAAATAATCATAAATCTTTGGCGCATTACCAAATTTATCATGATCAATTTTACAATCTAATACTCGTAATGGATTCTTTTGTACCCGAATTTGACAATCAGCACATAATGTTTGTTCTTGGAAGAAATCTGTTAACACGCCAAGATACTTTGTCCGTGCTTCACCAATTGTTAAATAATTTAGTTTTAATGTTAAGTTTGTTAATACAAGCGTTTTTAATAAATTATAGCCAATTAAAATAACTTCAACATCTAATAAATAATTCTTAGCTCCGACCGCTTCAACTCCAAACTGATTAAATTGGCGTAAACGGCCATGTTGAGGTCGTTCATAACGAAACATATTCCCAAGGTAAAATAACTTTAACGGTAATTCATATTTCCCATATAGTTTATCTTCAATAATACTGCGAATAACAGGCGCTGTTCCTTCTGGGCGCAAAACAAATGCTCGCTCTTTTTTATCTAATAATTCAAACATTTCTTTGCTAACAATATCGGTTTCTGCTCCTACTAAACGCACAAATAAATCTTTTGCTTCGAAAATTGGAGTTCTAATTTCATGATAGTTATATTGTATAGCAAGACTACGCAACATTAATTCTAGGACACTTAATTCACTTGCTTTTTCATAATAAAGTTCTTCAGTTCCTCGTGGTTTTTGCATATTCATAACTTACTTCCCTTCTAAATAAAAAACTAAAAGATTGCTTAGGAACGAAAAATCGCGGTGCCATCCTATTTCATTATCTTTTAGTTAATGCGCTTACTTGTTAAAATCTATTAAATTTTATCTTCATGTTTTCATCACGCTTTAAAATTCCAATAGTTTCCACCATCCACTATTTCTCTGTTCAATTATTGTTAACAATAATTTATTTCAATTAAAATTATATCTATTTTTTCAGAAAAGTAAAATAAATTAGCAATTTATCTTGTAAAAACCATCCACATTCAAGACCCGTTAGTCTTTCAAAAATATTTCTGGATTTTATTTCTTGATAAATTAGATAAGACTCATATTTTTTAGTCATGTGATAATGTTTTAATAATTTCTCTAATATGACAAAATAAAACAATGGAATGGCAACACTTTTTAGGACACTTTTTATATAGACATTTGTTTTCTAAAAGTAACTGGAGATAAATAATTTAAACTGCCATGAATTCGAATATTGTTATATCAATGCACAAAATCAAAAAGTTCGTATTTTAATTGTGTTAAATTTTTAAATTTTTTACCCTTAATAAATTCAGTTTTAAAAGTTTTGTAAGTTGTTTCAGCCACAGCATTATCATAAGGGCAGCCTTTATTGCTTAATGATCTTTTAATATTAAAAGTTATTAAAATTTCATCAATGATTTTATTTTTAAACTAATTACCACGATCAGTATGAAATAGAGTTATTTGATTTAATGGCCGTGTTATTTTATGAAAAGCTTGTTGGACCAGTTCGGCTGTTTTATTCGGCCCAGCACTATAACCAATTATTTCACGATTAAACAAGTCAATTAATAAACAAATATAATGTCATTTAGCGCCAACTTGAACATATGTTAAATCACTAACAATAACTTCATTAGGTTTTTTGTTGTTAAATTGACGATTTAAAATATTATTAATTTGGTCATTATTGACTGTTGTTTTATGATTATGATATTTTAATTTGGTGTATTTAGAAACCAAATTATTTTTGATCATAAAGAATCTGATTTTTCGCCGCGATAAGATGATATCTTTTCTGTTTAAAATAACTTTAATTTTGCGAGCCCCATAAATTTTGCGACTTTTATTAAAGGCACTGATAATTTATTGTTCATAATTATTAACTTGCTTGTTAATACATTTATTAGTTTGATAATAATACGTTGATTTTGATAAACCCAAAATCTTACATATTTTTCTTACTGAATATTTTGTTTTGTTGTTATTAATTATTGTTATTTTTTGGCCATTATCAGTGCGGCTTGCTTTAAAATGTCATTTTCCATTTTCAAGTCTTTAAGTTCTTTTCGTAAAGTTATTATTTCATTTTCTTCTAGTGTGCGATTGTCTTTTGCTTTAAATGAACCAGAATTATTATAATTTTTAACTCAACTATAAATAGTTGGTTTTGATAAATTATATTCTTGCCCTAGATTAATAACACTTTTACCATTTTTATGATAGCATGACAATTTGTTTTAGATGGGTTAAGATAAATTGGACAACAATAATGTAGAGTAAATATTTATAATTAAACTACAATGGAGGTGTAATTATGGCAAATAATCATTATACTGATGAATTTAAGCAACAAATTGTTGGTCTTTACAAAATGGGTCAAACTCCTGAACAATTATTCAATGATTATCAAATTGGTAAATATATTGTTTGGAAATGAGCTCACCATTTTAGCAACTCGGGCTCATTTAAAGCTAAAGACAATAGAACGCCAGAAGAAAACGAATTAATTCAATTACGTAAAAAAGTTAAACAATTAGAAATGGAAAATGACATTTTAAAGCAATCAACACTGATAATCGGAAAAAATAGCAATCATTAAAAATAACAAAGCAAAATATCCAATTATTAATTTATGTAAAACATTGAAATTTGCTAGATCAACATATTACTATCAATTAAAAGCAAATAATCCCAAGAATACTCAAAACATTGATAATGCTGTTATCAGTATTTTTCTAAAAAGTAGTAAAAATTATGGAACACGCAAAATTAAAGTTATATTAGCTCAGCAAAATATCATGTTATCTCGTGTAAAAATCAGCAACATAATGAAAAAATATAACTTAATTTCAAATTATACAAAAATCAAATACAAACATTTGGATAGGCTACAATTATTAGGACCATAATTATATAGACTTCAAAATTAGATAAAATTATTAAGAAAGAAGGAATATAAAAATGGGAAATAAAACTTCATACTCTGAAGAATTTAAAAAACAAATTGTCATGCTATATAAAAATGGTAAAAGTGTTATTAATCTAGGGCAAGAATATAATTTACCAAAACCAACTATTTATAGTTGAGTTAAAAATTATAATAATTCTGGTTCATTTAAATCAAAAGACAATCGCACACTAGAAGAAAATGAAATAATAACTTTACGAAAATAACTTAAAGACTTGAAAATGGAAAATGACATTTTAAAGCAAGCCGCACTGATAATGGCCAAAAAATAACAATAATTAATAACAACAAAACAAAATATTCAGTAAGAAAAATATGTAAGATTTTGGGTTTATCAAAATCAACGTATTATTATCAAACTAATAAATGTATTAACAAGCAAGTTAATAATTATGAACAATAAATTATCAGTGCCTTTAATAAAAGTCGCAAAATTTATGGGGCTCGCAAAATTAAAGTTATTTTAAACAGAAAAGATATCATCTTATCGCGGCGAAAAATCAGATTCTTTATGATCAAAAATAATTTGGTTTCTAAATACACCAAATTAAAATATCATAATCATAAAACAACAGTCAATAATGACCAAATTAATAATATTTTAAATCGTCAATTTAACAACAAAAAACCTAATGAAGTTATTGTTAGTGATTTAACATATGTTCAAGTTGGCGCTAAATGACATTATATTTGTTTATTAATTGACTTGTTTAATCGTGAAATAATTGGTTATAGTGCTGGGCCGAATAAAACAGCCGAACTGGTCCAGCAAGATTTTCATAAAATAACACGACCATTAAATCAAATAACTCTATTTCATACTGATCGTGGTAATGAGTTTAAAAATAAAATAATTGATGAAATTTTAATAACTTTTAATATTAAAAGATCATTAAGCAATAAAGGCCACCCTTATGATAATGCTGTGGCTGAAACAACTTACAAAACTTTTAAAACTGAATTTATTAAGGGTAAAAAATTTAAAAATTTAACACAATTAAAATACGAACTTTTTGATTTTGTGCATTGATATAACAATATTCGAATTCATGGCAGTTTAAATTATTTATCTCCAGTTACTTTTAGAAAACAAATGTCTATATAAAAAGTGTCCTAAAAAGTGTTGCCATTCCATATATAAACTTTTAATATTGTTATTTAACTTTTTTATACGTTAAAATATAATACCGATGATTGTTGGTTTGGTGTTAAACCTTTATGCTGGTATTTTCATTTTCAGAGATTTAAATAATTTTGAATGTTCGTGAAACCTAAGCCACGATAATGAATTAAGGATTCTTTAAGATTTGATTGTAATTTACTAATTTTATTTAACTTCCGATAACTAGCATCAGGATTTGTACTAGTTTTAGTTGCTAATAAAATAGAATTTGTTTGTTTTGCTACTAATAAATATAATGGTTGCATGTCAGAAATAATAATTGAATTTTCTTTGATTAATTGTTTATTAATATTTTCAATAATTCACTGTTTTTGTAATCGTTTTGTGTTGGTTGATTTAACATAAATATTATTATTGCTATCAACAGCCATTTGAATACAACATTTAGTGTTGGTTGAAAATGAATCAAGATGAATTTTTCTTTTATCAAATTTATCTTTAAAATTACCTTTGTGGATTTCTTTAATAAATGTTTCATCGATTTGAATTTGGCCATTTAACGTTTTAAATTTTAATTGGGTGTTTTCTAATTGTTTTGATTTCATTATTTTTTAGCGATTATATCAAGCGGTTTTCGGTGATGTTTTAATAAAGTGGGAAATCATTTTACTAGATTGGCCTAATAATTAAATTTGAATCAATAAATTTCACTGTTCATAATTTAAATGACTTCAATACGTAAAATGATCACGAAAAGCATCAAAACTAGCACGACATTTTTTGCATAAATATTTTTGTTTTCCTTCAGGATTATGACCATTTTTAACACAATAAAAAGATTGACAATTAGGACATTTAATACTTTTATCCCTAAATTTTTGATCAATTTCATTTAAGCGTTTTTGTTTTTTAATTAATTCTGCTTCTTTTTTGACTTTTTCATGAAATTATAAAAATTGATCATCTGTTAAACTATTTATTAATTCTTCAATTATTTTTTCCATTAATTATTAACCTCTTATATTAAAAATATACCTAATTTTAGGTATATTTTATAAATATCAAGAGTTTTATACAAAATTAAAGAATTCTTTTCTTGAAATTCTTCTTGTTTTATACGTGGTTTTGTAACGGGATTCTTTGGAACAAATAAACTATAACAATCTTCAAACGGTAAAATTGATGTCTGATAAGTATCAATTTGTTTTGCAATATCAATAATTTCATTTTTATCAAAACACAACACTGGCCGCAAAATTGGCAATGTAGAAACATCATTGGTTGTATTAATACTTTCAATTGTTTGAGAAGCAACTTGTTCTAAAGATTCTCCAGTAATAATTGCCTGACATTTTAATTCCTTAGCTAATAAATTAGCAATACGACAAAACATTCTTCGCATAATAATAATTCGATAACTAGCATCAGTAATATGCATTAATTCATGTTGTAACATTGAAAAATTAACCACATGCAATCGTTGCTGATTTTGACCAGCATAATAATTTAATTTTTGAACTAAAGTTTTAACCTTTTGTAATGCTTCTGCCGTCGTATGTGGCGGTGTTGCAAAATGTAAATATTCAATATTCATTCCTCGTTTCATTATTAAAAAAGCTGCAACTGGTGAATCAATTCCTCCTGATAACATTACTAATCCTCGACCATATATTTCAACTGGTAAACCACCAATTGTTTTAATCTTATTAACAAAAACATACGTAAATGTTCGGCGTACTTCACATCAATTTGCAAAACTGGTTGATGAACATCAACTTTAACCTTTGTTTGTTGTAATATTTTTGGCGCTAATTGTTGCTTAATTTCTGTGGATGTCATTGGAAAAGTCTTATCATTTCGGCGCACTTCTAATTTAAAAGTTGCTGGTTGATAATAATTTACGATATTAATTGCACAATTAGCAATCTCTGATAAATCACAACCAACTTTTTTGGCTAATGATAACGATGATGAACCAAAAACATTTTTAACAATGTTAACAATTTCCATACTAACCGTTGCATCCAGTAGTTCAATAAATAAACGATCAAATTCTTTTTTAATTTGATATTGATTTTCATATCCTGTTAATTTTGTTTTAATATTATTAACTAAAACTCTTGTAAAATTATTACGGTTTTTCCCTTTGGTTGTTAATTCCCCATAACGAATTAATATTACATCAAAATTGATTTTATACTCTATTTTCTATATTTTTCCTTGTTCTTCATGAATAATTTTTAACGCTAAAAATAATGAGCAATCATAATTGCCATCGCGATAAGCAATCTGAGCATTACGTAACTGGTCATCAACATCATCATTTGTTAAAATAAATTTTTGTGCATAAACTAATGTTTCTTGTGATAATAAATCTAATAAAATATTATTTTTAATTTTTTCAAACAATTTTAAAACTTCTGTTTTCAAACGATTTAGTTTACCTGTTACTTCATCAATTTCGCTAGGATTATTAACATCAAATGATATTAATTTAATTTTTTCTAAAGATTGTCGATAATCACTAATTGCTTTTTCATATTTTGTTAATAATTTTTTATATTGTAATTGATTTAAACGAACTTCAGCTTGTAACAAAACCACTTCTAACAAATGAATTGTTTTTCGAATTTCAGTTTCTGCAAAATTACGTTTTTCAATAATCTTTACAACATTTTCTAATGCTTCTTGGGTTACAACAGCATTTTCTAATAAATGTACCAATTCTTGATTAAAATTAACATAATCGCGACCATTACGGTTAATTTCTAAGACTAAGCGGTTAGTATCATGCGTTAAATCCTTTGTTTTTCCCATTGCTTCACGATAAATGCCTTCTTCATGTGCCGTTAATGTTGAAGAACTACGTAATGCTTCAATTTGTCGAGAAATAGCATTAAAACTCCGTTCAATTTTATTAATATAATCCATTACAACTTGATAATATTTTTTAAAACATGAAATAATTGCTTTTTGGTGTTCAATACTTTGGTCAAAATCACTAATTTGATTAATAATTTCAATTGTTTTATTGGTTGCTTTTTTATATTGTAAGTTATCAATATATTTAGAAATTAAAATTTTAGTTTCATCAATATTTTGGGTTAATTCATCAAAACTATACTTTAATAAATCACGACTACTTTCATCTTTATTGAAAAGAACATATTTATCTTTTAATAAAGAAAGTTTATTTGGAACCACTTTTGTTAACAAGGTTTTAATTTGCGGAATATTGTCTAAAATCTCAACAAAAATAGTTAAGGAAGTAGTAATATTTGATAAAATTTGTTCTGTTTTAACAAAATCACCCGCTGTTAAATAATCTTCAAATTCATCAAACATACTTTCAATATTTCGTTCAAAATCACTAATTTTTTTTGAATCTAAAGATAGATTCATTTGCAATTTAACTGCATCTTCTAACAATGCATTAAACATTTTCTTATGTGCCAAAATATAATCTCGTTGTAATAATTCAATTCGCAATTGGCTGTTAATTTCATCTAATAACCGACGAGCTTCTTCTTCCAATAAAGTTAATTCTTTTAACAGCGGAATAATTTTTTGTATTGCTACTTTCGGCATTTTCTTTGATGTTGTTTTATTAATTTGATATAATTTACGAAATGCTTCTAAACAACTTATTAATTTTTTCTCATAAATAATTTCATACTTTGTTCGTCAGATAATCAAGTCTTTTGCATAGCGATTATTATAACGAGAAATTTCAGAAATCCGAAAAATTTTATTTTTTAACGGTAATCGTTTTAAAATATCAAATTTTTGTAAAACTTTAATTTCAATTGTTTTTAAATAACTTTTTTGTCCTCACAACACTAATGTTATTATTAATAGTAATAAGCAGACAAAAAATAAAATTAATAATGTTAATTTAATTGGATTATTAATAATATTTTCCATTTTGTCTAGCCCCCAATCATTACTATATATCAATTGAATTATAGCACTTGCAAAAGATATTACATTAAAAATTAGAAAAAAATATTGAATTATCCTTGATTTTATTATACAATATTCTTTAGACAACACAGAGAAGCAGCAGAATTGCATAATAATGTTCTTAGTTTTTTATTAATTAAGATTTAATGTTAAAGTAACCCTAGCTGTTAGGGCGAAGCAAAAAACTTCCTTTATTAGAGCAATTCAATGAATCTTTTTGTATGTCATAATGATATATAGGAGGTTTTTTTAATGGCGCGTTATCGTGGAAGTATATTTAAAAAAGCAAGAAGATATGGTTTTAGTATCTTAGAAAACGACAAAGAGTTTTCAAAAGGGAAAAAAAGAACAACACCACCTGGTCAACATGGACAACGTCGTTCAAAATTATCAAACTATGGATTACAATTACATGAAAAACAAAAAGTTTGTTACATGTATGGTTTAACAGAACGTCAATTCCGTAACACTTACAGTAAATCAAAAAAAATGAAAGGGATTGCCGGAACAAACTTCTTAATTATGTTAGAATCACGTTTAGATAACATCGTGCATCGTATGGGACTATCGCAAACAAGAACAGGAGCTCGTCAATTAGTAAATCATGCTCATATTCTTGTTAATGGGAAGAAAGTTGATATTCCATCGTATAATTGTAAACCTGGTGATATGATTAGTGTAAAAGAAAGTTCACAAAAAAATGTTAAGATTTTAGAAAGTTTAGATAGTCAAGTTAGTACATTAGAATTTGTTAAATTTGATAAAACTAAAATGACAGGAACATATGTTCGTTTCCCTCTTCGCGAAGAACTAAATAGAAATATTAATGAAGCGCTAATTGTTGAATGATACAACCGTTTAGTTTAAAAAAACATTTCAAAAGAGATGTTTTTTTATTTGTTAAAGCTTTACATATTAGCTTGTTACTCCTAGTTTTTTCAATCTTTTATAGATTTCTTTATTTTTATCATTACTTCACAAACCATATTTAGTATTAAAAAATTTTAGTAAGGCATAATCAAAATTAAGGTTTACTAGTTGTTTGATGAATTTAAAATAATCATTTTTAAGTGGCAAAATAATTTCTGTCGCTTTTTGTTTTCAAGCTTGTTTATAAACAATTCCACTATAAATATCATTTAATTCATGAACAATATAATTATAGATTCCACCTACCCCACAGGTTTCATCAGGATTTTGGGCTGGATTTGGATATTCAACAATTTTAATATGTAAAACTAAATGCTCTAATAAATTGCAATAAACTAAATGATCAGCTTTTTGATAATAAAATGGATTTTTCTTTGCATATGTCGGAGTTGATAACATAATTGCTTTTTCTTCATCAATATGATGAATATATAAGCCTTCATTTCCCCACGTGATTCCACTTGCCTTTTTGGTACAACCATAATCAGAAAATTATTCTTTTGCAACTGGCCCATATTTTTTTAATAAATAATTAACGCATTCAGCATATGACTGTGATAATAATTGTTCAATTTCAGTCATAGAGCATACCCCCAATCTTAAAATTAAGAGCGTGTTTTAATTATTATCTAGTTAGTAAATAGTACTTAAATTGTATCACTCAAAAAAAGTTTTAATAAAAAACTCTTTTGAATAATTACTGTGT
The DNA here is from genome assembly GCF_964030655.1 of Spiroplasma endosymbiont of Poecilobothrus nobilitatus. Classification (GTDB taxonomy): domain Bacteria; phylum Bacillota_I; class Bacilli_A; order Mycoplasmatales; family Mycoplasmataceae; genus Spiroplasma. The sequence goes on along the minus strand of NZ_OZ034915.1, from coordinate 107,285 downwards.
CCAATTTTTCTCACTGATATTGTTATACTTCTGCTAAAAAAGTATTTCTTTGAACAAAAAAGGTTTTTATTAATATTATTAAATTTTCTTTTAATTCATTTTTAGTTAAGATTAATTCCTCGTGTTTGTAATAATCCAGCAGCTGTTTTATAAACTACAACAGTAACACTTGATGCATTTGCAAAGCTGTACAAGGTCATAAGTTACTAATTTCACCTTAAACTAGTTGCTTAACCGCGTGTGCTTTATTTGTACCATTAACAATTAAAATAATTTTTTTTTGCATTTAAAATTGATTTAATGCCTATTGACACTACTTGGTGGGGAATATCACCTGGTGAAGCAAAAAAACGAGCAATTAACTTCAATTGTTGAAGGAACTAAATCCATAACACCTGTTAAAGAATTAAAATCCGCTGGTGGTTCATTAAAACCAACATGTCCATTAGTACCAAGGCCTAATAATTGTAAGTTAATTCCCCCTGCTTTTGCAATTAAATTATCATATTCTTTCGCATAAGCTATATAATCACCTGTACCTAATGGTACATAAGTATGCTTTTTATTAATATTTAAGTGTGGATGGGCTACAATTATTAGGACCATAATTATATAGACTTCAAAATTAGATAAAATTATTAAGAAAGAAGGAATATAAAAATGGGAAATAAAACTTCATACTCTGAAGAATTTAAAAAACAAATTGTCATGCTATATAAAAATGGTAAAAGTGTTATTAATCTAGGGCAAGAATATAATTTACCAAAACCAACTATTTATAGTTGAGTTAAAAATTATAATAATTCTGGTTCATTTAAAGCAAAAGACAATCGCACACTAGAAGAAAATGAAATAATAACTTTACGAAAAGAACTTAAAGACTTGAAAATGGAAAATGACATTTTAAAGCAAGCCGCACTGATAATGGCCAAAAAATAACAATAATTAATAACAACAAAACAAAATATTCAGTAAGAAAAATATGTAAGATTTTGGGTTTATTAAAATCAACGTATTATTATCAAACTAATAAATGTATTAACAAGCAAGTTAATAATTATGAACAAGAAATTATCAGTGCCTTTAATAAAAGTCGCAAAATTTATGGGGCTCGCAAAATTAAAGTTATTTTAAACAGAAAAGATATCATCTTATCGCGGCGAAAAATAAGATTCTTTATTATCAAAAATAATTTGGTTTCTAAATACACCAAATTAAAATATCATAATCATAAAACAACAGTCAATAATGACCAAATTAATAATATTTTAAATCGTCAATTTAACAACAAAAAACCTAATGAAGTTATTGTTAGTGATTTAACATATGTTCAAGTTGGCGCTAAATGACATTATATTTGTTTATTAATTGACTTGTTTAATCGTGAAATAATTGGTTATAGTGCTGGGCCGAATAAAACAGCCGAACTGGTCCAACAAGCTTTTCATAAAATAACACGACCATTAAATCAAATAACTCTATTTCATACTGATCGTGGTAATGAGTTTAAAAATAAAATCATTGATGAAATTTTAATAACTTTTAATATTAAAAGATCATTAAGCAATAAAGGCTGCCCTTATGATAATGCTGTGGCTGAAACAACTTACAAAACTTTTAAAACTGAATTTATTAATGGTAAAAAATTTAAAAATTTAACACAATTAAAATACGAACTTTTTGATTTTGTGCATTGATATAACAATATTCGAATTAATGGCAGTTTAAATTATTTATCTCCAGTTACTTTTAGAAAACAAATGTCTATATAAAAAGTGTCCTAAAAAGTGTTGCCATTCCAGCTACTCGTTTTGCTACTAAATCATATGTTGCATTTGAATGTCCAATTGACGGTAAAATTTGATGCTCTAATAAAAACTTTGTAAAAGTACCATTTTCTTCTTCGGGCGCATATGTGACAATCCGAATGTTATTATTTGAAGCTTTTATTCATTTTTCTAAAAGGTGAATGTTTGGTTCTTGCAATAATGTTTCATCATGCACACCTTTAAAATTATGGGAAATAAAAAACCCTTCTAAATGGGCACCAATTTGTCGTGCTTGCGGACCCTTATTATAATTTTTCTTATAATCTTGATATACCGTTAAAATTTTCGTTAAAGTATCATCACTGCCAGTAATAATTGCTTGGCAATATTTGGTAATTCCTTCTTGCGGTACTGCTTGAGAAAATTTTTGAAAACTAGCAATTGTTCTTTTTTCAGTATCTTCACCATATCCACCATGCACATGACAGTCAATAAAACCAGGCATAATAATTGCTCGCTACAAATCATAGCCTGCTTGGTCAGCGTGACCTGCTGTAATTTTAACAATTTTATTATCTTCAATTTCAATTCAACCAGTTGAAATTACTTCTTCTTCACAAATTATTTTCGCATTTTTTAAAATCATTTTATCTCTCTCATCTTTCTATCTTAAAATTTAGTGGTAGTTTTTTAAAATCAAAGGTAACTTTCTTTTGCCTCAAGCAACGATAAAGCAATGCTAAAATTAACATATGATTATTTTCCCGAATCAAATAAGTTTGCTTTCCAGCCGTAATTTTAACACCAATATCAATAAATTCAACATTTGAAATATCTGTTAAATTAAACTGAACTACTTTCTTATTATTATTCTTATCTAAACCGTCAATAATAAACCGCTTATTAGTGTAATTAATAAAACACCCTTACAAAAAAACTTAATATCTTTATGGGCTATAAAAATATGAATATTAACATCATTATTTTTAAAATGGCACTTTTCATTTGGTTGTAAATCAAATGTCACTGGTAAAATTTTTAAAGGGCGTCATAATGTGAAATTAACTTCTTCAACATTATAAATAAACTCTTGTTCACGACCAGTTAACACTAAATCTAATTTCCGTTGATATTTATAAAACCGATGAATAAAATCTTGGGTATAAGCAAAATTTTTTAAAATTCAACGTTTAAAAATTCAATATTTAAAATTACGGAAATTCTCAGTTACCATCTTTTTCTGATAACGGTCTAATACAAAGCGTGGTTTATATTTAAAATTGTCTTCATTTAACGCAAACTTTCACTTTCCACGTTTTAAATAAAAGGTTATATCTTTTGTTAATCTTTAAAACATTCCCATCACCTTTATTAATTGTATAACAAAAATAAAAAAATCTAAACTAATCTATGATTAATTTAGAGTATAGGGGTATTTTTAACTAAATTCAATGGTGGTTCAGGACAGAATTGAACTGCCGACACTTTGAGCTTCAATCAAATGCTCTACCAACTGAGCTACTGAACCACGATTGGCGGTCTTGACGGGACTTGAACCCGCGATCTCCTCTGTGACAGAGAGGCATGATAACCACTTCACTACAAGACCATTGGTTGCGGGGGCAGGACTTGAACCTGCGACCTTTGGGTTATGAGCCCAACGAGCTACCACTGCTCCACCCCACAATTTTAATACTATCATAACTTAACTTTTAATTGCAAGTTTTTTTTGAAAAATGGCGGAAGATGAGGGATTCGAACCCCCGCGCGGCTTTCGCCGCCTATCGGTTTTCAAGACCGATCCCTTCAACCAGGCTTGGGTAATCTTCCAAAAATGCTCGTAAAGCAACTAAATAATAAATGGTGGACCCTACTGGACTTGAACCAGTGACCATCCGGTTATGAGCCGGATGCTCTAACCAACTGAGCTAAGGGTCCGTGGTAGCGAGAAAGAGACTTGAACTCTTGACCTCCCGGGTATGAGCCGAGCGCTCTAACCAGCTGAGCTATCCCGCCATATCAAGTTTAATTGCTTTATTAAAGTTAATGGTGGACCCGAACGGGATCGAACCGTCGACCCCCTGCGTGCAAGGCAGGTGCTCTCCCAGCTGAGCTACGGGCCCAAAATAGTATAAAAAATGGTCGGAAAGACAGGATTCGAACCTGCGACCCCTCGGTCCCAAACCGAGTGCTCTACCAAGCTAAGCTACTTTCCGAAAAAAATAACATTTAAATAAATGGCGCGCCCAGAAGGATTCGAACCCTCAACCTTTTGATCCGTAGTCAAACGATCTATCCAATTGATCTATGGGCGCATAAGAAATAAAGCAGTATTTAAATGTTGAGCAGATTTAAATGGAGGCACTAGTCGGATTCGAACCGACGATCGGGGAGTTGCAGTCCCATGCCTTAGCCGCCTTGGCTATAGTGCCATAAAATCTAAACCCCTACTATATTATCATATTCATAATTCATTTCAAGATAAATAAATAAAAAACTTAAATTCATTTTATTATTTTTATTCTTTAATTTTGTAGAAAACTCTTGATATTTATAAAATATACCTAAAATTAGGTATATTCTTAATATAAGAGGTGAATAATTAATGGAAAAAATAATTGAAGAATTAATAAATAGTTTAACAGATGATCAATTTTTAGAATTTCATGAAAAAGTCAAAAAAGAAGCAGAATTAATTAAAAAACAAAAACGCTTAAATGAAATTGATCAAAAATTTATGGATAAAGGTATTAAATGTCCTAATTGTCAATCTTTTTATTGTGTTAAAAATGGTCATAATCCTGAAGGAAAACAAAAATATTTATGCAAAAAATGTCGTGCTAGTTTTGATGCTTTTCGTGATCATTTTACGTATTGAAGTCATTTAAATTATGAACAGTTAAATTTATTGATTCAAATTTCATTATTAGGCCAATCTAGTAAAATGATTTCCCACTTTATTAAAACATAACCGAAAACCGCTTGATATAATCGCCAAAAAATAATGAAATCAAAACAATTAGAAAACACCCAATTAAAATTTAAAACGTTAAATGGCCAAATTCAAATCGATGAAACATTTATTAAAGAAATCCACAAAGGTAATTTTAAAGATAAATTTGATAAAAGAAAAATTCATCTTGATTCATTTTCAACCAACACTAAATGTTGTATTCAAATGGCTGTTGATAGCAATAATAATATTTATGTTAAATCAACCAACACAAAACGATTACAAAAACAGTGAATTATTGAAAATATTAATAAACAATTAATCAAAGAAAATTAAATTATTATTTCTGACATGCAACCATTATATTTATTAGTAGCAAAACAAACAAATTCTATTTTATTAGCAACTAAAACTAGCACAAATCCTGATGCTAGTTATCGGAAGTTAAATAAAATTAGTAAATTACAATCAAATCTTAAAGAATCCTTAATTCATTATCATGGCTTAGGTTTCACGAACATTCAAAATTATTTAAATCTCTGAAAATGAAAATACCAGCATAAAGGTTTAACGCCAAACCAACAATCATCGGTATTATATTTTAACGTATAAAAAAGTTAAATAACAATATTAAAAGTTTATATAATTTTCTTTTAAAGTTATCATATTGATGATTTTTTTTATTTCATCAAGAGTTTTCTACAAAATTAAAATTTTTATTTATTCTACAGCAATTAAAAATGGGTATAATGTTTGATCACCATCAATAAATTCATATTCAACATCAAAACTTTCATCTAAATATTTTCGAATTGCATTAATATCGCGTGTTTCTGCTTCTTCGCCAGCAAAAATTGTAACAATTTCTGTTGATTTTGTAATTGCTCGGTCAAACAAGTATTTCATTGTTCGTGATAAGGTTGGAAATGAACAAATAATTTTTTTATTCATAATTCCCATATATTCTCCTTTGTTAATTTTAACACCATCAATTGAAGTCGTTTTTGCTGAAACAGTAATTGACAAACTTGTCACATTTTTAAGACTTGCTTTTAATGTTGAATAAATCTTTTTCAGTGTCTCTCCCGGTTCAAATGATAAAGCTGCTACCATTCCTTCTTGAATTGATGTTGTTGGCACAACATAGACATTTGACTTACGTTCAACTTTCGCTGCTTGTTGTGCTGCTAAAATTGCATTACTATTGTTCGGTAAAATAAAGACATCAACCGCATCAACTGATTCAATTGCACTTAAATAATCATCCGTTGATGGATTCATTGATGCTCCACCATTAACCGTAAATTGAATATTTAAATCAGTTTTGAAAAAATTGGCAATGCCATTTGATGGTGTGACAGCAATAATGGCGGACGGATTTTTCAATTGCCGATCAACTTTAATTGTCTTAACATGTTTGGCTGCTTGTAAATTCATATTTTCAATTTTAATATTTTTAAACTCACCATGTTGTTGTAAAAAAGCTAAAATATAACCAGGAAGTAAAGTGTGGACATGAACTTTTAAAATATCATTATCAACAACTGCAACAATTGATTTTCCACCTTGATCTTCTAATGTTTGGCGAATCTGCATTACATTAATTTTATTAATATGCTTATGATCTAACATTACAATTGCTTCAGTACAATAACCAAATTCTTCATTTTGTAAATCCATAACAACATTTTCACCAGTATTTTCAACCTGTTTTTTTCGTTGTGGCACAATTTTTCCTGTTTTTCAATATTCTGTAATGCCTTCAAATATTTTTACTAAACCAAAACCACCCGAATCAACAACACCAACTTCTTTCAAAACTGGTAGTAACTCCGGAGTGTGTTTCAATGACTCAGTTGCAAAATCAACAATTTTTTGGAATAACTTTGGAACAGGGATTTCTTTTTTTAATGTTGAAACATGTTCCGCAGTTTCACGAATTACAGTTAAAATTGTTCCTTCAACCGGCTTCATTACCGCTTTATAAGCAACCTCATTTGCTTGTGAAATTCCTGCTTTAACTGAATCGAAATTTAATTCATCAAATTCTTTTAAACCATTGGCAAAACCACGAAAGATCTGTGACAAAATAACACCCGAATTGCCACGAGCTCCCATAATTAAGCCACGTGCAAAAACATCAGCAACCTTACTAATTGACTCCGAATTGAGTTCATTAATTTCCTTAACAGCATTAGTCATCGTTAAATTCATATTTGTTCCTGTATCGCCATCAGGAACTGGAAAAACATTTAATTTATCAATTTCTGGATAAAAATTATATAAATTATTATAACCGCTGATCAGTGAATCTTTAAAAGATTTTGCATTAAATTCCATTTCTATCACCTTTACATTTTTCATCAATTAATTTCTCTTTTTTAGTTCTCCTAAGTGATATAATTGTAAATCTTGCATTATTCAAATATCTAATTTTAATAAATTTCTTACCTAAATTAATAAGTCTTGAATATTTACATTCACATAAATCATAATATCGTTTGAATAAATATCCAGTTTTTCTAATTCATATTTAATCCTAATTTGTATTTCTCGGGCAATATCTTTAATATTTACTCCTTCTAGCAAAATAATAAAGATTTCTATATAAAAAGTACGATTATCTTGTCTCAATTTAATTGACTGTGAGTAATCTTTAAGTAGCATTATCACATTGTCTTCATTATTTTCAGTATCATCAACCTTTGCGAATCCAGCAACCCCAGGAACTGTAATTACTGCTGCATGAACTAAATATGCAATTTTAGCTACATTAATTTTTTCAATCATAAAAATTACCACTAAACTAAATTAACATTATTAATTATAACTAGAAAATATAATAAAGCAATAAATTTGTTATATTTTCTTAATTAAATTGTTAACTTTTTGTTGTCTTTTCCACTTAAAATTATTTAAAAAATCATCAATGTTTGTTAGCATATGACTAGGACTAACAAGTTTCTCTAATGTTTTCTCTTCCGCCAATATTAATTCTTGATATTTTAATATTTTAAAACAAAGTCTTTTATATTAATTTATTTTTTTTCTGAAACATTTTTAATTTTAATACATTCAATACATTCATTAATATCCTCTCAAGAAAATCCATGTTGTACTCTTAAAGAAGCTATTGCATGAGCAATACTATGGTTTAATGATTCTTGATTACGTTTTCCTCCAATTGTATTATCAAATGATAAAGTTTTAGTAAAAGAATAATGATTATTCCCTTGTTCACTTGTTCACTTGTTTTTCGTACTGTCATTTCAATCATAACATTTTCCCCCCTAGATGTAATCTTACTATAAAATAAGGATAATTACTACCTTTTAAAATTTAATCATTAAGCAAATTAATTACTAAATATTAAGTAAATAAACGATTTTCAATTATAAAATAACTTACGATTGGAATGGCAACACTTTTTAGGACACTTTTTATATAGACATTTGTTTTCTAAAAGTAACTGGAGATAAATAATTTAAACTGCCATGAATTCGAATATTGTTATATCAATGCACAAAATCAAAAAGTTCGTATTTTAATTGTGTTAAATTTTTAAATTTTTTACCCTTAATAAATTCAGTTTTAAAAGTTTTGCAAGTTGTTTCAGCCACAGCATTATCATAAGGGCAGCCTTTATTGCTTAATGATCTTTTAATATTAAAAGTTATTAAAATTTCATCAATGATTTTATTTTTAAACTAATTACCACGATCAGTATGAAATAGAGTTATTTGATTTAATGGCCGTGTTATTTTATGAAAAGCTTGTTGGACCAGTTCGGCTGTTTTATTCGGCCCAGCACTATAACCAATTATTTCACGATTAAACAAGTCAATTAATAAACAAATATAATGTCATTTAGCGCCAACTTGAACATATGTTAAATCACTAACAATAACTTCATTAGGTTTTTTGTTGTTAAATTGACGATTTAAAATATTATTAATTTGGTCATTATTGACTGTTGTTTTATGATTATGATATTTTAATTTGGTGTATTTAGAAACCAAATTATTTTTGATCATAAAGAATCTGATTTTTCGCCGCGATAAGATGATATCTTTTCTGTTTAAAATAACTTTAATTTTGCGAGCCCCATAAATTTTGCGGCTTTTATTAAAGGTACTGATAATTTCTTGTTCATAATTATTAACTTGCTTGTTAATACATTTATTAGTTTGATAATAATACGTTGATTTTGATAAACCCAAAATCTTACATATTTTTCTTGCTGAATATTTTGTTTTGTTGTTATTAATTATTGTTATTTTTTGGCCATTATCAGTGCGGCTTGCTTTAAAATGTCATTTTCCATTTTCAAGTCTTTAAGTTCTTTTCGTAAAGTTATTATTTCATTTTCTTCTAGCGTGCGATTGTCTTTTGCTTTAAATGAACCAGAATTATTATAATTTTTAACTCAACTATAAATAGTTGGTTTTGGTAAATTATATTCTTGCCCTAGATTAATAACACTTTTACCATTTTTATATAGCATGACAATTTGTTTTTTAAATTCTTCAGAGTATGAAGTTTTATTTCCCATTTTTATATTCCTTCTTTCTTAATAATTTTATCTAATTTTGAAGTCTATATAATTATGGCCCTAATAATTGTAGCCTATCCAGTTTCGATTTAAATTTGGCAATTTAACGTTTTAAATTTTAATTGGGTGTTTTCTAATTGTTTTGATTTCATTATTTTTTGGCGATTATATCAAGCGGTTTTCGGTGATATTTTAATAAAGTGGGAAATCATTTTACTAGATTGGCCTAATAATGAAATTTGAATCAATAAATTTCACTGTTCATAATTTAAATGACTTCAATACGTAAAATGATCACGAAAAGCATCAAAACTAGCACGACATTTTTTGCATAAATATTTTTGTTTTCCTTCAGGATTATGACGATTTTTAACACAATAAAAAGATTGACAATTAGGACATTTAATACCTTTATTCCTAAATTTTTGATCAATTTCATTTAAGCGTTTTTGTTTTTTAATTAATTCTGCTTCTTTTTTTATTTTTTCATGAAATTCTAAAAATTGATCATCTGTTAAACTATTTATTAATTCTTCAATTATTTTTTCCATTAATTATTCACCTCTTATATTAAAAATATACCTAATTTTAGGTATATTTTATAAATATCAATAGTTTTCTACAAAATTAAAGAAGGTTTTCATAAAAATTATATTTATACTTGCTTTTAATTTAAAAATTAGTTATTATTTTATAGTGTGTAGATATAAAGGAGTGAAATTATGGCAAGAAAATGTGAAATTACTGGCAAAAGCGCTTTATCAGGAAACAAACGTTCACACGCGTTAAATGCAACTCGTCGTAAATGAAATGTTAATTTACAAAAAGTAAGCATTGTTGTTGACAGTGAAGTTAAAACATTACGTGTTGCAACAAGAACTTTAAAAACATTAAAGCGTAAAGGCCAAATTGCGCAATAAATAAAGCTCAAGGACACAGTTACAAAATAATAAAAAAAGGAAGCATAAATTTTAAAATTTATGCTTCCTTTTTCTCTAAAATACGATAAAATTAAAAAGATATAAATGCCCATGTGGCGGAATTGGCAGACGCAGTAGACTCAAAATCTACCGAAGAAATTCGTATCGGTTCGATCCCGATCATGGGTACCAAATTTTAAAGCAAAAAATAATCGGTTTTAAAAACCGATTTTTATTTACTATAAATTGCAACAACTTGTCCTGTTAAAACATCAATATTCCCGACTGACTCAAGAAATTCATTACTAACTGCATTAGGCGATAATTCTGACAATTTTAATTGTTTAGCATTATATTTTAAATTACTAATTGTCACAGTTGCTGATTGCAAACTAAATAATGAAAAATAACGATAACCTGCCTTTTGATAAACTTCATTCATTCCTAGCTTTAGTAAATAAGCATAAGTATTATCATTCATAAAAATGATATTATAACGATAAATAAAGTTAAAACAACTCAACTCCATATCAAAGCGATTACCTTGTGCAATAAAAATAATTTCTTGTGGTTTTAATTTTAAAGCTTCTTGTAAGGCTAATTCACCATCAATATAATCTTTAATTTGGGAAACTATTAATAACTCTTTTGCTTTACTAGTAATTAGTTTTGCTTCTGTTGTTGTTAAACTATCTTGGTCACAACAAAAAAGATCAAAAGTATCAAAAGTTTTAATTAAATCTAAGGCACCTCGTTCAACACCAATTTTATAATAATCTTGATACTGCTGTAAATCCAAGTTTGTTTCTGAACAAACAATTAAAACTTTATTTGCTTTCATCCGCTAATAATCCTTTCAACCTTGCTGCTAAATCAACATGACCAAATAAATAACTACCCGCCACTAACACATCAACCCCATATTGTTTACAAAGGGTTGCAGTTTCAGCATTAATTCCCCCATCAACTTCAATTAGTGTTTTGCCATTATTTTGATCAAGATAATGTCGTAAAATTTTAATCTTTGCTGCTGCTGCTGGAATAAAAGTTTTACCACCAAAACCAGGTTCTACTGTCATTACTAAGACTAAGTCAAGATGATTTAAATACGGGGAAATAATTTCAACTGGAGTTGATGGTTTAATTGCTAACCCAATTTTTATGTTTAATTTTGTTCGTAAACTTAAAAATTCAGTTAATTGTGGTTGGGTTAATGGTTCATAATGCAAAGTAATTGCTGATGCACCCGCTTTAATAAAGGGCATCAAGTAATTTTCAACACTACTATTTTTAATTTTAACCATTAAGTGACAATCAAGATATAAATCGCTATAACTAGTAATATCAGCTAAAATCTTTGGACCAAAAGTTAAATTTGGTACAAAATCACCGTCCATTACATCAAAATGAATTCATTGGGCACCAGCTTTCTTAATTGCTGCTAACTCTTCTTGTAGGATTAAATAATTTGCACTTAAAACACTTGGTGCAACAAGATATTTTTTCATCATTACCTCTTTCTATTGTTCTTGCATAATGCGAACATAATCATTATAAAAAAATTGTGGAATAACATTCGCTTGAACTAATGCTTTTATTTTGCAATGTGGCTCATGTAAATGCAAGCAAGTTCGAAACTTACATTCATTAGCATATTGATTAAATAAATGATAAGAGCGGGCTAATCCTCCTTTTTCATAATCTCTTAAATCAAATGTTGAAAAACCTGGCGTATCAGCAATCATTCCATCTAATAACTCATATAATGCACTAGTCGTGGTTGTATGTTTTCCTCGGCCTAATGCTTTAGAAATTTCTTGCGTTTTAATTATTTCTGCTTGTAATAACGTATTTAGAGTTGATGATTTACCACTACCACTTTGCCCAGTTAACACTGAAATTTTATTTTGAAAAAGTTGTTCAAATTGTTGCCATACTTTTTTATCATCTTTTTTATTACTAATAAAATAAACTTCATAGCCTAACTTTGGATATCAGTTAAAATATTTTTGATAAAGTTCATCTGTTTTTACTAAATCTTTTTTAGTAAAAACAATAACTAGTTTTAAACTCTTGTATTCAATAAATGCTAAATATTTATTTAATAAATATGAATTAAAGGTCGGTTCTGCCATTGCTGTAATAATAACAACTTGATCAACATTAGCAATTCGTGGCCGGTATAATTCATTTTTACGAGGTTCAATTTGATAAATAATTCCTTGCTTGTCATTTTGAATTTCAAATTGAACATAATCACCAACAACTGGTTTAATTTCTTGATGACGAAATAATCCTTTTGCTTTGCAAGCATAAATTTGATGGTCAATATCATTTTTAACATAACAAAACTCGCTAACAATGAGAATAATCATTCCTGTTTGATGCATATTATTTTACCCTGGTAAAAACAACCAAATACAAACTAAGGCAATAATGAAACAAACTAGTAAAAAAGTAAAACATCAAGCAACCTTAATTCTTAAAAATCATGGATAAGAATAATACCGATCATAAAGCTTGCGCTGCTTACCTTTTACTTCAAACATATTTGATAATTTTAAAGGCTTTTCCGAGCGATGTTCTGGTGTTTCAATTGCTTGTAAACTAGTATTAAAATCTACTACTGTCTGAAACCGCTCACTAGGATCTTTCGCAATTGCTTTTAAAATAACATTTTCTAAACTTTGTGGGATTAACGGATTTACCAGCCGTGGTCGTAGTGGCAATTCTTTAACATGTTTAACTACAACAAAAGTTGGATTTTTCCCAACAAAAGGAGCCATCCCAACTGCTAACTCATATAACATAATGCCTAAAGCATAAATATCACTGCGTTTTGTTGCTGGTTTTGATTGAACAATTTCTGGTGCCATGTATTTTGATGTTCCAATGATTTTGTCACATTCTAAATCTTCACTATTTTCTAAAATTGCAACACCAAAATCAGCAACCTTGATTTTGCCATCATATGAAATCAAAATATTTTCTGGTTTAATATCACGATGAATAATATCATTATGATGAGCTTCAGTAATAGCTAAATTAATTTCATCAAAAAAATATAATAATTCTTTAACAGTGCAAGGACCTAACGTTAGTAAACGATCTTTCAAAGTATAACCTTTAACTAATTCCAAGACTAAACAATGACGATCATAAGCCTGAAATGAACCATAAACTTTAACCACATTATTATGGGAAAACTGCGCAATTGAATTATATTCTTTATTAAAACGTTCTACTGCTTCTTTATTTTTTGATAATGTTAATGTCATAATTTTAATTGCAACATGCCGCTTTAATAACATATCATATCCTTCAAAAACTTCAGCCATACCACCATCTGCAATTTTAGCTAAAACCTGATAACGATTATGTAACATTGTTCCAATTGTTATTTGTTCCATTTTCTGCACCCTTTTACCTTATTATTTTAACTTGTAAACATCATAACACAAAAAACTAAGAAGAAAAAAACAACAAATAAAAATAACAGTGCTTTAATCTGTTATTTCAAAAACAATTCCGGTTAAATTATCAGTTGATAGATTTTCTAATGCCCGATCAATTAAAATTTTAACCTTATCGTTTAATTTATTTGCTGATTTTAATGTTTCAATTAAATCAATTTCATAAACATAATCATGAATTCCATCGGTGGTTAATAAATACTGCCCTTTAATATCTTCAATAACATAAGTATCAATTTTTAAATTCTTTGTTGGTCCTAAAGCACTTGTTAATACTTTTCAAAAAGTATGCATATTATATTGTTTTTTATATTGACCTTGAAATTCTAATTCTTGTTTTTCTCGATATTCTGTTGAATTTTCCATATTTTGATCAGTAGTAATTTGATAAATTTTATTATGATGTAATTTATATAACCGTGAATCACCAATATTAATAACATATACTTTTCCATTAGCAATTAAGGCAGCAACAACTGTTGTTCCCATATCACTTGTATCAGGATAAATTTGAGCATAAGTAACCATTTCTTGTTGAATTGCTAAAATTGTTTGACGAAACCATTTATTAATTTCTTCATCGGACAAATGATTAAAATTTGTCCGTTTAAAATGTTCCACCAAACTATCAACAGCCATTTTGCTGGCAACTTCGCCATGTCGATGACCACCCATACCATCACAAACAATGGCAATATAATTGTTAAAACTATTATTGGCAAAATCAAAGTAATCTTGATTACTACTACGATAAGCACCAATATCAGTTTTGTATCCAAACCGTATTTGCATAATTATTTTCTAATAATCCCTTCATTTTTAGCTCGTAACTGACCACAAGCAGCATCAATATCGTGCCAAAATTCACGACGAACAATACAATTAATTTTTTGCTGTTGTAAAGTTTCAAAAAATTGATTAATTTTTGTACTGCGTTGATACCCATTTTCTGCAACTGTATTATTATAAGGAATTAAATTAACATAAGCATTTAATCCTCGAATTAACTTTGCTAATTCTAATGCTGTTTCACGACTATCATTAACATTCTCAATTAAAATATACTCAAAAGTAACACACCGATTAGTTAACTCAATATAATAACGAACTGCATCCATTAATTTTTCTACTGGATAAGCCTTTATTAATTGGCATTAATTGATTACGAATCGTATTATTTGGAGCATGTAATGAAATCGCTAAATTAACTTGTGTCTTTAATTCTGCAAATTGTTTAATTTTTGGAACTAACCCACAAGTAGAAATTGTAATATGGCGCGCACCAATTTGATAACCTTTTGAGTCATTAATAATGTTGACAAACTTAAGCGTATTATCAAAATTATCAAATGGTTCGCCAATTCCCATTACAACAACATGGCTTACACGTTCATTTGTTGTTGCTAAATAAAGATTAACCATCATAACTTGTTGAACAATTTCGGCGGTTGATAAATTCCGGGTTTTTTTTAATAGTCCTGAGGCACAAAAAGTGCACGCCATATTACAACCAACTTGTGTTGTGACACAAAAAGAATTACCATAACTTTGAGGCATTAAAACTGTTTCAATTTTATAGCCATCTGCTAACTGAAACAAAAACTTTACTGTTCCATCTTTTGACTGTTGTTGAACAACAATTTTTAATGGCTCAATCGTATAATATTCTTGTAATTTATTACGATCAGTTTTAGAAATATTTGTCATTTCATCAAAATAATATATGTTTTGACATATATTCAATCAAAGATTTACTCTGCTAAATACTTCTTAAAACCATGCGCAATTAAATCTAATTGTAATTCCTCTTTTGGATATCCAAAAATTGATGTCATTATTTTCCATTCCATTTTTATATACTATAATTTTATCACAAAATAGCATTTGTTAAAATAGACAAAAAAACATTAATTTTTTAATTAATGTTTTTTGATATCTATTTAATTTAATTTTAACCCTGTTTTGAATTTAAATTCGTTGTCTCTTTATTATTGCGCATTTCAGCTAATAATTCACGCATATATGGTTTAATTACTTCTTGTTCTCCACCATAAATAATTTGAACCAATTGACCACGAATAAGCATTCCAGTGCTGCCACCTAATCCTTTAATTCCATCTTGATTGACAAGTTTACTGTCAACAACTGTAATTCGTAAACGTGACGCACATGAGTCAACTGCCGTAATATTATCAGCACCACCTAAAAATTCAATAATTTTGCGTGCTTTTTCTCGTTTTGCCGCATCACCCTTTGCTGGTGCTGATGAAGTTGTTTCATTAGTATCTTTTTTTGCTTTAAAATCAGCTTTAGTATATAGTTTTGTGACACCATCACGACCGGGAATTTTAACTTTCCCATATTTAATTGCGAAGTAGAAAGCTGCAAAATAAATTCCAATATATGGAATTCCAACTGCAAGAATTCAATAGAAGTTTGTTCCTTTTCCACCAACAAATGGAATAATACCAAAGACAATAAAGTCAATAAATCCACCCGAAACGGTCATTGATGTATGCACATGTAATAATCCCATTAACATAAATGAAATTGCACATAATGGCATATGAACACCATAAAATAACCATGGTGCTACAAATAAGAAAGTAAATTCAATTGGTTCAGTAATTCCTGTTAAGAAACAAGTAAAGGCTGATGAAAAGTAAATTCCCATTACTTGTTTTCGATTTTCTTTTGGAACACTAAAGTACATTCCTGCTGCTGCTGCTGGTAATCCAAACATCATAAATGGGAACTTCCCAGCTTGGAATCGCCCTAAATTTAACCCCATATGTTGAACCATTGTAAAGGTAATTTTTGGATCAGCAATAACTTTATACATAATTGTTTGATCACCAACTGCTGCTATTGTTGAAGCATTTAGTTCTGATAATCAACTAGTAATTGCTGATTGTGCTGTTCCAACTGTAATTGTACTTAAATCAATATTAGCATCAATATAACCAGCTCCTTGTAAATCTTTAAGGAAAGCCATATAGCTTAAAGGGTCTTTTGAAGCATTAGCGATTAAATCTGCCATACTTCCCCCGGCTTGTGTTCATCATAATGGTGAATAAAACACATGATGTAACCCAAATGGCACTAATGATCGCTCAAAAATCTCAAAGATTAAAGAATCTAACCCTACTGGTAATTTTCCTGAGTTATTTCCAAATCATGCTAACCCAGTTCCAATTAATGGTCAAATAATCATAAAAATAAAAGCTAATGGAATTACTGCCATAAACATAATAATTGGAACTAATTTTGTCCCATTAAAAAAACTTAACGCTGAAGGTAATTGTGTTCTGTGAAAACGATTATAAGCGAAAGCCGCAATCGCTCCAACAAAAATCCCTCCGAAAACACCAGTATTTAATGAATTAATTCCTAAATTAGAAGTTAATAATTTATTTTGAACTGGTCATGTTTGGCCAGTGTAAAATAACAAGTTAAATTGATCAGTTACTCGTGCTGAACTAATAATTGTGACAGTAACATTCTCTTTAACTAATTCTTTATAAATGTCACTGGTTCTCATTCATTCCAATAATTCCTCACCCGTTAGTAAAGTTGGGCTGGCTGATGTTACACCATCAACAGTTAATCCCATAATTGGCGAAACACCACCCCCAATATTAACAACATATTGAATATGGGCATATGCCTCATTTAATAATGACAACTGAATTGCATTAAAAACTAAAAACCCGACCATTGAAGTTAATGCTGCTACTCCAGCATCCTCCGTATAGGCCATTGCAACAGAAATACAAAATAATACTGGCAAATTGCCAAAAGCAATATCTCCCATTTTATTTAAAAAATTCCCAAAGTATCAAGCTGTTGAAGCAGGATCAACTTTTGATGAAATAGTCGCACCAACTCCTAAAAATATTCCAGCAATTGGTAACAACGCAATTGGTAACAGAAATGCTTTACTTAATTTACTTAAAGTCCCCATTGTCTTTTGATTTGATTGTTTTCATCAAGCCTTTGACATAAAAGGTTTAAGCTTGGCTTTCTCACTCATTTTTGATTTCTCCTTTTAAAATAATAAATTAATAGTTACTAAATAGTTATATAATTTAACTAAATTAAAGTTAGGTTAATTACTACAAAGTAAAGTTTTTTCATTTTTTTTTAAAATAATGATAATTTTATAAAACCAATAGAAAAATAGTGGAAAGACTAATAACATAACAAAAAAAAGCACTATATAAAGCAATATTACGTTTAATATAATTTCATAAATCTAAATTTTTATTATTTTTAGCATAATAATCTCCGCTATTAGCTAATCGTTTCTTTTGAAAAATTCAAATAATTAACAATATTGTCCCCACAATAATTCCAAAAATTAAAATTAATAAATAGGTAATATGTTGTGGCGATAAAATTAACATCATTGTCTTTTTTTACTCTTTCTATTAAAATAACTTGCTTACATTTGGATTTTTATATAAATTTTCATTATTTTATAGTTATATTATATAATAATTTTATTTAAAAATATGCATAATTTTCATTTTTTAATAAATTAACAAATTATTTTCCATTTTATTATTCGCATAATATGTTGTAAAATGGCGTCCTGTACGATGAACCGGCAAAAAAACAATTCTTGTGAGATTGTTTTTTTATTTTTCTATTAAAAAAATAAATTTATTTGCATTATTCATCGGATAGTATCTTTAAATTTAGAACTTTTATCATAAAAACAGATGTTATTCTGTTTTCCATACACAAAATAAATGATATTTTTATAAATTTCCTTTCAATAAAGGTAATAATGCAACGCTTAAAACTTAATATTTTGATACTTAAAGATGGATAACTCATCTATGACACGAAGCCTTAAAGAAAGTGTGAAAGCGAATGGATTTATTCCTATTTATTTCTTTAATTCTCGGCAAGATTAATCACTTGCGAAATGTCATAGCATATGTTTTTTGGCTTGCTTTCATAAAAAGAGTGTTGTTAAACCGAAAAAACAATATCGGACACTAAAAAAACAAGAGGGTTGGAGCTCCAAAAGGTTATTTTCTTTATATAAAGTTGTCTAGGGGTGGATGAAACGTAATTAATAACTGGGTAAACTTTTTTTGTTTATTTCCGTAGGGGGATTAAATATCCTACGCCTCCGCTCACTCCCAAAGTGAAGCGGTCGGCGAAGTAAATAAATACTAAAATACAAAATACATTATTTACTAAATATCAAAATATTAACCAATAAAAAAATATTATTTTTTTACAGAAAAGAAAATATTTGATGAAAAAATGAAATAAAAAAATTGAAAGTAAATTACAAGAATTAATGATACGAGCTTATCCAGTTTCAGTAGATGAAATAAATTATGAATATTGAGCATTAGGCAAAGCTAATTAATGAAAGGATTATTATAATGACAGAATATAAAAGTTTGTATATTAATAAAACTTAAAATTAAATAACAACTTCATTTGATTGAATTAATTGTAACCTTGTTAATTGTCGTATTTCTCATCATAAAAATCATTATGATTTGCAATGTTTAGAATGAGCAAAAATGTATTTAAATTTATTTAAAAACAAATGAGATGTAATTGCTTCTTATATGCAGCATTACAAAATTAACGATATTTTATATTTGGCTTCCGATGGATGAAAAATATTACAAATTGACAAAAAAATAAACCAAATAAATTAAAATATATTATTGCAATTGACCCTGCTGGAGGTGGGCAAACTGGTATTATTATTTATAATGTTTTGTAACAGAAAATAATTAATAATATTACTTTTCATTCTAAAAACGAAGAAGAAGCAATAAATAATATCTATTTAATATTAAACAACTTTCAAAAGCAAACTTGTTCTTATTTAAATAAAGTTCTTGTAATAATTGAAGATTATCAACTTCATAAGGGATTAAAAATAACAAACCCACTATCTACACCTAAATTTATCGGTGATTTAAAAGTTTTATGCAAATACCTATTTAATTTAAAATATGTTTTACAATCACCAGTTGCTAAGAAAAATTATAGCTATAAAGGAAATATTAAAATGTCAGAGCATTAACACGATTTATGAAAACATTTACAATATTTTTTAACAAAAGGAGTTGATAAAAATGGTACAAACAAAAAGCAATTTATCAAAAAAAAAGTTAGCAGTAAAACAAAAAATAAAAGAGTTAATAAATTAGAATTAACTGTTAGATTACACGAAAACCCGATTAAAACTAAGATTAAAGCGCTTTTCGCTGGTGGCATTGAAGTTGATGCATGTTCTGCCAAATGTCAGTGATAGGGATTAAATTATTCAACATTATCAATATATAATCCGCCAATTGTATCTGAGTTTTTGAAATTAAGAAAAGATGATGAGATAAAAATTAAAGGCCCGGTATTTAATCAACTAAATTTTAAAACTAAACGTTTTTTTTTTCTTTTCGAGTATATAGCTTTGAAATTATAAAAAAAGCAATTAGAAAAAGAACAAATATCAAAAAATAAGGAAGTGAAGAAATGATAAAAAATGTAAAGTATGTTCTAATTGAAGAAAACAATGAATCGATTAAAAATGAGAATGATAGTTTTAATATCAAAACTGCAGAAGTTATTTTAGAGAATTATGAAGAAATTGCTGAATTTAATGCAAGTAATTTAGAAAATAGCAATCAGCAAATCAACGAATTACAAACAAAAAACACTAAATTAATTTCACAATTAGAACAACAAACCCTACAATTAAAACAAATTGAAATTAATAATTTTAATAATTCTTTAACTGATAATGAAGAATTTAAAAACGTCTTATTAAAATCTTATGATATTAACGATTATATTGAAGTAATTAAAACACACTTACAAAGTGTTTATGATGAATTAATCAAAGTACAAATCGTTAATACCGGCGGCGTACAAAAAAACAGAAAACAACGAAAATAATATTATCGATGAAGATAATGTATTTAATAAAAAGAAAGAAGGAATAAAAAAGACTGCACTAGAGTGCGCCCATTTTAGTAAGTACTAATAAAAAGTATTTACTATTTTTTAATTATATCTTTTTCTTTACGATTTGAATATCGTGTATTTCATTTTATAACATCTTGTATATATTCTTCATGTGAATTATATATGGAATGGCAACACTTTTTAGGACACTTTTTATATAGACATTTGTTTTCTAAAAGTAACTGGAGATAAATAGTGGATGTATATTGATATCCGTGATATGAGTGAATTATTATTCCATTCAGATCTTTTTTTATTAATTTTATTTTATTAATTGCATCATTTAAATTATCCATTACTAATTTATTGCCATTATATTTAGATCACTTTACATCAACTATTTTTTTAGTATATCCATCAATAATTGTTGATTGATAATATCTTTCTCCTTTTCAAATTAAATATGTTACATCAGTATATAGTACTGAAAACCTTGTTTTTATATCATTGAATTTACGATTAATTAAATCAGGATATTGCAATAAGCTTTTTTCTTTATTCTGTTTATAATTTATTTTTCTTCTCATTTTTCTTACATATTCAGGTTGTATTTGATTATCACGCATAATTCTTAAAACTTTTTTTGAATTATATTTTATACCATAATCTTCTTTTAAATATTTAGTAATTCTTCGATAACCAAATTGTTTTAAATTTTATTCATAGACTTTTACAATATCATTTATTGCTTTTTTTCTTTTTTGCTACTGTCATAATTTTTATATTTATCTCAATAACTACGTTTTAACCCTGTTACTTCTAGTAATAATTTTATTGAATATTTACGACAATTTTGTTTAATAAAAGAGACTATTCTTAGTTTGCTTAATTGTAAAAGTCATGGAGCTTTTTTAATAATTCATACCTTGTTTTATAATATTATAAATTTCTTTTGCCAAAAGAAATTTTAGGTCCTTTAGGATTGTTTAATTTTCCTTTTTTATGATTTGTTCATCAAGATTCTACTGTATTTGCATTTATATTATATTGTTTTGCTACTATTCAACAACTTTTTTGTTTAATTTTCTCAATGATTTTTGTTCTAAATTCTGATGTATATTTGTTATATTTTTGTCCTTTTTTTGCCATATAAAAATGCACCCCCTATAAAAATTTAACAAAATCTTTTTTTATTTTACTTACTTTTTGGGGTGCAGTCTTGACTTTTTTTACATGCGGCCCTTTTTAAATTAACTACAATACTAGTTTGCTTTGTCATTGAACTAAAATTTTGGGAATAGGTACGGTTTTTCATTATTTTAAATAAAAATTTTTGTTTATCATTTTTAATTATATATAGTTGTAAATATCAATCAATAATATTAATAATTGCACTGATATTTATTAATATTGAAAAGTTAATAATAAATCAATGCCAATTAATCTTTCAAGTATAATAAATTAAAAGTGAAAAAAATAAAATTATTAATATGTTGTAATTAGGCGTGATAATAAACTATTTTTAAAGTTATTTTTATTAATAATCATCAAAATATTATTGATCTTAACAACCAGTCATAACTGGTGGAAATCATAGCATTCTAAAAATTACCCCATTTTTTAACCAAAATTGACGCCTTAATAAACAACTTGCAACTTTAACTCATAGTGTGTCGTTTATACATTAAAATAATTAATATTCTTTTCATTATTAACTTTCCTTTCCCTTTTGAATTTAGAATTATTTTTAAAAATTATTGTGTTAGTAAAGTGAAAATCATAACTTTCTCTTAAGTTTATTATAACAAATTCAAGTCGTTTATATGGGGAAAAGATACTTTAATTTTGTAGAAAACTCTTGATATTTAATATTTATAAAATATACCTAAAATTAGGTATATTCTTAATATAAGAGGTGAATAATTAATGGAAAAAATAATTGAAGAATTAATAAATAGTTTAACAGATGATCAATTTTTAGAATTTCATGAAAAAGTCAAAAAAGAAGCAGAATTAATTAAAAAACAAAAACGCTTAAATGAAATTGATCAAAAATTTAGGAATAAAGGTATTAAATGTCCTAATTGTCAATCTTTTTATTGTGTTAAAAATGGTCATAATCCTGAAAGAAAACAAAAATATTTATGCAAAAAATGTCGTGCTAGTTTTGATGATTTTCGTGATCATTTTACGTATTGAAGTCATTTAAATTATGAACAGTCAAATTTATTGATTCAAATTTCATTATTAGGCCAATCTAGTAAAATGATTTCCCACTTTATTAAAACATCACCGAAAACCGCTTGATATAATCGCCAAAAAATAATGAAATCAAAACAATTAGAAAACACCCAATTAAAATTTAAAACGTTAAATGGCCAAATTCAAATCGATGAAACATTTATTAAAGAAATCCACAAAGGTAATTTTAAAGATAAATTTGATAAAAGAAAAATTCATCTTGATTCATTTTCAACCAAAACTAAATGTTGTGTTCAAATGGCTGTTGATAGCAATAATAATATTTATGTTAAATCAACCAACACAAAACGATTAAAAAAACAGTGAATTATTGAAAATATTAATAAACAATTAATCAAAGAAAATTCAATTATTATTTCTGACATGCAACCATTATATTTATTAGTAGCAAAACAAACAAATTCTATTTTATTAGCAACTAAAACTATTACAAATCCTGATGCTAGTTATCGGAAGTTAAATAAAATTAGTAAATTACAATCAAATCTTAAAGAATCATTAATTCATTATCATGGCTTAGGTTTCACGAACATTCAAAATTATTTAAATCTCTGAAAATGAAAATACCAGCATAAAGGTTTAACACCAAACCAACAATCATCGGTATTATATTTTAACGTATAAAAAAGTTAAATAACAATATTAAAAGTTTATATAATTTTCTTTTAAAGTTATCATATTGATGATTTTTTTTATTTCATCAAGAGTTTTCTACAAAATTAAAAAAAAGATATCTTAAAAAAGAACTAAAATATGATGTAACACTTCATTTTTATTCCATCTTTCCTAATTTATCTTCTTAATTTTGTTGCATTTTTATTAAAAAGGTATTATAATGGTAAAGTAATTAAAAAAGGTCAAGAAAGAGCACGGTTGTGCTCTTTCTTTAATGCCATAAATTTAGTTATGTTTGATTAAGAAAGGATGGTCTTGAATGGAACATTTTATACAACAAGAAACAAAATTGAAAGCAGCTTTGGAAAATTATTTAGCAAAGCAAAATTTAACTTTGTTTGCAATTAATTATTTACAATAGTTTGACACAAATGTTGTACAAGTGTTAATTGAAGATAAAACAACTGTACTTTTTTTAGATCGCCTAACAGTTATTAGTGAAGAAATTAATGAATTGGTTGATAACCTTGATTTATTTTCAGAAGAATACTTGTTAGAGGTTTCAACACTAGGTGCTGATCAACCATTACGAAATTGAAATGAACTACAACAACATGTTAAGGAGTATGTTTATTTAGAATTTAACGAAAAGGTCAATAATTTAGTTGAAGTTACTGGTGAATTATCAATGGTTGATCAGCAACAAAATCTTACTATTACTTATTTTGTTAAAGGTGCTTGCAAAACCTTGCAAACAAATTATCAAAATATTAAATTTGCGCGTTGTGCGGTTAAATTTTAAGAAAGGAACGTTATATAGCATGATTGATGGTGCAAAATTATTGGCAACAATTTATGAAATTGTTAGTGAAAAACAAATTAGCCGTGATTTAATTTTAGATTCAATTAAAGAAGGAATTAGGAAGGCTTATGAAAAACATTTTGATCCAGAAGCAACAATTATTGTTGATATTGATCAAAAAACAGGACAAATTAAAGTTGAAAAAGAATTAACTGTTGTTAAAAAAGTAGAAGATGATTTATTAGAAATTGGTTTAAATGAAGCCAAAGAAAAATATGGTGAACAAATTACAATTGATGATAAAGTTTATGAACCAGTTAATTCAGAAGAATTTTCACGATTAGCAATTTTCCAAGTTGGTCAAATTATTAAACAACAAATTAAAGAAGCAGAAAAAGATTCAATTTTTGATGAATATATTATCCAAAAAGGACACTTAATGACAGGTGTTGTTATTGCTGCTGAAGAAAAATACTTATTAGTTGAAGTCGAACGAACATTTGCTTATATTCCTCGAAAAAATTTGATCTTTTCTGACCATTTTGAAGTTGGACAACCAATTACTTTTATAGCAGAAGATGTTGTTAAATCAAAAAATGCAGGACAAATTACTGGTTCACGAACAAGCAATGATTTTTTATATCGTTTATTAGAACGTGAGATTCCAGAAATTTTTGAGCAAGTAATTGAAGTAAAAGCAATTGCTCGTGATCCCGGGCGGCGTAGTAAGATTGCTGTTTATAGTACAAATGAAAATATTGCTCCAATTGGTGCTTGTGTTGGTAGAAAGGGCAGTCGAATTAATAAAGTAACAGCTGAATTACAAGATGAAAAAATTGATATTTGTATTTATAATGATAATAGTCAACAATTTATTATTAACTCATTATCACCAGTAAAAGTAATTTCAATTACAACTAATGATGAAGGAAAAGAAGCTGATGTTGTTGTTCCCGATGAGCAATTATCATTAGCAATTGGAAAAGGCGGAAGTGCCGCAAAATTAGTTGCAAAGTTAACAAAATGAAAACTAAACATTATGAGTTATAGTGAAGCGTTAACGAAAAAAGTTGAAATTTTATGAAATGGAAATTTAATAGCTGATGAACTTAGTGCATTACAAGTTAAATTAAAAGATAAAATTAAACCAAAAGCCACTATTGAAACAAATATTGTTGATATAACAGCCGGTTTACGAGTTGAAGAATTTGAAATTATTGAAGAACAAATGGCTGAAGAAACAATGATTTTAGATGAAGAAAATTATCATGTTGATGATTTAACAGAATCAACTCCTAAAGTATTAGAAAATGAAATTCAAGAAATTGAAGACAATATTTCTTATTTTGAGAGTGAACAATTTGAAAATCAAGATGATGATGACGATGAAATTAATTATGACGACTATGATGATTATTATGATCAAGATAAATAATTAATTAGGAGGGATATCGATGAAAAATCATAAAAAAATTCCCTTACGAAAATGTGTTGTTTCACAACAAATGTTACCAAAAAAAGAATTGGTACGAATTGTTAAGACACCAAACGGGGAAATTATTATTGATGCAACCGGTAAGGCCAATGGTCGCGGTGCTTATTTACGACCAACATTAGAGATTTATGAAAAAGCAAAAAAGAGTCACGCGTTAGAACGTGCTTTAAAAACAAAGTTAACCGATCAATTTTACGAAATGTTATATTGTGAAATTAGCGAAGGTTGAGATTAACAATGTTAGATCAAAAAGGATATAGTTATCTTGGCCTAGCCAAACGAGGGGGTAAACTAATCACGGGGGCTTGTTTGTTAACTGCCATTCAGCAAAAAACTGTTTATTTAGTATTAACTAGCGGCGATATTGGTGCTACGCAAGCAAAAAAATATCAACAAAAATGTTTTTATTATAAGATCTCTTATTTTAGTTGCCTTGATTTCAATTTAACCCAACAAGCTTTAGGAACAAATAATGTTAAAATGATTGGTATTAGTAACCAACATCTTGCCCAACTGTTGCTGACATTATTAAATAATTCTTAAAATTCAAAAAGGAGGAGGGACAGATGAGTAGTCAAAATAACAAACAAAATAAAAAAACATTAGCTAAGAAACAACGAAATCGGATTCAATCACAATTAAAAACGGTTGAAGCACATGTTACCGAAGGAGTTTTTGTTTATGATGAGGCATTAACCATTGCTGAGTTTGCACAAAAAATTAATAAACCCGTTAGTGAAATTATTAAATACTTTTTTAGTAAGGGGATAATGTTAAATCAAAATACTTTTTTAACTGAAGATCATTTGGGAGAGTTATGTTTAGAGTTCGGGTTAGATTTTAAACGCGAAAAATCAGTAACGCATGAAAACTTAATTGAAAGTTTTGAAGTTAATGATGAGCCTGCTTCGTTAGAAAAACGTCCACCAATTGTCACAATTATGGGCCATGTTGATCATGGGAAAACAACACTATTAGATACCATTCGTAATACTAATGTTGTAAGTACAGAACATGGGGGAATTACACAACATATTGGTGCTTATCAAATTAAAACAAAACATGGTGAAAAGATTATCTTTGTTGATACTCCTGGACATGAAGCTTTTACACAAATGCGCGCACGGGGGAGTGCAGTAACAGATATTGTTGTACTAGTTGTTGCGGCTGATGATGGTGTAATGTCGCAAACTAAAGAAGCCATTGATCATGCCAAAGCAGCTGGCGTACCAATTATTGTTTTTGTTAATAAAATGGATAAAGTTGGAGCAAATTTAGATAATATTTTAATGCAATTATCACAAGAAGAATTAACTCCAGAAGAATGAGGAGGGACAACTCCTTATGTTAAAGGAAGTGCTAAACAAAAACAAGGAATTGATGAATTATTAGATACAATTTTATTAATGGCTGATTTAATGGAATTAAAAGCAAATCCAAATCGTTTTGCGTTAGGAACAGTGCTTGAATCACACTTAAATCGTGGTTTGGGGCCAGTTGCAACACTATTGGTGCAATCAGGAACATTGAATATTAAAGATGCCTTAGTTGTTGGTTATACTTTTGGTTATGTTCGTGATTTATCTGATGAGAGTGGTAAAAAAATTAAATCAGCAGGTCCATCAACTCCAGTTATGATTCATGGTTTAAATGAAATACCAAATGCTGGTGACCGTTTTATGGTTTTTCGAGATGAAAAATTAGCACGTGAAATTGCTTTAAAACGAAAAACAATTGATACAATGAATAAACGTTATAAAAATCAAAATTTTTCGTTAGAAAGTTTATCAGCACAAATTAAAGATGGACAATTAAAACAAATTAATATTATTTTAAAAGCTGATACTCAAGGAACAGTTGAAGCGGTAAAAGCAAGTTTATTAAAAATTAATATTCCAGGCGTAAGAATTAATGTTTTGCGAGCAACTGTTGGGGCAATTTCTGAAAGTGATGTAACATTAGGTATAGCTAGTCAAGCATTTATTATTGGTTTTAATGTTCGTCCAACTGCCCATGTTCGGAAAAAAGCTGAAGATGAAGGTGTCGCAATTCGTTTGCATACAATTATTTATAAATTAACTGAAGAAATAGTTGCCGCAGCGGAAGGAATGTTAGATCCAGAAATGGTTGAAGAAGTGTTAGGCCAAGCGGAGGTGCGTCAAATTTTCCATCATTCTGATATTGGAACTATTGCTGGCTGTTATGTTACTGATGGTATTATTCCACGAAAATCACGAGTTCGAGTTTTACGTGATGGGGTCATTGTCTATAGTGGTGAATTAGCATCATTAAAACATGTTAAAGATGATATTAAAGAAGCCAAAACAGGGGCTGAATGTGGGTTAACAATTAAAAACTATAATGATTTAAAAGAGCAAGATGTTATTGAAGCTTATACTGATAAAGCCGTTACAAAGTAATGGTTTTTTTGGTTTTTTTATGTTATTTTTGGTTGTTTTTGGTTAAAAATAAGATATAATTACAATTGGTCAGAAGATGTTAAAAAAATTACGATGAGAAAAAATTTTAATTAACTAACACAACTCAGTATCACAAAAACCCAATAAATATTGGGAGTCAAAAAATAAAAACCCCATAAAATAAGGCTTTTAGAGCAGTAATTTTCAGACATTTTTAATTAAAAAAAAGATAGTAATAGAGTGCACCCATTTTAGTAAGTACTAATAAAAAGTATTTACTATTTTTTAATTATATCTTTTTCTTTACGATTTGAATATCATGTATTTCATTTTATAACATCTTGTATATATTCTTCATGTGAATTATATATTTTATTATGGATTGTAGCTTTCTTAAGTAATGAATGAAAACTTTCTATAACAATATTATCTGCACAGTGGTATTTTTTCCCCATTGAAATTATAATACCGTTAGATAAACATTTATCGTGATAAATAGTGTATGTATATTGATATCCGTGATCTGAGTGAATTATTATTCCATTCAGATCTTTTTTTATTAATTTTATTTTATTAATTGCATCATTTAAATTATCTATTACTAATTTATTGTCATTATATTTAGATCACTTTACATCAACTATTTCTTTAGTATATCCATCAATAATTGTTGATTGATAATATCTTTCTCCTTTTCAAATTAAATATGTTACATCAGTATATAGTACTGAAAACCTTGTTTTTATATCATTGAATTTACGTTTAATTAAATCAGGATATTGCAATAAGCTTTTTTCTTTATTCTGTTTATACTTTATTTTTCTTCTCATTTTTCTTACATATTCAGGTTGTATTTGATTATCACGCATAATTCTTAAAACTTTTTTTGAATTATATTTTATACCATAATCTTCTTTTAAATATTTAGTAATTATTCGATAACCAAATTGTTTTAAATTTTCTTCATAGACTTTTACAATATCATTTATTGCTTTTTTTATCTTTTTTGCTACTGTCATAATTTTTATATTTATTTCAATAACTACGTTTTAACCCTGTTACTTCTAGTAATAATTTTATTGAATATTCACGACAATTTTGTTTAATAAAAGAGACTATTCTTAGTTTGCTTAATTGTAAAAGTCATGGAGCTTTTTTAATAATTAATACCTTGTTTTATAATATTCTAAATTTCTTTTGCCAAAAGAAATTTTAGGTCCTTTAGGATTGTTTAATTTTCCTTTTTTATGATTTGTTCATCAAGATTCTACTGTATTTGCATTTATATTATATTGTTTTGCTACTATTAAACAACTTTTTTGTTTAATTTCCTCAATGATTTTTGTTCTAAATTCTGATGTATATTTGTTATATTTTTGTCCTTTTTTTGCCATATAAAAATGCA
This sequence comes from Spiroplasma endosymbiont of Poecilobothrus nobilitatus, assembly GCF_964030655.1. Classification (GTDB taxonomy): domain Bacteria; phylum Bacillota_I; class Bacilli_A; order Mycoplasmatales; family Mycoplasmataceae; genus Spiroplasma. The sequence continues at coordinate 77,674 of NZ_OZ034915.1, read as the reverse complement.
CCCCCTATAAAAATTTAACAAAATCTTTTTTTATTTTACTTACTTTTTGGGGTGCAGTCTTTAAATTTTATTTGCAAAATTAAAAAAGATATATTACAATCAGATTAAATTTCAAATATAAACACTTAATTATATTGAAAGTTTCAAACTTTTTATAGTTTCACAGACAAAAACTTTTAAATGTAATTTAGTTTTTTTTATTTGAAAGGATTTTATAAAAAATGAATAATGTTTTTATTTATGATAATTTAAAGATTAATAGTCATAATATATTTATGAATAAATTAAATTATGATAAAAAAGAATATTATCTTAAAAAATTATTTTATGGTAATTATGTTAAAAATATTGTTTTACCATTATAAATAATTAATAATGCCCCTCGTAATAAAGATGGTATTAAAAATACTTGGAAAAATGATAAAAAGTCATTAAATAGTCGTATTCGTACACAAGGAAATTGTATTCGTAAAGCATATCATAATGGAATGGCAACACTTTTTAGGACACTTTTTATATAGACATTTGTTTTCTAAAAGTAACTGGAGATAAATAATTTAAACTGCCATGAATTCGAATATTGTTATATCAATGCACAAAATCAAAAAGTTCGTATTTTAGTTGTGTTAAATTTTTAAATTTTTTACCCTTAATAAATTCAGTTTTAAAAGTTTTGTAAGTTGTTTCAGCCACAGCATTATCATAAGGGCAGCCTTTATTGCTTAATGATATTTTAATATTAAAAGTTATTAAAATTTCATCAATGATTTTATTTTTAACTCTGGATAGGCTACAATTATTAGGACCATAATTATATATACTTCAAAATTAGATAAAATTATTAAGAAAGAAGGAATATAAAAATGGGAAATAAAACTTCATACTCTGAAGAATTTAAAAAACAAATTGTCATGCTATATAAAAATGGTAAAAGTGTTATTAATCTAGGGCAAGAATATAATTTACCAAAACCAACTATTTATAGTTGAGTTAAAAATTATAATAATTCTGGTTCATTTAAATCAAAAGACAATCGCACACTAGAAGAAAATGAAATAATAACTTTACGAAAAGAACTTAAAGACTTGAAAATGGAAAATGACATTTTAAAGCAAGCCGCACTGATAATGGCCAAAAAATAACAATAATTAATAACAACAAAACAAAATATTCAGTAAGAAAAATATGTAAGATTTTGGGTTTATCAAAATCAACGTATTATTATCAAACTAATAAATGTATTAACAAGCAAGTTAATAATTATGAACAAGAAATTATCAGTGCCTTTAATAAAAGTCGCAAAATTTATGGGGCTCGCAAAATTAAAGTTATTTTAAACAGAAAAGATATCATCTTATCGCGGCGAAAAATCAGATTCTTTATGATCAAAAATAATTTGGTTTCTAAATACACCAAATTAAAATATCATAATCATAAAACAACAGTCAATAATAACCAAATTAATAATATTTTAAATCGTCAATTTAACAACAAAAAACCTAATGAAGTTATTGTTAGTGATTTAATAACATATGTTCAAGTTGGCGCTAAATGACATTATATTTGTTTATTAATTGACTTGTTTAATCGTGAAATAATTGGTTATAGTGCTGGGCCGAATAAAACATCCGAACTGGTCCAACAAGCTTTTCATAAAATAACACGACCATTAAATCAAATAACTCTATTTCATACTGATCGTGGTAATGAGTTTAAAAATAAAATCATTGATGAAATTTTAATAACTTTTAATATTAAAAGATCATTAAGCAATAAAGGCTGCCCTTATGATAATGCTGTGGCTGAAACAACTTACAAAATTTTTAAAACTGAATTTATTAAGGGTAAAAAATTTAAAAATTTAACACAATTAAAATACGAACTTTTTGATTTTGTGCATTGATATAACAATATTCGAATTCATGGCAGTTTAAATTATTTATCTCCAGTTACTTTTAGAAAACAAATGTCTATATAAAAAGTGTCCTAAAAAGTGTTGCCATTCCAAAGAATTAAAAGTAAATTGGTTAGAATATGTTTTATGAAAATATGTTGTTACTGTGCTATGTTGTTTTGCTATGTTATCTCATTCTTGAAATGTCCAAGATAATTCTTTAACTGAGATAGGATTATCTAAATTATATTGTTCGTTATTATTTTCATCCGTGTATTTTTCGTAAGAAACCTTTAAACTTTTAGAACGAAACATTGAAACTCTTAAATTATTATATCTTTTATCCAGTTCTTTATCAGTTAAGATTTCTTTTTCTTCGGCATGGATCATTTCATCTGTTCATGCAGATATAATACCACTGTCTTTCCCAACTTTGCCCATAATTTTATTCCCATTAGGATAGCCATCAAAAGCAATCCGAACACCACTAGGAAAAACAAATTTCCCCACCTTCTTTAATATTTTTAGGTCAAAACCCCCAATGCCATTTTCATTGTCAGGTCCCAAATCAACCCCATATTTATCATATAAATAATTACATACATTAATTGTATCGCCAAATGTAGTATCTTCGTGTGTGTTGGCATATCTTCGTAAAATATTGGATGAAGCATCAGTAAAATTGCGAGCAAAAAATAATTTTTCCGCTAGGTGATTTCATGTTTTGTTTGTGCCTCTTCCGACCGAAACAAACTTAAAAAAACAGGGTGAAGTAAAATATTAAAATATCGAGCATAACAATAACCAACAAAGTCTTTAAATACTTCTCAATCAAAACCAAAATTATAGTCACTAAAATTTAAGTCATATTTTTTATTTAAATGTTCATAACTAGTAATTCGTTTTTTGTTATTAATTTTAATAAATTCTTTCATATTTATTAACTTCTTTATTTTATATATAATACATTATAAGAAAAAATGAAAGGAATTTGTATAAAAATGAGAAAATTTAAACATTTAATATTTGATGAACGAGATTTATTTAAGGATTTATTGTTATACTTTAATTTTGTATAAAACTCTTGATATTTATAAAATATACCTAAAATTAGGTATATTCTTAATATAAGAGGTGAATAATTAATGGAAAAAATAATTGAAGAATTAATAAATAGTTTAACAGATGATCAATTTTTAGAATTTCATGAAAAAGTCAAAAAAGAAGCAGAATTAATTAAAAAACAAAAACGCTTAAATGAAATTGATCAAAAATTTAGGGATAAAGGTATTAAATATCCTAATTGTCAATCTTTTTATTGTGTTAAAAATGGTCATAATCCTGAAGGAAAACAAAAATATTTATGTAAAAAATGTCGTGCTAGTTTTGATGCTTTTCGTGATCATTTTACGTATTGAAGTCATTTAAATTATGAACAGTGAAATTTATTGATTCAAATTTAATTATTAGGCCAATCTAGTAAAATGATTTCCCACTTTATTAAAACATCACCGAAAACCGCTTGATATAAATATAATCGCCAAAAAATAATGAAATCAAAACAATTAGAAAACACCCAATTAAAATTTAAAACGTTAAATGGCCAAATTCAAATCGATGAAACATTTATTAAAGAAATCCACAAAGGTAATTTTAAAGATAAATTTGATAAAAGAAAAATTCATCTTGATTCATTTTCAACCAACACTAAATGTTGTATTCAAATGGATGTTGATAGCAATAATAATATTTATGTTAAATCAACCAACACAAAATGATTACAAAAACAGTGAATTATTGAAAATATTAATAAACAATTAATCAAAGAAAATTCAATTATTATTTCTGACATACAACCATTATATTTATTAGTAGCAAAACAAACAAATTCTATTTTATTAGCAACTAAAACTAGTACAAATCCTGATGCTAGTTATCGGAAGTTAAATAAAATTAGTAAATTACAATCAAATCTTAAAGAATCCTTAATTCATTATCATGGCTTAGGTTTCACGAACATTCAAAATTATTTAAATCTCTGAAAATGAAAATACCAGCATAAAGGTTTAACGCCAAACCAACAATCATCGGTATTATATTTTAACGTATAAAAAAGTTAAATAACAATATTAAAAGTTTATATAATTTTCTTTTAAAGTTATCATATTGATTATTTTTTTTATTTAATCAAGAGTTTTCTACAAAATTAAAATAATAATTTAATTGGGAAAATTAAAGGAATAATAACAGACCGCGGGAAATAATTTAGTAAGTGGAGAGAAATGGAAATATTTGCTAAAACACAAGTTTATTTTTGTGATCCTGGTAAACCGCAACAAAAACCATTAATTGAACATATGAATGGCGAATTTAGATATTGACTTCCTAAGGAAACTGATTTTAATAATGTTAGTCAAAAAATGATAGATTGAGTAGTTAATGTTATAAATGATAAACTCCGACCGTGTTTAAATTGAATAAGTGCAAAAGCAATGTTTTTACAAAATATTAAATAAATTTATTGGAATGGCAAGGGTTTTTTGGACAAATTTTATGTAGAATAATAATTTATGTATTGCACTGGTGTTAAATAATTTAGTTTGCTATGAATTCGAATATTATTGTACCAATTAATGTAATCAAATAATTCTAATTTAAACTGCTCAACGTTTTTAAATTTATTATTTTTAATAAATTCAGTTTTAAAAATTTTGTATGTTGATTCCGCAACAGCATTGTCATAAGGACAACCTGGTTTACTGTAATATTTTTGAATCCCATTTTTAACTAACAGGTTATAAATAAGATTATTATTGAATTCACTGCCTTGATCAGTGTGAAATATTTTAATATTGCTTAATGAAAATTGAAGTTTATTAAAGCTGCTTTCAACTAATTTGGCATTTTTTTGTAAACTAACATCATAACCAATAATTTCTCGATTAAATAAATCAATATTATTTGTTACTAATAAAAACATAGATTAAATCACTGACAACAACTTCATGTAGTTTATAACTATCAAAATATTGATTTAACAAATTGTTATATTTATATGTAACATCAGTTGTATTTGAATGTTTGTATTTAATTTTTGTATAATTTGAAATTAAGTTATATTTTTTCATTATGTTGCTGATTTTTACACGAGATAACATGATATTTTGCTGAGCTAATATAAATTTAATTTTGCGTGTTCCATAATTTTTACGACTTTTTAGAAAAATACTGATAACAGCATTATCAATGTTTTGAGTATTCTTGGGATTATTTGCTTTTAATTGATAGTAATATGTTGATCTAGCAAATTTCAATGTTTTACATAAATTAATAATTGGATATTTTGCTTTGTTATTTTTAATGATTGCTATTTTTTGCCGATTATCAGTGTTGCTTGCTTTAAAATGTCATTTTCCATTTCTAATTGTTTAACTTTTTTACGTAATTGAATTAATTCGTTTTCTTCTGGCGTTATATTGTATTTAGCTTTAAATGAGCCCGAGTTGCTAAATTGGTGAGCTCATTTCCAAACAGTAGATTTACCAATTTGATAATCATTGACTAATTGTTCAGGAGTTTGACCTATTTTGTAAAGACCAACAATTTGTTGCTTAAATTCATCAGTATGGATAGGCTACAATTATTAGGACCATAATTATATAGACTTAAAAATTAGATAAAATTATTAAGAAAGAAGGAATATAAAAATGGGAAATAAAACTTCATACTCTGAAGAATTTAAAAAACAAATTATCATGCTATATAAAAATGGTAAAAGTGTTATTAATCTAGGGCAAGAATATAATTTACCAAAACCAACTATTTATAGTTGAGTTAAAAATTATAATAATTCTGGTTCATTTAAAGCAAAAGACAATCGCACACTAGAAGAAAATGAAATAATAACTTTACGAAAAGAACTTAAAGACTTGAAAATGGAAAATGACATTTTAAAGCAAGCCGCACTGATAATGGCCAAAAAATAACAATAATTAATAACAACAAAACAAAATATTCAGTAAGAAAAATATGTAAGATTTTAGGTTTATCAAAATCAACGTATTATTATCAAACTAATAAATGCATTAACAAGCAAGTTAATAATTATGAACAAGAAATTATCAGTGCCTTTAATAAAAGCCGCAAAATTTATGGGGCTCGCAAAATTAAAGTTATTTTAAACAGAAAAGATATCATCTTATCGCGGCGAAAAATAAGATTCTTTATGATCAAAAATAATTTGGTTTCTAAATACACCAAATTAAAATATCATAATCATAAAACAACAGTCAATAATGACCAAATTAATAATATTTTAAATCGTCAATTTAACAACAAAAAACCTAATGAAGTTATTGTTAGTGATTTAACATATGTTCAAGTTGGCACTAAATGACATTATATTTGTTTATTAATTGACTTGTTTAATCGTGAAATAATTGGTTATAGTTCTGGGCCGAATAAAACAGCCGAACTGGTCTAACAAGCTTTTCATAAAATAACACGACCATTAAATCAAATAACTCTATTTCATACTGATCGTGGTAATGAGTTTAAAAATAAAATCATTGATGAAATTTTAATAACTTTTAATATTAAAAGATCATTAAGCAATAAAGGCTGCCCTTATGATAATGCTGTGGCTGAAACAACTTACAAAACTTTTAAAACTGAATTTATTAAGGGTAAAAAATTTAAAAATTTAACACAATTAAAATACGAACTTTTTGATTTTGTGCATTGATATAACAATATTTGAATTCATGGCAGTTTAAATTATTTATCTCCAGTTACTTTTAGAAAACAAATGTCTATATAAAAAGTGTCCTAAAAAGTGTTGCCATTCCAGTATAATGATTCTTTGCCATAATTACACCTCCATTGTAGTTTAATTATAAATATTTACTCTACATTATTGTTGTCCAATTTATCTTAACCCATCCAGATGATTTTTTTTATTTCATCAAGAGTTTTCTACAAAATTAAAATAAAAATATTAAAAAAATGTCAAAACATTTTCTCAACCTGGCACTGCCCTATTTTCACCTTGCGGCTATTGTCGGCGTAATAGTGCTTAACTTCCGTGTTCGGGATGGGAACGGGTGTGTCCACTATGCCATAAGCACCAGATTATATCTGAGGGAAATTATACGCTCAAAACTAGATAATAAACTGTCTAAAATTTGTAAATAAGCTATCGCTTTTTTGAAGTCCTCGACCTATTAGTATTGGTTAGCTGAACACGTCGCCGTGCTTACACATCCAACCTATCAACCTTGTCGTCTTCAAGGGGTCTTACTCCATAAAGGATGGGAAATCTCATCTTAAAGTATGCTTCTCGCTTAGATGCCTTCAGCGATTATCATTTCCACACATAGCTACCCAGCTGTGCCACTGGCGTGACAACTGGAGCACCAGAGGTGTGTCCATCCCGGTCCTCTCGTACTAGGGACAGATCTCTTCAAATTTCCTACGCCCACAACAGATAGGGACCAAACTGTCTCACGACGTTCTGAACCCAGCTCGCGTACCGCTTTAATGGGCGAACAGCCCAACCCTTGGAACCAACTTCAGCTCCAGGATGCGATGAGCCGACATCGAGGTGCCAAACCTCCCCGTCGATGTGAACTCTTGGGGGAGATCAGCCTGTTATCCCCAGGGTAACTTTTATCCGTTGAGCGACGGCCCTTCCACACGGGACCGCCGGATCACTAAGCCCAGCTTTCGCTCCTGTTCGACTTGTAAGTCTCACAGTCAAGCACCCTTCTACCTTTGCGCTCTATGTATGATTTCCGACCATACTGAGGGTACCTTTGGGCGCCTCCGTTACATTTTAGGAGGCGACCGCCCCAGTCAAACTACCCACCTGACACTGTCTCTGATCTGGCTTACAGATCTAGGTTAGGATTCCGACATAACAAGGGTGGTATTTCAAGGATGACTCCACAACAACTAGCGTTACTGCTTCAAAGTCTCCCACCTATCCTATACATGCTATATCAAAACCCAATATCAAGCTATAGTAAAGCTCCATGGGGTCTTTCCGTCTAGTTGCGGGTAACCTGCATCTTCACAGGTACTAAAATTTCACCGAGTCTGCAGCCGAGACAGCGAAGGGATCATTACGCCTTTCGTGCGGGTCAGAACTTACCTGACAAGGAATTTCGCTACCTTAGGACCGTTATAGTTACGGCCGCCGTTCACTGGGGCTTCGGTTCAAAGCTTCGCTAATGCTAACTAATCCCCTTAACCTTCCAGCACTGGGCAGGCGTCACCCTCTATACGTCGTCTTACGACTTTGCAGAGAGCTGTGTTTTTGCTAAACAGTTGTCCCTTCCTCTTCACTGCGGCTCATAGTAATATGAGCACCCCTTCTCGCTAACTTACGGGGTTATTTTGCAGAGTTCCTTAGCTACAGTTATCTCGCTTGCCTTAGGATTCTCTCCTTGACCACGTGTGTTCGTTCTAGGTACAGGCACCATATAAATAGTACTAGAAGCTTTTCTTGGAAGCATGGAGTCATATACTTCGCTACTAGGCGAACCGTTCGCTTCCCATCACACTTCAAGGTTATGCAAGGCGGATTTGCCAACCTTACCCTCTTTGTGCTTAGCCCGGAATCCAATAACCGGAATATACTATCCTTCTCCGTCACTCCATCGCTCTATATGGTGGTACAGGAATATCAACCTGTTGTCCATCGACTACGCCTTTCGGCCTCGCCTTAGGTCCTGACTAACCCTGGGTGGACGAACCTTGCCCAGGAAACCTTGGTCAAACGGCATGAGGGATTCTTACCCTCAAACGTTACTCATGCCGGCATTCTCACTTCTAACCAGTCCAGCAGTCCTCACGGTCTACCTTCATCCCTGTTAGAACGCTCCCCTACCGCCCTGTATATAAATACAAAACCCATAGCTTCGGTATTATGCTTAGCCCCGGTACATTTTCGGCGCAAAATTACTCGACTAGTGAGCTGTTACGCACTCTTTAAAGGGTGGCTGCTTCTAAGCCAACCTCCTAGCTGTCTAAGCGACTTCACATCCTTACACACTTAGCATAAATTTTGGGACCTTAGCTGATGATCTGGGCTGTTTCCCTTACGTGCATGGACCTTATCACCCATGTACTGACTGCCGAGTATACAAAATTGGCATTCGGAGTTTAATTGCATTCAGTACCCCTAGGTGGGGCCATCATACATTTAGTGCTCTACCTCCAACTTGCTAACCTCGACGCTAGCCCTAAAGCTATATCGGGGAGAACCAGCTATCTCCAGGTTCGATTGGAATTTCACCCCTAGCCACAAGTCATCCGCGGTCTTTTCAACGAACGTCGGTTCGGTCCTCCATTAAGTTTTACCTCAACTTCAACCTGCTCATGGCTAGATCACCTGGTTTCGGGTCTATGACAACATACTAAACGCCCTATTAAGGCTCGCTTTCACTACGGCTCCGTATTTTCTACTTAACCTTGCATGCTATCATAACTCGCCGGCTCATTCTACAAAAGGCACGCCGTCACCCATTAACGGGCTCCGACTTCTTGTAGGCATATGGTTTCAGGTACTCTTTCACTCCCCTCCCGGGGTGCTTTTCACCTTTCCCTCACGGTACTGGTTCACTATCGGTGAATAGGTAGTATTTAGCCTTACGCGGTGGTCCGCGTTGATTCCGACAAGATTCCACGTGTCTCGCCGTACTCAGGATACCATTTCGAGTCTTGTCTATTTCGTATACGGGGCTATCACCCTCTGTGGCATGGTTTCCCAACAATTTCTACTATAAACAAGTTTTGTAACTCTACTATTATGGTCCTACAACCCCAGATAAATCTGGTTTGGGCTGTTCCCCGTTCGCTCGCCGCTACTAAGAGAATCGCTTTCGCTTTTTTTTCCTCTAGGTACTAAGATGTTTCAATTCCCTAGGTATACCTTCACTATAACTATTTATTCATTATAGGATGATGAGAGATTAATCTCACCGGGTTTCCCCATTCGGACATGTCCGGATCAAAGCTTACTTCCAGCTCCCCGAACCTTATCGCAGGTAGTCGCGCCCTTCATCGTCTCCTATTCCCAAGGCATTCACCATACGCCCTTTGTAACTTCAAAGTTTTATAAATTATTTGACATGATTTTAAATCAGTTTTTGAGAATTATTTACAAATATAACTGTGAAATTTTAGTTATTTTTAAAAAATAACAGAAATTTTGAATTATTGTTATTTTAATCACTTGATTAAAATAACTAGATGTCTATTATCCAGTTTTCAAAGAACAATTCCAATAACATTTATTTGCTATTGTCAGAGAAACTAATCTCTGAAAACTAAACATAACGGTCATTAAAACTAGTTAATTACTATAAAGTATTAACTCCATAGAAAGGAGGTGATCCATCCGCACGTTCTCGTACGGATACCTTGTTACGACTTCACCCTAATCATCAATCCTACCTTGGGCGGCTTCCTCCTTGCGGTTAGAATACTGACTTCTGGTATTATCAACTCTCATGGTGTGACGGGCGGTGTGTACAAGACCCGAGAACGTATTCACCGCGACATTGCTGATTCGCGATTACTAGCGATTCCGGCTTCATGAGGGCGAGTTGCAGCCCTCAATCCGAATGAGATCGGCTTTTTCAGATTAGCTTCCTCTTACGAGATCGCAACTGTTTGTACCGACCATTGTAGCACGTGTGTAGCCCAAGACATAAGGGGCATGCTGATTTGACGTCATCCCCACCTTCCTCTAGCTTACGCTAGCAGTCCCGTTAGAGTATCTCAACTTAATGGAGTAACTAACGGCAAGGGTTGCGCTCGTTACTGGACTTAACCAAACACCTCACGGCACGAGCTGACGACAACCATGCACCACCTGTCTCAATGTTAACCTCCACTGTATTTCTACAGCTTTGCACTGGATGTCAAGCCTTGGTAAGGTTCTTCGCGTTGCTTCGAATTAAACCACATGCTCCACCGCTTGTGCGGGTCCCCGTCAATTCCTTTGAGTTTCACTCTTGCGAGCATACTACTCAGGCGGAGTACTTAATGCGTTAGCTGCAGCACCGAACTTAGTCCGACACTTAGTACTCATCGTTTACGGCGTAGACTACTAGGGTATCTAATCCTATTTGCTCCCTACGCTTTCGTGCCTAAACGTCAGTGATAGGCCAGTCGACCGCCTTCGCCACTGGTGTTCCTCCATATATCTACGCATTTCACCGCTACACATGGAATTCCATCGACCTCTCCTACACTCTAGCTTAACAGTTTTCAAGGCGAACTGGAGTTGAGCTCCAGGATTTGACCCCAAACTTGTTAAACCGTCTGCGCACGCTTTACGCCCAATAAATCCGGATAACGCTTGCCACCTATGTATTACCGCGGCTGCTGGCACATAGTTAGCCGTGGCTTTCTGGTAAGGTACCGTCAAATAAGTATCATTTCCTATACTTACTATTCTTCCCTTACAACAGACCTTTACAATCCGAAGACCGTCTTCAGTCACGCGGCATTGCTTCATCAGGCTTTCGCCCATTGTGAAAAATTCCCTACTGCTGCCTCCCGTAGGAGTTCGGGCCGTGTCTCAGTCCCGATGTGGCCGATCAACCTCTCAGTTCGGCTACGTATCATTGTCTTGGTAGGCCATTACCCAACCAACTAACTAATACGCCGCATCCTCATCCATTAGTGATCCAAACGGATCTTTTAACATTCTCTGATGTCAGAAAATGTCGTATGCGGTATTAGCAGTCGTTTCCAACTGTTATCCCCCGCTAATGGGTAGATTAGATACGTGTTACTCACCCGTTCGCCACTGGGTGCAAGCACCCCGTTCGACTTGCATGTATTAGGCATGCCGCCAGCGTTCATCCTGAGCCAGGATCAAACTCTCATTAAAAAAATATCGTTTTTGTTTCTAGCTTTAATGACGGATATTCATTGATTAAATGATTATCTTTTGTTGTTATGTTTAGCTTTCAAAGATCGTTATTGTGTCAGCAAAACACCTTACAAGTCATACAAAATTATGCGTTTATTGTCAATAACTTTTGACTTTTTTTCATATTTTTAGTATTGTTTTTGATAATGTAAGTAAGTATTTTATTTATAATTAAGTAATAAATTACTATTAACTGACACCTTTATAAGTATATAAAATCCTCTTTTTTTTTGCAAGTGTTTTTAGCAAAAATATTAATTTTTTTTATAAAAAAATAATTACTTAAAAAAGCATTATTTTAACCTCTTTTTCTTGAAATTATTGTTTTGTTTGGTGTTAAATTTTAATTTATTTATATAAAAACCCGCTTCAAAAGAAATGGCTAATTGGTATTAAGTTAATAATATTAAGTAATGTTAGTTAAAACTGCTTAAATACGTAACGCGGTCAGCAATTATATCGTTATAATAATTTTCTTCATCAAAATTATTGGAACGAAATGATTTAATTCACCCTTTAACGGCAATAATTGCTTTATCACGTAAAATAATATCTAAATCATCAATATTATTTGTTCATACTTTAGCATTAACTAAATCACTATCATAGTTACCATCTTTATTTTTAAAAGGGCGCTGAATCTTTAGCGAAAATTTCATTATTTTTCGTCCTGCTTCTTTTTTATCATAAATAATTTCATAAGTTCCTTCTACTTGACGAACCAATATTACTTGATTCATTCTTTATCATCCTTTCTAAAAACAATAAATATAACTCAATACTAAAAGAATTATAAAAAACTTTTTTCAAAAGTAAGAAAAAAATTCACAAAAAGCATTGTTATTTTTGTTTTAAAAAATCAGCCCCTTTTTGAGTTTCAACTTTTGATAAGCCAGGATAATCTCATTGCCGCATAATTTCATAACCAACAATCCCAACTGTATTAGCAACATTTAAACTACGGACTTTTTCTGACATTGGAATACGAAAAGTTCGTGATAAATGTTCTTTCAAAATTGTTGTTGGAATACCAGTTGATTCACGACCAAATAAAATAAAAACTTTTTCTTCCTTCGTAAAATCAATTGCACTATGTGGTTGTTGTGCATAACGAGTCGCACAATATAATTTAAGAATTGGATTTAATTGTGAAAAATGATTTCAATTATTATATGTTTCATAATCAGCAAACTCAACATAATTTGCACTACTACGAGCAATAAATCGTTCATCAAAAATAAATCCAAATGGTTCAATTAAATGTAACTTAGCATTAATTGCAACACAAGTTCGCATAATGGCTCCAACATTTTGTGCAATTTCTGGTTCAAATAAAATAATGTTAATTTTTTTGTTGTCTTCATCTTTTCCTCCTAATCATCATTTTTTAAACATTTGAAAAGCCTTTGAACGATGCGAATACTTATTTTTCTCTCCTACAGTTAATTCAGCATAAGTTTGACCAATTTCTGGTAAGAAAAAAATTTCATCATAACCAAAAACATTATTACCAACTGGTTTTTCAGTAATAAGACCTTTTGTTATTCCTCAAAAATACCTTGTTTCGTTTGTACTTGGATTAATATAACATAAAACACAAACTGCTTGTGCATCACGTTCTTCTAGTGAGCGACATTTTTCAATTAATAAATTATTAATAATATTATTATCAGTAATTGGTTCTGCTCAACGGCGAGTATTAACACCAGGAAAATTTCCTAAACCAATAATTTCTAATCCAGAATCATCCGCTAATACTGGCTTATTTAACATTTTGCTTAAATAATCAGCTTTTAAAAATGCATTTTCTTCAAAGGTTGTTCATGTTTCAGGAATTTCAGGCACAGGTAATGTTAAATCTAATAATGATTTAACAATTATATTAATACCTTCAAACATTTCTTTAAATTCTCGTACTTTGTTCTTATTACTAGTAGCAATTCAAATTTCATCCATTTTTTATTTCCCCGCTTTTCTTAACTATATATATTGTATAATAAAATTAATAATATATAACATACAGAATGGAAGTCAGAAATATGATGAAATACCAAATTAAAACAAAATTAAATTTAGGTATTACTAACCAAAATTATCAAAGTATTGATAATCTTTTTATCCGTTATAGTAATCCTTTTACTAATTTATTCATTGATCATCAAAATGAAATTTTTGTTTTAGAACAAATTAAAAATGCCGATTTAACATTACCAATTGTAGATTATGGCTATTATGGTGAGCATTTCTTTTTGGTTACACCATACTACCCAACTTTGCAATCACTTAGTACGGTTAAACTTACAAACCAAGTCTTAAATCAAGTTGCTACAATAATTAAACAATTATGAGAAACTAAAATTAATTTAAATAATCAAATTAAAACATTTAATCCTGAGCAATTTTTAATAACATTAAAAACAGCAATTTGTAAACAATTGGTAAATTTAGCTCCATATGAAAAGAACCTTAATTATTTAAAATTGCAACCAACAGAACTTGTTTTATGCCACAATGACTTAAATAGTGGTAATTTAGTTTTTTTAAACCAAAAGCTTTACTTAATTGATTTTGAATATGCTATGCTAAATGATAAATTTTTTGATATTGCTTCATTTGTTTCTGAAACATTAACAGCAAAAGCTGAACAAACTTATTGATTTAATCTTTTTAATTTAACATCACAACAACAAGAAAAAGTAGTAGCATGAATGTATTACCAAAACATTCTATGAATTTACTGAGCTAATTACATGTATGAACAAACAAAACAAAAAATTTTCTTAAAAATTATTGATTTAAAATTAACTAATTTACAAAAAAATAATTAAGGTTCTTTTTTTTGTTACTGATGAATCGACTGGTGAATTATTGTTTTCTTTTTCATTGATAACTGGTGGTTCCGATTGTTTCTTACCTTTTTTTATTTGAAAATATCCACGAAGATTACGCATTCATACGGTCATAAATGTACCAACAAAAATAGCAATTAATAAAAAAAGAAATGATACTAAGCAACGATATAAAATCTTATCTCATCCTCATCAATATCCAGTTAAATAAATTCCATATAACATTCAAGATAATGCAATAGTATAGGTAAACTGGTCGGCTTGATGAAAATGAAAATAAAAGCCTAAACAAGTTAATAAAAAAACACTAAAAACCATTGTTAAACCAAAACCAATTCCAATACCAACATCATAATGGTAGGCAAAACTTAAGTCAGGAGAAGTTAAAAAAAACAATAATAAAAATGGCCCTACTGCTTCAATGATTAAAAATAAAAAACTTTTTCAAAATACTGTGCGTGAAGCATGAAATTCTAAATCATGTTGCATTTCTGGTGGTAAATGTTTTCAATTACTAGTAGACTCTTTTTTATTATCATTTTTAATGGCTTTCATAACAATCACTAACTCCTCTTTTGCCCCGTGCCTTTTTATTTTAACATAAAAAAAATTGTTAAACTAACAATTAATATCATGGAGCAAGTGAAGGGAATCGAACCCTCACAGCCAGCTTGGAAGGCTGAAGTTCTACCATTAAACTACACTTGCATTTTAATTTTAAATTTTATACTAAACTACAGTAATATATAACCACTTTCTTAACATAATGTCAATTTTTTTAAATAAAATAAATGGTACCCGAGACCGGACTTGAACCGGTACAGTTGTAAAACCGACGGATTTTAAGTCCGTTGCGTCTACCTATTCCGCCACTCGGGCATATATTTTTTATAAATGGTCTCCTGTAAAGGACTTGAACCTTTGACCCACTGGTTAAAAGCCAGTTGCTCTACCGGCTGAGCTAACAGGAGACAATGGCTGGGCTAGCTGGATTTGAACCAGCGCATGAAGGAGTCAAAGTCCTTTGCCTTACCGCTTGGCTATAGCCCAAAATATGCATAAAGATGGTGGAGGGGGAGGGATTCGAACCCCCGAACCCGAAGGAGCTGAGTTACAGTCAGATGTGTTTGGCCACTTCACTACCCCTCCAAAGAATGGTGCTGGCTAGAAGAATCGAACTCCCAACCTACTGATTACAAGTCAGTTGCTCTACCTATTGAGCTAAGCCAGCAGGAATCATTAATGGTCTGGTGTAACGGACTTGAACCGCTGACCACCCGCTTGTAAGGCAGGCGCTCTCCCAACTGAGCTAACACCCGATGACACAATGTAAGTATTGTGTTGAAACCTTTTTAATTTTATATAAAACAATAATTTTTGTCAATTAAAATATTATTAATTTTATTTTTTAAAGAATATTATATTATCTAAAATAACTAATAAAAATGGATTTTAATGTTATAAAATCCATTTTAAAACTCTTATTAATAACGACGTTGCATATGTTCAGATGCTTTATATTGTGGAATGTTAATCATATAACCATCTTCACGACGTCATAATCCTTTAATTACTTTTGTAATTAGATAAATCATAAAGATTGTTCCAATTAATGTTGCAGTAAAGTTTAAAATATTAGCAAAAATTGCTAGTCCATTTTGTCCTTTTTGGAAAATACGGCCAAATGCTTCAATTAGTTTTAATAACGCTGTAATAATTTGGATCACTAACATTATTGTTACTAAAATAGTATAAACAGTTGAAACGAAACGTAATCATTTTCCATAAGAAGCTTCAGCCATCATATTAGCAACAACTTTATTACTATAAAAGCCAGGGACAAAAATTAAACTTAAAACACTAACAGCAGATAAAACTCCCATCATAATGGCAAAATTTTGTTTTGAGTCTCCAACTCAAGTTTTATCTGTTGCCTTGTTATAAAAAATCATAATTGCAACAATACTAGCAAGAGCTGATACTAATCAAGCAGTTCCTAAATAAATGACAATAACAACGCGAGAATTTTTTGTTGCTTTAACATCAGTATCTGGTAATCATGTTAATGCAAATGGTGCAAAAAAACCACCAATTGATAACGATAATATGGCTAAACTTCATTTGTTTGCACATAATTCGGCATCAGTACTGCTAATTGCATAACGAATCAATCCAATATTACAAATTATTGTTGTAAAAAATGAAAAAATCACTACTAGTAAAAGTATAACTTTAACACTTGTTAAATCAGCATATGAATTCATTAATCAAGTATTTGCAGCGTTGATATCACCGGGAAAAGTTCCATTGTTATATCGGCCTAAATAATAAAAGTAAGCCCCTCCTGCTATTGCCATCCCCGCAATACCCATAACACTTGACAACACAATTCAAAATCTAGTAAAACCAAAATTTCTTGTCATCATTTGTATAATCACTATTCCTTTCTACAATTACATAATTAATTATATGCCGGTTTTAATATGATTACAAGATATTTTTTTATTCTTTTTTAAAAAGAAAGCTCGTGTTTTTCCCCTTATTTTCTTTATACGACCAATTAAAAAAATGAAATCATTTTATTATGAAGACATTCAATTAATTCCAGAATTATGTGTTGTTAATTCTCGAAAAGAATGTGATACAACCGTTAAATTAGGAAAACATACTTTTAATTTACCTGTCGCACCTTCAAATATGGCAACGGTAGTGAATGAAGAATTATGTGAAAAATTAGCAGAAAAAAATTATTTTTACATCATGCATCGTTTTAACGTAGATCAAGTTAAGTTTATTAAACATATGAAAAGTAAAAACTTGGTTACATCAATTTCAGTTGGTGTTAAACCAGATGATTTTGCATTAATTGAAACATTAAAAAAAGAACAATTAGTACCTGACTATATCACAATTGATATTGCTCACGGTCATGCTTTTAGTGTAAAAAAATGATTGAACATATTTGCAGCCATTTAGGTCATGAAACATTTATTATTGTAGGTAATGTCGGAAAACCAAAAGCTGTTCGTGATTTAGAACAATGAGGCGCTGATGCAACAAAAGTTGGCATTGGGCCCGGAAAAGTCTGTATTACTAAATTAAAGACTGGTTTTGGTAATGGTAGATGACAATTATCGGCTGTTAAATGATGTAGTAAAGGTAGTTAAAAACCAATTATTGCAGATGGTGGATTACGAGTTAATGGTGATATTGCGAAATCAATTCGAATGGGTGCAACAATGTGCATGATTGGTAGTTTATTTGCTGCTCACCAATAATCACCTGGGAAACAAGTTAAAAATAATGGTATTAAATATAAAGAATATTTTGGATCAGCAAGTGAATATAATAAAGGTGAAAAACGTTATGTTGAAGTTAAAAAAGAGTTAATTGAAATTCGTGGCAGCATTTTTGAAACATTACGTGAAATGACAGAAGATTTGCAATCATTAATTTCATATGCTGGTGGTAAAGATCTTTCGGCCATTAAAAAAGTTTATTATGTAATTTTAAAAGATAGTAATTTTCTTTAATTTTGTAGAAAACTCTTGATATTTATAAAATATACCTAAAATTAGGTATATTTTTAATATAAGAGGTGAATAATTAATGGAAAAAATAATTGAATAATTAATAAATAGTTTAACAGATGATCAATTTTTAGAATTTCATGAAAAAGTCAAAAAAGAAGCAGAATTAATTAAAAAACAAAAACGCTTAAATGAAATTGATCAAAAATTTAGGGATAAAGGTATTAAATGTCCTAATTGTCAATCTTTTTATTGTGTTAAAAATGGTCATAATCCTGAAGGAAAACAAAAATATTTATGCAAAAAATGTCGTGCTAGTTTTGATGCTTTTCGTGATCATTTTACGTATTGAAGTCATTTAAATTATGAACAGTTAAATTTATTGATTCAAATTTCATTATTAGGCCAATCTAGTAAAATGATTTCCCACTTTATTAAAACATCACCGAAAAACGCTTGATATAATCGCCAAAAAATAATGAAATCAAAACAATTAGAAAACACCCAATTAAAATTTAAAACGTTAAATGGCCAAATTCAAATCGATGAAACATTTATTAAAGAAATCCACAAAGGTAATTTTAAAGATAAATTTGATAAAAGAAAAATTCATCTTGATTCATTTTCAACCAACACTAAATGTTGTATTCAAATGGCTGTTGATAGCAATAATAATATTTATGTTAAATCAACCAACACAAAACGATTACAAAAACAGTGAATTATTGAAAATATTAATAAACAATTAATCAAAGAAAATTCAATTATTATTTCTGACATGCAACCATTATATTTATTAGTAGCAAAACAAACAAATTCTATTTTATTAGCAACTAAAACTAGTACAAATCCTGATGCTAGTTATCGGAAGTTAAATAAAATTAGTAAATTACAATCAAATCTTAAAGAATCCTTAATTCATTATCATGGCTTAGGTTTCACGAACATTCAAAATTATTTAAATCTCTGAAAATGAAAATACCAGCATAAAGGTTTAACGCCAAACCAAAAATCATCGGTATTATATTTTAACGTATAAAAAAGTTAAATAACAATATTAAAAGTTTATATAATTTTCTTTTAAAGTTATCATATTGATGATTTTTTTTATTTCATCAAGAGTTTTCTACAAAATTAAAAGTAATTTTTAAAAAAATCCCATTTAAAATGGGATTTTTTTAACGAAAACTACGTGATTGTTCTTGTTTATAACGTCTTTTTTCTTTTTTGCTCATTCAGTGTTCACGTTTTCGGGCTTCTTTTCTTTTAACTGAAGAAACCTTGTTAAATCGTTTTAACGCTTTGTCTAGCGGTTCTCCTGCTTTGACAACAACAGTAGCCATAATATTTCAACTCCTAAAACTATATAAATTAACAATATTATCTTATCACACTTTTTTTAACAAAACAAACTTTTCGGGCGAGTAAATTTTTTACGGGTTTTATAAAAACAATAAAAAAATATCCTTAATTTATTGAACTAAATAACATTTAAAAACAAAAACCCGTATCTTTTTTATTCACCCAACTTTTCTGATTTTATGTATGCATAAAATTAAAATATTTATTAGAATATAAATATTTTAATTAATTTCTCTAAATTTCATATCATAACTTAAACTTAATACCATATTTTTATTCTTTTTTAACCTTTGTTAAAATTTCATAATTATTATTCCCGATTGTTAACTTTTTTTGGACAACTGTTTTAATTTTTTGCGATAAAAAAAGAAATCCTGCCATTGCTTTCTCATAATCTGTTATAACAACTTCTGAAAAAAGACCTTTTTCAAGGCAAAGTGCTTTTATTTTATATGATTATCATATCCTTTGACATAAATTTGGAATTAATGTTATTAAATCTGAAACAGGTAACATTACATTAAAATTATAATTAAGATATTGTTGAAAGATATTTTGACAATTAATCCAACCATAATTTAATTTAAAAAGATCTTTTGTACTACGCTGGTAAATTATCGTTGTTCTGCTTTTAACATCAACATAAAAATCATTTATTTGAACTAATAAACCATAATGTTGCTTAATTGTTATTCATTTTAATTTAGGAAAATCAGTCATAATTGCTATTCGCTCAGGAACACTACAAACAAAATTTTGAACAAGCGAAATATGATTTGTACTAAAATCTAATTCTAAATTATTTAAATAAATTAATAAGCTTTTTAAATTAATTAATTTATTATGTTCAATTAAAAGAGTTTTAACAATATTTAAATTTCCTTCCATTTGTTCTTGTGTAAAATTTCCCATTCATAAATAATATAATGTATCCAAATCATTGTATACTGTAAAACTAAACCATAAAAAGTTAATAGAATTATAACAAATTAAAAATAAAATACAATAAAAAAGTAAAAAATAGTTTTTTGAACACCCAAAATAAAATAGACACATAAAAAATAGGATTGTGTCATAATTTTATTGAAAGGTGTTTTTATTATGGGAGGAAAATGATTTACAAAAGAAGAAAAATTAAATATTCTAAAATATTATTGAGAATATGGGTGGTCAAAAACTTTTAAAAAATTTAACATTGCAGATCCAACATTAATTAGATGAAAAAGAGAACTTGTTATTAAAGGAGATGCTGCTTTAGAACCAGGAAATGGGGAACAATCTAAAGGAATTCGTAGATCAGGTCGACCAAAAAAATTGATTTTAATGCAATGACAAAAGAAGAATTAATTCAATACATTAAAATTGTTGAAGTGGATAGGCTACAATTATTAGGACCATAATTATATAGACTTCAAAATTAGATAAAATTATTAAGAAAGAAAGAATATAAAAATGGGAAATAAAACTTCATACTCTGAATAATTTAAAAAACAAATTGTCATGCTATATAAAAATGGTCAAAAGTGTTATTAATCTAGGGCAAGAATATAATTTACCAAAACCAACTATTTATAGTTGAGTTAAAAATTATAATAATTCTGGTTCATTTAAAGCAAAAGACATGGAATGGCAACACTTTTTAGGACACTTTTTATATAGACATTTGTTTTCTAAAAGTAACTGGAGATAAATAATTTAAACTGCCATGAATTCGAATATTGTTATATCAATGCACAAAATCAAAAAGTTCGTATTTTAATTGTGTTAAATTTTTAAATTTTTTACCCTTAATAAATTCAGTTTTAAAAGTTTTGTAAGTTGTTTCAGCCACAGCATTATCATAAGGGCAGCCTTTATTGCTTAATGATCTTTTAATATTAAAAGTTATTAAAATTTCATCAATGATTTTATTTTTAAACTCATTACCACGATCAGTATGAAATAGAGTTATTTGATTTAATGGTCGTGTTATTTTATGAAAAGCTTGTTGGACCAGTTCGGCTGTTTTATTCGGCCCAGCACTATAACCAATTATTTCACGATTAAACAAGTCAATTAATAAAAAAATATAATGTCATTTAGCGCCAACTTTAACATATGTTAAATCACTAACAATAACTTCATTAGGTTTTTTGTTGTTAAATTGACGATTTAAAATATTATTAATTTGGTAATTATTGACTGTTGTTTTATGATTATGATATTTTAATTTGGTGTATTTAGAAACCAAATTATTTTTGATCATAAAGAATCTGATTTTTCGCCGCGATAAGATGATATCTTTTCTGTTTAAAATAACTTTAATTTTGCGAGCCCCATAAATTTTGCGACTTTTATTAAAGGCACTGATAATTTCTTGTTCATAATTATTAACTCGCTTGTTAATACATTTATTAGTTTGATAATAATACGTTAATTTTGATAAACCCAAAATCTTACATATTTTTCTTACTGAATATTTTGTTTTGTTGTTATTAATTATTGTTATTTTTTGGCCATTATCAGTGCGGCTTGCTTTAAAATGTCATTTTCCATTTTCAAGTCTTTAAGTTCTTTTCGTAAAGTTATTATTTCATTTTCTTCTAGTGTGCGATTGTCTTTTGCTTTAAATGAACCAGAATTATTATAATTTTTAACTCAACTATAAATAGTTGGTTTTGGTAAATTATATTCTTACCCTAGATTAATAACACTTTTGACCATTTTTATATAGCATGACAATTTGTTTTTTAAATTATTCAGAGTATGAAGTTTTATTTCCCATTTTTATATTCTTTCTTTCTTAATAATTTTATCTAATTTTGAAGTCTATATAATTATGGTCCTAATAATTGTAGCCTATCCAACAATCGCACACTATAAGAAAATGAAATAATAACTTTACGAAAAGAACTTAAAGACTTGAAAATTGAAAATGACATTTTAAAGCAAGCCGCACTGATAATGGCCAAAAAATAACAATAATTAATAACAACAAAACAAAATATTCAGTAAGAAAAATATGTAAGATTTTGGGTTTATCAAAATTAACGTATTATTATCAAACTAATAAATGTATTAACAAGCGAGTTAATAATTATGAACAAGAAATTATCAGTGCCTTTAATAAAAGTCGCAAAATTTATGGGGCTCGCAAAATTAAAGTTATTTTAAACAGAAAAGATATCATCTTATCGCGGCGAAAAATCAGATTCTTTATGATCAAAAATAATTTGGTTTCTAAATACACCAAATTAAAATATCATAATCATAAAACAACAGTCAATAATGACCAAATTAATAATATTTTAAATCGTCAATTTAACAACAAAAAACCTAATGAAGTTATTGTTAGTGATTTAACATATGTTAAAGTTGGCGCTAAATGACATTATATTTTTTTATTAATTGACTTGTTTAATCGTGAAATAATTGGTTATAGTGCTGGGCCGAATAAAACAGCCGAACTGGTCCAACAAGCTTTTCATAAAATAACACGACCATTAAATCAAATAACTCTATTTCATACTGATCGTGGTAATGAGTTTAAAAATAAAATCATTGATGAAATTTTAATAACTTTTAATATTAAAAGATCATTAAGCAATAAAGGCTGCCCTTATGATAATGCTGTGGCTGAAACAACTTACAAAACTTTTAAAACTGAATTTATTAAGGGTAAAAAATTTAAAAATTTAACACAATTAAAATACGAACTTTTTTATTTTGTGCATTGATATAACAATATTCGAATTCATGGCAGTTTAAATTATTTATCTCCAGTTACTTTTAGAAAACAAATGTCTATATAAAAAGTGTCCTAAAAAGTGTTGCCATTCCAAATATTTCTTTAAATTCATTTTGAAATTTTTTTAATCCTAAATTAATCTGCGTATTTGAACGGTCAAGAACAACTGACTGGTTATGTTGATTAACTAAAACATAAAATTGATTTAATTATGGAAATTCGTTTGAATTTTTGATATTTCCATTGCTATCATAATTTGTTATCTTATTACTAACATCACTGGCAATTTTTTTCAAATCAACATATCATTTTGTAAATTTGAATTAGTATAATTAGTATCACGATATTTTATCATTCGACAACTTGTAATTTTGCTAGTTATCCCAATGGCAAATAATCCGACAACACTAAAAATAATGAATAGTTTTTTCATAAATAGTTTTTTCCCCTTATTTTTTACAGAATATATCCTCAGAATACATTAATTATAGAAAAAAATAAGAAAATGTAAATAAAAAAACCAATATCGGTTGTTTTTATCGTAATGACTTATCAAATGGAATTCCGGATGCTTTTGGTACTTTTGAATATTTTGAGAAAATAACCATTGTTATTAATGCAAAGACAAATGGTAAAATTTTTAATAACTGATTTGATGGATCAGCAATATTTCAGCCCGCAAAACGTCATAATGTTCCTGCTAAAGCAATTAAAAAACTAAATAAGACTGCTCCCAATGTAATATATTGAATTCGTCATTGCCCAAAAATCATAATTGCCAAGGCAATATATCCTTGTCCTTGGACATCACCACGAAATTGCCCAGAAACATAATGAGTAAACATTGCCCCCGCTAGCCCTGCTAAGCATCCAGAAATAATAACTGCCTTATATCTTGTTTTAATTACATTAATTCCAGCTGCATCAACTGCATTATGATTCTCACCACATCCAACATAGCGCAGTCCTGTTTTTGTAAATCTAAAGAAAATAAAGGTAAAACCCGCTAAAGCAATTGCAATAATTAAGAAAATATTAATAATTTGATATGAATCAATCCCAATTGTACTAAAACCTGTTTGAATCATATTTCCAGCCGCTAAGGAAGGAATGCTTACAAAAAATAATCCGATTCCAGTTGCTAATAAATTTAACGCCGTTCCAGAAATTACTTGTTGTGCTTTTAAAGTAATTGAAGCAAAACCATGTAATAAGGAAAATGTCCCACCACAAATTGTGGCAATTAATAAAGCAATAATTTGCATTCCATTACCATATTCTGATAATACTTTACCAAGCAACGCATAAACTAACGCACCAATGATCATCATTCCATCAATAGCAATATTAACAACTCCTGCGCGTTCTGAATACAAACTAGCCATTGCCGCAATTAATAATACTGCAAAAAGAATTGAACCATTAGCAAATAATTGTGAAACTGCTTCCATTATTTTTTTCCTCCTTTTTGCATTTGAAAAGCGGCATTTTGACGATGATATTCTGCTTTTAAAATTTTATTATCTTCTGAAACAACTTTTCGAATATGCTTTAATTTTTGATTTAATTCCTTTTTCCAGTGTGGCATCTCTCTTTTATGTTTTTTACGCATAGATTGATATTCAAGATTAAATTGTTGTTTCATCTCTTTTAATTGCAGTTTTAAATTTTGTTTTAACATGGCCACTTCCTGTTGAATCTTAACATCTGCTTTTACTTGTCTATTAATTATTCTTAATTCCCGTTTAATTTTTTTCTCACTTTGATAATTTGCTATTTTAAATTGATACATTTCACGATGTTGTTGGCATTTTAATGTTTTAATTTCTTGATTTAATTTTTTAGTAATCAGTGTTTCTTCTCTTTGCAATCTTTTAAAATCATTTCCATATTTTTGTTGAATTTGATTAAAAACAGGATAATAACTTTCACGTAATTTTTTAATAGTTTCCTCTTGCTTTAGCACTAAATAACCATATTGCGACTGTAAATGTGATAATTTATCATACAATTCTTTTTTTGGCAAATTATAAAACTGTAATAATTCTTGTTTTGCTCGCCCTTTTACTTTTCATACTGCTTGATAATAATTATTTTTTAAAAAACTAATTTCTTGTTTTTTTAATAAATATTCATTTTTCACTTGCACAAAATGGTCTAATTCCGAACCAAGGGCAATAAATGTTGCTAATTTATATTTTGTTTTAAGACCACGTTGTCCAATTTTTGTTGCTTCCTTATATTTTAAATTTTCAAAAAAAATAATTTCTGTTTTTAAAGTGGTAATTTTCCCAGCATATAAAGTTAATTGATCATTAATTTCATTCCGATATGCTTTAATTTCTTCTTTAGTTACTTGTTTTTTTAATTCTTGCATTTTAATTCGATACATTTTATTCGTATTTTTAATTTGTTTTTGATAGTCCTTAATTTGTTTTTGATATTTATTATATTCTTGCTTTCATTCTACATTGTGTTGAATATTTCATCAACGACGCAATCAAAAGATTGGTTTAAAGTAAATAAATAATGTAGAAATTGCAGACATATAAATAATAATTCCGAAAATCAATTGTCCCATTTGTTTTGACATTTGAAAATCAGGTAATTGCGTTGCTTGCAAAGCAGCTGTTTTAATAATTCCTCATAATAAAGCAATTGGTAAAATAGCAAACCCATTTGTAAAAGCAACTAATGCAACAGTAATTGCATCAAAACCGACAACTGGTAATGCATCGGTTGTAAATTGTAATACTGTTGATTGTGTCATATAATATAACATTCCTAACACGCCTGCTAAAGCACCTGATAATGCCATTGAAACAATAGTATATGCTTTAACATTTGTTCCAGCGTATAAAGAAGCATTTTTTGATTTTCCAGCCGCTTTAATTCGAAAACCTAAAACATTATAATTCATAATAAAAATAATTATTCCTAATAATAACATTGCAATAATAAACGGAATAATTCATAATTGCCCATTCAATACTAAATTAAAATTTGGGGCTGTTGTAACAATATCAATTGTTGAATTTTGATTTGAATTTCACATCCCATGCGCTGGATTCATAAACATTCATTTCATAACATACCAAACAATTCAATTTAGCATAATTGTTGAAACAACTTCATGAATATTAAAATAAGCTTTTAATGCTCCAGCAATTGCTGCTAACACTGCACCAACAAGAATTGAAATAAATAAAGCTCCAATTACGCCAGCACCTTGACTAATTGTTGGATTCTTTAAACCTAAAACAATTGTCATACTACCCGCTAATAACATTTGTCCAGGAACACCAATATTAAATAATCCGGCTTTAAAACCAACCGCAACAGATAATCCCGCAACAATATAAATTGCTCAATAAGTTAATGTCGAATCTTTTAATAATGGGTGAAAAGCTAGTTGAAAAACATAACTAAAAAATAATAATGGATCTGATGCATTTGCACCGATAATAATAAAACTAAGAAGAACTCCTGCAATAATTGCACAAATAGATGCATTAAAATAATCCATTTTAGTTTTAAATTCATTTGAACGAAAGAAAATTCTTGTTTTTTGTTTTAATAATCATCCATAATTTTTAATTTGTGTTTGCATTAATTTTTATTCCTTTCTTATGATATCTTCCTGCCATCATTAAGCCAATTTCTTCACGTTTAACTTTATTGCCAGTAACTTCACCAGTAATGCGCCCATTATGTAAAACAACAATTCGATCAGCTAAACTCATAATTTCTTCTAATTCATATGAAACTAATAAGACTGCTTTCCCTTGTACTTTTTCTTCCAAAATTTTATTATGAATATATTCAATTGCTCCAACATCCAAGCCCCTTGTTGGTTGGACAACAACTAAAATATTATGTTGTCGTGATAGTTCTCGCCCAATAACTAATTTTTGCTGATTACCTCCTGATAAGCTACGTGTAACAGCAAATCCAGAATTTGCACCGCGTACATCATATTTATTAACAATTTGTTGAGCATATAATTGAATTGCTCCTTTATCTAATAAACCATAATTTGAAAATGGTTTTTGATTAATATTTTGTAAAACAACATTATCAATTACATTAAATTCTAAGATTAAACCATATTTATGACGATCTTCAGGAATATGAGACATTCCATTTTGATAGCGTTCATAAATACTTTTTTTGGTCACATTAATATCATTAAAAATTATTTCCCCAGAGGCTCCTTTTTCTAATCCGGTTAAAACATTTACTAATTCAGTCTGCCCATTTCCTTCTACTCCAGCAATTGCAACAATTTCTCCTGCATGAACGGTTAAATTAAAATCATCTAAAGCCATCAAACGCGTTAGGCCTCTTTTCTTTACTGATAAGTTTTCAATTCTTAATAAAACTTCTTCTCGTGGTTCTTGCCCTGAATTTTTAATTTCAACTAAATTACGGCCAACCATTGCTTCAGCAATTTCTTTCTCATTTTTATCTTGCACATTAAAAGTTTCAACAACTTTTCCACGTCGAATAACTGTTGCCCGATCAGCAATTTTTTTCACCTCATCTAATTTATGGGAAATAAAAATAATCGTTTTCCCATCTTTTTTTAAATCTAACATAATATTTAATAAGCCTTCAATTTCTTGTGGCGTTAAAACAGCTGTTGGTTCATCAAAAACTAAAATATCTGCTCCACGGTATAAAATTTTTAAAATTTCAACTCGTTGTTGCATTCCAACTGAAATATTTGCAATTTTTGAACCAAAATCAACTTGCAGATTATATTTAATTGCAATTTGAGCAATATCACGAGCTTCTTTTGGACGATCTAAAAATACTTTCCCTTTTAACTGTTCATATCCTAATGTAATATTATCAAGTACAGTAAAAATATCAACTAATTTAAAATGTTGATGAACCATACCGATTCCTAATTGATTTGCTTTAATAGGATTATTAATATATTCTGGTTTTCCATTAATAATGATTTCTCCCTTTGTTGGTTCATACAAACCAAATAAAATACTCATTAATGTTGATTTTCCTGCTCCATTTTCTCCAATTAAAGCATGAATTTCACCTTTTTTAACTTTTAAGGTAATATCATTATTTGTAATTAAATCACCAAAGACCTTGGTAATATTGTTCATTTCTATTACATATTCATTATTGTTTTTCATATTATGTCCTTTCCTTCTATTGCAAAGCGGCTTCAATTGCATTTAAAATATAAGTTTTCAATGTATCACTATTTTGATAAGTATTTGATAATGTTGTTGTAAATACCTTTGCTGCTGCAGGAGGGACATCACCAATTCCTCGGGAATAAACATCTTGTAATACTTTAATAATTTTATCAAATGCTGTATCCTTTGTTAAATCATCAGTTTTATTATGAATAAAATTAACAGTATCTTCATTAATTGACTTTGTTGTTTCAATCCCTGTCCAAGTTGGATGCTGAATTGATGATTGGTCAGTATTAATTCAACATTCCGGCGTCACTTGATTATTGTCTCAAGTATTATTATTAGATGAATAACCACATTTATCTGAATAAATATTCTTGAGAGCTTCTTGAGTTGAAGTTGCAATTTCTTTTAAGACACTTGTTACGATTATGTCTTCTCCATAAATTTTAGATTGTTCTGTATCCACACCAATAACTTTAGCTGGTGATTTATTATATTTAATTCGACCAATAGTATCTTGGGTCTGTGGACCTGCAACAGGGAAAATAATACTTGCTCCACGAGAAAGTAATTCATCTGAAATATCTTTCCCATGTCCAATTTCAAATGATTGTGAAAATCATGATTCATTATTTTTTATAACATTTTGTACTTTTTCAATTTTTTGTAAAGCAGTTATTGCTGGATTCATTTTTTGAACTTGTGCTAAAAGATCTGTTCTAATGTTAAATAAGTTTGGAAAATTGCTGTTACTAATGATTGCATTAAAAATATCAGCAGCCGCTAAAAATCCTCACATATAATTTGAAACAGCGCCAGGATTATCCATTCCACCATATGTAGATATTTTTAAACCTGAACGATATTTGCTTTGATTAGCATTTAATCATAATGATGTTGCAATTCCTGCAAAAAATCCCGATGATTCAGCTTCATAACTTATTCCAACAACATTTGTTGCTAATGGTTTTTTGGGATCCATTCCTAAATGAATATTTTGGCTACTTCCATCAATATAAATTAAATTATCAACTATTTCTGCACCTCATCCAACTGTATTACCGTGAACAAAACCTGGTAAAATTAATGTTTTTGTTCTAGCAATATATGCTGTTAAATAAGCCGTTTTAAAGTCAGATGGTGTTTGACTTGCTGGTTCATAATAACTAGCTCGATGGTGACTTTTTTTTCACTCTGATGGTAAAATTTCTTTATCCTTTTGTGAAATGACATATTTACTTGCTCCATCTCATGCTGATTCATTAAACGATGCATCGGTAACAATACCAGCATCGGTAATAACTCAAATATTACTATCAAAATAATATTTTTTGGCACATGCAACAAGAAAAAAACTCGAACCATTTAGCAAAGTTGCTGCTACAAAAACACTGAGCAATTTTCTCATTGTTTATTTCCTCCCGTTTACTACTAATAAATTATATTTCTTAATTAATTATTATTCGGCAATTGAATATTTCCTTTCATACTTAAATTACTATTTTTAATGCCCTAACAATGTAATATCTCATTGCTAATTTATTTTTAACATATTTTTAAACGAATGAAAAGAAAAAAAATTACTTTCTAAATAAAAAAAGTTAAATTTAATCAACCTAAATTTAACTTTTTTAATAAAATTATTTATAATATTAACCAATAAAATAATAATTTTTATTTGTTATTCTTTTTACAAAATGGACAATTTGTTTCAAAAGGAATATCTTGTTTAGTATATTTGGAAATATTATGTAAATTAAGGTGATTATAATCAGCAAATTGATTATTATTTGTTCTTATTTCTTCTTGAGATGAACTACTATTTTTAGTTCGATAATAATTGACCAAACCATATGAACTTTCACTCGAGTTAGCAACGCCATATGTGTTAGAATACCCTTTTTTATTATATAAATTATAACGTGTTGATACTAAATTAATATCACTAATTTGAGGATAAAACTGATCAATTGGTACAACACTGTGATGTTTAATATGTTTTTTAGTTTCAACATCGTTAATTTTTTTTGCAAAATCAGCTGATTTTACTTCTAACGATTCAACTTTTAAAGTTAAAGTTTTTAAGTGATTTTGTACTTCTCCTAATGTTTTTGTGTGTGTTGTGTGTAAGTTAATTGAATCTTTAATTAATTCTTCAATCTTTTCAAAACGACATTCAAAATCATTTGAAATAACTTGTTGTAATGGTGGTTCTTCTACAAATGGTGTTTCCTTAATTGGTTCTGGCTTTTCCTGATTAAAGTATTCAATTACTTCATCATCTAAATTTGAAAAATCACCATTCATAATTTTATCATCTAATTCATCTAAACTATATGACACTTCGTCTTTTAAAATTGGTCTAATTTCTGATTGCAACGATTTATTTGTTTCATTTGCAACAATATCATGTAATAATTGGTCTTGATGATCTTCTACTTTATTTTTATTTGATTCATCTGCCTTAACTTCTAATTCATTTGTTCCTTTAACATCTGTTGCAAATATTTCTGCAGGTGCACTATCTTCTGTTTCTGTTAAAATAGTATTTTCTTTTTCATTCATTGGAATATTAAAAATATCTGTTCCCACATTGTTTGGTTCTGTTGTATCTAGTGGTTCAGGAGTTAATTCTAAATTAATTGCATCATTTTTTACCTCATGTTCGGGTTTTACTTCATTATTTCTTAAGATTTCATCTTCAACTAGCGCTGCCATATTGTTTTCTATTTGTTCTACTGTTTGTTGTTCAACTGATAGGTCTGAAAGCTCATTGTTTTCAGAAAATTGTATTTCATCATCATAATTATCTTCATTTGCAACTGAATCAATTTCATCAAGATGCCCAGCTTGTGAATCATCTAACCCCGCTAGTTCAGCAAAAGGGTAATCATAATTATCTGGAACATTATCTGTTTTTGTTTCTTCATCATCTGATGTTTTAATATCAGGTAATAATTCTCCTTTTAATTTATCAATATTATGATCAGATGGAATAAATATAATTTCTGTCCGTTGTGATTCTTGGTTCACTAGTTTAATATTGTTGTTCATAATTTCTATCTCTTTTTTTGTTTTATCATTATCTACAACATTATTAAAAGTATTAATTTCTAAACTAATATTTTCTGATGATTCATTAATGTTGTCATTCAAGACATTATCAATTACATTATTATCTGTTGCTAAAATTTGATCATTAAGAAAATCAACTGTGGCTTGTGAATTATTACTAAATATTTCAGCAATACGCATTAATTTTAATTCATGCTCTGGTCCTAACTTTAATTTTATTACTAATCCATTTGCTTGTTTAGCAAGAACATTATAAATTTTAGCTTTCTTTTTAATGAATTTAGCTTTTACTTCTGCTATTTCCACTTCTTCTTCTATCATTTGTTTAATATTAAGTGCTTGTTGATGCATTTCACTTCATTTATTATAAAGTTTTTTTTGTTTTCTTATCATTGGTTTCTCTGATGTTCATGATGAATTCAAAAATTCATCATCTAAAAAAGAAAAATTTGGTTTTTCATCTTCTGCTTCATTAAAATCAGCATTTTCGTTTACAGCGCTTGTTTTATCAGAAAAACCTTTAATATCAGCATTAAACTTATAATCAGCATTTGGTTTTGCATCCAAGAATGGAGCAGGAATTTCCTCAACTGGTTCATTTTGTGGAGCATCATTTGATGAGTTTTGATCTTCTAATTGGTATAATCCCAAGTTTGATTTTTCTTGTTGCTTAACTTCATTAACAACTGGTGGTTTTGATAATTTTTTCGATTCACTTTGTTTTAAATCAGTTTCCGTTGTATTTGATTTTGTTTCAAAAACCGCTGGTTTCTGCGGATTTTTCATAGTTTGTGTCATATCATTAATTAAATTTGCTAATTCATGTTCATCAACATCATTTTTATTAGAATTAAATAAATTATTTAATTTATTTGATGAAAAAATTGAATTTGATTTTTGATGAGATAATTTTTTACTATCATCCTCTCTTGCGTAATCATTGTTTTTGAAATCTCTTTCGGTTTCTCCGATCCCTGCGATAGTCGCGTCAACTCCCAAAGTTGCGCTTACATGATACTTTCCCTCTTTTTTTACCTCTCTTTCAAGTTTTTTATCTTGGTGGTAAATAACAATCATATTTCGTTCTTCAACAAAATTTTGCAAATACTCAACATCAAATAATGATGATTCAATGAACAATAAACCAATAAACATTAATGCTGCTAATATTAATACTGCTACTTTTCCATAAATTAATGCCGCAATAATTAATGTAACAAATATCATTTTAATATATGGTTTTGCAATTAATTGTCCTTTTTTAACACGATGCAGTTGAACTGATACTAGTGTAATAACAAATAATGCAACAAAAATTGTTAAAGCAATAATTGTGTATCCTCAAATATCTCCTGTTAAATAACTTAAAATTTGTTCTTGTTTAAAAATTGATGTTTGAAAAATATCATTCATTGAATTTAAAAATAATGGAAGCGCAACAGATTGTATTACCAAAAAGTTTAAAATAGCAGTAAAAATTTGAACTATCGCTCCAATTATAATTAGACTTCACCCTAATGTTACTAAAAACACAAACATTTTAATTATCCTCTTCTATCTACTTTCCACCGCGCATAGCTCAATAATCAAAGCCAATTGTTTCATCATCCTCATCTTCTGTTTCAACAGAAGCAAAATCTGACATTGGATGATAAGAATCAACTGCTTATTTTGTTGGTTCTTTAGTAACGACATTATCATTCTCATTTTTAATAATATATCGTTTGTTATAAGAACTAACTTCATGCGCAACCAATTGGTCTGTTGCATAATTGCCATACATCTGTTTAACATAAGTTTCAATTAAAAGTGGATTTAATCCAGCAATAAATTTAAACTGTAAAATTCCTTTAAAAATAGCTTGTACTAAGCTAAATATTTGTTTAAATTTGACATATCCCACTAAATCAATATTATTAAAAATTACTACAATATTTTCTGTGATGTCATAAGCACGTAAAATTTCTTCAAATTCTCTTCTAATATAATCTAATGGATCATCAAATTCTAACTCATTAACAATTACAATTGAATTAGAATCATTAACTTGTTCTAATGATTCACTTTGTTTTAAAGTTCGTACAAATAATTTAACACGATATCATAAAACTTTTTTATCTTCTAAACTAACTTTTGGTAGTCCTTTAATAATTTTTTTAAGTAAAAATAAAAATGGTGAAACATATAACTCAATACGTAATAAATCGATATTAACAAGCGGCATTGAAAAAAATGAAGTAGCAATTTCAGACATTGAATCACAATTTTCTTTATCCATAACTGCTAAGAAAAATTGCATTTCGTTATTTTTTTCTTTAAAAATTTTCATTAAATCACGAATAATTTCAAAACTTGATAATGTAATTCCATCAATCTTAAGTTCATCAGTTTTAATATTATGATTATTATTCTTTAGAAAGTCTCCTGTCAGTTCCCTATCTTCATTGTTTCCTTGTAATAAATTTATATTTCGGTCATTACCTTTCATATTTATTGTATTTGTTTCATCAGTATTTAATTTTAAATTTTTTATTCTTTCGAATGGATTGATGTACATCGTGTAGTCCTCCTGCTTCGTTTATTTATAGTTAAATTATATCATATTTCTAAAAAAAATTAGGGTGAATAAAAAAGATGCGGGTTTTTGTTTTTAAATGTTATTTAGTTCAATAAATTAAGGATATTTTTTTATTGTTTTTATAAAACCCGTAAAAAATTTACTCGCCCAAAAATTATAAAAAATTGTTTTAATTTTGTAGAAAACTCTTGATGAAATAAAAAAAATAATCAATATGATAACTTTAAAAGAAAATTATATAAACTTTTAATATTGTTATTTAACTTTTTTATACGTTAAAATATAATACCGATGATTGTTGGTTTGGCGTTAAACCTTTATGCTGGTATTTTCATTTTCAGAGATTTAAATAATTTTGAATGTTCGTGAAACATAAGCCATGATAATGAATTAAGGATTCTTTAAGATTTGATTGTAATTTACTAATTTTATTTAACTTCCGATAACTAGCATCAGGATTTGCACTAGTTTTAGTTGCTAATAAAATAGAATTTGTTTGTTTTGCTACTAATAAATATAATGGTTGCATGTCAGAAATAATAATTGAATTTTCTTTGATTAATTGTTTATTAATATTTTCAATAATTTGCTGTTTTTTTAATCGTTTTGTGTTGGTTGAAAATGAATCAAGATGAATTTTTCTTTTATCAAATTTATCTTTAAAATTACCTTTGTGGATTTCTTTAATAAATGTTTCATCGATTTGAATTTGGCCATTTAACGTTTTAAATTTTAATTGGGTGTTTTCTAATTGTTTTGATTTCATTATTTTTTGGCGATTATATCAAGCGGTTTTCGGTGATGTTTTAATAAAGCGGGAAATCATTTTACTAGATTGGCCTAATAATGAAATTTGAATCAATAAATTTCACTGTTCATAATTTAAATGACTTCAATACGTAAAATGATCACGAAAAGCATCAAAACTAGCACGACATTTTTTGCATAAATATTTTTGTTTTCCTTCAGGATTATGGCCATTTTTAACACAATAAAAAGATTGACAATTAGGACATTTAATACCTTTATCCCTAAATTTTTGGTCAATTTCATTTAAGCGTTTTTGTTTTTTAATTAATTCTGCTTCTTTTTTGACTTTTTCATGAAATTCTAAAAATTGATCATCTGTTAAACTATTTATTAATTTTTCAATTATTTTTTCCATTAATTATTCACCTTTTATATTAAGAATATACCTAATTTTAGGTATATTTTATAAATATCAAGAGTTTTCTACAAAATTAAAGAAAAATTGCATTATGAAATGCAATTTGGTATGATATTATTCTTTCATAAAATTAACTATTGTGTTCTTTCTTTAAATCAGCAAGTTCTTGTTCTAATTGTTTAATTCTTTCTTCCTTGTTTTCTAATGGTGGATTGCTGCCATCATCATCTTTTTTTTACGATAGTCCCTCATTATTTTTCTTGCCCCAATTCGAAGATTATCTTTATTCATAAAAAAGAAATGTCCCATAAAGTAGCCAATAACTCAGACACCTAAAAATAAGATTGTAATTAAGAAAGCAACAGTATACTTTTCTTGGTTAATAATAAATAAAACAGTAAAAATACATGTTAACAAAATTAAGATACATAAAACAACAACATTAATAATTCGATATCATGATCATTGTTTTTTATTTATTTTTTTTGCCATTTTTTACCTCCTTATCTAATAAATTCTTTTGTTAAAGAATTATAAATCTTTGAAGGAAGATTATCTAAATAACCAGCGTCAACAATAATATCAACATTAAATTTTTGAAGATCATTAAATTCTTTAGCATAATTTTGACCGCTAATATTTACACTTGTCCCATAAATTGGCCCAACCTTATTAATAATTTTTTTTAATCATTTTGATTTTGTAATTCTAATCCCAATTGTATTATCTTCTGTAATGTTATAAAGCTTATTAATATCATCTTTTATGTTATCTATTATAGTAATAGTTTCATTCTTTTTAAAGAGTTTTAAATCATCACGTGGCAAGTCAATAAAATTCTTCGCCATACTAACTGAACTAACAATAACTGATAAATACATTTTTTCTGATCGTCCTTTAACTTTAAAAATTCTCGCTTTTGCTACTGGTGAGCTAATAATACACGTCATTCCATAAATAGTATCTGTTGGAACAATAATAACTTTTTCTGCTAAATAACCAGCAATAATCTCTTTGCATTCTTTTACAGTATATACTTTCATATATAATTATCCTCCTTTCTTATGAACTCTTTGAATTTGATTTAATTTGTTCATTGCTAATATGATTACTTTTAATTTTTGAAATATGTGAAAGAACAATAATTGATAAAACAGTAATGAAAGCAGATAATAGAATACCACTTGCTAATAATTCATTTCCTTGTAGTCAAAAGTAATCTAAATGTGTTGTTTTAAAAAGTGGTTTCATTACTTTTTCTTTAAAATTATCACTTTGACTATTTCAATAATCAACTGCTTTTGTTAATTCATATTGAGAAACCAGAAACATTACTAGTGAAGTCCCAGTTACAATTAAAAAACTAACATAAAAACTAATAAAACCTTTTTTAGTTAAATTTGGTTTTTTCAATATTACAAAGGTAAATGCAAATAACATTGAAATAATTAAAGAAGAAGAAACAATTGGTACAACACTAATAAAAATTCCTGACCCTGGCATATTCATTGTCATCTTAAAATAATCAATATTTGGCTGATCCAAAATACTAGTTGTATTTGATATAATAGCATTAATTGTTAATTGTGGATAAAAGTAAGAAAATAAAAAAAACCGGTTTGCATCAGTAAAACTACTACCAATAATAATTGTATAAACAAATTGTGGAATAAAAACCATACTTGAAAAAAAAACGACTCATAGTGAAATATTAAATTCATTTGGAATTAAATATAAACTAATAAACTTTTTAAGACGACTTTGATTAAATGTATCTTTTAAAACAAATAATTCTTCTTTTTTAGTTGGATTAATATTATCATTTAATAATCATTCTAATTTAAAACTAACTTTCAACATAATAAAAATAATAAAAATCATTTGTAATCCTGTAATTCATCAAATAGAATTAAGGCCAATTCATGTTAATGGATATTTATTGTTTGTTCCAGGTCCTGTTGCTAAATTAATTAATGCTTTAACAATTGCATCTCGATTTGGAATATCTTTATGAATCATATCTTGAATATTTTTAACAAACTCAGGTCCAGTATAACCACCTCTTAAAGAACGACATCACTCTGTAAATAAATCATAATAATATTCTGCAAGCGAAAATAATAAACAAACACTAAATAAAAAAGAGATAATAAAAACTGTTCCAATTAACAACATTCTATTATTAAAATTAATTGTTCGTTTTTGATGATGAATGTAAAAAACACTGCTAATAATGGCACCCGCTAATGTTACTAACGCAATATATGGCAAACCAAAGATTAAAAACTCATTTGGTAGATTAAGTGTTGTAAATGTTGCTAACACATCCTTAGGTACTGTTGCAATAAAATTAAAGTATTTTTTTAAAAGTTGATCACTATGTGATACATATATAAAAGTAAAATATGGGACCATAATAAATAGAACTAATAAAAAAGCAATACTAATAATGCGAGTTCTTTTAATATTTTTAAGTTTATCTTCCATATTTTGCACCTCACACTTAAGTTTCTTTTATTTTACTACAAAATATTAATAAATAACATTCTTCATTTTTTATTTATATCTTTTTGAAAATAATATTTCTGATTTGGAAAATATTCTTTTACTAATTTTTCTAAATCTTTTTTTTGGTCATAACCATGTTCAAAACATAAAATGCCATTTTTTTTAACAACCTTCTGTCAATTTTTAAAAATTTCTCGATAAAAATATAGGCCATCAGTATCACCAAACAAAGCGACATGCGGTTCATAATTTTTAACACGATGACTAATATTTTGATTCTTTGGAATATAAGGTGGATTACAAACTAGAAGATCAGCTTTAATCTTATTTTTAATAAATGGTTCTAGCATATCACCTTCCAATAATTTAACATTTTTGCAATTTAACTGCTTAATATTTCTTTTTGCTACTTTTAATTCTTCAGTTGAAATATCACTAGCATAAATTGTTAAATTTGGATTTTCTAAGCCTAAACTAATTGCAATTGCTCCGCTCCCAGTTCCAATATCAATTAAAGTTAATGGTTTATCACCATTATTAAGCAATATTTCATCAATTATAATATTAATATTATCAACTAATTCTTCTGTTTCATATCGAGGAATTAAGACATTATAATCAACATAAAAATCATATCCATAAAAATTTTGTAAATTAGTAATATGTTGGATTGGTTTTCCATTACGATATGCCATTAACTGTTGTCAATAATCATCAATCTTAAAATTAATTCTATCATTTTGAATTGCATATAATTTTGCTAACGAAGTTTTCATAAAAAATGCTATTAAAATTTTAATATCGGCAAGATAATTAGCATTATTCGAGTCTTTCAAATAATCTTCTGACTTTTGAATTAATTCATTAACTGTCATTAATTTCCTTCCATTTTCAATCTTTGTTCTTCATTAATTAATGCTACTAAAATTTCGTCTAAATTACCTTCCATAATTTGGTCTAATTTTTGTAGTGTTAAATTAATACGATGATCAGTAACCCGATTCTGAGGGTAATTATATGTTCGAATTTTTTCGCTCCGGTCACCTGTTCCTACTGCATCTTTTATTAATGTTCGACGCTCTTCATTAATTTTACGTTGTTGTTCTTCATATAATTTACTTCGTAAATGTTGCATTGCTAATGCCTTATTATCATGTTGACTACGGCCATCTTGGGAAGTTACAACAACTCCTGTTGGTAAATGAGTAATTCGAACAGCTGAATCAGTTGTATTAACATGTTGCCCCCCCGCTCCTGAAGCACGGTAAGTATCAATTTTTAAATCAGCAGTTTTAATTTCAAAATCAAATTCTTCAATTTCTGGTAAAACAGCGACGGTTGCTGTTGATGTATGTACTCGACCTTTACTTTCTGTTTTTGGAATTCGTTGAACACGATGTGCTCCTGACTCAAATTTCATTTTTGAATAAACACGATCTCCTTTAACCATAAACGAAATTGTAGAAAAGCCACCTGCTTCTGATTCATTTGCTTCAATTAATTTTACTTTTCAATGTTGTTGTTCTGCATATTTTATATACATTCGATATAAATCACCAGCAAAAATGTTTCCTTCATCGCCACCTGCTGCTCCACGAATTTCAAAAATAACATTCTTATCATCATTAGGATCTTTTGGCAATAACATTACTTTTAATTCTGCTGTAAGTTGTTCTTTTCTTATTTCCGAGGTTTTTAATTCTTCTTTTGCTAATTCAATTAACTCATAATCTTTTTCTGTCTCTAAAATTAATTTTGCTTCATTAATATTATTTAAAACATTTTTATAATTTAAGTATAAAGCAACGGTTTCCTCTAATTGTGCTTGTTCTTTTGATAAGCTAGTTAACTTTTTTACATCATTAACTATTTCTGGTTTCGTTAATTCTTCATTAATTAAATTTCACCGCTTTAACATCGTTTGTAATCGTTCAATTGTTTTTTGATTCATTTGCTTAACCTCTTTTTTTAGACACTTAACAATTATAATATATTTTAAATAATAATGATTAATTTAATTTTTTAATTTTGTAGAAAACTCTTGATATTTAATATTTAATATTTATAAAATATACCTAAAATTAGGTATATTTTTAATATAAGAGGTGAATAATTAATGGAAAAAATAATTGAAGAATTAATAAATAGTTTAACAGATGATCAATTTTTAGAATTTAATGAAAAAGTCAAAAAAGAAACAGAATTAATTAAAAAACAAAAACGCTTAAATGAAATTGATCAAAAATTTAGGGATAAAGGTATTAAATGTCATAATTGTCAATCTTTTTATTGTGTTAAAAATGGTCATAATCCTGAAGGAAAACAAAAATATTTATGCAAAAAATGTCGTGCTAGTTTTGATGCTTTTCGTGATCATTTTACGTATTGAAGTCATTTAAATTATGAACAGTGAAATTTATTGATTCAAATTTCATTTGGAATGGCAACACTTTTTAGGACACTTTTTATATAGACATTTGTTTTCTAAAAGTAACTGGAGATAAATAATTTAAACTGCCATGAATTCGAATATTGTTATATCAATGCACAAAATCAAAAAGTTCGTATTTTAATTGTGTTAAATTTTTAAATTTTTTACCCTTAATAAATTCAGTTTTAAAAGTTTTGTAAGTTGTTTCAGCCACAGCATTATCATAAGGGCAGCCTTTATTGCTTAATGATCTTTTAATATTAAAAGTTATTAAAATTTCATCAATGATTTTATTTTTAAACTCATTACCACGATCAGTATGAAATAGAGTTATTTGATTTAATGGTCGTGTTATTTTATGAAAAGCTTGTTGGACCAGTTCGGCTGTTTTATTCGGCCCAGCACTATAACCAATTATTTCACGATTAAACAAGTCAATTAATAAACAAATATAATGTCATTTAGCGCCAACTTGAACATATGTTAAATCACTAACAATAACTTCATTAGGTTTTTTGTTGTTAAATTGACGATTTAAAATATTATTAATTTGGTCATTATTGACTGTTGTTTTATGATTATGATATTTTAATTTGGTGTATTTAGAAACCAAATTATTTTTGATCATAAATAATCTGATTTTTCGCCGCGATAAGATGATATCTTTTCTGTTTAAAATAACTTTAATTTTGCGAGCCCCATAAATTTTGCGACTTTTTATTAAAGGCACTGATAATTTCTTGTTAATAATTATTAACTTGCTTGTTAATACATTTATTAGTTTGATAATAATACGTTGATTTTTATAACCCAAAATCTTACATATTTTTCTTACTGAATATTTTGTTTTGTTGTTATTAATTATTGTTATTTTTTGGCCATTATCAGTGCGGCTTGCTTTAAAATGTCATTTTCAATTTTCAAGTCTTTAAGTTCTTTTCTTAAAGTTATTATTTCATTTTCTTATAGTGTGCGATTGTCTTTTGTTTTAAATGAACCAGAATTATTATAATTTTTAACTCAACTATAAATAGTTGGTTTTGGTAAATTATATTCTTGCCCTATATTAATAACACTTTTACCATTTTTATATAGCATGACAATTTGTTTTTTAAATTCTTCAGAGTATGAAGTTTTATTTCCCATTTTTATATTCCTTCTTTCTTAATAATTTTATCTAATTTTGAAGTCTATATAATTATGGTCCTAATAATTGTAGCCTATCCAAATTTTTATTAGCAACTAAAACTAGTACAAATCCTGATGCTAGTTATCGGAAGTTAAATAAAATTAGTAAATTACAATCAAATCTTAAAGAATCCTTAATTCATTATCATGGCTTAGGTTTCGCGAACATTCAAAATTATTTAAATCTCTGAAAATGAAAATACCAGCATAAAGGTTTAACGCCAAACCAACAATCATCGGTATTATATTTTAACGTATAAAAAAGTTAAATAACAATATTAAAAGTTTATATAATTTTCTTTTAAAGTTATCATATTGATGATTTTTTTTATTTCATCAAGAGTTTTCTACAAAATTAAAAATAATTTTTTGACTAATTTTAAAAACATTACCATTAACAATCACATTGTCATTTTCCTTAATTAATAAGTCTTCTAAAATAATAATTTTAGAATTAATTGGTAAGTTTTCAACAAAATAAGCTTTAATTTTTTTTATATTTTTTGGCTTACTATTTATAATAAAGTAAACTTAAGCATTTAATCCACTTTTTCTTAACATTTTTTCTTCCTACATTAATATGTTACTTCATGACAATGACGACAGCGAGCTTCATATTTATACTTTTCACCAATTAAAATAATTGGATCATAATAATTAGCTGGTTTCCCTTTAATTAAACGTTGGGTTCTATTTGCTAAATTTCCACATTTAACACAAATTGCATGCAATTTCTTAACCTCTTCTGCTCGTGTCATTAATTGTTCAACATTAATAAAAGCTTCGCCTCGAAAATCTTTATCTAAGCCATTAACAATAACAATAATTCCTTTATCTGCTAAAGAATCAGCAAGTTTAACAATATTATTATCAAAAAATTGGACTTCATCAATCCCAACAACATTTGTTGTTGATTTAAGGTTTGTTAATAACTCCTCAGAATCCTTAACTGATATTGCTTCAACTGCTTTTTTACTATGACTAACAACTTGGTTTTCACTATAACGATTATCAATTGTTGGTTTAAAAACTTGAATTTCAAATTTAGCATAACCTAGGCGAACTAAACAACGAATAAACTCTTCGGTTTTTCCAGCAAACATACAACCAGTGATAACTTCTATTCATCCTATTTGAGCTTTACTATTTAAAAAATACATTCTTAACCCCCCATATATTTAATGTTATTTTTAATTACAAAACTTAAGTCTTTTAAAACTAGTTCTAAATCTTCTCACTGATAAATTTTTGCGCCGCTTGCTAACTGATGACCACCACCACAGTACTTTTCTGCTACTTTATTAATAATATAAGTATTACTACGAATGCTAATATTTATATAACCCTCTGCTTTATTTTCAATTACTCACATTCAAATTTTAAATTCTTTAATATTACTCATAATATTAACTCATGGTTTAACAGTCTCGTAACTCATATTATGTTCTTTTAACATTTCGTCAGTTATCTTAACATAACTAATTTCTTTATCATAAATAACTACTTGCGATAACAAATAATTTTTAAAGCGCACATTAGCTCATGATTCTTCATATAAATTTTGATAAATTGATTGCAAATCAAAACCTGTCGCAACTAATTGCCCTGCTAACATAAAAGTATTGTGGCAAGTTTTACTATACATAAAACGATTTGAATCTGTTACAATTCCAGTAAAAATTAATTTGGCTGCTTCTGGTGTTACTATTAATTTTGATGTTAAAACCAACTCAGCAATCATTTCTGAAACTGCAATTTTAGTTTCATCAATTCATTGTATATCACCAAATGGCGCAACATTAGGATGATGATCAATTTTAATAACTTCTTTCGCTTTCTGCCAATATTTACTATCAATTCGTTCAATGTTGGCTGTATCAGTCACGATTACTAATGCATCTTCATAATTTTCTGTTTGAAGAAGATCGGGTGTTGCTAAGAAGGCTAAAAAATCATTTTGTGCACCATCAACTAATACCTTCTTATTTGGAAAATTATCTTTAATGAATTGTGCTAATCCAAATGCCGAACCATATGCATCACCATCTGGTGAAATATGACGTAAACAAATAATTGTCTTATAATCTTTAATTTTTTGTAAAATAATTTCTTTTAAATATTGCATTTGTTTTCCTCACTTATATGTTAGCAACTAAATTACTGTTAACTTTATCATAAACTAATAATGCATTCTTTTCAAAATATATTATTGTTGTTTTTTTTAAATTCAGTTCTTTTTCTGACACTAAAATTTTAAAAATAACTTCATCATTAACTTCAAAAAAGCAAACAATTGATTTAATGACTTTTTTAATTGACTTAACATGTCCTTTATAAAATAAATGTAAATCTTTGTTAAATTCTTTTGTCTTTTGGAATGAGATTAAGTTTGGATTAATTGCTAAATAATATTCTTTTTGATCAATTAATTTAGTTCCTTTGGGTAATTTAATCTTAATTTTTTCATTTTCTAAAACATTTTCTGCTATAGAATATTTCATGCTAAAAACATTTTCTGAACTATTATACATTATTTGATATAAATTAATTGTATTAGGTAAAAATTCAGCATGATTTTTTGACATTAATTTGTAATTATTATCCTTATCAAAAAATAATAATTGTGTAACATAATTTTTAATATTCTCAATGTTCTTTGTTAAAACTAAAAAAGTTAACTGTGGATTATAGTTTTTTAAACTAAGTAAAATTTCATTTAATTCATTTGCTTCATTATGAGTTAAATTGTCAAAAGTATTATGTAAAATAATTAATTCTTTCTTACTTAAAATGGCATTAATAAATCTAATTTTAGTATGATCAAAACTACTTAAGTTTTTAGTAAGTTTAAATCAATTCATTTTAATATTTAAATTACTCATTAATTTTTTAACTTCTTCGAAAGCTTGATTATAAACTGTTACAACTTTTTCATTTGCTTCTTCAATAGCAAGTGAATTATCTTTTTTACGAGTTTCTAATGTATTATTTAATAATTCTAA
This sequence comes from Spiroplasma endosymbiont of Poecilobothrus nobilitatus, assembly GCF_964030655.1. GTDB lineage: Bacteria > Bacillota_I > Bacilli_A > Mycoplasmatales > Mycoplasmataceae > Spiroplasma. Next base: position 33,245 of record NZ_OZ034915.1, on the reverse strand, counting down.
ATGATATTTATGAAAATATTCTAAAACTTTTCCTTTAATAATTGTTGCTTCATCTGGTAATAAATTTGCAATTAATTGTTCTTGTTTTTGATTATAGTTAAATCATTGATCTTCTGATAATTTTGTTCAAGTAATTATATTTGCGTAATTACTTTTATTTAAAATTCCTTTAATAACACTCTTATGTTTGCCATCTTTTAAAACCATATTTATAACATTAAGACGATATTTTTTTAATGCTTTTCGTGCTTTAATTAAAAGATAACGTTCATATGTAATTTTAGTCTGCAATATTTTTAAATACTTTTCACAAACTAATTTTGCCCCAATAAAACCAAAACTTTTATCTTTAAGTTTTCTTTTTTTAGCAATTTCATAACAATCACACAAATAATCTAAGTCAGAAATATAATAAATTTTATCTCATAAAGCTTGTAAAAATGCAAGATAACCTTCATATACACGAATTTCTTCTCTTTTATAAGTATAAGTATGTAAACTTTGAATTAAAATTGAATCTTTATCATCATCTAAAATTTTACTAATTTCTTTTTTATGGAATTCACTAATTTGAGTTAAATAAGTCTCAATTCATTCTTCTTTAATATGAATTGAATTATTAAAATATTCATTAATGATTTTATCTATTTTTAATATTAAATCTTGTTTATTTAAATCATTACCAATAAAAACTAAATTTTTATAAAAATATTTATTTTTATTATATTTTAATGAACTATCATGTAAAAATTTTGGTGTTTTTAAAATATGATAAGCCAAACGTAATTTTGTTGGTAAAAAAGCTAATCTTAATTGGGCGGGTGATACATAACCAATTCTACGTTCTTTTGGTAATAAAGTTGTAATATTCATATTGTTTAAATAAATCTTTCCATTACGTGGTTTTTTCTTTCCCAATAACAATTTTAAAAAATATAATTGTGAAAACTTATTCTCAAAATGAGTCCCCAAAACTTCTTGACTATCAACACTAAAATTTAAATCACTAAAAATAACTTTTTTATATCGTTTATACTTTAAATTATTAATTTTCAATCCCATTAAAATACCACGCTCCCAATTAATTTTATTATACCCAAATAAAAACTTTAATTTTGTAGAAAACTCTTGATATTTATAAAATATACCTAAAATTAGGTATATTTTTAATATAAGAGGTGAATAATTAATGGAAAAAATAATTGAAGAATTAATAAATAGTTTAACAGATGATCAATTTTTAGAATTTCATGAAAAAGTCAAAAAAGAAGCAGAATTAATTAAAAAACAAAAACGCTTAAATGAAATTGACAAAAAATTTAGGGATAAAGGTATTAAATGTCATAATTGTCAATCTTTTTATTGTGTTAAAAATTGTCATAATCCTGAAGGAAAACAAAAATATTTATGCAAAAAATGTCGTGCTAGTTTTGATGCTTTTCGTGATCATTTTACGTATTGAAGTCATTTAAATTATGAACAGTGAAATTTATTGATTCAAATTTCATTATTAGGCCAATCTAGTAAAATGATTTCCCACTTTATTAAAACATCACCGAAAACCGCTTGATATAATCGCCAAAAAATAATGAAATCAAAACAATTAAAAAACACCCAATTAAAATTTAAAACGTTGAATGGCCAAATTCAAATCGATGAAACATTTATTAAAGAAATCCACAAAGGGTAATTTTAAAGATAAATTTGATAAAAGAAAAATTCATTTTGATTCATTTTCAACCAACACTAAATGTTGTATTAAAATGGCTGTTGATAGCAATAATAATATTTATGTTAAATCAACCAACACAAAACGATTACAAAAACAGTGAATTATTGAAAATATTAATAAACAATTAATCAAAGAAAATTCAATTATTATTTCTGACATGCAACCATTATATTTATTAGTAGCAAAACAAACAAATTCTATTTTATTAGCAACTAAAACTAGTACAAATCCTGATGCTAGTTATCGGAAGTTAAATAAAATTAGTAAATTACAATCAAATCTTAAAGAATCCTTAATTCATTATCATGGCTTAGGTTTCGCGAACATTCAAAATTATTTAAATCTCTGAAAATGAAAATACCAGCATAAAGGTTTAACGCCAAACCAACAATCATCGGTATTATATTTTAACGTATAAAAAAGTTAAATAACAATATTAAAAGTTTATATAATTTTCTTTTAAAGTTATCATATTGATGATTTTTTTTATTTCATCAAGAGTTTTCTACAAAATTAAAAAATAAAAATAATAAAAAATAGTTATTGTTAAGTTAAACTTATATTTACACTAATTTTTGAAAAATTATGTTTCTAATTTAATAAAATTACATTACAAAATATCAAAAAAACCTTTATCTTTAAAAGATAAAGGTTTACCAATTATTCTGCTTTTTGTTCATCAGATTTTGGTTTCGCTGTTTTTTTGTTAAGTTCTTTTTGTGCTTTTGATGCTTTTTCTGCTTGTTTTACTAACTCTTCTTTTTTATTAAATTTAGATTTAAATCGTTCAACACGTCCAGCTGCATTAGCAAACTGTTGACTACCTGTATAAAAGGGATGGCATGAAGAACAAGTATCAACTTTTAATTCTTCTCCTTTAGTAGAACCACTTATGTACTCGGCTCCACAAGTTGTACACATAATTTTAGTATCAAAATATTTTGGATGGATTCCTTCTTTTGCCATATAACTCACCTCACTTTTAATAATATGACTGCATATTATTTGCACGTAAATAATGATAACACATATTTAAATAAAAACAAAGATTATTAAATAATCGGGCGAGTAAATTTTTTACGGATTTTATAAAAACAATAAAAAAATATCCTTAATTTATTGAACTAAATAACATTTAAAAACAAAAACCCGTATCTTTTTTATTCACCCAAATAATCTTTGCAAATTCATTAAAATCAATTCTAACACGCGGCATTGTTGCTTTATCATCATCTTCATCATAGTATCCTAACGCTAAAGCTAAGACTGTATGATATTTTTCTTGATCAAACGAACAATGTTTCGCTAATAACTCATCACATTTTTTTGCATCAAAACCACCCATAATAGTAGTTCCTATTCTTAAATCAGCAGCTTGAATTGTAATAAAACTAGTCACAATATGGGCTTGTTCTGAAACAAATGCAAAAAGATGTTCTTTTTGTTGTAAAAAAGTTTGATATTTTTTAATTGTCTTTTCTAAATCATCTGCTTGATTAATAACTCGTTTTAAGCGTTTTGTCAAAAATTCAGTTGAAACTAAATAAGATGGATTAGTAACCGTAATAAGCATTATACAACTAGCATTTTTCACTTTTTCTTGATTTCATCCAAGCATTGCTTCATCAGCAAATTTCTTTTTTAATTCTTGATTTGTAATACTAACAACATTAGTTACTTCAATTCCTAATGAACAAGGTGCTAAGCGCCCTGCTTCAAGTATTACTGTTAAATCTTCATGATTAATTACTTTTTCACTATTATATTTTTTAATAGTTTTTCGTCAATTAATTGCATTTTTTACTGTCATTTAATATTATTATTTACTTTAATTTTTATTACTCATTAATTTTTGTTAAAGCAGCTTTTAATACATCAACACTTTTTGCAAAAGGAGGTGAATATGGTAGATCTAAATACTCAATTTCACCAATTTTAGTTTTTGTTCAAATAATTGGGATTAAAGCATTGATTCTTAAACTGGCCTTATTATAACCAAAAATTTGTGCTCCAACAATAATTCTGGCTTTTTGGTCATAAATGATTTTAATTGTTACTGGCTTCGCATCAGCAACATAGTGTGTATGATCTGTTCCATTTACAACAACCTCTTTCACATTAAAACAATTAAAAATTGTTTGTTCTTTTGTATATCCTGTTCTATCAATTTCACTTTCGAAAACCTGCATAATACTTGTTCCAATTGCACCAGGAAAATGATTCTTCTTTCCCGCTAAAATATTGCCTAGAACCTTACCATTTTTGGCTGCAATTGTTGCTAATGACATATAATTTAATTTATTATCAATAATATTTTTTGTCATCACACAATCACCTACAGCATAAACATCTTTAATATTTGTTTCAAATTGGTTATTCACTAAAATTGCTCCAAATTCATTCATTTTTAAATCTGTTGTTTTTAAAAAATTTGTTGCCGGAGTAACCCCAATTGCAACTAATACTAAATCTGTTGCAATTTCTTCTTGTGGTGATAATTTAATTTTTGTTACCTTATTATTTTCAACAACAAGCTCTGTTACTTTGGTATTTGTTTTAATTTTAATTCCTTTTTTTTATAAATCATTTGCTAATAAATGTGCCATATCTTCGTCAAACAATTTTCGTTAAATTCATTTGTCAGCTTCAATTAATGTAATTTTTTTTCTTGCCAAGCCAAAACTTTCACAAAATTCTAACCTAATAAAACCTCCCCCAATAATAGTAACATTTTTTACTTTTTTTAAACGTGAACGTAATTCAACAGCATCTTCTAAGGTTGTCCCTGTAAAAAAATTTATTGCATCTTCTCCTGCTAAATTTAAACGACGTGGTGTTGCTCAAACACTAATAATTAATTTGTCATAATTATCAATAAATTCTTGGTTTGTATTATAGTTAATTCCGTAAATAGTTTTTGTTTTAAAATCAACGCGTGTTATTTTACAACTATTTTTAACAAGAATCCCCCGATTTTGAAATTATTCAACAGTTCGCACAATCATTCTTTCTGCATTGTCAAAATGTTTTCCAACATAATAAGGAATTCCACAAGCTCCTAATGATGAATATTTAAACTTTTGATAAGCAATAATTTCAACATCATTTTTTAACATACGTTTTAATTTACTTGCTGCTGTCACACCAGCTGTTGAACCACCAATTACTATTACTTTCATATTTTTCAACTCTCTTTCTTCTATAATAATATTATAACCTTAGATTATTAAAATAAAAATAAAGGACTAAGCCTTAAGACTGCACCCCAAAAAGTAAGTAAAATAAAAAAAGATTTTGTTAAATTTTTATAGGGGGTGCATTTTTATATGGCAAAAAAAGGACAAAAATATAACAAATATACATCAGAATTTAGAACAAAAATCATTGAGGAAATTAAACAAAAAAGTTGTTGAATAGTAGCAAAACAATATATGGAATGGCAACACTTTTACCATTTTTATATAGCATGACAATTTGTTTTTTAAATTCTTCAGAGTATGAAGTTTTATTTCCCATTTTTATATTCCTTCTTTCTTAATAATTTTATCTAATTTTGAAGTCTATATAATTATGATCCTAATAATTGTAGCCTATCCAAAGTGTTATTAATATAGGGCAAGAATATAATTTACCAAAACAAACTATTTATAGTTGAGTTAAAAATTATAATAATTCTGGTTCATTTAAAGCAAAAGACAATCGCACACTAGAAGAAAATGAAATAATAACTTTACGAAAAGAACTTAAAGACTTGAAAATGGAAAATGACATTTTAAAGCAAGCCGCACTGATAATGGCCAAAAAATAACAATAATTAATAACAACAAAACAAAATATTCAGTAAGAAAAATATGTAAGATTTTGGGTTATAAAAATCAACGTATTATTATCAAACTAATAAATGTATTAACAAGCAAGTTAATAATTATTAACAAGAAATTATCAGTGCCTTTAATAAAAAGTCGCAAAATTTATGGGGCTCGCAAAATTAAAGTTATTTTAAACAGAAAAGATATCATCTTATCGCTGCGAAAAATCAGATTCTTTATGATCAAAAATAATTTGGTTTATAAATACACCAAATTAAAATATCATAATCATAAAACAACAGTCAATAATGACCAAATTAATAATATTTTAAATCGTCAATTTAACAACAAAAAACCTAATGAAGTTATTGTTAGTGATTTAACATATGTTCAAGTTGGCGCTAAATGACATTATATTTGTTTATTAATTTACTTGTTTAATCGTGAAATAATTGGTTATAGTGCTGGGCCGAATAAAACAACCGAACTGGTCCAACAAGCTTTTCAAAAAATAACACGACCATTAAATCAAATAACTCTATTTCATACTGATCGTGGTAATGAGTTTAAAAATAAAATCATTGATGAAATTTTAATAACTTTTAATATTAAAAGATCATTAAGCAATAAAGGCTACCCTTATGATAATGCTGTGGCTGAAACAACTTACAAAACTTTTAAAACTGAATTTATTAAGGGTAAAAAATTTAAAAATTTAACACAATTAAAATACGAACTTTTTGATTTTGTGCATTGATATAACAATATTCGAATTCATGGCAGTTTAAATTATTTATCTCCAGTTACTTTTAGAAAACAAATGTCTATATAAAAAGTGTCCTAAAAAGTGTTGCCATTCTATTTTTTACTGCCTATGATATATATAATATTAATTCTACACGAAAAAAGAAAAAATACTCACAAAAGTAAGTATTTTTTAATCAATAACAAATGGTAATAAAGCCATTTGACGAGCTCTTTTAATTGCTGTTGCTAACATTCTTTGGTTTTTGGCAGTTGTTCCTGTAACTCGTTTTGGCAAAATTTGACCATTACCAGAAATAAATTTTTTTAATAATTCAATATCTTTATAATCAATGTATGTTATTTTATTTTTTGTAAAATAACATTGTTTTTTAAAACGTTTAAATTTTGGATTCATTTTCTTTTTCATTTCTTTTTAATCTCATAAAATTGCATCATCGCCATCAAAAGTAATACTATTATTATTATCATCTTGTGGTTCTGGTTGTTCAAAAGTTGTGTTAGAAAAATCATTAGCAATTGGCATTGATGGACCACCAATGTTAGTGCCATCACTAGCGCCTTTTGAATCTAAAAAAGAAACCATATCAGCAATTACTTGAACAATTGTCGCAACTTGACCATTAACATTATCACTTCTCGTTTGTAAACGTCCATCTAATGCAATTAATGATCCTTTTTTTAAATAACGGGCCATATTTTCTGCCGCCTTATTCCAAGCAAAGCAAGGAATAAACGAAGCTTGGTTATTAAAACTATTATTTACTGCTAATGTGAAAGCAACAAATGGTTTACCATTAACAGAATTTTTTAATTCTAAATCACGGGTTAGTCTTCCTACTAATGAAACTCGATTTAACATAACTCTTGCACGCTCCTAATTTTTTATTCTTTTGTTTCAGTTGGTGCATTTTCTGGTTTTGTTTCTTCACCTTCTGAACGTTGTTCATGACGTTTATAATCAGATTTTTTATTCCCTGGTCTACGATCACGGTCTGGTTTATCATTCTTAACTTCTGTTTTTGCATAAACAGTTGATTGAATATATCCTTTTTCTTTTTCTGTATTAATTACTAAAATTCGTAACACATCTTGTTCAATATGACTAATTCGAACAAATTCATCAATGTTTTCTGATGTTGTATTAACAATTAATACTCCATAATATCCTTTTGTTTTCTTTTTAATTGGATATACTAAGTCTTTAATTCATCATTTTCCGTGTTCTTCTATTTTCCCCCCATTAGCTTCTAAAATTTGGTGTAATTTACTTTCTAATTCATCAAAATTAGTTGCTTCGGGATTTAATATATACATAATTTCATATTTACGCATTTTATTTTCTTTCTTTTGGTCTAGGTCCTATTCGGACAAGGAGCTAATAATTATAATTCAAGCATTATTAACTCGCCAATTATTATACCTTATATTTCCTTTAATTGTAAGAGTTATTTTAATAATTTTAATAATTTTAAATCATCAACATAAGTTAATTTAATGTTTTGTTTTTCACCATAAATTGTATGAATTTTTGTTTCTGGTGAAAATAACTCTACTAAATAACTATCATCATAAATTATTGTTCTATTTTTAGTCTGAAAATATGCGTCATAAACTTGATATAATAATCTTGCTTTAAAAATTTGTGGCGTCTGAATTGTAAAATATTCTTCTCGAGGTAATGTTTTTTCAACAAAATTATTTTTAACCTTTTTAAGGGTTTCTGTAATTGGTAAAATTGGAATTAACACTTCATAATTTTTTTGTTGAAAAACTTGATTTAATTGATTAATAAAAGTTAAACTAGTAAAACAACGCACACCATCATGAATCATTATGATTTCATTACTAATTTTATGATTAATTAAACATTGATAAATCGTATCAACTCGTTTTATTCCTCCCATAATAAATTGTATATTTTTTTCTTGGTAATTTTTTTTCAATAAAAAAGTTAAAATTTCTTCACTAACACCAACAATAATTTCAGTACAAAGTGGATCACTTAAAAATAACATTAATGTTTGCTCAATAATAGTTTGTTTATTATCAAGTTGATATAGCAACTTATTGTCCTTCTGATTAAAACGTGATGACTTCCCAGCTGCCACAATAATTACCGTATAATTTTTCATTTATAAAATTTCAATTCCATTTTTCTTAACATATTCTAAAAAATCATCACTTCAAATCGAAGCAATAACTTCACCAATATGTTGTTTTTCTAATAAAAATAAATCTAATTGTGACTTAAAAAGTCCAAACGAAAGTGTCACTGATAAGTCATTTGTTGCTAATTTTGCATCATATTCTGTTCTTAATTTACTTGTTTCTTTTGTTACTGCTAATTGACTTTTTAAAACATCATGATTAACAGTAGCAGCACAATAACCAATACAAATAGCTTTTTCTAACACAAAATCATAAACAAAAATTTTCGCATAGAGTTCCCAATTAAAAACATCTTGCGATTCACTAATTTCAATCGTATTATTAGTAATACTTTTTTTAAACCATATAGAATTGTAGCATCATTTTCTCTTGTATATCGATTCAAGCGTTCTTGATAACTTAATAACTTAATAATCGCATTGCTTTTTGTAATTACATTTGACTTGTTCAATTTAATTTTTTCTTAAATTTGATAGCATTACAAAAGTTGAGATTTTACAAAAAAATATAAATAAAAACAACTAAACAAATTAAATAAATTTACTAAAAACCTAATATTAAGCATTTTTTTTGCATTACTTAATTAATAAGTAAATTTAATTTTGTTTGTTATACTTACAAACCTCAACTTTTTTCTTACTATCTTAAATTTCTTATTTAATTGCGGAAATTTTAATAATAAAATATCTTCTACATCACTAACAATATTAGTTGCTTTATCAATTGTTTGTTTAATTTTTAATAATGTAATGTCTTTTTCTTCCAATAATAAATCAAATCCAATTTCACTAAAACTTACTGCTTGGCTATTTGATTGCTTAATATCACGACATAAAACTATTGCCGTTGTTAAAATTACTTCGTTTTCTAACAATTCATATTGTTTAATTGCATTTCGTCGTCATTTATTGTGTGACTGTAATATTTCCCCAACTAATTTAGTTGGGGAAATATCAAAATCAATTGGCCGTTCTGTCATTCAAAAATCATCATTAAACCCTTTTTCTTCCGTAGTAATTAAAGGTGCATCAACTTTTAATAAATTAAATTTAATAATAAAACGACGAACTAATTCACGTTTTATTAGACTAATTGCTTCTACTGTTTAACGTAATGTTAAAATTGAACTATAACCAATTTCAATACCAAATACCATACAATCACCTATTTTCCTCTTGGCCGCATGTGGGGAAATAATAATACATCTTTAATTGAATCTTGTCCTGTTAATAACATAACTAGGCGATCAATTCCAATTCCTAAACCACCTGTTGGTGGCATTCCATATTCCAATGCTTCAATAAAATCAATATCTAATTCTTGTGCTTCATCATTACCATTATCACGTTCTGCTAATTGACTAACAAAACGCTCATATTGTTCAACTGGATTATTTAATTCTGAATAAGCATTTGCATATTCACACCCTTTAATAAATAATTCAAATCGATCAGTAAATCTTGGATCTTCTGCATTTGTTTTTGCCAATGGAGAAACTTCAACGGGATGACCATAAATAAATGTTGGTTGAATTAATTTATCTTCCACAAATTCTTCAAAAAACAAATTAATAATATGCCCAACAGAAGTATAAAATTTTTCAATTGGTAGTTTTTTTTCTTTTGCAATTTTCTTTGCTTCAGCAAAAGTCATTGGTTTTCAAAAATCAATTCCCAATAACTCTTTAATTGCATCAACCATATGTCAACGTTTTCATGACTGTTTGAATGAAATCATTACTCCATCGTATTCTGTTTCATCTTTATTTAAAATGTTTTTTGCAATGTAGCAAATAGTATTCTCTGTTAATTGCATCATAAAATTCATATCTTGATATGCAACATAAATTTCAACTGTTGTAAACTCTGGATTATGGCGTGTATCCATTCCTTCATTTCTAAATAATCGCCCTATTTCATAAACTCCCTCAAAACCACCAACAATTAACCGTTTTAGAGGTAATTCTGTTGCTACTCGTAGATAAAAATTCATATCTAATGTATTATGATGAGTTACAAATGGTTTTGCCGCTGTGCCACCATGAATAGGCTGTAAAACAGGTGTCTCAACTTCTAAATATCCCTTACTATTAAAAAAATCTCGCATTAAAGCAATAATCTTGCTACGCTTAATAAAAATATCTTTTGTTTCCGCTGATGTAATTAAATCAACATAACGACGACGATATTTTTCTTCAATATCAGTCATTCCATGATATTTATCAGGTAATGCACGCAATGCTTTTGCTAATAAAACAAATTCTTTAACTCGCACTGTTAATTCCTCAGTGTTTGTTTTCATCATTATTCCAGTAATCCCAATAATATCTCCTAAATCAAAATTAATAAATTCTTGATATTTTTCATCACCAACTTCATCATTTCGAACATAAACTTGAAAAATTCCATTTTGATCTTGTAACGTTACAAAACTAGCTTTTCCTGCCTCACGAAATGTTTTAATTCGACCCGCAATTTTAACTATCATATTATCACTACTTGTGGATAATTCCTCTTTTGATAAATGATTAAATTGTTCATTAAGTTCTTTACTTGTATGTGTTCGGTCAAACTTGGCAATTATAAAAGGATTATGCCCATAGTTAACCATTTTTTTTAATTTATCACGTCTAATTTGATCTTGTTCTGTAAAATTACGTTTTTCCATTTTAATTCTCCTTTTTACTATTTAGCAACACTAATATTACTATTATAATAGGCAATATATTCATTAACAAGCATTTTTAACTCAAATATTGTATTTATTTGCGTTGACCGAATTTTATAATTAATAGCTTCTGGCTTTCCTTTAAAATAAAAGGATAAATTTTTCCGCATTTCACTCGCTGCAATTTGTTCTCCCTTTAAATTTAATAATAATTCTGCATGGCGGAAAATAATATTCCGTCATTCATCTAATTGTGGTTGCTCAATTTTTTCACCAGTATCTAAAAAATGTTTAATCTATTTAAATACTCATGGATTACCTTGTGCTCCTCGTGCTAACATAATTGCATCACAACCAGTCTCTTTTAACATTCGTTTTGCTTCTTCACAAGTAAAAACATCACTATTTACAATTACTGGAATTGCAACATTTTATTTTACTTTCCTAATTCAATTTCAATCAGCTTTTCCATAATAAAATTTATTTCGTGTTCGAGCATGAACTGCAATTGCTTGTGCTCCTGCTTGTTCACAATATTTTGCAATTTCAACACAATTAATATTCTCTTCATCTCAGCCAATTCGAATTTTAACAGTTACTGGTTTAGCAACATTTTCAACCACTGCTTTAACAACTTTGTAAACGCGTTGGGGATGTTTTGATAAATATGACCCCGCTTGTGACTTAATTGCAATTTTTGGTGCAGGACAAACCAATATTAATATCAATAATATCACAACCACTATGTTGAACAACATATTTTGCTGCTGCAACAAAAGTTTCAATATCTGTTCCAAAAATTTTCATTGAAATTGGATGTTCTAATTTATTTACCTTAATCATTTGTAAAGTTCGTTCATTTTTTTGAAAAATTGCTTTATCACTAACCATTTCAGCATAAACCAATCCTGCTCCTAATTAATGGCAAATAATTCGAAATGCTTCATTCGTAATTCTGGCCATTGGTGCTAAAAAAACTTGCCCTTTGATTTCAATATTTATATTTCCAATTCTCATTTTTCTAATTCCTTCTTTAATTAACAGTCATTAGATAAATCTTAATCAAAAATAACAATAAATTCAATAAAAAACTATTTTTAAGGTTAATTATTCCTTATTATAGTTCATATATGATATTTCAAAAAAAGTTTCTCGAAAACGAGAAACAAAATATTATTTTCGGCCATATGGTTTGTTACAATCACATTCAAAACATTTATGGTCACTGTTTGTACCTGAACATGAACATTGGTATGCATGGCAAGATAAACTACAATCTGTCATATAAATTTCCTCCTTACAAAATTATTATTTAATAAATTATTACTTGTAAGTAAATAGTTAAACGATAACTTCTTCTTAATTGTAACAAATTTTAATAATTCATTAAAGATATTCTAAAATTATTTTATTATTTTAAAAAATATTTCTAATATTAATAAAAAAATATAAAACACATAATAGCGTTTTACAAATTAAGATCAATCAATTTTGTTTGGTTTCTTTGGATGTGTATTTTTCTTAATTTGGTCAATTAATCCATTACGAACATGAATAACTGTATTAGCAATATCAGCAATATTTGGATTATGCGTAACAATAATAACCGTTGTTTTATATTTTTTATTAACATCAACTAAAATTTCAAGTACTTTTCGACCCATTTCTTCATCTAAAGCTCCTGTTGGTTCATCACCAAATAAGATATCTGGATTTTTTGCTAATGCTCTAGCAATTGAAACCCGTTGTTGCTGTCCCCCTGACATTTGGTGAGGATATTTGTTCATTTGTTCTTCCATTCCAATTGTCTCAAAAATATTTTTAATTGTCATATCTTTATTTTTGTTTTTACTTAAATTTTCCCCAACTTCAGCATTTTCTTTAGCAGTTAAATTAGTTAATAAATTATATTGTTGGAAAATAAAACCAACATTATCTCGTCTAAATTTTGTTAAATCAACATCTTTTAATAACGATAAGTTATAGCCAATAACAAAAACATCACCACTTGAAACTTTATCTAAACCTGAAATAATGTTTAGTAATGTTGTTTTTCCTGATCCAGAAGGACCTAAAATAACAATAAAGTCTCCTTTTTCTAATTTTAAATCAATTCCTTTTAAAACTGGTGTTTCAACTTCCCCAGTAATATATGATTTTTTAACATTAACTAGTTCAATTACATATTTACTTGTATCTGGTTTACTATTTGTTGTTGAGATAATTTCCCCTTTTAAAATTCGTTTTGAATATAACTTTGTTTGTTTCTTTTGTTCTTTTAACTTTTGTTTAAATTCTTTAACGGCAGTATAATCAACTTTTTCTTTTGGTTCCTTGTCATTTGGTTTTTTTGTTTTAGCTTCTTTCCCATGTGGTTTTGTTTGGCCTGTACTAGGTACATCTTTAATTTCAGCCATCTTGTGTTGTGCCCCCTCTTTAAATACTAAAATAAATTTTACAATTATTTTTTATCATAATAATACCATAACAAAATTATTATAATTTTATCAACTTATTTAAGATATCTTGCCCTTATTCTTTAAGTAAACTTTTTAAATCACTTGCTCTAATATGATATTTTTTGCGGCAAAAATCACATGCAATTTCAATTTCGCCATTATTTATTAAAATTTCATTAAGTTGCTCATCACCTAATAATTTTGCTGATTCTAAAGCTTTTTCGTATGAGCAACTACATTCAAATTTAACTTCATCAACTTCTAATACTTTTGCATTTTGATCAATGAGTTTAAAAATATTAATTAAATTATCTTCAGCAATTAATTTATGACTAATGTTTTCTAGATTTTCAATTTTTTCTTCTAAATAGTCAATATTGTCCTCTTTATGTTCTGGTAACAACTGCGCGAAAAAACCAACTGCTTTTTCAATTGTGTTATCTTCATTCATTTTAATTGAACATGCAATAACTGATTTAATTTGTTCACTTTGTGCTAAATAATAGGTAAAATCTAAATTAATTTCACCAGAAATTAATTGAATTTGACCTGAGAAACTTTCTTTCATTCCTAAATCTTTCATTACGCGTAAATAACCATTTGTACCAACTACTTGGGAAATAACATTGTGTTCACGTTTAATTTGTTCAACATCAAATTGTGTATTAGCACAAAATCCTCGTACTTTATGACCAGTATATTCTGCCATAATCGTTCCAATTGGGCCATTTCCATTAATAATACTTGTCATTTTATCAGTTGCATTTTTCATATCACTACCAATTAAAATAGTGGCTAGAACAACTCTTGACAACACAATTGTTGCGAGCGGATTAGTTGCATGTAATTTAATAATATCGTTTAATGATTTAGTTGCATCAACAACTGTCATTTTAACATTATGAACATTACTAATTGCTTTTGTTACTTTGTCCATTCCTTTAAACTCCTTTATAAATTTCTTTCCTTTGCAATTATAGTATAATCATCGTTAAAAGTAAAACAAGAAGTATACTTAATTAGTCTACTTCTTATTTGGATCATTATTTTTATCATCTTCTGGGTGATCTTTTTTTCGTTCTTTTGGTTTAACTTCTAAAATTTCACCTTTTGCTTTTTTTTCTTTATGCTTTGCTGCACGTTCTTTTTCATGAATTACTTCATCAGGTAATTTATGATATTTATCAATATATTCAATTTGTTCTGCCGTAATTGTTTCTAATATTTTTAAACTTTCAGCAATTAAATCTAATAAACTACGATTTTCAGAAATTAATGCTTTTGCTGTTACATAACAATCATCTAAAATTTTACGAACTTCAGTATCAATTTTAGCTGCAATATTTTCTGAATAACGTTTTCTTGTTCCAGTATATTCATCTTTTGGTGATTCAAATTGTACTAATCCTAAAGAACTCATTCCATATTCAGTAACCATATGACGCGCAATATTAGTTGCTTTTTCTAAATCATCATGTGCTCCTGTTGTTATTTTTGTTTTTCCAAAAATAATTTCTTCTGATGCACGCCCACCTAAATAACCAGTAATTGTCGAATATAAGTTCTCTTTACTATGAAACATTGTTTCTTCTTTTGGTGTCATAATTGTATAACCACCTGCTTGTCCACGTGGAATAATAGTAACTTTTTGAACTTTGCTAGCTGCTTGTAAACGTAAACCAATTAGGGCATGACCAGCTTCATGATAAGAAACAATATCTTTATCCATTACTGAATATTTACGTGATTCTTTTGCTGGCCCCCCAACAACACGATCAATCGCTTCATCAATAATATTAACAGTAATAATTTTTAAATTCTTACGAACACATAAAATTGCTGCTTCATTTAAAACATTCTCTAATTGGGCTCCAGAAAATCCTGGCGTTCTTTCAGCGATTCGTCTAAAATCAACCTCTGTTGAAACTGCTTTATTTCGGGCATGTAATTTTAAAATTGCTTCTCGTTCATTAATATCTGGTAATGAAATTTGAATTTGGCGGTCAAAACGCCCTGGTCTTAATAAAGCAAAGTCTAATACATCAACTCGGTTTGTTGCTGCCATAACAATAACTCCCGTATTAGTTCCAAAACCATCCATTTCAACTAATAACTGGTTCAATGTTTGTTCATTAGCACCACTTCCAATTGAAACAGTTCTTTTTCGACCAACAGCATCAATTTCATCAATAAAAATGATACATGGTGCTGCTTTTTTAGCTGCAATAAACATTTCGCGAATTCTTGAAGCACCAACTCCAACAAACATTTCTTCAAATTCAGAACCTGAAATTGAAAAGAATGGCACACCAGCTTCTCCAGCAACAGCTTTTGCTAATAAAGTTTTTCCTGTCCCTGGTGGCCCTTCCATTAGAACTCCTTTTGGAGCACGAGCACCCATACTTGAATATTTCTGTGGATTTTTTAAATAATCAACTAACTCAACTAACTCTGTTTTTTCTTCATTAATTCCTGCAACATCAGAAAATTTAACAGTTGATTGAATTTGACGTGCTTTATTTTTCCCCATTGAAAAGGGATTAGCGCCCGACATCCCACCAGACATTTTTGATAAACGAGCAATCATAAAGACAGCGATTCCCATTATTAATAATCATGGTACTAATTGTATTAACATTGCTTGTCACATTGGAACAAATTCACGGTCAAATGAAACAAGACCACCTTTTAATTTATTTTTAAAATTTTCATGTCATGTATTTGTTGCTATTCCGTCCTTATAAGTATAAGTTCTAAAACCTTCTCGGTTTCATTCCGAACTATAGAGAACAGTTTTGATAACACCATTCTCAGAATATCTAATGATTCCTTCCATAACTACAGTATTTTTACCAACATTAGCCTTAATAGTAATTTCATTAATATTTTGATCGTTATACTTTTGAGTATTACCAATTTTTTGCATATCACCTTCGCTAATTTTTGTAATATCTGATTTTGTTCATAATACAATTGTTAAAATAATCAAACCAATAAAAATTAACGAACTTATAATTGCAAATCACATTCTTTTTTTATTCATAACTGTTTCCTCTCTATTAAGACTTTTAAAATTAATCTTTTTCGGTTATTTAAAATAATAACCCAATTCTAGACTATTTTATCATAAAAAAAATAAATTGTATTTTTCCACTAAAGTATTATTAATAAATTTATTAATTTTTAAATCAACTAAATTGTTCGCATAAATAAGGTTATTATTCTTATCTAACACAAAATAACTTTTTCTTGCTAAAAGAGGTACTTTATTTTTGATAAATCAACGATTTAAACGCATCTTATTAATTATTACATTTCTTAGCAAAGATAAATCGTTTGTAATTGTGATTGGTCATTGTGCTGCTGTTAACTTAAAATCATGCTTATTTTTAGTTCCCCAATTAATAATATTTTCTTTTCATTTTATTGGTAATCCAGTTGTTGGTGTCATTTGAATTGTTGTTAATTCTAAAAGTTCATTATTAACAATTTCAACATTATCATATGATTTAATTAAAGAATATCTTGAATTAATTTTAAGAATAATATTTGGTTTTAAACTTTTTAATTCCTTAATTATTTCATCTAAAAACTTTCTTTTTTTATTCCTAATTAAATAAACAACCTTATTAGTTTTAAAATAATTAAAAATAATAATTTTTTGCAACTGAATATTATTAAGAGCATTAAAACTAGTAACATTAATTTGTCCAAAATTTTCAATCAAATAATTTTTTGCAATTAACTTTAATTGTTCATTTTTCTTATTTTTTTCCTCAATTTCTAATAACATATCTTGTAAATTAATATCCTGAATTTCATTACGAATAATATTTCGATTATAAATCGCTAAAATATTAGTTGAATCAATCGCATAATTAATTTGCTGATGAAATAAATATTCAATAATTTCTTCTCTTGATATTTCTAATATAATCCGCAACACTTTTAGTTTTTTGTCGAACAATTGAGAATAATAATAACTAGTTTTATTTAGACCATAATATTCAACAATTCCATTTCGTTGTTTTTGTAAAATATATGTTTCAATATAATCAGTCAAATTATGGGCAATTAAAACACCCTGGCAACAATATTTTTCACTAATTTGTAAAAAAAAATCATATCGTATGCCACGAGCGACTGCTTGAAAATTATGAGAATTAGTCTGATACTGTTCATAGTCTTTCGCTGTCACTTTTTTTACATGGACCTTAATATTTCGTTTTTGGCAATATTCAACAACAATTTGTTCATCATAGTCACTTTCTTTTCGCTTCTGGTAATTTACCAAACACACAATGAAATTATTAATATCTAACTCTGAATTATTATAAATATTGTCAAGTAAAAACATACTATCCGGACCACCAGACACCCCGATAACATATTTTTCATTCTGTTTTAAAAGTTTAGTTTCCATTTCTATCACCTATTTTCGAAATAATTTTAAAACTTCTTCTGTATAATGATAATTCTTATTATGAACAATGATTGGCTTTTCAATAATAAGGCCTGCACCACTTTGAAAACGAGCTTCAATTAAAACATTATTTGCTTCGCTTTCTACAAAAGGATGAATAAATTGTAGTCGTTTAATATTAAGACCATACTTAATTAATAATGCAGTAATTTCTAATAATCTTGTTGTGCAATGAATAATCGCAAAATACCCTCGATTTGCAACTAATTTCTTAGCAGCAAAAATAATCTCTTCTAATGTGACATCTGTTTCATGGCGTGCTGGAATTAATAATTTATTTTTTTCATTTAATTTTGCTCCATTAACTTTAAAAAACGGCGGATTGCATACAATTAAATCATATTTAACATTAGCATTAGTTTTAACATATTCATTAATATCATTATGAATAATTTTAATCTGTTCAGTTTTATGATTTAATACAACATTTTCTTCTGCTAATTGCACAGCTTCTTTTTGCAATTCAATTCCAGTAATTGTTGCTGAAGTTAAAGTTGATAAAATTAACGGAATTGCCGCATTATTAGTACCAATATCTAAAATATTTTTTATTTTTGTATTTAATGTTGCAAAACGAGCCAATAAGACTGTAACCAATGAAAAATTAAACATATCAGTTCGTTGGTTAATTTTAATTCCCTCATATTCTAATAAATCATTTAAAACTTTCACTTTACACCTCGTTATATCAATCAATCAATCCATTTTCTAAAATTAATTCTTTATTTAAATTTTCCAATAATAAATTTGCAATAGTATAACAAATTTCAATTAACTTGCTATTTTTATGATTTAATTTTTGAATTAAATCTTGATTTGTAATTTGATATTTTTCTCATTCTTTATTTTTTAAAACATTAGCAATTGCTAAAAAAAATTGGCGACATTCAACACTATCATAATTATTTAACTGGCGAATATGAATAAAGTTATTTGTCGAGTTACTTGCAAAATTGTTAAAAAAGGTACAAATAAATTCATTTTTAAAATCATCAACTTCTAATAAAACAGTTGTATTTTCTAAAATAATATTTAAACAACGTGATTTAATAGTATCAATAACATTTGTTTTATTAGTTGTTAATAAAAAAGCATATGTATTTTGACTAGGTTCTTCTAAAAATTTTAATAATGAATTAGCAGCTTCTAATGTTAATAAATCAATGCCATTAATAACATATACTTTTATTCCTGTTTGTTCTAACGCAGAATAATTAAAGGTTTGAATAATTTCTTGAATTGCTTCTTTTTTGATTGTTGTTTCAAAATCACCTTTAATTTTTAAATCATAATAAGTTTTATTATTAATGCGGTGACAAATATCACATTCACAATCTGCTCCTTGTTTTTTTAAACACAATAAAAATTTAATAATTTCTGTTGTAAATTTTTCTAACTTAACTTTATTATTGCAAGAAATCAAAAGTTGATTTGATAAATTATTTTTTAAAATTAAATTTTTAAATAGTGTCATTTTCTCAACATAATTTTTTGTAAATAAATTATCCATTTTCTTTGTCCTTTATTTTTTGAATAATTTCATCAACATAATAATATACTTGCTCTAATACTTCATTAACTGGTTTACTAGCATCAATAACCTTAATGCGATCTGCATTTTCACTAATTAAAACTTGATACCCTTCATATACCTTCTTGTGAAACGAATTTTTTTCTAAATCAAGACGGTTCATTTCAACCTCATTTCGAACTTTCATTCTTTCACTTGCCATTGTTGGTTCAATATCAAAAAAAAGAGTTAAATCTGGCTTTGTTGTGCCCAAAACAATTGATTGTACTTCATCCAATGTTCGAATTCCTAATCCACGAGCATATCCTTGATATGCTGAAGTGGAATCCATAAAACGATCACAAATTACAATTTCTCCTCGTTTTAACTCCGGCAAAATATCTTCAACAACATGTTGCCTACGAGCAGCAATATATAATAAAGCTTCTGTTCATGGGTCCATCCCTAAATTATGTTTACTTAAAATAACATTTCTAATTTGCTCAGCAATTTCATTGCCCCCTGGTTCTCGTGTTAAAACAACTTGGTATCCTTCTGACCGTAATTTTTCTTTTAATAATTTTGAAATTGTTGTTTTCCCAGAACCATCAATTCCTTCTAATGTTATAAATAGCATCATTACACTCCCTGTTCTTAAACATCTTTACGTCCCTCTAATGCTTGTTTTAATGTTACCTCATCAATATAATCTAAGGAACCACCAATTGGTATCCCTTGGGCTAAACGTGATATTTTTATATCAAAAGGTTGCAAAAATGTTTTTAAGTATTGAGCTGTTACTTCTCCTTCAAAAGTAGCACCAACAGCAATAATCACTTCTTTTATAATTTTATCATTCATTCGGGATTCTAACGCAGAAAAAGTCAATTTATCTGGTGTAACGCCATTTTTTACATTAATTTCACCATTTAAAACATGATAAACTCCATTAAAAACTTTTGTTGCTTCAATTTTTATAATATCAAAAAAATTGCTAACAACACAAAGCTTTGTTTGATCACGTAAATTGTTATGACAAAACAAACAAACATTATTTTGCATTAATGTTGAACAAATTAAGCATTGATGATAATTATTTTTAATTTCATTAAAAACATGTTCTAATGATTGCAATAATGATGGTTTAATAATTAATTTATTAAAAATCCTTTCCGCAGTCTTTTTACCAACACCTAAAATAGTTTTTAATTCCATAATTAATTCTTCATAGTTCATTTCAAATCTCCAATCAATTATTCAACTATCTTAATGTTATCAAAAATTTGTTTACCAGTTTCAAGAACATCTTTATGTTCTTCATAGTTATCAATTTGTTTAACTAATAAATTTCGGTAAAACTCTTCAACATCAATTAATGTTGATTTTGATAATTTATTTGCTTGTCTAATTTTAACATAATCATTGCGAACATTAGTTCACTCAGTTTCACTTAAGGAAATAATAATAAAATCAAAATCAAATGCTTGGAAAATCTTATTACGAAATTCTCAATCACACATTTCAAAACTAATTCAATTTGCTTCTGGTTTTGTATTAGTTACAATAATCAGTCCTTGTTCTGATGCAGCCGCATATTTAACATCATAGAAACTAATTAATTTATCTAATTGAACTACTTTACCTTTTTCGTTAATTAATTCCATAAATTTATTTTTAAATTTTTCTCGTTCTTCTTTACTAGCTTTAATTAAAATATTAAAAATTTGATTATTAGAATAATTAATATTAGAAAATTCATAAATATTAACTTTATTTTTAATATCGTCACGATATTTTTGTAAGTCAGTTATGCCTTCTAATTCTTTTCCATAAGAAATTTGCTCTGGTCCAATTGATTCAAAACTTTCTTTTTCCTTTATTTGTTCAAAATTAGTTTGAAGATCATTTTTATCTACTATTATTTTATTTTGTTGTGGTTCTATGTTACTAAAAGAACTATCATTAGGTTCTTCATTATTAAATAATGAAAAATTATGAAATAATGGTTGGTTATTAGGCAATTTTGATTCTTTTAAATGAATTATTTCATCATTGTTTTTTAATTCTTTATTTACAATAAGTTCTTCTTTTAAGGGCGGCGCTTGATCTTTTTCAGAATTATTTTCTATTATTTTTATATTTTTATAAATTTTTTCTATTTTATGATGATTAATTTCTCTTTTCTCTGTATATTCTAAAATCACTAAATCACTTAATTTTAAATTCTGTAAATTCTTAGTATTATTTTCAAAGATTGCTAAAGCTTTTAATAAAATTAATTCAAAATACATTTCTTGTGTTTTACTATTTCTCATTTTTCTTGCTGCTTCAGTAAACAAATCAAGTAACATAATTAATTCTTTTGAACTTAATTGTTCAGCAAATCCTTTTGCTTGTTCTTCTGATAATAAATTTAAAAAAATTGAATTATTAGTTTGTTTAAACTCAAAAATTTCTTTTAAAATATCTAATAAATTTAATGTTAAAATTTCAAAATCAGAACCTGCTTGATAAATTTTTTTACTAGCCATTAAAACTTCTGTTGTTTTATATTCTAAAATATCCTTTAATAATTTTAATTTAATGGTTTTTGAAACTGTTGCAAAAATAATATTTACACTTTCTAAGGTAACATTACGATCAGAAAACATAATTACTTGTTCTAAAATACTTAATGAATCGCGAGCACTACCATCAGCCAAAAGAGCAATTTCTTTAATCGCAGCCAAATCATATTTAATTTCCTCTTTTTGTAAAATATTAATAATATTATTTTCTAATTCAACTTTTGAGATCTTGCGAAAATTATATTGTTGACAACGTGAAATAATTGTTGCAGGAATCTTATGACTTTCAGTTGTTGCTAAAATAAAAACAACATGTTGTGGCGGTTCTTCTAATGTTTTTAATAATGCATTAAAAGCTGAATTAGTTAACATATGAATTTCATCAATAATATAAACTTTATATTTTGTCATTGTAGGAAGTAACTGAACATTATTTCTAATTTCTCGAATTTCATCAACACCATTATTTGAAGCAGCATCAATTTCAAACACATCAACTGCTCCGGCACGGTTTATTTCCTGACAACTGGCACATTTATTACACGGATTCCCTTTATCCAAATTAATACAATTAATTGCTTTTGTAAATATTTTTGCAATCGAAGTTTTCCCTGTCCCGCGTGGTCCTGAAAATAAATACGCATGCGAAAATGTATTATTTATAATTGCATTTTTTAAAGCTTTTCTAATTTCAATTTGTCCAACAATTTTATCAAAATTATTTGGTCGATATTTACGATATAAAGAAATATAATCCATTTTTTATGCCCCCGTTCAATATTGTTGTTATAATAATTTTATTTTACTCCTTTAATTACAAATATTCTATCTTAATTTATCAAAAAATTTCTTCATTAAATCTTTTAAAATCATATTTTCCTCATGTTTTCTAACATGTTGAACTTTTAATTTTGAAACATCAAAAGTATGATTAGACTTTAAAAAACCATATTTTTCATTTGATAAATAATAATTAATAACTTTAATTCCTGAATTAATTATTGCTCCTAGGCACATCATACATGGTTCAACAGTAACTCATATTGAATAATCGATAATTTTATTTGTTCGTTTTTTTCGACATGCTTGATTTAAAGCATAAATCTCAGCGTGTGTTGTTACTGAATTTTTTGTTGTTTTATTATATCCAATGGCAATAATTTTACCATTTTGGTCAACAACTAATGCAGAAATTGGAACATGTTTTTTCTTATATGCTCGTTGTGATAACTTATATAATTTATTGAAAATTAATGTAGTATCTGTCATAAATTCACCCTTATCATAAAAAATGTCATTACACATAGTCCTTAGTCTTATGGATGCTACCTTCCGGTCCTGACCAGTTTCAAATGTAACTATTGTAATGACATAAGTAATTATATCATAGAATTTTATTTTGCATATTCTTTTTATCTTTAATTTTGTAGAAAACTCTTGATATTTAATATTTATAAAATATACCTAAAATTAGGTATATTTTTAATATAAGAAGTGAATAATTAATGGAAAAAATAATTGAAGAATTAATAAATAGTTTAACAGATGATCAATTTTTATAATTTCATGAAAAAGTCAAAAAAGAAGCAGAATTAATTAAAAAACAAAAACGCTTAAATGAAATTGATCAAAAATTTAGGGATAAAAGTATTAAATGTCCTAATTGTCAATCTTTTTATTGTGTTAAAAATGGTCATAATCCTGAAGGAAAACAAAAATATTTATGCAAAAAATGTCGTGCTAGTTTTGATGCTTTTCGTGATCATTTTACGTATTGAAGTCATTTAAATTATGAACAGTGAAATTTATTGATTCAAATTTCATTATTAGGCCAATCTAGTAAAATGATTTCCCACTTTATTAAAACATCACCGAAAACAGCTTGATATAATCGCCAAAAAATAATTAAATCAAAACAATTAGAAAACACCCAATTAAAATTTAAAACGTTAAATGGCCAAATTCAAATTGATGAAACATTTATTAAAGAAATCTACAAAGGTAATTTTAAAGATAAATTTGATAAAAGAAAAATTCATCTTGATTCATTTTCAACCAACACTAAATGTTGTATTCAAATGGCTGTTGATAGCAATAATAATATTTATGTTAAATCAACCAACACAAAACGATTACAAAAACAGTGAATTATTGAAAATATTAATAAACAATTAATCAAAGAAAATTCAATTATTATTTCTGACATGCAACCATTATATTTATTAGTAGCAAAACAAACAAATTCTATTTTATTAGCAACTAAAACTAGTGCAAATTCTGATGCTAGTTATCGAAAGTTAAATAAAATTAGTAAATTACAATCAAATCTTAAAGAATCCTTAATTCATTATCATGGCTTAGGTTTCACGAACATTCAAAATTATTTAAATCACTGAAAATGAAAATACCAGCATAAAGGTTTAACGCCAAACAAACAATCATCGGTATTATATTTTAACGTATAAAAAAGTTAAATAACAATATTAAAAGTTTATATAATTTTCTTTTAAAGTTATCATATTGATGATTTTTTTTATTTCATCAAGAGTTTTCTACAAAATTAAAACTTTTTATTAAAAACCGCAATGTTTCACGTGAAACATTTTAAACAATAACAGTTTGACCTTGAAAATAAGGTTGCAATTTTTTTGGAATTGTAATAGTCCCATCTTCATTTTGATAATTTTCTAAAATTGCAGCAATTAAGCGATCAATTGCTAAACCTGAGCCATTTAAAGTATGAACATATTTTATTTCATTATTATCATCACGATAACGTAATTTCATCCTACGTGCTTGAAAATCAAGACAATTTGAACAAGACGAAATTTCACGATATTTATTCTGACCAGGCATTCATACTTCTACATCATATGTTTTTTTTGAAGAAAATCCCATATCACCTGAACACAACAAGATTACACGGTATGGAATTTCCAATAATTGAAGAATATTTTCTGCATCTAATACCATTTTTTCTAATTCTTCAAATGAAGTTTCTTCTGTAGTAAATTTAACCATTTCAACCTTTTTAAACTGGTGTAAACGAATAATTCCTTTTGTATCACGCCCAGCAGAACCAGCTTCCTGACGAAAACATGGTGTATAAGCAGTATGATAAATTGGTAACTGATCTTTCGCCAAAATTTCTTCACGGTATAAATTAGTTACTGGTACTTCTGCAGTTGGAATTAAATATAAATTATCTTTTTCAATATAATATAAATCCTCTTTAAATTTTGGCAAGTTTCCTGTCCCATACATAATTTGCGGTTGTACTAAAATTGGTGGTTCAATTTCAATATAACCTCGTTTTGCATGTTCATCTAACATAAAGTTCATTAAAGAACGTTCTAATTTAGCTCCCATTCCTTTATATACTACAAAACGTGAACCTGATATTTTAGTTCCCCGATCAAAATCAATTAAGTCTAATTCTGTCGCTACTTCTCAATGTTCTTTTACTTTCTTATGATTTGAAATTTTACCTCATTTACGAATTTCCACATTATCATTTTCATCTTTCCCACTAGGAACTGAATCATCTGGAATGTTAGGTGTAACTTCTAAAATTGCTTTAATTTTTTCTTCAACTTTATTTAGTTGTTCATCAATTACTTCCATTTCTTGTTTAATAGTATTAATTAATTCTTTAATTGTTTGTACTTCTTGGTCTTTTTTTTCCGCTATTAAAGTTCCAACTTTTTTTGATTCAAGATTTCGTTTTTCTTTTAATTTTTCTGATTTAACAATTAATTCGCGACGTTGAACTGATAATTTTTTAATATCTTGTAAATATGAAAAATCATCATGACGGCGGTTTAATTTTTTTATTATTTCGTCAAGGTTTTCAAGAATTTTTTTTTGATCTAACATTTTTATCTTTTTCCTTCAATGATAATTTTCTTTTTTAAAATTTCAATAACTTCTAATTTATCATCTTGTTCTAATCGCATAATTTTAACACCCGATGTTGTTCGGCCAAATAATGGAATTTGTTCTAGCGAAACACGAATAATATTTCCTTTTTTTGTTCCTACTAAAATATCTTCATCACCAGTTACAGCTTGAACAAATTTTAAATATCCTGTTTTATATGTTAAGTTAATTGACTTAACACCATTAGTATTTCGTCCTGTTAAACGATAATATTCAATTGCTGTTTTTTTCGCATAACCATTTTCAGTTACTGATAAAACATATTTCGCAGACCGTCCTGAACTCACCCCAATTGTTTCTCCAACAGCATCGTTAGCAATTCCTTTAACCCCAACTGATTGTCGTATCATTGGTCTAATTTCCTCTTCATTAAATCGAATTACTTTTCCAATATTATTTCCAATAATAACATCATCATGTCCTTTTGTAATAATCACGCTTACTAATTCATCATTATCTTTTAACTCAATTGCTACTTTCCCTGTTTGGCGAATTTGATTAAATTCACTTATCATTGTTTTTTTAATAAGACCTTTTTTTGTCACGAAAAATAAATTATCCTCTGTTGAAATTGACTCATCTACAGCAATAATTGTTTGAATGCTTTCTGTTTTATCAATTGCAATTAAATTAATAATTGGTAACCCCCGCGCATGTCGTGAATATGTTTCAATTTGATAAGCTCGTAATTTATACACTTTTCCAAAATTTGAAAAAATTAATAACGAGTCAATACTATTAGCACTAATAATTTTCTTTAAACTATCTTCAATATTTGCTAAACCAATAATCCCTTTTCCACCACGATTTTGCAATTTAAAAGTATCATCAGCTACTCGTTTAACATAACCATCTTGTGTTAACATAATTAAAATGTCTTCCCGGCGAATTAATTCTTCTGGATCAATTTCTGTTAACTCTTCCTTAATAATTTGACTGCGCCGCTCATCACCATATTTTTTCTTAATTTCTGTTAATTCCGTAATCATAATGTCAATTTGTTTTTCACTATTATTAATAATCTCTTCTAATTCAGTTATTGCCACTTTAATATCTTTAATTTCATTATTAATTTTTTCAATTTCTAATCCAGTTAATCTTTGTAAGCGCATTTCTAAAATTGCCCGTGCTTGTTCAACTACCAAATTAAATTTATTAATTAAAGCATCTGATGCAATCTGTGTTGTTTGTGATTGTTTAATAATTGCAATGACTTCATCAATATTATCAAGCGCAATTTTTAATCCTTCTAAAATGATTAAACGATTACGATTTTTCTTTAATTCAAACTGACTACGTTTAATAATAATATCAATTTGATGTTCAATAAAATATTTTAAAATTTGTTTTAAACCCATTACTCTTGGTTGGTTTTTGTATAATGCTAAAATATTTAACGAAAAATTAGTTTGAAGTGGTGTTAATTTATATAACTTATTTAAAATAACATTTTCTTGAGCATCACGTTTTAATTCTAAAACAATACGAACCCCCTCCATGTTTGATTCATCACGAAGATCACTAATTCCATTAATAATTTTATCGCGAATTAATTCTGCAATTCGTTCCAACACTTTTGCTTTATTAATTTGATATGGAATCTCTAACACAATAATTCGTCTTTTATTATTATTTTCTTCAATATCAATTTTTGAACGAATTGTAATTGCTCCATTTCCTGTTTCATAAGCTTTAATTAAACCGTTTCCAGCCGTAATTAATGCTCCCGTTGGAAAATCAGGTCCTTTAATAATTTTCATTAATTCAACAGTTGTTATTTCAGGATTTTTTGTTACCGTAATAACACCATTAATTACTTCATTCAAATTATGAGGTGGAATATTAGTTGCCATTCCAACAGCAATTCCACTAGCACCATTAACTAATAAATTTGGAAAATATCCTGGTAAAAAAGTTGGTTCTTCTTCACTGCCATCATAATTGTCAATAAAAATTGTTGTTTCTTTTTCAATATCTTTGATTAGTTCACCAGCAATTTTACTCATTTTTGCTTCCGTATATCGCATTGCCGCTGGAGCATCACCATCCATTGAACCAAAATTTCCATGACCATCAATTAAAGGATAACGATAAGAAAAATATTGTGCCATCCGAACCATTGCTTCATAAACAGCAGTATCACCATGGGGATGATATTTCCCAATTACTTCACCAACAATTCGAGCTGATTTCTTATGTTGTTTATCGTAAGTCATTTTTAAATCTCACATTGCATAAATAATACGTCGATGAACTGGTTTTAATCCATCACGAACATCAGGAATTGCACGTGAAACAATAACTGACATTGCATAATCTAAAAAGCCATTTTTAATTTCATCAGCAATATCAATATCACGAATTTTACCATCATAATCATATCCATCATTTTCTGATTTCATCATTATATTTCCCTTCTAGACATCTAAATTTTTAACATATTTTGCATTTTCACGAATAAATTTTTTTCGTGGTTCAACATTTTCACCCATTAATTCATTACAAATTAAATTTGCTTCAAATGCATTATTAACAGAAACTTTCAATAATAAACGCCGTTCTGGATCCATTGTTGTTTCTCATAATTGTTCTGGATTCATTTCTCCTAAACCTTTATAACGTTGAATTGTATAATTTTTATTTTGTTTTAATAATTCTTCTTTATAAAGTTCTAATTCATTATCACTATAAGCATATTGAATCTGATTACCATTTTGAATTTTGTATAGTGGTGGTTGAGCAATATAAATATTGCCATTTTCAATCAAATCTTTCATATAACGATAAAAAAATGTCAATAATAAAATTCGAATATGCGCACCATCAACATCAGCATCAGTCATAATAATTACCTTTTGATAACGTAATTTTTTATCATTAAAATTATCTTTAATACCTGCTCCTAATGCGGTAATAATTGAATTAATTTCATTATTTTCAAATATTTTAATTTGTTTTGCTTTTTCAACATTTAAAATTTTTCCTCGTAATGGTAAAATTGCTTGAAATTTTCGATTTCGACCAGATTTAGCACTTCCACCAGCAGAATCCCCTTCAACAATATAAAGTTCAGCTATCTTAGCATCTTTTGTTTCACAATCTGCTAATTTACCTGGTAATGAAAAACTATCCATTACGGTCTTACGACGTGTTGTTTCTTTTGCGCGTTGTGCAGCAATTCTTGCTTTTAATGATAAACTTATTTTTTCAATAATTTTTTTTGCATCTTCTGGATTTTCTAACAAATAACTACTTAATCCTTTTCCAACAATATTAGAAACAATTTTTTTAACTTCACTATTTCCTAACTTTGTTTTAGTTTGACCTTCATATTGCGGATCCGGATGATGAATAGAAATTATTGTTGTCATTCCTTCTTTAATGTCATCTCAAGTAAATTTATCTTCATTACCTTTATTATTTTTATTAATATTTTTAAAATAATTATTTATTTCACGAACAATGGCTAATTTAGCACCTTCTTCGTGGGTTCCACCCTCATGGGTATTAATGTTATTACAAAAAGAAAAAATATTTTCTGAATAATTGTCATTATATTGTAAACCAAATTCAACAACAATATTATCTTCTATTCCTTCAACATAAAAAACATCTTTTAATGGTGTACCAATTGTTTTATTTAATTCTAAAACATAATCTTTAATCCCATTATTAAATTGATAAACAACAATTTTTTCTTCATCATCTTCTCGTAAATCAACTAATGATATTTCTAATCCTTTATTTAAAAAAGCTAATTGTTTAATTCGATTTTGAATTGTTGAAAAAATAAAAATTGTTGTTTCTTTAAAAATCTTTTCATCTGGTAAAAAAGTTACTGTTGTTCCAGTTTCTAATGTTGAACCAACTTCTTTAATTGGTGTTAAAATTTGACCACCATTATGAAACTCCATTACATATTTTTTATTATTTTTTCTAACTTCAACTTTTAAATATTTACTTAAAGCATTAACAACACTAGCTCCTACTCCATGTAAACCACCAGAAATTTTATATGTATTTGAATCAAATTTTCCTCCTGCATGTAAAATAGTAAAAACAGTTTCTAATGTTGAAACTTTTGTTTTTGGGTGAATTTCAATTGGAATTCCACGGCCATTATCAATAACTGTAATTGATTCATCCTTATTAAGAATAATTTTAATTTTATTAGCAAAATTAGCTAAAACTTCATCAATTGAGTTATCAATAATTTCTCAAACTAAATGATGTAACCCTCTAGCATTTGTCGCACCAATATACATCCCTGGTCGTTTTCGAACTGCTTCTAAACCTTCTAAAATTTGAATTGATTCTGAATTATAATTATCACCCATAAATAATTTTCTCCATTTCTACTTTTTTTATTTTACCATTATTACCTAATTTTAGGGCTAAATTATCAAATATATTTTTAAATATTCTAAAAAATATTTTTATATTTTTAGTGTCTAATTTAACCCTATAAAAAAGTTATAAAATAAAAAACTCAGTAATGAGTTTTTAATATGACCGAATTGGTAAAACTAATTGTTGTAATGTTGGATCATCATTAGCAGTAATAATTAATGGTTTTGTTTCATCAATGATTTTAATTGTAATTTCTTTTGTTTTAAAGGCTTTTAAAGCATCCAAAATATACTTTGAATTAAAAGAAATTGTTTGGTCTGCTCCTTCAACTTTAAAATCTTTAATTTCTTCTTCTGTTTTACCAATTTCTTTCGTAAATGAAGTAACTAAAACTTTTTGTTCTTTTATTTTTAATGTAACAATTGTTGTCATCGCCTCATTTGATAATATACTAGCTCGCTCAATAATTTTAATTAGTTCACGATTATTGATTGTTAATGAAGTATTAAAGGAAGTTGGAATAACTTTACTTGTATCAGGATATTTTCCTTCAATAATTTTTGTTTGAACAATTGTATTATTAATAATAACGCTAACTGACTTATCAGTAATTTTCATTTTAATTTCTTGGTCATTTTCTGAAATTAAACGGCCAATTTCATTAATAAATTTTCCAGGAATAATAACATCAAAATTATAATTATTACTATAGGCAATCTTTTTACATGATAATCGAAATGAATCAGTGGCAGTAATTATTAATTCTTTATTATTTTGATCTGTTTTAACATTTAAACCATTAAAAACTATTCTTTTTTCTTTTTCTCCAATTGCAAAACTTGTTTGTGAAATAATTTCTTTTAATACTGTACTTGTAAAATTTATTTCTTTACCTTCTGTTTCAAATGATAAATGTGGATAATCTGCTGAGTTTAATGTATTTAAAATTGAATCAAAATTACTTGCTTTGATTTTAATTAAATTACCATCAACTACTTCCAATGTAATAAATTCATCTTCAATTTTACGAATAACTTCAACAATAAATTTATTTTTAATTAAGACACTTCCAATTCGAGTAATACTTAAAACATTGCCCATAATTTCTGATTTAATTGATGTATCACCATCAGAAGTAGTAAAAGTAATTTTGTTTTTTTTAACTTCAAATAAAATTCCTAGTAGTGAAGGAATTAAAGTCTTTTGAGAAATTATTCGACTTACTTTCAATAATTCATCTAATATTTTATCTCTTTTAATGTTTACGATCATTTTGTTACTCCTTACTTTAGTATATTTTGTAATATATAAATAATTATATACCATTGTTAAAATATTGTTTTTTATTTATTATTATTATAATGTAGAAAATGTGGAAAACTTGATAAAGTTTTAAATAATATTATTTTTTATTAAAAAACAATCGTGGAAAACATTGTGCTATTTTCCTTCAATTTTTATACGAATTGCATTTACTAAATGTTTAAATTCTTTATTTGTGCTAATATGTGCTTCAACTTTTTTAACACTATTCATAACAGTTGTGTGGTCTTTACCACCAAACTCATTTCCAATTCTTGTAAAGGGTTCATCTAATAATGTTCGACAAAAATACATTGTTAATTGTCGTGCTTGCATTACATTACTAACTCGTGATTTGCTCATCATTGCTTTGATAGTAATATTATAATTATCAGCAACAATTTGTTTAATTTTTTTAGGGGTAATTTTTTCATTGTTTTGCAGAGGGGCATTTTTAAATGCTTTTTCAACATCAGCTAATGTAATAATTTCATTTGGTTTTTTGTTCATAACAGCTAAAAATAATAATCGCTTAATTGCTCCTTCTAACTTTCTAACATCACTGTTAAAATTTAAAGCAATAAATTCTAGTGATTCTTCTGAAAATAATCCTAAGTTATTTTGATGTTTTAGTTTTTGTTCTAATATTTTAAGAGCTGTTTCAAAATCTGGTGAATCTAAGCCAATACTTAAACCATACGAAAAACGAGAAATAATTCTAGCTTCAAAACCACCTAGATCATCAGGATATTTATCAGAAGTAATTACAATTTGTTTATTTTTTTCAATATATGAGTTAAAAATATGAAAAAACAATTCATTTGTTTTATTTCGTTTTGCTAATAATTGTATGTCATCAATTAATAAACAGTCGTAAATATCATAAGATGTTTTAAAAGCTTCAATAATTTCATGTCCTTGGTTTAAAATATCCATAGCAATTTTTCCAAACTCATCGGCTTTTAAATATTTTACTTGGTTATTTGTTTTATAAATTTCATTCACCTTATTTTCAATTGCGTGTAATAAATGTGTTTTTCCTAGTCCAGAGTCTCCATATATGAATAATGGATTTCATTTTTTTCCAAGATCTAAAGCAACTGCTAAAGCTGCTTGCATTGCTTCGTGATTAGAATCACCACGAACAAAATTTTCAAAAGTATAATTTTCATAATAAGCAATGTTATTGTTTTCTGTTAATGTATCAATTTTACTAATTACAGATGCTTGCTTATTAATATTTTTTTCTAATTCAAAAGAAATATTATATTGGATTCCAGTCAGTTTTTTTAAGATATTTTTAATTTTTTCATTTAATCCTGCTTCAAAAATACCAATTGCAATTTCTGATTTTGTTGTAATTAAGCAGTTATTATCAGATACAGTATATAAGTTTGTGTCACTAATATAGTAGTTGTAAATTTCTGGGGAAACTGATTCATCACGAGATAATATTTCTTTAACTTCAATCCATAATTCTTTTGTGTTCA